>NZ_CAJNBJ010000017.1:0-600000 GCF_905220995.1 Nitrospira defluvii
GCGCAATTGGGGATGTGACACCTCAGGAATTCATTCGTCACCATCAAGCCGGGGCTCATCGGGCACAGGACTCAACGACCTTGACCGTGGTGTAACAAACGGGGGAAGGTCATGGTCACAAGCAGTTGCGTATGATTTGCCCGGTCGGAGGGTTGCGTTCAGAATCTATCCAATCCGCGTCTTGCGAGTCGCGACTGCCGGGTTCTCGAGCAAACCAGAGCAGGCGACTCTGCCATCATCTGCAGCGCACCACTTTCTTAATTAATAGCCATTATAGACAATTTAGCTGGTTTGGGTATATCCTCACCGCACAGGGAGGAGAGCGATGTCCAAGCTGACCTATCGGAACAGTCAGGGCCAACTGGTGGATATGTCCACCGTGGCGGCGACGAAAGTGAAGAACGAATTCGGGTCGGTCCTGGAGCAGGCGATGCATGGCGGCGCAGTAGCCATTACGCGTCACGATCTCCCGAAGGCCGTGCTCCTGTCCTATGAAGAATTTGTTGCGCTGGTGAAGGACCGCGCGCCTCAGCTTAATGACCTCACCAACGAGTTCGATGCCTTGCTGGCCGATATGCAGACGGCGAAAGCCAGGCAGGGCATGGCTGATGCGTTCGAAGCCTCGGCGTCACGATTGGGCCGCGCCGCCGTTTCGGCCGCGAGTAAGGCACGTGCCTCGTCAGCCAAGTCGTCTCGCCGGATGTCCCGCACCAGCCGCGCCACATGAGCGGTATCAGAACGCCACGGTTCTACGTCATTGCCGGGGTGAACGGCGCAGGCAAGAGCAGCATAGCCGGGGCAACCTTTCGCGCGCTCGGGAGCAACTACTTCAATCCTGATGAAGCCGCGCGTCGACTCATGGCAGCCAATCCCGGGCTTAGTCAAAAAGAGGCCAATGGCATAGCCTGGGGGCAGGGTGTGCGATTATTGAAGCGGGCGATTGAGGAGCGTCTCGATTTCGCGTTCGAGACGACACTCGGGGGGCATACGATCACGCAACTGCTCGGCCAGGCCGCCTCACAGGGGATCGAGATTCACATGTGGTATGTGGGGCTGACCAGCGCGGAATTGCATCTTGAACGGGTGCGAGCCAGAGTCAGCCGTGGTGGCCACGATATTCCCGAGCGCGACGTCAGGCGTCGCTTCGAACATAGTCGCCTCAATCTCATTGCACTGCTTCCTCATCTGACGGCCTTGCGGGTCCATGACAATAGCCGGGAGGCGGACCCCGCTGCAGCAGAGGTGCCGTTGCCTCGCTTGGTGCTCCAGATGGAACGAGGAGAGATTATCGGCCCGGCCGACCTCTCGCCCACACCGGACTGGGCCAAGCCGATCGTCGCCGCCGCTCTCAAGTTAAGCCGGAGCTGATTGGGCTTCCCGCCGTTGCCTCTGCTGACGCGGGCTATGATACCTTTTCCTCCCATTCTCCCCCAGAGGTGGCCTGGCCGGTTCCCTACGTGCGCGCGTCCAACGAGGGGAGTCTTCGATCGCGCGTTGCGCGAGCTTGGGGAACCGCCAGGCCAGCCTCTTTCCTCCTCTCACCTCGGCCAATACATCATCACCGTCACGCCAACCAGGCACACCATTGCCCCGATGACATCAAAACGATCCGGCTCTACATGATCGACGAGCCAACCCCAAAGGATCGACAGAATAATGAACCAACCGCCGTAGGCGGCATAGACCCGGCCGAAGTGCGACGGCTGATAGGTCGGCACGATGCCGTAGAGTATCAGGACAACGGCGCCCAGGAGGCCGATGCTCCAGTGGCTGCCGTTGCGCCACCATTGCCAAATCAAATACCCGCCACCGATTTCGAACAGACCCGCCAGCCTCCTCTGACTGTAGGAATTACGGACATCCGGAAAAAATGAAATCTTCGAGTCATTCTCGCTACTCGATGCTAGTTTAGTCGAAACCGTACAGCCTTCTGTGTGCATAAGGAGTCTTTATGGCATGGTCCAACTGCTTCTGGTTGTTCGCACTCAGAACGCCTTTCCTCTTCATCGTCGGTGCGCTCCTGACGGGTTGTGTCGCAACAACCGGCACGAAGGCCACTATGAGCGGGACTGACCTGGCACAGATCAAAAAGGCGGGAGTGTTCGTGGAGTCTCCGCACCAGATCTCCGTGCGGGTGGCACGTGACAATATGACGAATACCGGAGCCGTCCTCTTTGGGCTGGTCGGGGCCGCTGTCGAGGCAGGGTATAAATCATCCAAAGATTCCGGCCATGCGGACACTCTGCTGAGTGCCGTCGGCAATTTTGATCCTGCGCATGAAAGCGCGGTTGCGTTACGAGACCGCTTTGCTGCGGTGCATGTCTTTCAGTCGGTGGAGATCGTGGCCTCGGATAACCGTCGAGCCGCAGAATCGGCAGGATTCGATGCGCTGTTCCAGCAAACGATTGAAGAGTGGGGATTGCGGCTCTGTGGAGGTGAAGACCGTGTCAGGGTTGAACTGGATGTCCACATGCGTCTCGTGACGCTACCTGAGGGTGCGGTGAAATGGGAGCGGGACGAATTGATGATAGATGGAGTCTGTCGCCCCATTAGTGAGTTCCAGACTGATCCAGAGGTTCTGCGGAGCAGTTTGAAATCGGCAATCGAAACTCTCGCAGGTCGAACGGTGAACGAGATCGCATTTCCATAGCAGAGGAAGGGGATCTATGAAAATTGTAAGCGTGAGTCTGGCGGCGATTCTTCTTTTCTTCGGAAGCATCCTTGGTGGGTGCGCGAGCATGGACGCTCATGTGACGCCGGTCTACACGGTCGAGCCTGGGAAGAAAAGCCCGCTGAGTACTATCCCGTCTTTGGCTGTGTCGATTCAGGTCGAAGACCAACGCAATCAGTTCGAACTCGACCGAGTTGGCAATAAGAAGAATGGATATGGACAGAATATGGCAAAGGTGATTCCAGACAAGCCGCCGGCAGATATCCTTCGTGATGCGTTGAAGGCCGAATTTGAGGCCAACAACCATAAGGTCGTCGCACCTGAGGTTTCTCAAGCTGACGCATTGGTGAAAGTCGGTCTCAAGCGGTTCTGGAGCGAAGCGACCATCCATTTCTTCGACATCGAAATGGTCGCCACTCTGGAAACGGACATCGGGATTCTCAACGGGACCGGCCAAGACAAGCTTTTGTCAAAGCCACTGACTAGCACGTTTCGAGATAGCCGGCAGTACGCAGGGGAAGGAGCCTTCGAGGATTCGTTGAAGGGGGCGCTACTAGAATATGTGAGAACTTTCTCTCGCGACCCGGCCGTGTTAGACGCGCTGAAGGCATCCTCAACGCGGAAATAGATAAGTCTGCGGCTGAGCGGAGCCTACGATTCTCCGATAGCGTTCCGATTTTTCCAACCATTCCCCAGGGGTGGCCTGGCTGGTTCCTCCGTGCGCGCGTCCAACGAGGGCCCTCCAGGCCGCGCGTTGCGGGAGCATGGGGAACTGCCAGGCCAGCCTCTTTCCTCCTCTCACCTCGGCCAATACATCATCACTGCCACGCCCATCAGGCACACCATCGCCCCGAGGACATCGAATCGATCCGGCTCCACGTGATCGACCAGCCAACCCCAGAGGATCGACAGAACAATGAACCAGCCGCCGTACGCGGCATAGACCCGGCCGAAGTGCGACGGCTGGTAGGTCGGCACGATGCCGTAGAGGATCAAAATGACGGCGCCCAGCAGACCGACGCTCCAGTGACTGCCGTTCCGCCACCATTGCCAGATTAAATACCCGCCGCCGATTTCGAACAGACCCGCCAGCACGAACAAGGCTGTGGATTGTGTCATGAGCATAGAATTATCCCGTACGATGCAATGATAGACCTACCATGTGGCAAATCGGAGGGCAAATGTCAGCCATTCGAAACAAAAATGGAGGGACTCTATGGATTCTTGGCAAGTGTAGGTTCGAAGGCTATAATTCGGATTATGGAATCGACCAAATACATCTACTGGCAGGAGAAGGGGCAATGGTTGGGATACCTCCAGGATTATCCCGACTATTGGACGCAAGGTAGCTCCCTCGAAGATCTGGAAGCACACCTGCGTGACTTGCACCGGGATCTTACGAGCGGCGAGATTCCAGGAGTGCGCAAGCTTGCCGAGTTGACGCTCCGGTGAAGCGCAAGGACCTCATTCGACAGCTCGAATTAGCTGGTTGCGTGCTTGTTCGTCACGGTGGAAAGCACGATTGGTATCACAACCCCACGACCAACGTTTCCCAACCTATCCCCCGTCACACTGAAATTAACGAGCATCTTGCGAAGCATATTCTGAAGCTGCTCGCTAATACCTGATTCGCTCCAATCTTTGTCTCACTTGCCTCACTATCCCAGCCACACGGCTTTCCTTGCTGTCGCAAACCCACTTCAGTACCCAATGAGGTGGACTCGCTGGCGGGCGGCCAACAAGGCCCTCGGCTGAACACCGACAGCCAGGCCACCGGTCGTTTGATCCAGTTTCTCTCTCTGCCTCCCCAGCCGGGGCACTCCTGTGGCTTCCACTGTGCCCGTCGAACGAGGTCCTTCTGAGGGCGCGCGTTCCGGGAGCAAGGGAGTGACAGGAGTGTCCCGCTCCCACCTCTTGACCCCATTTCTCCCAGGCCCGTACAATGACGCGATTCCTGGGCTTCATTCACGATCTCAACAGGATCTTCGGCCTCGTCTTCGAGGTTGAGTCATAGATACATGCGGGTTGAGTACACAAAGGGCGAGCGGGCGTCGCGCGAGCTGATTATGCTCCAGCGCAAGTCGTCCGAGGCTGCCGCCGGCCGGAAGATGAAAGTCATGCTCATCTTTCCGCCCGACTGGTTTCCGTCCGAACCCTATCTGAGTCTTCCGTCCCTCACCGCCGTCCTCCGCCAAGCCGGGCATCAGGTCGTTCAAAAAGACATCAATCTCGAGATGTGGGATTGGTACTTCAGCGAAGACTTTCTCAAGAAGGTCTTGCGCAAAGTGCCGCAACAACTCGATCGCCTGAGGAAGTTGGCGAAGAAGCGAGAGCTGGAAGATTGGGAGCAGGACCTCCAGCTTCAACTGTGCGAGGTGAGCCGCCAGCGGATCGACGAACTGATCAAGAAGGCGGAGAAAGCCAAGTCGATCATTCGTGGAGAAATATTCTACGAAATCGATCAGTTAGAGTGGGCTATTCAAGTCTTTCGTGAAGTCACGGCCGTGATCTCCCTGGTGTATGCGCCGGCGCGGATCTGCATGCCGCCCATGGAGACCAACCTCTCCTATAAGGTGTTCGTCTCCAGCGAAGTCATTGAGGCGGTGAACGACACGCAGGTGAATATCTACCGCGATGTGTTCGAGCAACTGGCGAAGCCGGCCATCGAGGCGGAGCAGCCGGACGTGATCGGCATCTCCATCGTGTTGCAGCAGCAGATGTTTTCCTCGATGACGTTTTGCGCGCTCATCAAGCAGCACTTTCCCCACATCCATGTGACGATCGGCGGCAACACGGTCACGCGGCTGCGCGACGTGCTCCCGCAATCACCGTTGTTTCAGTATTTCGACAGCGCTGTGGTCTATGAAGGGGAGACGGCGTTCGTGCAGCTCGTGTCGGCGGTCGGCGCGAAGCAGAGTTTGGCCGATGTGCCCAACACCATCTACAAGGACGCGACCGGGGTGCATGTTTCGACGACGAGTTTCGCCGAAGACATGCATAGCTTGCCGCCGCCGGATTTCGACGGGCTGCCGCTCGAGAAATATTTTGTCCCGACGAAGATTCTGCCGTACCTGGCGACGCGGGGCTGTTATTGGGGGCGCTGTGAGTTTTGCGATCACGGCGAAGGCTACACGGCCGGCTACCGATCCAAGAAGATTCAAGACGTGTTGGCGGAGATCACGTACCTGCGCGACAAGTACGGAGCCCGGCATTTTCACTTCACCGATGAGTCCTATCCGCCCGCCCTGTTTCGCAAGTTGGCGCGCGGCCTGATCGAGACCAACATGGGGATCGTCTGGACGACCCACATGCGATTCGAGAAGAGTTTGCTGGAGGATCAGGTCTGGCAGGATGCGAAGGAGTCCGGCTGTAAGTATCTCCACTTCGGCTACGAGTCGGGCAACGAACGGGTGCTGAAGCTGATGGACAAGGCCACCACGACGGCCATCATGACCGAGCATCTCAAACGCACGGCGGAAGCCGGCATCTGGAATCACTGTATGGGCTTCTTCGGCTTTCCCGGTGAGACGCGCGAGGAGGCTTGGTCCTCGGTGCAGTTCCTGGAGCAGAACAAGGACTACGTCCATTCGCTGGGTTTCGGCACGTTCGATCTGGGCCGGCACAATCCCGTGGCAAAGAATCCGGAGAAATTTGGCGTCACCGCCTACAAGAATCCGGAATGGGACCTGGCGCTGGACTATTACTTCACGGTGAAGCAGGGCTTGAGCATCGAAGAGGCGGAGCGCGTGTTCGAAGAGTTCGAGCGGAACCACAACCCTGGTTGGGATCTGCGACTGTTCATACGCGAATATATCTTCCTCTACATCGCGCGCTTCGGGTTGCAGAAGTTGCCGGATCTACAGTATCGGTCTGCCAAGATTGCCGGGGCATCGCCGACGCTGGCGGGGAAGATGTAATGGTCAGGACGTTGAAAAAGGTTCCCCGTCACGCTCTCGAATCCTTTCGCTCGCTGCGGCTTTGCCGGAGATCCTTTTTGAATGTCCTCAAGGAAAATCAAGCAGGTGACCGACCATGAGTAGCAGTGGTCTCGTCCAGATCGATGGCCTGACGCCGATCAAGAAAGAAGATCGGAAGCAGTCAAAGGTCATGTTACTGTTCCCGCCCGAGTGGGTGCCGACGGCGCCGTACTTGGCCTTGCCGATGTTGACGGCCGTGTTGCGCGAAGCCGGACATACCGTGGTGCAGCGCGATATCAACATCGAGATGTACGACCACTTCTTCAGCATGGAATTTTTGATCTGGGTGAAGGGCCGCCTGGGCATGCATCTCAAGCCGCTCCAGGACAAGGAGAAGGCCGGGACGCTGACCGACCAGGAAGCCAGTCAGAAAGCGGTGCTGGAAGATGCCTACGCCGTGGATGTCTTCGACCTCGCGGAGCGGGCCGAAGATGCCAAACTGGTCGTGCGCGGTGAGCGGTTCTACGATGCGGAGAAGCTGGAGCGCGCGCTCAATACGTTCCGCGAAGCGATGCAATATATCTCCGCCGCCTACTATCCGGCCTCGCTCGTGTTTTATCCGATGGAAAGCAATTTGGGTTACAGGCCAGGCGTGTCGAAGGAAGTGTTCGCCTGCCTCGACGATGAACAGGTGAATGTCTATCGCGACATCTGCAATCAACTGGTGCTGCCCAGCGTGAGCAAGGAAAAGCCGGCGGTGATCGGCATCTCCATCGGCACGCAAATGCAGCTGATGGCCGGCCTCACGTTCTGCAAGATGATCAAGGAGAGTTTTCCGGAGATTCGCGTCGTCGTCGGTGGCAATGTCGTTACGCGGCTGCAGGAAGAATGGGCGCACCATGAGCGGTTCTTCACCGAGGTGTTCGATGCGGCGATTTTGTACGAGGGCGAACATGCGCTGCTCTGGTACCTGGAGGCCGTCAACGGCCAGCGAGCGATGGAGCAGGTGCCCAATCTGATGTATCGCGATGCAGAGGGCGTGAAGCAGAGCAAGGAAGTCTACACGGAGAAAACGTCGGCCCTGCCGCTGCCGGATTTCGACGGCTTGCCGCTGGACCGTTATTTCGTTCCTGAGCGAATCATTCCGTACCTGGCCACGCGTGGCTGCTACTGGGGCCGGTGCACGTTCTGCGATCACGGGCAGGGCTACTTCGATCAGTACCGCGGGATGAGCGCACAGCATGTGGTGGATCAAGTGACGGCGTTGCGGGATAAATACAATTGCCGCCACTTCCTGTTTTCGGACGAATCCTATCCGCCAGCGCTCTTTAAGAAGGTGTCGCAGTTGCTCGTGGATCGGAACGTCGGCATCAAGTGGACGACGTTGATCCGCTTCGAGGAGACCTTGCAGGATCAGGCGATTTGGGACCTCGCGGCGAAGGCCGGCTGCTGCACGTTGTACTACGGTATGGAGTCGGCGAACGAGCGCGTGTTGAATCTCATGGACAAACATGCGCGGAAGAGCGTGATCCAGAACAATCTACATCAGGCAGCGAAGGCGGGCATCTGGAACCACGTGATGGCGTTTTACGGGTTCCCGGGCGAGACGCGCGACGAGGCGCTGGAGACGCGGCAGTTCGTCATCGACAATCAGCCGGTGATCCATTCGGTCGAGCTCTTTTATTTCGTGGCCTACCGCCACACGCCGATGGTGCGTAATCCGGAGAAGTTCGGCATCACGATTCATAAGCAGGAGGAGTACGACCTGCCGCTGGATTACTATTACACGCTGAATGAGCCGGTGGGGATTTCCTGCCTCGATGCGATGCAGCTCTGCGAAGATTTTTACAAGAACGACTTTCAGCCCTGGGCGGTGCGGGTCAACAGCCGCGAACATGTCTTTCTGTACATCTCCAAATTCGGCACGAACAAGCTGCCGCAGATTTATGCGGCCACGAAGGACGGCGCGACGACTGAAGGGGTGTCGGGATTGGTGACATGGCCAGTGGCAATGGGTGAAGGGGATGAAGGGAAGGAAGGGATGAGCCGCGTTGTCTCCCACGGCTTGGGATAGCAGGAGACGAACCGAGTACTCATAGCACAAGGCGGGGGAAACCCTGCAGCAGGCAACCTCCCGTAATCGACCATACGTATTCGGCCCTTAGCTTCTCTGGTAATCGAGCGCAGCAGTAAGTAGCAGGTAGGCCTCCTCAATCTTACGGGTCATCTCCTCGGCTTTCGTATAAGCCTGCATATATTTCTTGGGGTTGTTCGTGAGGTTGGCAAAGCGGCGGGGTGTCCAAGTGTGCAGCAGGGCGTCACGCTGCTGATTGAGCTGGTCCAGCGTATAGGGTTGCGAGAGTGCGAAGAGTGCGAGAGCCTGGGCCAGCCGGTCGTCGGTCATAGCGGAAGTTTCCCGGTTCGATCCTAACGTTGTCAATGAGCCCCGGTCGCCCACGTGGCGACGGACAAGGGATGTTTACCCGTGGCCACAACCCTCCCCATTTTTCAGCCCACCCCCATCTTCAAGGATCGCACCGACTATCGTCAGGTGCTCATCAGGGAAATGGACGCGGGGAAAATCCCCTTGAGTCTGGGCCGGGACTGTCCCGTGAAATGCGAGTTTTGCTACGAGCTCGACCATTCCTACCGCGAAACGCTCGATCCGCCCAAGACCAGTGACGAGGATTGGAAGTTCATCCTCGAGTACATCAGCCGGAAACCGACTGACCCGACGCAGTTCTGGTGTCTCGGCGGCAACGAGTTCATGGAATGGACCGATCTGTTTCTCCACCCCAAGGCGATGGAATGGGTTGAAGACTTTCTGAAATACACCGACAAGAGTATCCAGTTTTTTACCGTCGGGTTTGTGCATGTGCCGAAGATTCACCAATTGGCGGCGCAGTATCCCGGCCGAATCAACTTTGAACTCTCGGTCATCACGCTGAGCGACTACCGGCAGCGGCTGATGCCGCATGCGCCATCCATCAAGCATCTCATGAAGGTGTTGGATGGTCCCGCCGTGTCGTCCGCCAACTTCTATGCGTTCGACCAGCACACGATGTCGAAGGACGCGGCGACCATTTCCGCGATCAACCAGCAATGTGTGCTCTGGATGGGGACGCTCACCCCGGTGCGTGGACTGAAGGAAGAGACGGCTTCGCTGATGCGGCAGGGGCGCAAGTTCCTGCCTGATGAAGCAACCCGAATCTATCACTTGGGTTTACCGAACCTGCAGACCATTCATACGGAATCCTATACGACGGCATTTTTGAGCCGCCGCCGCATCGTCAGCCTGTTCGATTCGCTGGAATTGGAAAAAAAGGATACCGTGGTGATGGCGGGGAGTGTACACAAGATCCTGACCATGTTCCGAAAGAATCGCGCGAAGTTTCTTTACGTGCCCAACGCCTTGCTCAGCGGCGACTCCGATTGCACGGTGCTCCTGACCTTTGATGATATTGCGCGACGGCTGACGAAAGAGAAGGTCATTCACGTGCCGAAATGCATCATGCAGTCGGGTCGTGGCCCCTATACCGATATTACGGGCGTGAGTCTGGAACAGTTCACCAAGAAGACCGGTGTGCGTGTGAAGGTGCTGCACAAGATCGATACCCGCTTCGCCAATCAGCAGCTCTACCGGCATGGCTCCCTGCAGAACTACGTCGAGCAATACCTCAATCATCCGTTGAGGGAGGCGTATGAAGCCATCCCCCGGCCCGTCTAATCGGCTCGTGAAAACGACCTCCAACTTCGTTCTCGGCTCGCCACAATCCTCAACGTACCTCTAAGGTACGCCTCCGGTTGTCGCTTGCCTGCGGCCTCGTTGGATGCCGTTTTGACCAGCCGGCGGGAATCGAAGCCGGCTGCTGAACACGGCATCTGCTGGCGTTCTCGGTCACGTGTCTCCCTGCGACGTACCGCAAGGGTACGCCTCAGTCCCCACGTTCCCTGCGGCCTTGGCACATGCCGTTTTGACCAGCCTGTGAGGCGGAATGCAGATTGTGGCAGTTCGTCACCCGTTCTACGCACTGTTTCGGCTGTATGCTGAATAGTGCGTCTCCCAAATTCTTACCTCCTTGTCGCTCCATCGCCACTTGCAAAAAATGCCGACTCGGGGCAACATGCCGCCAGCCTTACATTGAGGAGGTTATGCCCGGGCAGAGGCGATTGCAGTTTTATCAAGCCGACGTATTTACCGATGCCCCCTTCGGTGGAAACCCGGTGGCGGTGTTTCCCGACGCCGACGGGTTGACCGACGTCGAGTTGCAGCAGATCGCCCGTGAGATGAATCTCTCCGAAACGGTCTTTGTCTTTCCGCCGACCGATCAGGCGGCGGTGGTCAAGATGCGCATCTTTACCCCTACTCAGGAAATTCCTTTCGCCGGACATCCGGTCATCGGCACGTTTTTCGTACTGGGCACCTTGGATCGTTTCGCGCTCCGGGAGCCGGTCACGCGGGTACTCCAGGAATGTAATCTCGGGCTGTTTCCCGTCGATATCCATTCCCATGACGGGGTGATCGAACGCGTGGTCATGGCGCAACCGAGCCCCGAGTTTCTGGATGTCATCGAGGAGCCGGAAGCGCTCTTTGCCATCGCTCGCTCCCTGGGCATCACCAAGTCCGCGATTACCGAAACCCGCTTTCCCGTACAGGTGGTATCGACGGGGCTGCCGGTGATCATCGTACCGGTGCGTACGCTCACCGCGGTGCGGTCGATCGTTCCCGATGTGGCGGCCATCGCTGAGCTGTCCCAGCAATATGGCGCGAACGGCATGATGGTGTTCAGCACCATGACGGTCGAACAATCCTCCACCGTCCATACGCGCATGTTCGCGCCGTTGATCGGCATCGTGGAAGATCCTGCGACGGGAAGCGCGAGCGGCGCGTTGGGCGCCTATCTGGTGCAGCACGGGGTGGTCGACATCAGGCCGGAAACCGAGATCACCGCCGAGCAGGGGTACGAGATCGACCGCCCGTCGCGCATCTTCATTCAAGTGAACTCGGACGACGATGCGATTCAGGGGGTCATGGTCGGCGGGGAGGCGGTGATGGTGGTGGAGGGGACGCTCAGTTTTTAGCAGGATGATCACAACGCCATCTCACGGCGTTCTCAGTCGTACGGCTCCCTGCGACGTACCCCAAGGGTACGCCTCAGTCGCCGCACTCCCTGCGGCCTTGTGACATGGCGTTGTGATCATCCTGTGAAGAATGGAGCGAGGGCGAACAGGTAGTCACGAGTCGCGCGATGGAAATGAATTGAGAACTACGCGCTTCGTATCCGGGAACTCAGGACTCACAACTCAACACTCAACATGGTGTTGTCACGCTGAGGTGTTATGAACGCGGTTGTCTTCCATGAGCATGGCGGGACGGGGAAGCTGCAGTATCAGGAGATGCCGATGCCGACCATCGGTGTCGATGAAGTGCTGGTGCGGGTCAAGGCCTGCGCCCTGAATCACCTGGACATTTGGATCCGTCAGGGGAGTCCGGCCTATCCGATGCCGCTCCCTCATATTTCGGGCTCGGACATCGCCGGGGTCGTGCAGCAGATCGGCGCTCACGTGGAAGGGGTAGCCGAAGGCGAACGGGTTTTCGTGTCGCCGGGTGTCGGGTGTGGTCGATGCGAACAATGTGTGGGCGGTCGTGACAATATGTGCCGCTCCTACGGGTTGATCGGGGCCATGTGCCATGGCGGGTACGCGGAGTATGTGAAGGTGCCCGCGCGAAATGTGCATCCGATTCCCGGCGCCTTGTCTTTCGAGCAGGCCGCGGCCTTCCCCCTGGTGTCTGTGACTGCCTGGCATATGTTGTTCGGACTGGCCGACCTGCGACCGGGTGAAGACGTGTTGATCATGGGGGCGGGCAGCGGAGTCGGGCATATGGCGATCCAGATGGCGAAACTGGCCGGGGCCCGCGTGGTCACCACCGTGGGCAGCGATGATAAAATTGCCAAGGCCAAGGCGCTGGGTGCCGATGAGGTGATTCATCACGGACGTGAACAGGTCAATCAGCGGGTGCGTGAAGTGACGCATCGACGCGGCGTGGATGTGGTGATCGAACACATCGGACCAGAAGTGTGGACGCAGTGCATCGATTCACTCGCCAAGGGCGGGCGGCTGGTCACGTGCGGCGCGACGACGGGCGCGGAGGTGAAGCTCGACCTCCGCTACATCTATTCACGGCAACTCACGATCAAGGGCTCATATATGGGCTCTCAGAGTGAGTTGTTGAAGGCCGCTCACCTGGTCGGTGAGGGCCGATTGCGACCGGTCATCGATCGTACATTCCCGCTGTCCGACGCGAAGGCCGCGCAAGAATATCTTTTGAATCGGAAATTTTTTGGTAAGATCGTGCTGACCGTTTCGTAATCGGTGTCTTTATCGGTTCTCATGTCCCAACGGGCAGAAAGGTATGTGGTATGGCAACAGTTGCACAAATCATGAACAAGAAACCTCAAAGCGTCGGTCCGACGACGTCCATTCGCGGTGCGGCGAAGAAGATGCGCACCCTGCGGGTGAGCTCCCTCCTGATCAAGAAGGGGAAGAATCATGTCGGGATCGTGACCGATACGGATCTCGTCCGGAAGGGGTTGGCCACCAACCAAGACCTGGGCAAGCTCACGGTCGAACAGGTCATGACCTCGCCGCTCTGCACCATCGAGAGCAGTCAGGATGTCGATGATGCTCAAGACATGATGGGTGATCTCGGTGTGCGGCACCTCGCGGTCACCAAGGGCGGGGCAATTGTCGGCGTGGTGTCAGTTCGCGATCTGCTGATGCATTACAAGCGGTACGCGCAATCGAAACTGGCGGATAAGCAGGTGTATTCCGAACCCAAAATCGGCCAAGACTAGTCGGATGCTGAAAACGGGCTCCAACTTCGTTCTCGGTCGCACATCTCCTTGCGACGTATCGCAAGGATACGCCTCAGTCGCTGTGCTTCCTGCGGCCTTGTTGGAGCACCGTTTTGAGCATCCTCGGTCGCCAATGACAATATCCTCTAACAGCGTTCTCGACTCATCAAAATCCTCAACGTACCACAGAGGGTACGCTTCCGGTTTTGCTTCGCCTGCGGCCTTGCTGGAAAGCCGTTTTGAACATCCTTCACTGGGTAGATGCTGAAAACGGGCTCCAACTTCGTTCTCGGTCGCACGGCTCCCTACGACGTACCGCAAGGGTACGCCTCAGTCGTCTCACCCCTTGCGGCCTTGTTGGATGGCCGATTTGAGCAGTCTCGGCCGGATAACTCGACCGGCGTAAAGCCGCTAGCCAGCAACAAATATCATCAGCTCGCAGAATTTGCTTCTGAGAAACCCGGAAAGCTGAAGGCTGATTGCTGAAAGCTGACGACGTACTATTTTGTGAGTTCTTTGACCAGGTGACCGAGTTCGGGGAGGATGAGTTTTTCCATCGCCAGGCGTACAGCGTTTTCGGATCCGGGGGTGGAGAAGAGGATGCGGCCCTTGATGATGCCGGCCGTGGCGCGGCTCATGATCGCCGGTGAGCCGATCTCTTGATAGGTCAGGAACCGAAAGACTTCGCCGAATCCATCCAGCCGTTTTTCCAGCATCGCGTCCACGGCTTCAAAGGTCGAGTCCCGCCGGGAAATACCCGTTCCACCGTTGATGATAATGGCCTGCACGGAGTCGTTGGCGACACCATCCGAGATCCGAGCCCTGATCTGTGCCGGCTCGTCTTTGACGAGATGATAGGCTGCGATCGTGTGACCGCTCTCCTTCAACAGTTTCTGGATCAACTGGCCGCTGGTGTCGGTCTCTGGCGTGCGCGTATCGCTGCAGGTGATGATCATGCAGCCGACGGAGCGGGGGGCGTGGTGTTTGTGTTCTTTGTGGCTTGGGGTGCTCATAGCAAGCGAGGAATCAGCGGCCAGCCATCAGCAGTCAGCTCCGGAAATTCACGCGGTTCCAAAGGCTGATAGCTGAACGCTGGTCGCTGATAGCGTTACTTCCAGATGCTATCCGGGTTCAACTTTTCTGCCGGCTTGCCGCCCTTGATGTGTTCATCAAGGATGGTCGCGACATCGGCTTCCGTGACCTTGGAATACCAGGTGCCTTCGGGATAGACGACGACGGTCGGGCCCTGCTCGCAGGGACCCAGACAGGACGAGCCGGTCACCAGCACTTCGCCCGGCATGATGCCGCGTTGCATCAGCCCCATATTGAAGGTCATCAGCAATTGCGCGGAACCCTGACCGCCGCAGGACGGTTTCGGGTGGCCAGGCGGACGGGCGTTGGTGCAGACAAGAATATGATGTTTCGGTTTTGGCATCGTGACCTCGAATCTATGGATGGGGTAATTGACGACCTGTGTCGAATGCGTCAGGCTGGCTTATAGGCCTTCCACTGTTCGATGCATTCTTCGGGCAACTTCCACTGCTTAAGGCCCTTGAGGACCCAATCGATATAATGTTCCTTCGGCTTGAACTTACCGATGGGATTGGCCGCATGGGTGGTGACCAGTAATTTTTCACCCTCTTCCGTGATGACGGTGACCGGCAAATGCCGGTAGGCACCTTGCGGGACGTCGTTTTCGAATTCGTCGAGGATCTTGAGATCTTCGTCGGTGATCTCGAAGACGGCCCCCCAAACCTTTTCTCCGGGCGAGGGTACGACGCTCGCCAGGCCGCAGCGCCACTGCGTCGACCAGCGGCAGAACTGCACGCTGTGGTCGGGCAGATAGGCCGTGAAGAGAAACTTATGTTCGGGGGCGCGACGCTTGAGTTGAGACGGGTTCAAATTGTCCGCGTAAAAGAAGAACTTCATTGAACGGTGAGGCTCCCAGGGTGTCTCGTCGGTTGACCGGTACTTGTACCATAGCGTTGCGCAGCCTTGTCAAGCGCGGCGACAACCGCTCGCGGACTAATTCAGCGGCCGGACCGATCCTTCCCTGATTGACAGAGAAATCGCACGCCACATATAGTGACGAGTTGAGTCATCTCTGACCAACGACGATCGTCACATCTTATGAGTAAAGTCATCCATTACGCGGTGTTGCTGCTTCTGCTGGCCGGTGTGCTGGTGTATTGGTGGATGAAGCCGCCCACTCTCAATCCAATCACCGACCCGCGCGCGGCCGAGGCGCTGGCGCTGGTGCAGACTCATCGAGCCGCCGGCTATCCGACCATTCTCCAGGCCTTCAATGAGCGGGCGCGTATTCAGGAGGCGCGCAAGTTGGGGCTCCGCTTGGGTGAGTGGCAGGTCATCAAGCAGGATGAGCAGCGGTATGAAGTCCGGATCTACATGCGGGAGCAGGGCACGACGCAGTGGTTCGAACGGGACTTTATCTGGCATGTCGACTTGGCCACGAAGCGCGTGAATGCTGCCTCATTGCCGGCTGATGGGTTGATGCCGGAAGGGCCTGAGAGCGGCCGTCCTAGTCGACCTCCAGGCGACGCCCCTCCGTTTCCTCCTACAATGTAAGCGGGACCTTCACCTGCACATCCGAGCCTTGAACCCTCACCTCGATGCAGGCCACGCGAATCTCGGGATTCTCCCGGCGCTCGCCGGTGTGGACGTTGAATCGCCATCCGTGCCACGGGCATACGATCAGGTCACCATGCAGACAGCCTTCACCCAACGGCCCGCCTGCATGGGGGCAGGTGTTGTCGACGGCCCGAAACGTGCCGTTTACATTGCAGAGCGCGAGAAAGATACCGTCGACTTCAACGGTGCGGCAGGTCCCGGGCGGGACGTGATCCACTTGGGCGACGGTGACGTAGTCGGTGTCCGAATTCATGGAATCCCTTCACAGATCACAGGAAAGTCTGGCTTGCCTCAAGGTGACGTAACATTGTGGGTGCAATCGCCTAAGCGCTTGATTTCATTGGTCGCATGTGGCATAGATAAATCAGATTTCTCAAGGGGAAGGGTCATCACCGCGCCGCCATTTGCTATTCTGTAAATAGTGCACTCATAGGAGATCGCCGGAGCCACTATGGAAATGACCTTGTTGCTCAACTCCACCTATGAACCGCTGCGTGTTCTGCATTGGCAAAAAGCCATTACCTTGCTCTGGCAAGGGAAGGTCGAAGTCCTCGAAGTCTACGACCGCCAAATCCACGGTATTTCGATCTCCATCAAACTGCCTTCGGTGATGCGGCTGCTGAAGCTGGTCAAGCTGAAGGACAGTCATCGCGCCGTGAAGTTCTCCCGCATCAATATTTTCACACGTGACGGGTATTGCTGTCAGTATTGCCGGCACAAGTTCCGCACGGAAGAACTGACGTTCGACCATGTCGTGCCCATTGCCAAGGGCGGTCGCAAGACCTGGGAGAACATTGTGACGGCCTGCTGGCGTTGCAACAACCGGAAGAGCGGACGAACGCCGGAAGAAGCCAATATGCGTCTGATGAAGAAGCCGGTGAAGCCTCGCTGGAGTCCCACGGTGACGATCACCATCGGCATCAGAAATACGCCGGAAAGTTGGCGGGATTACCTGTATTGGAATCTCGAGTTGGATGCCGATCCAGCCGAGCCGTAGAGTGTCCAGTGTTGAGTCGAGGGTGTTGATGTCAAATGGTCACTCAGCACTCAGCATTCACCACTCAAATCTCGTGGTCAGTACACCTTATCGATTGTGATCGTCAAATCGCGACCGCCGGGCAGCGTCGGATTCTTCGCATACCGCCCTTCCATATCTCCCGGTTGTGGTTGACCGGCCTGGCCGTCACGATCGAGGCGGGCAATCACGTCGACCATGCCCTTGAGTTCACTGCCTTTTACCATCACATCCTCGTTCGTAATTTCGAACTGCACCGGAAACTTCGGTCCATCGAATCGTTTCGCCGCGATGGGGCGCGGAGGACCGGTGGGACGGCGCACGATGACGAAGAGCACATCCGTCGGTTTGACCTGATCAACCAGGTTTGGTGCGATCTGTACCTGCCCGGCAATCGATCCGCCGCCCTGGTCCGGCTCCCCGATATGCGCCACGCCGAAGTACGCCGCCAATGCCGCCACGCCGATGATCCCGCCGGCCATCGCCAGGGACCGTCCTGTATATCCAGCCACAATAGACTCCTTTGCTAACCCGTGACGAGCCTCAGGGCTCTCGCATTTCGCTGCGGGCGCATTATACCCAGCTCACGGCGGAAAGGGGAATGGTGGAGCCGGTTTACCCTGTGAAATCGCCTGTTGTATGATACGCCTTTATGTTGTCGTGGGCTTCTGGGAGGACGATCATCATGGCGGCAAATCCTGGGTTTCAAATTTCACTCGATGTGCGTGGCTGGCCGGTGCTGGTTATCGGTGGCAACGAAGAAGCGGCGGATAAGGTGCAGCGGCTGTTGGATGCCGGTGCCAAGGTGACGGTCATCAGCCCGACGCTGCACGATGTGCTCCGCAAACTTGCGGCCTCGGCGAAGATCATTCACCGGGGGCGGCATTTTCGCGCGAACGATCTGGAGAGCGTCATTCTGGTGTTGAATACGTTACGCGACGATCGCGAACTCGCGCACTCGCTGATCCGGTTGGCTCGCGAACAGAAATTCCTGCTCTGGTCCGTCGACCAGCCCGATGTCTCGAACGTCGTGATGCCGGCCGTGGTCAGTTCCGGGCATATGCGCGTGGCGATCAGTTCGAGCGGACAGGCGCCGGCGCTGTCTGGATTCATGAAGGAAGATCTGGAGCGTATTCTAGATGCAGAATTCGCTGCCTTTGTCGATTGGCTGAGCGAACTGCGTGAGCAGGCCAAGGCCAATGAACCCGATGCCGAGAAGCGCCGGGCGCTCTTGCGTGAAGCGTTGGACGGGTTTCGCCTATTGGGGAAGGTGCAGTACCCGAAAGTTTGGACCGAGCAACGTGCGAAACAGCAGACCACCGCATCGCCGGCCACTTCCTAGGAAGGATGGACAAAGACATGGTGTTATTGGAATTCAGTATGTCACCGCTGGGCAAAGGCGAGAGTGTCAGTCAGTATGTCGCGCGTTCGCTGGACATCATCGACAAGAGTGGAGTGGACTATCGATTGAACCCGATGGGGACAGTGCTGGAAGGCGAGTGGGATGAGGTCATGACGGTGGTCAAGAAATGCTACATGCGCATGCGCAAGGACTGTAATCGCATCTCCTGCAGTATCAAGATCGACTATCGCAAGGGGCCGAAAGGACGGCTGGCCGGCAAAGTGTCCAGCGTGGAAAAACAACTCAAGCGGAAGCTGAAGGTGTAGCCGTACGTCATGGCGCGGCGACGTCGGCGCGGGCGTCGTAGCGCAGTGTGCCCGCTGCCTTCAATCGGACCGACAGACTCTCGGCCTGTACTGTCAGGTCTTCCAGCGACAGCTGCCGGACCGTTCCTCGCAACCGTCCACCGGTCAACTCGCGGTGGAGTCCCTTCTCGAGCGCCTGTCGCATCAGATCCAATTCCTCACGAATCGGCAATGACAGTCTGCCCGCCAACTCTTCCCGCAGCGGTTCGTGCAACCATTCCTCCGCCAGGTCGGTAGCGGGCGTGCGTTCCTTGATGATGTAATCGACTTCCCGGAACAGGATGCGCCCGGACGATTCATCATAGGCCGGCATCCCCTTGAGGCGCAGGGTCAACGGCAGCAGTCCTCGGAGGATCAGTTCGACTCCCACCTGGTTGCCCAATGGATACAGCGTCGCGTTGACAATTTTGATCGTTCCCACGCCGAGTGACCATTCCTGGCCGATGACGGCTTCACGCAGACGTTGATTCGCTTCTTCGATCGGCACCTGCAGTGCGAAATCGACATGGAATCCGTCGTTCTGGAAGTGATCCAGCGGTTCAGGGAGCGGCCGGTGACGCGACGTGGGTTTGGTGCCTCGCACGACTGTGGGCCGTGCGATGACCCCATAGCCGGCAGCGGGCGTGCCCGAAAGGGGTTCGATGCCGGCCGCAGCGGTGCTCTCCGGGTTCAGCAACAGCCACAGTTGTTCCGTTTCATCCAGCAGCAACGGCTCCTGAAGATCATTCCAGATGCGGGCGATCGCCGGTTTGAGGGTGACGAGGCCGGCTGCCTTACGGTCGACCGCTGGCAGGACCTCCTGCAAATCACTTCGGTAGACTTGCGCCATCAATGGGCTGGCGTCCACCCCTTCCTCAGACAACAGGCAGGATTGAGCGGATTGCACGGCGCTGACCTGACTGGCGGGAAGCACCGTATAGCTGCGACCTTGCTTGAACATCGTCGCCACCGTGACCGAAAGCCGCCCCGTACCTGTGGCTGCATCGCGCTGTCCGCATTCGGCAATTTTTGTGATCGATCCTTTAATCTGCTTGGCATATTCCACACCGAACGGCACGGTGCTGTGGGACAGTAGCCGGTCTGCTGCTGTGGTCGAACTCTGTTCGTCGGGCCAGAGTCGATACTTGAGAAACCCGCTCCCGCTGCCCAAGGTGATCCATTCGCGTCCGTGGTTGCGATGTGTCGCAAGATGTTGGTTGATGTTCCCGTACAACTCGGCGAGTGGTGTCACCGGAATCGGCGCATGGACAGTCATGGCGGAAGGCTTCACAACGGCTTGTCCCGGGGCCTGTGGGTTTGCGGCCACGGCCGGTGTGGTCGGGATTGCAAGCAGGATGACGGCCCACGCTCGAATCAGCGGGTGCTGCGTCAACGGGATCCAGCGGCTCATGCTCGTGTCCTTCTGCGGTGTGCGTGAGGGATTGTGATCAAACTGCGCTCTCGAGACTACGTATGGACTATGCGGGAACAAGGCAGCGAAGGCAAGGGGATGCCGAGTCGTCCTATGGCAAAGACCTGTGCGCAGGCCGTAGGCGTCAGCTGGATTGAGACGCTGCACCGGCGGGCGAGTCGAGCGGGAGATACCGACGCGGCACGCGGGAGCCGATGGCGCAGAGAATTTCATACGGAATGGTTTGCTGCCAGGCGGCCAGGTCGGATGCGGTGATGCGCTCCGAACTCTGTTGTCCGATCAGAATCGCCTCCTCTCCCACCTGAACGCCGGGCACGTCCGTGATGTCGACCATCGTCATGTCCATGCAGACCCGTCCGATCACCGGCACTCGTCGTCCGCCGATCAGTACCTGTCCGCGATTCGAGAGCAGGCGGTTGTACCCGTCGGCATACCCGACTGGCAGCACTGCCACACGCGTCTGCCGCGAGGCGATGAAGGTCCGGTTGTAACTGACGCTGCCTCCCGGTGAAATCGTATGCACATGCGCGATGGTCGTCTTCCAGGTGAGGATCGGTTGCAACTCGGGAGTCTGCGTGTCCTTCGAGAGGGTATGGTAGCCATAGAGCATGATCCCGGGGCGCACGAGCGAGTGCAGGCTGGTGGGATATTTGATGATGCCTGCGCTATTGGCCACGTGAATCAGCGGAATCGCCAGGCCGCGTATCTGTACTTGATTGAGGACCTGCTGAAATCGCGCGAGTTGTTCCTCCGTCTGTCCTGCATCTCGATTGTCTGCGTCAGCCAGATGCGTCATGAGGCCTTCAAGGCGCAGAGGGCCGCGTAGTTCTGATCTAGAAAGGAGTTCAAGCAGTTCGTGCGGCGACACCCCCAATCGTCCCATGCCGGTCTCGACTTTGATATGGACGGGGTAGGGAGTGGGGGCGGTTCGGGCATGGGCAGCAAAGGTAGGAATCAGATCCGTTCTGTACAGCACGGGCGTTAAGCGATGGGCCACCAGCTCCGTAAACTGTGCAGGAACGGTCGCGCCCATGACCAGGATGGTGTCCTGGATGCCCGCCTGGCGCAGGGCGATGCCCTCGTCCACGGTGGCGACACCGAACCGGCGGACGGCCAGTTTTTGCAAGGCGTGGCTAATTTCAATGGCGCCATGCCCATAGGCGTTGGCCTTGACGACGGCCAGCACATCGGCGCGTGGGGCTAGTCGCCGGACGTGGGCAACATTCTGAGCAAGGGCGGTCAGATCGACGGAGGCTGAGGTTGGGGAGGATTCGGACGGCTGGTACACGCAGTGTCTGACAACAGAATTAGGGCGCTAGACTTCCAAGATTTCGCCTTCTTTTTTCTTCATCATGTCGTCAATCTTCTGCACGTACTGGTCGGTAAATTTTTGAATCTCTGTTTCCGACTTTCGCAGTTCATCTTCGGTAAGCTTGGCGTCTTTCTGCAGCTTCTTGAGTTCTTCATTTCCGTCCCGCCGAAAGCCACGAATCTGAACCTTCATTTCTTCACCGTGTTTCTTGCAAACCTTGATGAGGTCCTTGCGGCGCTCTTCGGTCAGCGGAGGAAGCGGAATGCGAATCATCTTGCCGTCGTTCGACGGCGTTAGGCCAAGGTCGGACATCTGAATCGCTTTCTCGATTTCACGGATCAGGTTCTGTTCCCACGGCTGAATCGTGATGAGGCGAGCTTCCGGTGTGGCGACGTTTGCCACCTGCTTCAAGGGCGTCAGCGTCCCATAATAATCGACTTTGATGCCGTCGAGGAGCGCGACTGAAGCGCGACCGGTGCGAATTCCCGCCAAGTCGCGTTTCAAATGCTCGATGGCATGGTTCATTTTTTCGGTCACACGCTGTTTGACTTCCTGCGCCGTCGACATCGGTCTCTCCCTTAGCGGCTTTCCACGGTGACCAGGGTTCCGATCGGATCGCCCTGGACGACACGTTTGAAATTGCCCTTTTCTTTCAAGTTGAACACGATCAACGGCAACCGGTTGTCCATGCACAGGCTGATGGCGGTCGAATCCATGACTTTGAGATTCTGGGTCAGAATCGAGAGAAAGGGAATCTCATTGTACTTTTTGGCTTGGGGATTTTTGACCGGATCGCTGTCGTAGATGCCGTCGACCTTGGTGCCCTTCATGATGACCTGCGCGCCGATTTCCATTGCCCTGAGTGATGCCGCGGTGTCGGTGGAGAAATAGGGGTTCCCCGTTCCTCCGGCAAAGATCACCACGCGCTTCTTTTCCAGGTGCCGGATGGCGCGCCGCCGAATGTAGCCTTCGGCTAACTGTCGCATTTCAATCGCCGATTGGACGCGAGTACTGACGCCCTTGCCTTCCAGGGCATTCTGGAGGGCCAAGGCATTCAGCACGGTGGCGAGCATGCCCATGTAGTCGGCGGATGCCCGCTCCATACCGCGGGCGCTGGCGGCCAATCCGCGGAAGATATTGCCGCCGCCGATCACAACGGCCACTTCGACGTCCATTGCGACGACGTCGGCAATCTCTTCTGCGAGTCCTTCGAGAATCGAGGGTTGAATGCCATAGCCCTGCTCACCGGCCAGCATTTCTCCGCTGACTTTCAGCAGGATGCGGCGGTAATGGGCAGAACTCATGCTTGGCCTAACTGGAATCTCGTGAATCGGCGGATATTCATGTTCTCGCCGATCGTGGCAATTTGTTGTGCCAGGAGATCCTTGATCACGACTGAGGGATCCTTGATGAAGCCCTGCTCGAGCAGGCAGTTCTCTTGATAGAACTTTTCGAGCTTGCCCTCGACGATCTTGGGCCACGCCGCCGGCGGTTTGCCCAGTTCCTTGGCTTGGGCCTCGTAGATGCTGCGCTCCTTCTCTACGACGTCTGCAGGAATCTCTTCCCGTCGAACATAGGAGGGACTGGAGGCGGCCACTTGCAACGCCAAGTCGTTCACGAAGGCTTTGAATTGCTCATTCCGTGCGACGAAATCGGTCTCACAGTTCACTTCGATGAGCACGCCGATCTTTCCGCCCGCATGGATGTACGCGTGGATCAGTCCTTGGTTGGTTTCGCGGCCGGCCTTTTTCTGCGCTGCGGCCAAGCCTTTCTGTCGGAGATAGTCGATGGCCTTGTCGATGCTGTTCCCGTTCTCCGTCAGGGCCTTCTGACAATCGAGAATGCCAGCCCCGGTCTTTTCACGTAACTCTTTCACCAGTTCACTCAAACTTGCCATGGGTTCCTCAGTTGATCGAATAGAGCAATACAGTCGTCTCAGATGGGATGGTTAGGACGCGGACACGCCGGCCAGATTCGCCGCCGGCTTTGCGCCGCCACCAGCCGGTGCCGAGGCAAATTCCGTTTCTTCCTGCTGCGCCCGGAGATGCGCGCCTTCAAGGCAGGCGTCCGCGATCCGGGAGATGATCAGCTTGATGGAACGAATCGCGTCATCGTTGCCGGGAATCGGGTATTGGATGTGATCCGGATCGCAATTTGAATCCACGATGGCAATGACCGGGATTTCCAGCCGGCTGGCTTCGAGGATGGCAATGTGTTCGATGCGCGTATCCAGAATAAACACGGCGCCGGGCAGGGCGCGCATGTTGCGGATACCCGACAGGTTCTTCTGTAACTTCACGACTTCCTTCTGCATCTGCCCGAGCTCTTTTTTCGTGTGGCCCTGGTGGCTCGGATCTGCGAGGGTCGCTTCCATCTTCTTCATTTTGTCGATGCTGCGGCGGATGGTCTGAAAGTTGGTCAGCATGCCGCCCAACCAGCGTTGGTTGATGTAGAACTGGTTGGCACGCTTGGCCTCGTCTTCCAGAATCTCTGCCGCCTGGCGCTTCGTGCCGACGAACAGGACGGAGTCACCGGCTGCCACGGTGTCGCGAGCGAAGGCATAGGCCTGTTCCATACGCTCGACCGTCTGTTGAAGGTCGATAATGTAGACGCCGTTGCGTTCCCCGAACAGGAACCGCTTCATCTTGGGATTCCAACGGTTGGTCTGGTGTCCGAAATGGACGCCGGCTTCCAGTAATTCCTTAATCGCAACTACTCCCATACCTTCACCTCCCTCCGAAGCCTGCAGAGCGCCTGGCGAACGCCAACGACGAGGGGGAGATCCCCTTATTCTCAGGCTGCGCAGCGTGCGCATCACGCTGGTGTGGATTTAAATAAGATGTCCCTGGTTTTGGATACCGCGCGATGAACGATGGGACCGACCGGTCATTGCGCGAAACGCCCGAACGCTAGCATAGTGGCCGAGATTTTGCAACCGCGCGAGGTCACTTATGAGCGATAACTCGCGTTGATCCGCACGTATTCGTAAGACAAATCGGTAGTCCACATGTGCGCGCTGGCCTTACCCTGAGCCAGATCGATGAGAATGGTGAACTCTTTGGTTTTGAAGACCTTGGTCAGTTGCCGCTCGGCAGCGCGTCCGAGTCCTAGGCCCTTACGCACCATTGGAACCCCTCCAAATTGCAGGCTGATGCGAGAGGGGTCAAGGGGCACTCCCGCACGTCCAAGCGCTGCCATGACGCGGCCCCAATTGGCGTCGCCGCCGAAGAGCGCTGTCTTCACCAGGTTTGAGGTCGCGACCGTTTGCGCGACCTGTTTTGCCGCTTTTGGCGATTCGGCCCCTGTGACTTCCACCCGCACGACTTTGGTGACGCCCTCGCCGTCCCAACAGATTTTCAGCGCCAAGGTGCGGCAGACCGTTTCGAGCATTGCGCAGAAGCGTGTGAAATCGGCCGAGCCCGCGGTGATGGGACGATTGCCGGCCATCCCATTGGCCAAGCAGAGTACCGTGTCGTTGGTGCTGGTGTCGCCGTCGACCGTGATGCAATTGAACGATTGATCGACCGCCTGTTTGAGTGCTGATTGGAGGGCGCGTTGCCCGATGGCTGCGTCGGTGGTCAGGTATCCCAACATGGTGGCCATGTTGGGATGAATCATGCCCGAGCCCTTGGCCATGCCGCCGACAGTCACCAGTTTGCCGCCGAGCTGAGCACGAACGGCGACTTGCTTGGGTTTGAGGTCGGTGGTCATGATGGCCGCGGCCGCTTCTGCTCCGCCCCGGCGTGTCACACGAGCCGCCAGTGCCGGAAGCGCTTTTCGGATGCACGCAATGGGGAGTGGTTGACCGATGACTCCGGTCGAGCCAACGAAGATGGTATGCGGGGCGCAGTTGAGAGTCGTTGCCGCCAGTTGTGCCATTTCTTGGGCAGCCTCCATGCCTTCCGATCCGGTACAGGCGTTGGCGTTCCCGCTATTGACGAGGAAGGCGCGGCCGATGCCCTGTTTGAGGTGGAGGCGATCGAGGATGACCGGTGCGGCCACGACTTGATTGGTCGTGAACACGCCGGCTACAGGACCTTCGTGGTCCGACACGACTAAGGCCAGGTCGAGTTGCTGTTTTTTTTTCTTTTTGATCCCGCTGTAGACTCCGGCGGCCCGAAATCCGATCGGCGCGGTCACGCCTCCAGGGATAGTCTTCATCGCTCTTCCTCTGTGATATAAAAATGATCCGCTACGACGCGCTCATGCATCGTGTGCTAGGGGTAGATGCCCGGAGCCACGAGTCCGGTTTCTTCCGGATACCCTAGCATCAGGTTCATCGCTTGAATGGCCTGTCCGGCTGCCCCTTTAATCAGGTTGTCAATGGCCGCCACGGTGACGACCCAACCGGCCCGCCGATCGAGGTGGACGGCGATATCACAATAGTTGGCGCCTCGCACGTGGCGGGGATTCGGCATGGCCCCTTCGAGGAGTCGCACAAATCGTTCCCCTTTATAGAAGTCTCGATAGAGAGTTCGTAACTCGGCGATGTCGAGCTGCCCCTTCATTCGTGCATACGCGGTGCTGAGGATACCTCGGTTCATGGGAACCAGATGCGGCGTGAAGGCAACGGTCACGGGGGCCACTTCACCGCGAGTCGCTTGAGTTCGTGTGCCTACCAATCCGGTGAGTTCCTGTTCGATTTCAGGGATGTGCCGATGCTGGCCGATCTTATAGGGCTCCAATGATTCATGAGCTTCAGGGAAATGATAGGGCAGGGCGGGGCTTCTTCCTGCGCCCGAGATGCCGGATTTCGCGTCAATCACTATGCTGTCAGCTGCAACCAACCCATGGGCGATCAAGGGTGCCAACTGGAGAATCGCGGCCGTCGGATAACAGCCCGGCGAGGCCACGAGTCGAGTCTGTTTAATGGCAGACCGGTGAAGTTCGGGTAGGCCATACACGGCATCCTTGATGAGTTGGGGATGCGCATGTGCGGTCTGGTACCAGGTTTCATACGTGCCGGGATCTTTCAGGCGGAAGTCTGCACTCAAATCGACGACGCGTTTGCCGGCTTTCAAGCCGCTCGCCACGGGATCCATGGATTTGGTGTGTGGGAGTGCGAGAAACAGGACATCGGCTCGCTCCGTCAGGGCTTCCGGTGCCAGCGCTTCAAATGAGAGCGGCACGATCCCCTGAAGATGGGGATACACGGCGGAGATGGCCGCACCGGCTGATTTTTCCGAAGTGACCGCTGTGAGTTGTACATGGGGGTGTTGAGAGAGGAGCCGCACCAGTTCAGCTCCGGTATATCCACTGGCCCCCGCAACTGCGACTCGTACCGATGTCATCTTACGCCTCCCGGCCCATCACAAGTTGTGCCATGTCGCGCGCTGCGAATGGCAAACCAATAAAAAAAGGGAAGGCTGCGGAGCCTTCCCTTTTTGAACTCTGTCGCTCCAGTGAATCGTTACCGCTTCGAGTATTGGAAGCGCTTTCTGGCGCCCTTCTGACCGTATTTCTTACGTTCTTTCACGCGAGAATCACGGGTCAGTAGGCCTTCCTTCTTGATGGGAGCGCGGAATGCCGCGCTCATGATGACCAGCGCCTTTGAGATGGCATGGCGCAATGCTCCGGCCTGGCCGGCTGGGCCACCCCCATAGACGGTGGCACGAACAGAATACTTACCCGTTACTCCGGCCAACTCAAATGGAAATTGAATCACATTTCGTAGGGTCGGGCGGGGAAACGCTTGTTCCAGCGGCTTCTCATTGACGACGATGTCACCGGCGGCTGCGGTGACCCATGCGCGCGCGATCGCGCTCTTTCTCTTTCCGGTTGCGTACTGCGTCATTGCTGCCATATCAGGCGGTCTCCTTCACTGATCGAATTCGAAGAATAAGAATCACAATGAGAATGATTCCAGTTTTTGCGCTTGGTGCGGATGCGTTGCGCCGGCATACACGCGCAACTTCTTGGCCATGTGGTTGCCGAGCGGATTCTTGGGCAACATACCTTCGATGGCCTTCGTCAATAATTTGGTCGGATCCTTTCGGTGGATATGCTCTGCCGTGAGCGTCTTCAAGCCGCCAGGAAATCCGCTGTGAGTTGAGTAGGTCTTACTTTCCATCTTGTTGCCGGTGAGCACGACCTTCTCCGCGTTGACAATGACGACATGATCACCCGTATCGACATGGGGGGTGAAGGTCGGTTTATGCTTGCCTCGCAACAGGGTGGCGACTTTCGCCGCAAGGCGGCCAAGTGTCTTCCCCTCGGCGTCCACGAGGTACCATTTGCGTTGCACATTTGCGGGCTTCTCGAGATACGTTTTTGTCATGGTCTCCATCTACTCCTGCACGATAGGAATCTAATGTGAGGTATGAGGCCTCACGCCTGTTGGGTTTCTGTATTGTTGGTATCGAGTCGATTGATCCAGGCATCCAAATGAACCGCGGTTCGCCGGTTCAGGACGTCCTGGGTGGCATAAATCGGGCAGCCGGCTCTGAGCGCCAGCGCAATGGCATCGCTAGGGCGAGCATCCAGGGTCCGATGGAGCCCCTTCGAGGCGAAGGCGATGCTGGCATAGTACGTACTGCTCTTAACGTCCGTAATGACGACCCGCTCGATGCGGACACCCAGGTGATCCGCAAAGCTGCGGATGAGATCGTGGCTCATCGGGCGAGGTGTCACCACATGGTCCATGGCCAGGCGAATCGCGTTCCCTTCGGCGGACCCAACCCAGATCGGCAAGGTGACGCCGGCATCGTCACTCTTCAGCACGACGATCCGCGTGTCGGTGTTGCCGTCGTCCAGCACTTGCTTCACACTCAGTGCCACGAGCTCCGATGATGCATCCTGCTGCTTGGCGGCATCCATGTCTAGGTATCCAGCTTTCCGAAGTCTTCGGGTTTAAGATTTTCTAGCCACTGCTCAAGCTCTTCGGACGACTGCTTCTTAATGACCTTCTCGCTTGCGAAAATCGGCGCGCTGGTTCGAAGGGCCAACGCAATGGCGTCGCTGGGACGAGAATCGACCGTATATTCAGAATCTTCGTACATTAGGTGAATCGTGGCGAAGTAGGTATTGTCATTCAAGTCCGTAATGACCACGCTGATGATCTTGGCATCGAAAGTATCGAGAAATGATTTCATCAGGTCGTGGGTCATGGGGCGTGGGGCAGTGACGCTTTCCAGTGCCAGACCGATGGCGCTCGCTTCTGACTTTCCCACCCAGATTGGGAGCATGTCCGAATTGTCCTCGTCGCGCAACACCACTATATAGGCGTTGTTATAGGGGTCGAAGATCAGACCCTTTACCCGCATTTGTGTAATCACGGCGGGAGTATCCTTCCCGATGTCGGCTGAAAACCTCAAGAATAGGGCACTCTAGCACTTCCGAAATCAGAGTGTCAATGAATTCAACGGGCTGACGGCTCGACGCGGGCGGTCGAGAACGGATGCACTGGACCTGACACGGTCTCGACGATGGGGACAGTCAACGCAGCGAGGGAGCATTCATCCGGCCGATTGAATGTGACCCGTGCGCCGCTGCAAGGTGAGGGCGGGGCGCACGGGCGAGTTCTTCTTGATGTTACGTGCCAGCCGGCCGGTAGTTCTGGTCGATTTTCGAGGTGTCGGCCTGTTCCCCGAGTTTGAGGAAGGCTTTCATTTGTTTCTTGACCAGCTCTCTGCCGCTCTCATCGCCCAAATTGACTTGATACTCATTGATGACCATGACCCGCATCCCTTCCCATTTCTTCCAGCAGGGCTTACAGACCTTGGCCTTGATCTCTGCTTCCAGTTTTCCCAGGAATAACATATCCGTGATTGCTTCGCCTGCCTGGCCACAGGTGACACACTGCACATCTGCCATAGTTGCCTCCGTGAATCTGTCGAAACGAGTGTCTACTGATAGAGAACGGCATTCTAGCACCGGAGGCTCGGGGAAAAAAGGGTAGGCTGCGCCGTTGACGCCTTTCTTGATTAATGTTACAACTGCGTCCCTTCGCTCGCACATCGAATTGGGGACGTAGAGCGGTGTGTGGGTGTGTGATGGAATGTATGCCCGGATGGCGGAACTGGCAGACGCGCCGGACTCAAAATCCGGTTCTCGCAAGAGAGTGGGAGTTCGACCCTCCCTCTGGGCACCATCGACAACTCACCTACACCGCCAGAAACCCGAACTGTCCTTCAATGGCCTTCACGCAACAAGGTGCGGAAATACACAGCCCAGGACGCATCAGATCACGAATGAGTGGGGCGGTTAAATGCGTGACAACACTATATAGTGGATGTCGCGACCGAAAACATCTTGACATGATGTGGGGCTTAGCCTATAGTTCGCCCGAATTTGCTTTGGAATACGTATGACTCGTTTAGTTTATCGCCGTCCATCATCAATCTCTTATCAATTCCAATCACTAAGGAGGCAGCACATGCGTAACGTGTTGGCACTTGGAGCTGCGGTGCTTTTCATCAGCTCCGTTGGTGTTGCAGGCGCTCAAGAGCGTTTGCCACAGTCCTCGTCGGGATCAGGGTTCGGTGTCGGCACCGGAGTCGGGGATGTGTCGGGCAACTCCGGCCGTACGGCAGCATTTGACCGGAATGCTTTCATGGAACGTCTCTCGCAGGCTGAGACGGTTTTCGGTCGTGTCTTAGCTATCGATCTACCCGGTGGAAAGCTGCACCTGGAGACCGGTGGTAGTTCTCATGACGAAGGCCGTGCGGGAACTGGTGCGATGTCCTCACTCACTCTTTATATCGACGACAAGACCAATCTTGATCAAGTGCGTGTCTTGAATGCTGGTGATGACATTTCGGTGCAGGTTGTTGAGCCGTTAAACCAACGGGCAGAACAAGGTGTTTACGGGACTGGCCGTAAGCTTGTGCGAGAAGTTTACTTGTTCCGTGGGAACGAGAAATTGGCAGGTTTCGGCGGCCTTGGCCAGCGTCCGGCTCCGTCCACGGAGCGCGGAATTGAGACCAATTCGGCCACGAACACTGGTGGTCCGGTCGGCGGAGTCTTCCCCGGAACGGTCACTTCTGGTGTGGTCACCACCACGGTGGGTGAGTTCACTGGAACCGCACCGTGCTGGAATTGCGAACCACAGCCGGGTTGGGGTTATCAGACCGTCGCTCCGGAAACCAAGGTTCAGAACAAGTCTGATTATGGGACCGACAGTGCCAAGCCTAATCTCCAGAAGGGCTGGACCAACTAAGACATAAGGCCATCTCACTGGCCGGTTGCTGAGCGGGGTGCTTCGAAAGAAGCGCCCCGCTTTGTTTTTTTGCACTTGATGTAATGCCCGTCGTTGCAAGACTGGAAGTGGCTTGGTAGTATCAGTCATTCACTGAGGGTCAGTCCTGACATGTCTCAAGCATCTTCGCCGACTCAGATTCCAGACGAGGAGTTGGATCTTCGTGGGGTCATTTGTCCCTATAATTTCGTGAAGACCAAGCTCAAGCTGGAAAGCATGGCCCCCGGCCAACTCCTTCTTGTTCATCTCGACGACGGCGATCCCATCCGGAATGTCCCGCGTAGCGTGTCCGATGATGGCCATGATGTATTGTCGCAGGAGCGCGCCGACCAATCCTTTCGTGTCGTGATACGAAAGCGACTCGACGAATAATTCTCAGTCGTTCTTTCTCCCTAGTGTCCTCCTCCGCCCCGTGCCTTCCACAACCAGTACCGCAACAGACGCGTTGTTGAAAATCGCCTCCTTTGTGAGCAGAGCTTTAACACGTCCTCGCAGGACCTGCTGACCCGGTTGTGTGAGGTCGAGTCCCAGGACGGCCTTCCGGTTGCCGAGCGTGGTCAGGAGTATGGTGAGAATGTGGCGGAGTGCGTGCACCGAAGGCAACAGAATGAGGGGCCTCGACTCCTGCTGCAACGATTGGAGGCGACGCGAGAAGTTGTGCGTGCCGCCGGCGCAGCGACCTTCGAAGACGAACGCGTTGGCATCCATGCCGCAGAGAGTGGCTGCCGCGGCCACGATGGATGGTCCGGGAATCACTTCCACCGTCAGGCCAGCCTTCGCCGCAGCTGTAATAAGTAATCGTCCTGGATCGTACAGAGCCGGCATGCCGCAATCGGAGACGAGTGCAAGGTGCTGTCCCCGTCTCAAGCGATCCAGCAAAATCGGCGTCTTCTCCGTGGCATTGTCACGATCGTAGGTTGTGAGGGGAACATGAATGCCGTGGTGCGACAGGAGCGCCTGTGTCGCCAGAGGATTTTTGGTTGCGACCAGGTCGACGCGACGGAGTGTGGCCAGAGCGCGGATCGTGAGATCATCCGGATGTCCGATGGGCACGCCGACCAGGAAGAGTGTGCCGATCGGAGGACGGGATGACGCACGCTTTTCTTGACTCTGTTCTTTCCTCATCGATATAATTTCCAGTTACCAAAAATAGTGACTTTGCGCTGAAAAGTTGCGAGGATAGGGCGAAATGTCATCAGTGTTTTTTATGCTCACGATGGGCCTCTATTTCGTGAGCACCGTGTGCTATCTGGCCTATCTGCTGCGGCGGGCCGAGACTCTGTCAAAGGTCTCGCTCGGGATCACGGCCATCGGGTTCGCCACCCACACCGTGGCATTGGTGGCCAGGATGGCCGATACCAGCCAGGCCCAATTACCCACGTTTCACGAAGCCCTCTCATTTTTTTCCTGGATGCTGATTTTGGTGTTTCTTGCCGTGGAGTTCCGTCGACAACTCCACGTACTTGGGTCTTTTATCGTACCGCTGGCGCTGATCTCGCTGGTGACCGCCGCGGCGTTCCGGTCGGATGAGGCCTCCACTCTCCAGCCCGTATTCAAGACCTTGTGGGTGCACGTCACCCTGAGCATGTTAGGAACGGTCGGATTTGCCGTGGCATTCGTTGCGGGGGTGATGTACCTCATTCAAGACGGTCTTCTCAAGTCCAAGCGGTTCAATGTGCTCTACGCAAAACTCCCGGCCCTGGACTATCTTGATCATTTGAACCAGCAGTCTATCGTGATGGGATTCCCGCTGTTGACGCTTGGGATCATCAGCGGAGCGTTTTCCGCGGAAATCGTCCGCGGCACTTACGTCAACTGGAATCCTGAACAGACCTGGGCCATGGTGACATGGGGCTTCTACTTCGCCGTCCTGGTCGGTCGATTGACCATCGGCTGGCGCGCCAAGCGAGCGGCCTATCTGACCATCATCGGTTTTGCCGGTGTGATTTTGACCCTGATCGGCGTGGTCTTGAAAAGTCACGGATCGGTGTCCTGATGCATGTCATCGTAGTCGGATTGAGCCACAAGACCGCCCCGGTGGAGATTCGCGAGAAACTCGCCGTTCCCGAAAGTCGGTTGCGGGAGGCACTCAGCCGGCTCTGTACCTATCCTGGTGTTCGTGAGGGATTGCTGCTTTCCACCTGTAATCGGGTCGAAGTGTATGCCGTGGTCGAAGACTTGGAAAGCGGCTATGGTCGGGTTCAGGAGTTCCTGGCGGATACTCATCTGTCCCTTTCCTCGGAACATCTGACCCCGCATCTTTACTGGCATGCCGGCGACCGCGCGATCGGCCATCTCTTCCGCGTGGCTTCTAGTCTCGATTCGATGATCGTCGGTGAGTCCCAAATTCTCGGCCAAATCAAGGATGCGTTCGAGGTTGCCTTGACGCACAAGGCCTCGGGGTTATTGCTGAACAAAATCGTGAAGAAAGCCATTTCGGTCGCCAAACGTGTCCGGACCGAAACCAAAATTGCGGAGACGGCTGTCTCAGTGAGTTACGCCGCCGTCGAACTGGCGAAGAAAATCTTCTCAAACCTCACCGAAAAGACCGTGCTCCTGATCGGGGCGGGTGAAATGGCGAAATTAGCGGCTCGCCACCTGATCGCCAACGGAGTGCGTCAGGTGAGAATTACGACCAGGAACTTTCAGCACGGCTTGGAGTTAGCGCAGAAATTCAATGGCACCGCCGTACCGTTCGAGGACTACAAGACAGAACTCGCCGAGGCGGATATCGTGCTGGTGTCCACCGGAGCGTCGCACTATTTGGTCACTGCCGACGATGTGCAGCGGGCGATGCGACAACGGATGAGTCGCCCCATGTTTTTGATCGATATCTCCGTGCCACGCAATATCGACCCCGCCGTCCGGCCGATCGACGATGCCTTCCTCTTCGATATTGATGATTTGCATATGCGAGTGGAGCAAAACCGGGAGGACCGGTTGCGTGAAGCGGCGAAGGCTGAGCAGATGGTGGTGGAAGAAGTGGCCGTGCTCGGACAGTGGTTGCAATCTCTCGAAGTCACGCCGACCATTGTGGCGTTGCGCAGCCGAACCGAAGAAATCAAACGACGTGAGGTGGAGAAGGTCCTTGCGCGATTAACGCACCTGAGCACCGAAGATCGTGCCGCCGTGGAGTCGCTGGCCTCCGCCATCGTCAATAAAATGGTGCATGGCACGATGGTGACATTGAAGACCGAAGCCACGTCTTCCAGCGGCGCGGCCTATGTCGATGCCGCTCGCCGCTTCTTTAATTTGGAGGAGACGCAACCTGCCTATTCATCCGGACAGGCAGAGGGGCAGGAATTACCCGAGAGGAACGGACCCGGTCACGAAGCCACAGGATTTTCCGAGCCCTCATTGGTACAGCATACAACGAAGGAGCCTGGCCGGCGGGGTCGCTAAACAGACCACCGGTCACACATCATATGAACAACGTGTTGTTGACAGGCAATCGGCCACCGTCGGTGAATCGGCCAGGGCGTGGTCGTCGATGAGTCGTTCGACGCTGATTCTCGGTACGCGTGGCAGCAAGTTGGCCGTCCATCAAAGTCAGTGGGTTCAGGCGCGTCTCCAGGAACTGGCCCCCGGTCTTACCATCTCACTGAAACGCATCCAGACCTCGGGCGACAAGATCCTCGATGTCCCGCTCGCAAAAATCGGCGGCAAGGGGCTGTTCGTCAAAGAAATTGAAGATGCGCTTCTGAGCGGGGAGATCGACCTCGCGGTTCACAGCATGAAAGATGTCCCGACCGCATTACCGGAGGGGCTGGAGATCCTTTGCGTGCCGCCTCGTGAGGATGCGCGTGATGCGTTGATCACGCGGGATGGGTGCGGGCTGGATCAGCTGAAGCCCGGTGCCCGCATCGGTACCAGCAGCTTGCGACGGCAAGCCCAGTTGCTGCACCATCGCCCCGATTTTGTGATCGAGATGCTGCGCGGCAATCTGGACACCCGCCTCAGAAAGTTGCGCGAGGGACAATTTGATGCCATTGTGCTGGCTGCTGCGGGATTGCGGCGGTTGGAGTGGGACGCGGAGATTTCGGAATACCTTCCGGTTCATCTCAGCCTGCCTGCCATTGCTCAGGGCGCGCTGGGGATCGAGGCGCGCAGTAATGACAGCGTCGTGCGCGACGTGTTGACTCGTTTTGAACATCGTCCTACCAGAATGACCGTGACGGCCGAACGCGCTTTGCTGCATCGACTCGAAGGCGGCTGTCAGGTTCCCATCGCCGCGCATGCCGTGTTGGATGGAGAGACCTTGACCCTGGACGGCCTGGTGGCGACGGTCGATGGGCGGCGTGTCATTCGCCATCAGATTCAAGGCCCAGCAGTCGATGCTCAGCAGCTGGGGACGATATTGGCCGAGCGATTATTGGCTGATGGGGCGGATGTCATCCTCAAGGACATCTACGGTCGGGCGTCATGACCACGACGACGCGCACAGGGAGAGTCTTCTTGGTTGGGGCGGGCCCCGGCGATCCGAAACTGCTTACGTTGCGCGGGAAGGAATGCCTCGAGCAGGCCGATGTCATCTTGTACGATTATCTCGCCAACGAAGCATTGCTTCAGCATACGTCCCCGGAGGCCGAACGCCTCTACGTCGGGCGTCGCGGCCGCGGTCAGTATCGAGACCAATCGGAGATCAATCGCCTCCTGATTGATCATGCGCGGTCGGGAAAATACGTCGTCCGTCTGAAGGGCGGCGATCCGTTCGTGTTCGGTCGGGGAGGAGAAGAGGCCGAGGCGGTTGCCGCCGCGGGGCTGGAATTCGAAGTGGTGCCTGGAGTGACGGCGGCCGTGGCAGCGCCGGCTTATGCGGGGATTCCCGTTACGCACCGCACCATGGCCTCGACCGTGACCTTCGTCACAGGTCACGAAGACCCTACCAAAGATCGCAGTCGTATCGAGTGGACGCGGCTGGCGACGGTGCATGGCACCTTAGTGTTTCTCATGGGCATGACCAACTTGCCGAAAATCGTGCAATGCCTCAAGGCTGAAGGCAAGGAGGGCGCCACACCCGTGGCTGTCATACGCTGGGGGACTCGGGTTTCTCAACGAACCGTCGTCGGGACGCTGGACGACATTGTGGAGAAAACGGCGGCAGCGCAGATGGAGCCGCCAACCGTGATCGTCGTCGGTGAAGTGGTGCGCTTGCGGTCGCAGTTGAATTGGTTCGAACGCCGCCCGCTGTTCGGCACACGCGTGCTGGTGACAAGGCCGAAACCTCAGGCGGCAGAGTTGTCCAATTTGATTCAGGCGCAAGGCGGGGAGGCCGTGGAATGTCCGACGATCGAAATAGCGCCTCCTGAAGACTGGGCTCCGTTGGATGCCGCGATGGCGCGTCTGTCTACCTACGGATGGTTGATTTTCACCAGCGTGAACGGTGTTGCGCCCTTCATGACTCGATTGCTCGAGACCAGGCGGGACGTGCGTGCCTTGGCCGGCATGACGATCTGCTGTATCGGCCCGCGCACGGCGGAGGCGTTGGCCGTGTATGGGTTACGGGCAGATGTGATCCCGGAGCAGTTTCAAGCGGAGGGGATCCTCGACGCCCTGGCCGGGCGGCAAATCCGTGGAGCCAACGTCTTGATTCCGCGCGCGCTGGTCGCTCGTGAGCTCCTACCGGAGCAGCTGCGCGCTCAGGGCGCGGAGGTCGATGTGGTGCCGGTGTACCGGACGATTCGCCCGGTTGTGGCGACGGATCGGCTTGTCGAGCAACTCAAGGCCGGCGAGATTGATGTGATTTCGTTTACCAGTTCGTCGACGGTGCGAAACTTTGTCGAGTTGTTCGCCACACGGGACGAATTGTTGCAGTTGGTCGGATCAACGACGGTCGCCTGCATCGGTCCGATTACCGCGGACACTGCCCGGGAAGCCGGTCTGACGGTGCACGTCATGGCTGCGCAGAATACCATTCCCGCGCTGGCGGAGGCCATCGTTCAGCATGTTGACAGTCGACGCGCTCGTCACCCCACTTCGGCGGCGAGTTGATCGAGCGGCAGTGTGTGAGCCCATTCACTAGCAAGAGGGGAGGAGCGGCATGGTTCCAGTCAAGTCATTCATGGTTCCCAAAGACAAATTCATCACCGTGGAGCGGGATACGGATGTGCGTACCGCGGGGCGAGTCATGCGCGATCGCAACATCGGTAGCCTGTTCGTGACCAACGGGAAGGATGTCATCGGCATCATTACCGACACCGATATGGTGCGGCGGGTGGTCGCTACCGGAGCGGATATGACCAAGACGACTGTCGAGCAGATCATGTCGGCGCCGCTCGTGACGATCGAGGAACATAAGACCCTCCTGGATGCGAACGACCTTATGGCTCAAACGCACCTCCGCCATCTTGGGGTGACCAAAGACGGGCAGCTCGTCGGGATGATCTCCGTGCGGGACTTGGTGGTGTTTCTGACCAATTTGCCGAGGAAGTGAGCGCACCATGGCTTTTCCGATGCAGCGCATGCGTCGAACGCGGGAAACAGAACCGCTACGGCGACTGGTTCGGGAAACGAATCTCACGCCGAACGACTTTATCTACCCCGTGTTCGTCACTGAGGGGCAGGGGCGTCGCGAGCCGATCGCGTCGATGCCGGGACAATCGCGCCTGTCCATCGATCTGCTGGTCAAAGAGGCTCACGAGGTCAAGGCGCTCGGCATTCCCGCCATGATCCTGTTCGGGATTCCGGATCGGAAAGACGAACGTGGCACCTCGGGCTTCGACCCGGATGGAATCGTGCAGCGCGCGATACGCGCTCTCAAGGAACAGGTCCCCGACCTGGTGGTGATCACGGACGTCTGCATCGATGAGTACACCAGTCACGGGCATTGCGGCATCGTGAAGGAGGGCCGGATTCTGAACGACGAAACGCTGGATTGCCTCAGAGCCATGGCCAAGACGCATGCGCAGGCCGGGGCCGACATGGTCGCTCCCTCAGACATGATGGACGGACGAGTGGCCGCCATTCGAGACGAACTGGATCGGGCCGGATTTGTGGATATGCCTATCATGGCCTATGCCGCCAAATTCGCGTCCTGCTTTTATGCTCCGTTTCGCGACGCCGCCAATTCCAGCCCGCAGTTCGGCGACCGTCAGTCGTATCAGATGGACCCGGCCAATCGACGCGAGGCATTGCGAGAGATCGACCTGGATGTCGAAGAAGGCGCCGACATTGTCATGGTCAAGCCGGCCCTGCCTTATTTGGACATCATCAGTGCGGCGCGAGATCGGACTCTGTTGCCGATTGCCGCCTATCAGGTGAGCGGTGAATACAGCATGGTCAAGGCGGCCGCGCAGGCAGGATGGTTGGATGAGCGTCGTGCCATGATGGAATCGTTGCTGTCGATCAAGCGAGCCGGTGCGGACATCATTCTGACCTATTTTGCAAAGGAAGCCGCCAGGCTTCTCCAGTCACGGCACGCATGAAGATTTCTCGGGGACTCACCCCATCCGCGTCCAGGCCCTATTCGGTGGTGACCATCGGTAATTTTGACGGTCATCATCACGGCCACCGCGCGCTCTTGGATCAAGTGGTGACGACTGCGCGCCGGGAGGCCGGCACGGCGTTGGTGTTGACGTTTGATCCGCATCCGGTGAAGATTCTCGCCCCACATGTCAACCTCATGTTTCTCACGTCGCCTGAGGAAAAGCTGGCTCGCTTTGAGGCCGCCGGTATTGACGAGGTGGTGTTCCTGGAATTTTCCCCCGCGTTCGCCGCGCTGAACCCATTGGAGTTTGCCACCCAGGTCTTACGTGATGGGATTGGTACGCGGGAGTTGTTTGTCGGGAAACATTTCGCCTTCGGTCGAGGACGTGCCGGACGTATCGCGGATTTGTTGGAATTTGGTGCGCAGTTCGGATTTCGTGTGCATCCCATGCCGCCGGTCACCATCGACGGGGAGATCGTCAGTTCCACGCGGATTCGTCAGATGATTCAAGCCGGTGAGTTGCAGAAAGCTATGCGGTTTCTCGGAAGAGCCTATGGTATCGAGGGAACCGTCATTGCCGGGGCTCGGCGCGGGACGGAACTCGGCTGGCCGACCGCCAATCTACGACTTCCTGAAGGGCGTGTCATTCCGCCTGACGGAGTGTATGCCGCACGGGTGCTTTGGAAAGCCCGGCGCCTGGATTCCGTGGTCTATATTGGAAAGCGGCCGACCTTCGGGGCCGGAGAACGGTTACTTGAAGTGTCGATTCTGGATGAACGGCTGGACCTCTATGGCGAAACCATTCGTGTTGAGCTGCTGGGGTTTATTCGCGAAGACCGTGTGTTCCCTTCTGCAGAGGCGTTGACCAGACAAATTGAGTCGGACGTGGCCGCTGCCCGTGCACAGTTGCGTGAGGCGGCCTTAGACCCGGTCTCACCGCTCCATTCCCAATCATGAGCGATGGCAGGTTCTCCCCCAGCGGTGCCGCACCCGCTTCATAATCACGTTGCCCGCGCCCTCCGCGCGCGCGCATTACTCCAACCGGGTCAGTCTGTCCTGGTGGCCGTGTCCGGTGGGCCGGATTCGGTGGCCTTGCTCTCGATTCTGCATGACCTGGCCGCGGCCTGGAAATTGTCTTTGACCGTGGTGCATGGCAACTACGGTCTGCGCGGTGTCGAGTCAGATGAGGACGCTTCATTCGTCGCGGCGCTGTGCCGCCGGCTCAATGTACCGTGCCTCGTGCGGCCGCTCCACGTTCGTAAACGTGAACCGGGGGCGTCGAGCTCGTTACAGGCACGCGCCAGGGAGTTGCGCTATCGCCTGTTCCGCGACTTGGCACAAGAGCTGCCGGTAGACCGTGTGGCACTCGGGCACACGGCGGACGATCAGGCCGAAACCGTCCTTCTACGGATGCTGCGCGGCGCAGGTTTACGGGGCCTGGCCGGAATGCCGTACACTCGTGAACGTCTTTTTGTACGACCGCTCTTGGGTGTTACCCGGCGGGAGATCCTGTCGTATCTTGCTGCGGTCGGATTGTCCTATCGGACCGATTCCAGCAATGCCAAATCTTTGTATCTTCGCAATCGTGTGCGGCAGGAGGTCCTTCCGGTACTGGAATCATTGGCTCCGGCAGCTACCCGGCTGCTTGCACGTCAGGCTGACCTTCTGCGAGCAGATGATCAGCTTCTCGATCGCCTTGCCGCACGGTGCTTGGGGCGAGTCATGCGACGAGGTGATCCGAGTACGATCGTCCTGGATCGGGCTGCATTCATTCGGCAACCGACCGCCTTGCAGCGTCGGATGCTCAGGTTGGCGATTCACGCCATGGCGCCGGTGTCAGCCGGGCCGCGGAGTGATCAGGTCCTGTCGATTCTGGCGTCGCTCGCATCCAGGCAGTCAGGGAAGGCGTGGCACGTGGGACCGGTGGTGGTGACCTGTGACCAAGGTACGGTGGGCGTCGCGTCCAGGTCTGCGCGGCCGCTCCCATTAGGAGCGAAGGGCACCCCTCCCCATGGAGGGCCGGTGCCGGATTCCGAGGTGGTCACGTGCGTGTCCCTGCCGTCGACTGTGTCCTGGCCGTCGACGGGGGAGGTGATTCGACTGCGTCCGGTCACGCAGGCACGAGGTCAGGCCCTGCTCAAACACCCGTCATCCGCTACCGCCCTGTTTGACGCGGATCACCTCCTGTTGCCTCTGACGATCCGGTCGTGGAGGCCGGGAGATTGGTTTGTTCCCGTCGGCATGGGCGGTCGACGAAAGAAATTGCAAGATTACTTCACAGATGCAAAACTGAGCCGGTCTGTGCGAGAACACATACCGTTGCTACTGTCGCAAGAACAGGTCGCGTGGATCGTTGGGCGACGCATCGATGCCAGATTCGCCGCCACCGCTTCGACAACCCGGTTCATGTTGGCCAGTGTGACAGGTCCTGTGCGTCGGAAAGGAGTTTGTTAGGAATGGAACGCATTTTTGGTCGCCCCATTGTGACGCAGGAGCAGATGCGGACTCGAATCCGTGAGCTGGGTCGGCAGATTGCGTCCGACTATGCCGGGAAGGACTTGGTGCTTGTCGGGGTCCTCAAAGGGGCCTATGCGTTTTATGCCGACCTGGCACGAGCCATCCGGATACCCATGCGTGTGGAGTTCATCGTGGTCACGAGTTATGGCGCGCGGAAGAAAACATCCGGCAAGGTCAAGCTGGTGTCAGATCTGACGGAACCGATCGCCGGGAAGGATGTCCTGCTCGTGGAAGATATCGTCGACTCGGGCCTCACCGTTCAGTATTTGATGACAACCCTGTCCCGACGCAAACCCCGCTCCTTGAAGGTCTGCACCCTGCTCAGCAAACCGGAGCGGCGCCTGGTCGAAGTGGATCTGGAGTATGTGGGGTTCAAAATCCCCAACAAGTTTGTGGTTGGGTACGGGCTCGATTATCGCCAGGAGTATCGGAACCTTCCGTACCTTGCCGCGCTCGATCAAGGCGACGAAGGGGAGCAAGAGTCTGCATGAAAGGTTGTTCCCCTCGCGGAACCTATGGTAACATTCTGCACGGTTAGCTAATTTTTTGGTCTGCCTAATATCCTCAAAGGAGAGGTGGATGAATTCACGGGTAAAGAATTTATTGTTCTGGGTCGTGGTCGGCCTGTTCATGATTCTGCTGTTCAACTTGTTCAGTGTGCCGACCCATGCGCCGGAAGACGAAGTCATATTTAGCGACTTTATGGCCAAGCTGGATAAGGGCGAGGTCATGAAGGTCACGATCAAGGCCAACCATATCAGCGCGATTTTGAAGGACCAAAGCCGGATCAGGACCTATACGGCCGAATATCCGGAGTTGGTGAAACACTTGCGTGAGAAGGATGTCCAGATCGAAGCCCGCCCGCCTGACGAAAGTCCGTGGTACATCACGTTCTTGGTGACGTGGGGACCCTTCATTCTGTTCCTCGGACTGTGGTTTTTCCTCATGCGCCAGATGCAGATCGGCGGCAACAAGGCGTTGTCCTTCGGGAAGAGCCGCGCTCGCATGCTGACGGAAGAACGCAAGAAGGTCACATTCTCGGATGTCGCCGGGATTGAAGAAGCCAAGGAAGAAGTCCTGGAGATCATTGAGTTTCTGAAGGACCCGAGAAAATTCCAAAAACTGGGCGGCCGAATCCCCAAAGGCGTCCTGATCGTAGGCCCTCCGGGAACCGGAAAGACCCTCCTGGCCAAGGCCATTGCCGGTGAAGCGGGAGTGCCGTTCTTCAGCATCAGCGGATCAGATTTCGTTGAAATGTTCGTTGGAGTCGGAGCGTCCCGGGTACGGGATCTGTTCGAACAGGGTAAAAAGCACGCGCCCTGCATCATTTTCATCGACGAGATCGACGCCGTAGGTCGGTTGCGGGGTGCGGGCCTTGGTGGCGGCCACGACGAGCGCGAGCAGACACTCAACCAACTCCTTGTGGAAATGGATGGGTTTGATACGACGGAAGGGGTCATTCTGATCGCGGCGACTAACCGGCCCGATGTTCTCGACCCGGCATTGTTGCGACCGGGTCGATTTGACCGCCAGGTGGTGGTGAATCGTCCGGACTTGCGTGGACGATCAGAAATCCTGAAAGTCCACACCAAGAAGGTTCCGCTGGCCTCAGATGTCGAACTCGAAAAAATTGCCCGGGGTACGCCGGGATTCTCAGGCGCCGACCTTGAGAATCTGGTGAACGAGGCGGCATTGTGGGCTGCCCGGCTCAATAAAAAAGAAGTCGAATTTATCGACTTCGAAATGGCCAAAGATAAAGTCCTGATGGGCGCAGAGCGGAAGAGCATGGTGCTCACCGACGAGGAGAAACGCACCACGGCGTACCATGAGGCCGGGCATGCACTCATGGCCAAGCTCCTGCCGGGGACGGATCCGGTCCATAAGGTCACGATTATCCCGCGAGGCCGGGCGCTTGGTGTGACCATGCAGCTTCCCACCGACGATCGACACAACTATTCAAAGGACTTCCTCTACAACAATCTCGCAATTCTGATGGGCGGGCGAGTAGCCGAAGAGTTGGTCCTGCACGATGTGACGACGGGAGCGGGAAATGACCTGGAACGAGCCACAGATCTTGCCAGAAAGATGGTGTGCGAGTGGGGCATGAGTGAAAAGCTGGGTCCCTTGACCTTCGGTCGCAAGGAAGAGGAAATCTTCCTTGGTCGGGAAATTGGTTCGAAACGTGACTTTAGCGAGCAGGTCGCGATCGAAATCGATCACGAAGTGAAGCGTCTGGTCACAGAGAACTATGAACGTGCAAAGCGCATCTTGACGGATAACATGACCAGCTTGAAGGCCCTTGCCGAGGCATTGCTGGAAAAGGAAGTGTTGGACGCGTTGGAGATTGATCAGATCCTGATTCAAGGATCTTCATCACAGACGGTTCCTGCCTAAGCTGTATACGACCGGCTTCGCGGGGGCCCCGAAGTGGGGTTCCTGCGAAGCAGATGGCTTTTATAGTTTCATGCCAGTGGTTGGGAAAACGTTTCGCTTCAAATTGCCCTGCGCCTTCCGTTCCCTTCCGTAGCCGGCTCACATTGTTCCAAGGCGTCCGTTCCTCGCGCTTACTCTGCGGACTCGCTGTGACCCTGACGAACACACCCTCGCATAAACCCTTTGTCCTCAAGGTCGGCTCTCAAACCCTCACCTTCGGCTCGGGCCCGCTTATCATGGGGGTCCTCAATGTGACTCCTGACTCCTTTTCTGATGGGGGCGCCTTCCTGACGGTTGATCAAGCGGTCAGCCATGCCAAGCAGATGGAGGACGAGGGGGCCGATATCATCGACCTTGGTGCGGAGTCTTCGAGGCCGGGTGCGCAGCCCATCGACGAGCATGAAGAGCTGAGCCGACTGATGCCTGTGCTGGACGCCGTGCGTCAGGCGGTGTCGCTTCCCCTGTCTGTCGATACGACGAAGGCTGCCGTGGCCCGTCGTGCGATTCAGGCCGGTGCATCTATCGTCAATGACATCTCGGCCTTGCGCGGTGATTCCTTGATGGCCGGCCTGGTGGCTGAAGCCGGGGTTGCCGTGGTGCTGATGCATATGCAAGGCACTCCGCGCACCATGCAGCGGGCGCCCCACTATGGGAACGTCGTGGACGAGGTGTGTGCCTTCCTACGGGAACGGATTCAGGCGGCACTGGGTGCCGGCATCCAGGCAAGTCAAATCATCCTTGACCCCGGCTTCGGTTTTGGTAAGCTCCAAGAGCATAACCTCCGATTGCTCGCGGAGTTCGACCTGTTCACAAGACTGGGGCATCCGGTGCTGGTCGGCGTCTCCAGGAAGCAGTTTATCGGAAACCTGGTGGACCGACCGGTGCACGAGCGGGGATATGGGACTGCCGGCGCGATAGCGGTTGCGGTTCTCAAGGGCGCCCATATCCTTCGTGTGCATGATGTCCGAGCCATGAAAGATACGGCGTCAGTCGTGTCAGCCATTTCCCGTCACGGGCGTTCTTCTGTAGAGGTACCCAATGCGTAAATTGTTTGGCACAGACGGCGTTCGTGGGGTTGCGAACCTCGAACCCATGACCAGTGAAATCGCGATGCAACTCGGGCGCGCTGCTGCCCACATTTTTATGCGGCGGGCAGGCCGGCACCAGGTGGTCATTGGAAAAGATACGCGCCTCTCCGGCTACATGCTGGAGTCCGCGCTGACCTCGGGCATCTGCTCGATGGGTGTTGATGTGCTGCTCGTCGGTCCCATGCCGACCCCGGCCATTGCGTTTCTCACGAGAAGCCTGCGGGCAGATGCGGGTGTGGTGATCTCCGCCTCACACAATCCGTATCAAGACAACGGCATTAAATTCTTCTCCAGTGAGGGTTTCAAACTGCCTGATGAGGTCGAGGCGCGCATCGAGCAGTTGATCGTCTCCGATGAGATCAAACATCTGCGGCCGACGGCGGACGCGATCGGAAAGGCGTATCGGATCGGCGATGCGGAGGGACGGTACATCGAATTTGTGAAACGGTCGGTTCCCCGAGACCTCGATTTTCAAGGAATTAAACTGGTGGTGGATTGTGCCAATGGTGCAGCGTACAAGGTCGCGCCGACGGTGCTGCGCGAACTCGGGGCGGAAATCGAAGTCATTGCCAACAGTCCCGACGGCATGAACATCAATGACAAGTGCGGCGCCGTGCATCCTGAACGACTGCAGGAGGCGGTGCGGCGCCATGGCGCGCATATCGGTATCGCGTTGGACGGTGACGCGGACCGGGCGATCTTCGTCTGCGAACAGGGTGAGATCGTTGACGGGGACCATGTCATGGCGGCACTGGGGCTCGATTTGCATGCGCAAGGACGCCTGGCCTCCCAAACCGTGGTGGGCACCGTGATGAGCAACTTTGGACTTGAGCTCGCTATGAAGCGAGCCGGCATCCAGCTCATGCGAACTCCCGTCGGCGACCGTTACCTCATGGAGCGCATGCTGGCCGACGGCTATAACTTCGGCGGAGAGCAATCGGGACATTTTATTTTTCTCGACCACAACACGACCGGTGATGGATTGATCTCCGCCTTGCAGATTCTTTCTCTGATGAAACGAACCGGCAAGCCGCTCTCGGAACTGGCGAAGGCGATGACGGCGGTGCCGCAGATTTTGCTTAATGTGAAAGTGAAGCATAAGCCGGACTTGAATCAGATCCCGGACATCCAGCAGGCGATCAAGACTGCCGAGGCCACCTTGAACGGGAGTGGCCGGGTGTTGGTGCGGTATTCCGGGACCGAAGCCCTCTTGCGAATCATGGTCGAGGGCGAAAGAGATTCCACAATTCGCGAGGTGGCCGATCACCTTGCGAGTATCGTGCGTGCTCGCATCGGCTAGCGACGGCTTCATGCCGCAGGCGCCGGATGCTGCCTTCCCTGACGATCACCTTCATTCTTGGGTTGGCTCTCGGTTCCTATTTCCACTACTTTCCCCTCACGAGTGCGATTCTGCTTACGGCCTGCGCGGTCGGCACCCTGCTTCTGGAGCAACAGGGGCGAGTCACGGCACGGCAGGGGAGCCTGTGGCTGGCCTGTCTCTGTGGTGGGTGCCTCTACTGGATGCTCTGTGGATGGTTCGTGTCGCACCGTCCGGTGCCGGATCATCCCGGCGCCTTGCCGGCTCGACTGAGCGGCACGATCGTGGACTCAGTCCGCCATGCCCCGGCGCGCCAGACGGCTTTGGTGCAGGTGACGGCCAGCGACGACCCGGACCTGGTCCCGCCGTTTCTGCTTCGTCTCACGTGGCGAGATCCCGACCGGGAGCTGCACCGCGGCCTTGAAATTCGTGTCCGCACCCGAGTGCATGCACCCACGGGAACGATCAATCCGAGAGCGTTTGACTACGCGGCCTATCTGGATCTGCAGGGGGTCGAGGCGGTCGGAACGGTGTCGGGGGCCGGCGCGGTTGAAGTGCGTGCTGCTGAAGAATCTTCGCTGTTCGCGTCCGGCTCACGATTGATTGAAGACTGGCGCAGTCGCGTGAGGAGCGCGGCTGATTCCCTCTCGCAACCCAGTCGTGGTCTGTTTCTCAGTTTAACGATCGGAGAGCAGGGATTCTTGGAGCCGGAGGTCCGGGAGTGGTTCATGACGACCGGCACGGTGCATATTCTCTCTATTTCGGGTTCCCATCTTGGGCTGATTGCGTTGTTATCCTTCGCCCTGGTCCGGAAGGCCTGCCTCCTGCTGCCGCCTACGATCCTCCTGGGGCTTTCACGATGGCTCACGCCGACCCGGCTGGCGGCTGTGCTGACAGTGCTTCCCGTGGGAGGGTACACCCTACTGGCCGGGGCTGAAACGGCGACCATCCGTTCGTCGATCATGATCATGATCGGGTTATGGACGGTTTGGCTCGGTGCGCCACAATACCTGCTCCATGCGTTGGCTGCAGCAGCCGGCCTCACCTTGTTGGTACATCCTGCCGCCCTGTATGACATTTCGTTTCAGCTCTCCTACGTCTCAGTGTGGGTCTTGGCGTTGGCGCTGCGGCGAGAGATGGAGACGGCCGAGTTGCATCCGCTCCAGCCGTCGAGGGTTGCCGGAATTGTCTTCTGGTTGCGCGAATCTCTCCGGTTGACGGCATTGGTGACGCTGGCGACTCTGCCGTTGGTGGCCTGTTACTTCAATCAGGTGTCGTGGATGGGCCTCTTTGTCAACGTGATCATGGTGCCGTTCGTCGGACTGGTCTTCCTCCCTCTCAGTCTGGTGGCGGCTTTGTGGGTGATTGCGACCCAGGCGGACGGACTTCCCGGCGCTGAAGCCATCGATCTGCTCGGGCGCTGGCTGATCGAGGGGACGCATTGGGTGGCCGGTTTGCCAGGCGGAGAATGGTTTGTGGCGGCGCCGACCGTTCCGATGATGATGCTCTTCTATCTACTGGGTTGGGTCTGGTTGTCCGGCCGGCTCGTCGCTGCCACTCCCGTGGTGAGGGGGACGGTGGTGGCCTCTCTCGTCGCGATTGTCTTGTGGTGGTTGTGGTCGCCACGTCCGTTCAATCGAGACGGGCATCTACGGGTGACGTTTCTCGATGTGGGGCAGGGGGACAGTGCGGTCATAGAATTGCCCCAGGGCGGCGTTGTGCTGATTGATGGCGGGGCAACGTATGAGCGTGTCGATATGGGGCGTAGTGTCGTGGCACCGTTTCTGTGGAATCGCGGCATTCGACGTGTGGATCACGTGATCGGCACCCATCCGCAATTGGATCATGTCGGTGGGCTGGCCTGGATTCTTGGCCATGTCCACGTCGCACACTTCTGGACGAATGGGGTCACACGACCCGAGGAGTTCTGGCGTAAGATCGAGCGGGCGCTCTTGCAACGAAACGTGTCTGCGATGGTGGCGGAGGAGGGACGGCTGATGGTTGAGGATAGTAGCTGTCGCCTGGTTGCGCTGAACCCGGCTCCCTCCCAGGCGACACGTTCCGGTGGGAAACGCGAGTCGCTGAACAATCTGTCGGTGGTCACCCAACTTTCCTGCGGAGCGCGACAGATGTTGTTCACCGGGGACGCCGAACGTGAGACGTTGTCAAGACTGGTTCAGGCTGGTTCGCTTGGGCACATCACCTTGCTCAAAGTCCCGCATCATGGCGCCAAGAGTTCGCTGGAACGTAGCTGGCTGGAGACGATTCGCCCTGAGGTGGCCGTGGTGTCCGTCGCCCGACACAATCCCTATGGGCACCCGGCCGGAGAGGTCTTGGCAGCCTACGAAGCGGTACAGGCTCGGGTGTGGCGAACGGATCGGGATGGGGCGGTGTGGGTGGATGTTGACCCGGCGCAGCAGCAACTGGCTGTGCATAGTACCAGGGAATGGACGCTTCAGCCGCTCTCCTTGTCCCAGCCCATATGGGCTATTGATCGGGACAATTGGCATCGACTGTGGCGACGGTGGAATTGGTTGTAGCGGCGTCCACTCTGGAAAACAACATCTCTGCCTGCAATTTCCACCTGCCTACTGTCAATTTTGCCGACAGCTCCTGCCAATCTCCGCCGTAAGTCTTCAATTTTATGTGAGTGCGTTGCAGCGCCGGCAAGGCATAGCCCATGCAGGCACTGGAGGTCGTTTCTACATCGTGGCAGCGGCATGAGTCTCACTGGTGTCGGTACGGCCATGGCCGGTCCGACAGAGGTGGGCGTCGGACCTTCCTCTGGGATGCATACGGATACGCAAGGCAGCGAGTCGATGGCAAAGCGATTGTTGTTTCTGGCCTCCGGACCGCCTTCTACCAGACAAGGCGGTGGAGCCTTGCGGATGTTGCATCTGCTCCGGTTTCTCGGCGGCCGGTTTCCTGTGGATGTGATCGTTCCAGTCCAGGACGCTGCAGAGGATGCCTCGCATCATGTGAGGGATGTGTCCATCGATGTGACGACAGTCCCGCTCCAAGGCCCTCGTTTACTCGATCGGTTCTGCTGGATCAGTCCCTATTCAAAGGATCGAGCCTTGACCTCGGCAGTCCAGGAGCGACTAGCCAGTGGGGCTTACGCGGCCATCCATGTCGATACGTTGTCCATGATGCCGTATGTACCAGAAGACACGGTGCTTCCAGTCGTGCTGGACCTTCGATCCCCTAGCCCGGTGAGCGAGTTTCGCAGACTGCGAGGGGGACAACAGTCAGCCAGTCGGTCGAACCAGCTGATCCATCGAGTGAAGGTCCGCTGGTTTGATCGCTGGTGTTGGCCGACGACCCACTGCGTGACGGTCGCCTCCGAAGAGGACCGTATCCGGTGTGAACGTGCCCATCCTGGGCAACGGGTGCTGGTGGTTCCGAACGGCGTCGATTGCCGGACGATCCGTCCCAAACCAGATCACGTGATGACATCACCTCTCCTGCTGTTTACCGGGGACATGGGTGCCGAGCACAATATCGAGGCCGCGGTCTGTCTGGCGACGGAGGTGTTCCCGGCGATTCGTCGGGAATTCCCCAAATCCGAACTGCGCTTGGTTGGGCGAAATCCAGACGCGCGTGTGACTCGCTTGGCCGGTCAGGGCATCGTTGTGACCGGGTCCGTGGCCGATCTCCACCTCCATTTGCGCGAAGCCTCCATCTATGTCGCCCCGTATGTCAATGGCGCAGGCACGCGTGCGAGGCTGCTGGAAGCGATGGCCACGGGTCTCCCCATCATCACTACGTCGCCGGGGATCGAAGGGATGAAGATGCAGCCGGGTCGAGATGTGTTGGTCGCCGACCAGCCGGGCGATATGATCGAATCGATTCAGACCCTGCTCGCAAGTCAACCGGATCGAGAGCGATTTGGGCAGGCGGCCCGCCACATGGCTGAGATCTGGTACGACTGGAGTCGCTGTCTTTGGCCACTGGAATCGCTCTACCAACCGCTGATTGCTCCGAGGCAGAGTCCTCCTGAGTCGACGCCGATGGCCTGCTGACGGCCGATGTCGCGGAATTCGCATGAGTCTGATGCTCTGCATGCACGCGTCTTTCCATGATGCACAGGGTGTTGTCTTGTGAGGGGCCTTCCACGTAGAATTTCCCGCCAACACGCGTCGTCGGCATGATAAAAGTCTGTGCGCATGTTGCCCTGACACGATGACGATGATTCCCCATTCCAAACCTTTCCTCGGGCAAGAAGAGATTCGCGCCGTCACCGAGGTACTGCGGTCGGGCCACATCACCGAAGGCCCGGTGGTTGCGCAATTCGAGCGGGGCATGGCCGCCTATATCGGCCTGCAGGGGGGCGTGGCTGTGAGTTCCGGCACGGTGGCGCTGGAACTGGCCTTACGTGCCTTGGGGGTCGGACACGGCGACAACGTCATTCTTCCCAGTTATGTGTGCTCGGCTCCCTGGTTGGCGGTGCAGCGTGTCGGCGCTCAGGCAAGAATCGTCGACATCGATCCGACGACCTACAATCTCGATCCGCACAAGGTCCGTAAAGCTCGCACGCCCAGGACCCGTGCCGTCATCGTCCCGCATCTGTTCGGCTTGCCTGCGGACCTGACGAGTTTGCAGTCGCTGGGCATTCCGCTGATCGAAGATTGCGCCCAGACCCTCGGTGCGATGGAGCAGGGACGTGCGGTCGGTACCGTCGGGCTACTGACGGTTTGTTCATTTTACGCCACCAAATTACTCTGTACCGGGGAAGGGGGTATGGTCCTCTCGAACGACGAGGCCTTGCTCGAACGGGTCCGCGAGCTTCGGGAATATGATCAGGCGCCCTCGCTCAATGCCGCTGCGTTCAACTGCAAGATGACGGACCTCCAGGCCGCCATCGGCGTGGTGCAGCTGAATCAAATCGGGGATTTTCTCGAGACGCGGGCCACATTGGCCGCCGTGTATCGGGAGCACCTCCCGGGAGAACTATTCGCGCTCCCGACGGTTCCGGATGGGCGGACGCATGTCTACTATCGGTTTGTCGTGCGACTCCCAAAGGGGCTCCAGTCGGCTGATGACTTTGCCGGCTACCTGTCGCGTTTGGCGCATCGGGGAGTCCATTGTCGCAAACCCGTCTTCCGACCGCTGCATCGATATCTGGAATTGCCCGATTTTCCTGCCAGCGACGAGGTCGATGCCGCCGCCATTTCCCTGCCGATTCATCCCTCGCTCAACGAAGATGCGGTAAGACAAGTCGCCCAGATTCTCCAAGAGGAACTCCGCTAAGTCGACCCGGCGTGTTGCTGTCGTGATACCATCCTCCTGGTGAACCAACTGCTCCTTTCTGCTCTTGACCCCCGCCCCTGTGATCGGCATGATGAGACGATTGTTGAAGGACACCGCTGGAATCCGGTGTCGTTTCCTCCCCCGGTGAAATTGGAGATCCCATTCATGGTGCCTACGGTCGAGTGGAAAGACGGCGTCGTTCGTCTCTTGGATCAGAGTCGCTTGCCGACGCAGGTCGAGTTTCTGGACTGCCGGGATTACCGTGCTGTGGCCCAGGCGATTCGCGAGTTGAAAGTTCGAGGCGCTCCGGCGATCGGGGTGACGGCAGCGATGGGTGTGGCACTCGGCGCGCACGGGGTGGCAGCGTCCGACTATGATGCGTTCGCCAAAGCGGTCGGTGAGATCTGTGACCACTTAGCCGCATCACGCCCTACGGCGGTTAATTTGTTTTGGGCCATTGCCCGTATGAAGCGGAAGATGGCGACACTGAAGACTCAACCAATCCCGCAGATCAAAGCCGAACTGGTCCGCGAATCACAGGCGATCCTAGACGAAGATATTGCGTTATGCAAAGCCATGGGCACAGAGGGGGCTCATGTGATCGGCGACGGTCAGACGGTGCTCACGCATTGCAATGCCGGCGCGCTGGCGACGGCCGGGTATGGGACGGCGCTGGGTGTGATCCGCGCCGCCTGGGAGCAGGGAAAGAAGATCCACGTGATCGCCGACGAAACCAGGCCCGTCCTCCAGGGCGCGCGGTTGACCGCCTGGGAACTCATGCAAGACAAGATTCCTGTGACGCTGATTACCGACAATATGGCCGGCAGCCTCATGCGTCAGGGGAAGATTCAGGTCTGCGTGGTCGGCGCGGATCGTATCGCCGCGAACGGTGATGTCGCTAACAAGATCGGCACGTACTCCGTCGCAGTCCTGGCCCGGGCGCATGGGATCCCGTTTTATGTCGCCGCGCCCTACAGCACGATCGATCTGGCCACCAAGACCGGCGCCGATATTCCTATTGAAGAACGGAACCCGCTCGAAGTGACGTCGATCCACGGGAGCCATCCTGTCGCCCCGGAGGGCGTGGCCGTCTACAATCCGGCGTTCGATGTGACCCCGGCCGAATTCGTGACCGGCATCATCACCGAGCGGGGCATCTTCAAGCCTGGGGATCTCGCCGGTGTGTTTGGGGCGGAGCGGCCGGCGGGCTAGTCCGGCCTCGCCCAGTAATGGCCTGTGTCAGAGCGGGGCGTCAGCCTCTTACCCGCAGAAGACTCTCATAGTCCTTTATCTTGCCAGCACTTCCGGCGCTTCTTTATAATGCCGCCAGTGTGTCGTGAACACTATTGTTACGATCTTTTTTAGCGAAGGAGCCTGTCGATCCATGAGTGAACGTACCCTTGCCATCATCAAGCCGGACGCCGTGAAGAAGAATGCCATCGGCGACATTATCAATCGATACGAGAAGGCGGGGTTGAAGCCGGTCGCCATGCGTCTGATGCATCTGTCCAAGACCACGGCCCAAGGCTTCTATGCGGTGCATAAGGCGCGCCCGTTCTTCGACAGCCTCTGTACCTTCATGTCGTCCGGGCCCTGTGTCGTGCTGGTGCTGGAGGGTGATAACGCCGTGAAGAAAAATCGCGAACTGATGGGGGCAACTGATCCGGCCAAGGCCGAGCAGGGAACCATCCGTGCGGCGCATGGGGCGAACATTGAATTCAACGCGGTGCACGGATCGGATGCGCCCGAGACGGCCAAGTTCGAAATCGGGTATTTCTTTCCCGAAATGGAGTTGGTCGGGTAGGCGCACGTTGAGCGCGGACTTTTTCTACCTGCTCGATGCTCGGCGGCCCGTCATGGGCCGCCGGGCTCTGTTGTCTGTCCTCGGTGCCTCCCTCCTCGTCACTCTTTTGGCTGGTTGCGCCGGCTCGCCGACAATTCCGGTCGCAACATCGACCGAGACCCCCTCTGTCGAGGCTGAGACGCGTCTCTGGTATCAAGCCAACAGCGCGTTTTCCGATGGGCGCTACTCCGCCGCCATCCATCTCTATGAACGCTATCTGACGACCTACCCGAAATCCCGTCGCGCGAACGAAGCCCATTGGGAATTGGGGCAGTCGTATGAGCAGATGGGCGAAGTGACCGGAGCGCTGAAAGAGTACCGGATATTGGCCGGTCCGGAGGGGGCCCCGGTGTCGTCACAGAGCGTCTATGCGGAGCGCGCGCTGCATCGGATCGAGGCGTTGCGGAATCAATCGACGGTGCCGGCCGGTGCCAGATCCGGTCATACCGCGCTCTATGTGTCGTTCAGCAATTTGCCCCCTATGGCGCAGGTGGAATCGTGGGTCCGGCAGCTGAGCGCCCAGGGCGTCAGCGCGATTCTCGTGGATGCCAGCTTAGAGTCCTCGTTTACCAGGCCGCCGACTCCTACGGTTGCTCCGACGAGCACTCCGTTGCCGACCCTGCCGACAGGCGCATTGTTTTCGACCTCACAGGGTCCCGTGATGACCGATTGGTTCAGCGTGCTGGTGCCGCAGGCGCATGAGGTGGGCATGTCCGTCTTTGCGGTGCTCGATCTGTTTCACGCCCCCCTGTCCGATCACCGTCAAGAATCCCGGATGCTGCTGTATGATCCGACCAGGCGCAAAGTTCATCCCTGGGCACAGTTTGATCTCCTTGCCCCGCCGGTCCAACAGGAGCTGGCGCAGCTGCTGGCCGATCTGTTGAGGAGTGGGGTCGATGGCATGGTCTTTCGCGCACGGGCAGAAAACAGTTTCGCCTATGAAGTGAGTGACGGGGTGTTGCGTCAGTTTGAAACGCAGGTGCGTCAGCCGTCGTCCGAAGTTGCGCAGGCCCTCCGCGAGCGGATGACGGTTCGCCAGGATGCGGGGGCGTTGGCCTCGGATAAAACGCTCTGGCGGTGGGTAGGGTGGAAAGCCCGCCAGGAACTCGATGTGCTGGCCAGGCTGAAGAAGTATTTGCAGAAGGCGGTTCCGCGGTTACGCATGGTATTGGAGATTCACCCCGAGGCCTTGTCGAATCCGACGTCGGCCTTGGTGAACTATGGCGAAGACGCCGCCGAAGCGCGCCGCCGGGGGTTTGATCTCTTGTTGGGTGGGCCCTCTCGTGAGGCGTCGGATGTGCGGGCCTTCGGCGGGGCGTTCAAGGGGTGGAGCCGTGATGTGATTCAATCCGAGAAGGGGGAGCCGCAAACGCTGCCGCAAGGCTGGGTGTTGCTACGGACGCCGGCTGAGCACGGCGGCGGCATGTTCACGGGGTTGGCTCAGCAGGCGGATGAATTGCGGACGCCGGACATTCGCCATTTGGTGTTTGTGCCGGAGGCGGCGCCGGCCGTTCCTTGACAAAGAATTGCTCAGCTTTTACGATCGCGCCTCCTGTGTCCGGAGCGCGTATTATTCACGTAGGCCGTTGAGAAGGCGGCCACCAAGAGGAGTCCCATGATACCGTCCAATCTTCGTTATCACCAGGAACACGAGTGGGTCCGTGCTGAAGGCCAGCAGGCGACGGTCGGCATCAGTCATTTCGCGCAGGATGCGTTGGGTGATATCGTGTTTATCGATCTTCCCAAGGTGGGCGCCAAGGTGACGGCCGGCCAACAGATCGGCGAAGTCGAGTCCACCAAGACGACGTCCACCATCTACACGCCGGTGAGTGGGACCATCACCAAGATCAATGCCGATCTCAAAGATCATCCCGAAGTCGTGAACTCCGATCCCTACGGCAAGGGATGGATGGTGGTGATCGACCTCACGGCTCCGGCGGAGGTCGACAAGCTCATGACGGCTGCGCAGTACGAAACCTTTTTGAGCACACAGAAACACTAAGCCGTGGCCGCTTCGGCGACCTCGTGGATCGGTAACTGCCGCGTCACGGTCCCGGAGTTGTTCACGAAGGCGTCCCCTCCGAGCGCGTGATTGATATGAAGCACCTCGCAATTCTAGGAGCCGGTCCAGGCGGCTATGTGGCGGCGATTCGTGCCGCCCAGTTGGGCGCGCGTGTCACCGTGATTGAGAACCAAGCCCTCGGCGGCGTGTGTTTGAACTGGGGTTGTATCCCAAGCAAGGCCCTGCTGTCGGTCGTTGAACTGGGCGACAAAGCCAAGAAGGCCAAGGATTTCGGGCTCCTGCTCCAGGGCACCGTGTCCTACGATCCTGCGGTGATGGTCGCACGCAAGAACAAAGTCGTCTCGACCCTCGTCAAAGGCATCGCCACCCTGTTCAAGACCTGGAATATCGAACACGTGGAAGGCCGGGGTGAGCTGGTGGATGCACGGACCATTCGTGTGGCCAAACCGGATGGGACCACCATCCAAGTGGCGGCCGATGGAGTGATCATCGCGACCGGCTCCTCCTGGCCGAACCTCCCCCTGTTTCCCATCGACGGAACTCAGGTGATCACCAGCAAACAGGCGCTGGATCTGGCGAGTGTTCCCGCGAGCTTGCTCATCGTAGGGGGCGGGGTCGAAGGCTGTGAGTTCGCCTCTCTCTACAGTGGACTGGGGACGCAGGTCACGCTGGTGGAACTTGTGCCGCGGGTGCTGCCGTTGGAGGATGACGAGATCAGCCAGATGATGGAGCGTGAGCTTAAAAAGCGTGGCGTGGATATCCGGACGGGTGTGACGGTGGAGAATATCGTCCGGCAGCCGGATGCCGTCACGGCCCATCTTCGGGACGGATTCTCGCTCAATGTGGAACAGGTGCTGGTCTCCGTGGGGCGGGGGTTCAATTCGCGCGGGATCGGGCTGGAACAGGCCGGGGTGCAGGTCGGGGCGCGCGGCGAAATCCTCGTTAATGAACGAATGGAAACGAACATCCCGGGTGTGTATGCCATCGGCGATGTCGTCGGTAAGGCGATGTTGGCGCATGTCGCCTCACAACAGGGCAAGGTGGCGGTTGAGAACTTCATGGGACAGCGGCGCAGCATCGACTACGATGTCATCCCGACCGGCATCTTTACGTTACCTGAAATTGGCCGGGTGGGACTGACGGAACAGCAGGCCCGGGATCGCTGTGTGGCCAATGGGCAGGATCCGCAGCAGGGCGTCAAAGTCGGGCGCTTCCGCTACGGGGGATTGGGAAAGGCGCAAGCGACGGGCGATATTCAAGGATTGGTGAAGGTCGTGGCGGATGGAACCAGCGACCGGATTCTCGGTGTGCACATTCTTGGGGCGCATGCCACCGATCTCATCCATGAAGCGGCGTTGGCGATGCATGCCGGCGCGACCGTGTCTCGTGTGGCGGAGATGATTCATGCGCACCCCACGCTTGCCGAAGGGCTGATGGAGGCGATGGAAGATGTGCATGGGCATGCCATCCACCTTGCACGGAAGCCGCCCTCGTCATGATGCACTCACTCCTCATCAAGCTGGCCATGCTGGCCGTCACGCTTGGGTCGTTGATCTGGATTGCGTCGGTGACACCGGTCACGAAGGTGATGCCGCCCCAGGCACACCTGCCTTCTCTGGCCCCCCCGACGATCGCCTCCTCGAAGCATGTGCCTACTGTGGAGGTAGTGCCGAGGCCAGCAGCCGTCCAATCTGACCAGCCGGGCATTGTGCCGGTTCGCCCAGCCGCCAAACCGGCTGAGGCGGTGGAGCGTTCAGTGGTGAGGGAGAAGGCTCCCGTCGATCCACGCCAGGCCTCTCAAGGGACGGTGCGGCAGGTCGATCTCAATCAGGCCACGGTTGCCGATCTCGAAGCCTTGCCGGGCATCGGTCCCAAGCTGGCTCAACGGGTGATTGACCACCGTGATGAGCGCGGTCCGTTTCACAGCGTCGACGACCTGCGGCAGGTGAGGGGAATTGGCCGCAAGAAATTCGATCGTCTTCGCCCCCATGTCCTCGTGACCAACACGCGATCTTTGGCCCGACACAAAGGAACCCTGTGACTCCCATTGCGCAACAACTGGATCTCATTCTTCGAGGTATTGTTGAGGTTATTCAGCCGAACGAGCTGGAATCAAAGCTGACTCGATCCATCAAGGAAAACCGTCCGCTTCGGGTCAAGGCAGGGTTCGACCCCACAGCGCCGGATCTTCACCTCGGCCATACGGTCCTGATTCACAAGCTCAAACATTTCCAAGACCTCGGGCATCAGGTGATCTTTCTCATTGGCGATTTCACCGGCATGATCGGCGATCCGACGGGGCGGTCGGAGACTCGTGTCGCACTGTCGAAGGAAAAAGTGCTGGAGAATGCCAAGACCTACGAGCGCCAGATCTTCAAGATTCTGGATCCTCAGAAAACGCAGGTCGAATTTAACAGTCGCTGGATGAGCGCCATGACGGCCGACGGCATGATCGAGTTGAGCGCCCGTTACACGGTGGCTCGAATGCTGGAGCGGGAGGACTTTCACAAGCGGTACACGGAAGGGACGCCCATCAGCATCCATGAGTTCATGTATCCCTTGATTCAGGGGTACGATTCCGTGGCGCTGAAGGCCGACATTGAATTGGGCGGGACGGATCAGAAGTTCAATCTATTGATGGGGCGAGATCTACAGCGGGACTACGGGCAGGAGGCGCAGGTGGTGATCACCATGCCGCTCCTGGAGGGGACCGACGGGGTCCGCAAGATGAGTAAGAGCTTCGGCAACTACATCGCGTTGGAAGACAAGCCGGCGGACATGTTCGGCAAGCTGATGTCGATCAGCGATGTGCTGATGTATCGTTACTATGAACTGCTGACGACGGAAGATTTAGCGTGGGTCAAGTCAGCCCATCCCATGGAGGCGAAGCAAGGCCTGGCGGAACAGATTGTTGCGCGGTATCACGGGGCTGAAGCGGGTCGTGAAGCCAGGGGCGCGTTTCAGCAGAAGTTTCAGGCGCGAGAATTTCCTGAGCAGCCCGACGCCCATGTGGTCTTGACGCCATCCGATGTAAAAGATGCGGGCGCGCCCTCGATCGGCCTCGTCGAGTTGATTGCCAAGACCGGCCTGGTTCCCAGTAAGAGCGAAGCCCGACGCCTGATCGTTCAAGGCGGGCTGGAGGTGGAGGGGCAGAAAATGACCGATGCCAACGCCGTTATCCCGTTGGCGGTCGGCACGAAGCTTCATCTGCGTGTGGGGCGCCGGAAGTTTGCGGTGGTGGAATATAAGAACTGAGCCGCGTGTGAGCCGTTGCCTTGACTTAGCGCGGACGCCGGCGTAGGATTCGATCTCTCGTGTAGAAGGGGCGGGCGTAGCTCAGTGGTAGAGTCCTTGCTTCCCAAGCAAGTTGTCGTGGGTTCAAATCCCATCGCCCGCTCCAAAAAAGTCCCCTTCAACTCGAACGCTTCTGAGTCACTCAGGCGTCTTGCTCAGCGAGCCATCGGTGTGCTCTTGCTGAAATCTGTGACGGTTGTCACGGGTGAGCATGACTTTTTTGGGCTTACCACGCCTTCAGGGCGGTCATCTGTCTCACCTGCCTTCTGTTGAGCAGAAGGAGGTCATAGCTGTATCTAGGGTATCCTGCGGCTACGTGCGATGCGTGGCCACGTTCGACCGAAAAGAATGCGCCGCCGTCGAGGCCGAAGTAGGCCAGGTCTTCTGGCGTGTTTGTCTGATCCCAGGAATTATGCCAGCGCGGGCGGTCTGGTGAGTCCGTTCTGGTGGGCCCGGATGAGCAATTTCTGGCGATTCGAGACACCGAGCTTGTCGAAAATGCTGGTGAGATGATGTCTGACGGTAATGCTGGAAATGCACAGACGGTCGGCAATGTCTTTGTTGGACAATCCCTCACTGACCAATCGGACGACTTCCTGTTCCCGCTCCGTGAGTCCATCGAGGCGTTTATGTTGGGCAGGGGCGCGTGTCAGGAGGGAGGGCGGCTCTGCTTGTGCGCTGAGTTTCCGAGGGCTGCCGAGTCTTTCAAAGGTAAGAGGGACTTCCTCGTCCGCCCTGGCGAGGTGGGCGATCGTGGCGATGAGCACGGCGGAAGGTTGTACCTTGAGCACAATACCATCGACTCCGGAAGCGAATGCTTGACGAGTGCGCTCCATGTCCTCGAATCCGCTCAATAAAATAACTTTGATGGCTGGAGCAGCACGCTTGATTTTCAGGATCAGCTCAGGAATGACATGATCATTTTCCGTGTCGAGAATCGCGATAGTCGGGTGGTTGCTGGCCAACACCTCATCCAGGTTCGTTCCGTGCGTAGTCTGCCCGATCAACTTGATCCATGTTTCTGCTTCGACGATCCGCTGCAAACCGAGCCGCAGGAGATAGTTACTGCTGATGATTGCCACTACCGTTTGGATTGTAGCTGCGTCGGTTTCCCTCATTGCCCCTCCTGAAGACACCCGCCCTCTGACCGTCGAGTTGGCTGATAACCAGACTACGTAATAGTAAAAATATTACGCAGTGGATGCTAGGTTGAATAGGTGATTCCAGACACCTGCGACGGCGCATGTTCTCATACCGGTCTACCTTCAAGCAATCGGTAAAATTCATCATGCAATCGACCCAAAGCCTTACCCGTGGTCACTTTCCGCCGATTCCAGGTATTACGTGAGAAGTGCTTTCGGCTGCACAATAATGTGCGCACGTCGAAATACGAGGGGGAAACCCCTCGTGTCATCGACAGAATGTCTCGAAAGGTCCAGGGGATACCTTCCGCACTGGACCGTCAATGCGGAAATGCTGGTAATCTCCTCCCGCCTGCAGCCCTCTGGAAGGAGATGGCGCCCACACATATGACTGTGGCCTTCCGGCATCCCGATGTCGAATTCTATGGCGTTGTTGATCTATCCATGGGGATGAGGAGGTTACGCATAAATGAATCCAAGGCGAATGGACGTGATTTGCTTGGCAGCAACAGGTGGCGCACTGAGCTGAGGAGAGGCCCACTGTGTGCCTCTCCTCGGTTGCCTGCTATGGTTGTGCTACTGCTGGGTACATTGAAACGACTGAGCCATTTCCTCGCTTCGAATTGTGACGACGCTCTCTCAAGGGTTTCGCTTCATGCCGATGCCTGTTTTCTTTCCGGATAACCGCCTATCACATTCGAGCCAAGACGCAGAATGGCAAGCCTGATACGGGGCTCATAGATCTATCGATCTCTGTTCCGGAACGGATTGGCTTGTCCCGTTGATTGTGGGGTCAAAAGGCCAACTCGAACATCCTGCCGCAGAACTGTTGCACAAATTAATACAGCCCTCAGATACGTGGGCGCTTGCTGGTGTGCTTACCAGGTTGGATGGTGAGGTGTGTTCCGGTTATCTCAGGATTGCACGGAAATTAAATGGACGCATTCTCATCGGTTCATACCGACGATCGTGGTGCAATCAACGACCAGCACAAACGTACGAGAGACGGTCTGATTTTCCTGATGGTAAGAGGCACCAATATCCGATGTGCAGGCCCGACCGACCCTGTATAAATCACCTCCCATGAAATCCGAAATAGCATGGGTCGATCGCTATTCTGGGCATGTGGTGAGGGGAATATTCTCCTCTTGGGGTTTGAGAGGGGCCGTTCCTGGGTGGTCCCACGTTGAGTGTGTGGGGGGACGCCTGAAGTTGTCGATGGCCGCACATGGGTAGGTTTGGTGGCGGTCTCAAGCCGCCGAGGAGAGAAGCGGCAGCGGAATTGGATTCGATCGGACATTGTTGAAGGATGCGCTCTCGATTCACTGACAAAGAGAAGCAACAGATTCTGAAAGAAGGACGCTCCAAGGGGGCGATTGAACGCGTGTGCAAGAAATACGACATTTCTGCGAGCACGTTTTATCGTTGGAGGAGCAGGGTGGGTGTCCAGGAGGCGGATCCAATCCTCCACTTGCGCTCCCTGCAACTGGAGAATCGGCGCCTCAAACATCGTGTCGCGGAGCTTTCGCTGGACTACACCATTCTCCGGTCCGCCTTGATCAACGACAGGGAGAATGAATGCTGATGTGCTGGACGACGTGGGGCATATGGGGCAGCCGCATACAGAGGGACGAGTGGAGCGTTGCGTCTGAAACAGAGCAGCGCTCAGGGCGCACGCGTTCTGTTCGGTCGGCCGCTCAGGCGCACCGTATCGTCTCTTCTTTCCCGAGCATGGAGTCCATGACATGAAAGCCGTGATCATGGATGGTGCTCCCTGGGCCGGGACGATGCTGACGTTTCCGGTAGGAAACGAACTGCTGATCCAGCATCTGCTGTCAATGTTGAGAACGCACGGTATCCGCGAAGTGGCGGTCGTCTCCTGTGAGCAGGATCCCTACGTACGTGAGTTGGTGTGTCAGGCCGGTCAAGCTCAGAGCATGGAAATACTGTGGCGGACGGAGAGCGTGTACCGTGGCACCGCCGGCAGTATCGAAGTTGTGAAAGATTTTCTGGATACGCCGGCCTTCCTCGGGGTCCATGCGAATGTCTATGTGCGCGATGTTGATTTGACGGCGGCATTCAGCTTTCACCGTCAGTATCACGCGAGCATCACGTTAGTCGCTCAGCGTCGAGCAGGAACCGATGAAGCACTGGAAAGTGTGGAGCTCGATCCTGCCGGCCTCGTGTCCAGGGTGAACATTCTGCACTGGTCAAGGAATCGCCGGAGCCAGCTGGCTCCTTGCGGACTGTATCTGTTTGACCGTGATGTGCTCTCACAGATTCCTCGCGATGAGTACTTCGATGTCAACGAGCAGCTTGTGCCGCTCGTCAGAAGTCGAGGCGGCATCATTCGTGCCTATGAGGTTGATGGAGGGGTCCACCCCATTCACGGACCGGAGGATTTTCTCTGGTTGAACCGAGAAATCCTCTTGAAAGATTTACAAAGCGTCGATCGCGGCGATGGTCGCCATAGTGGATTCGACGAGATTGTGATCGGCGAAAACGCAGACATTTCCCCCCATTCCTTCTTGCTGGGGCCGCTCGTGATCGGGCCGAATTGTGTTGTGGAAGACTATGTCCACCTGATTGGGCCGGCAGTAATTGGGCCGACCTCACATCTGGAAAAGGGTAGTTTGGTACGGGAAAGCGTGTTGCGACCAGGCACGAGGGTGCGAGGAAATGCGAGGGTGGAGTATTCGGTGGTCGGTGGAGACGAAACGGTGCCTGAAGGCATGCGACTTCGAAGCACATACTGGACTACCGCAGATCCGGGGATTCGAGGATCTCGTAACGCGATCGATCAAGGTGCCTCGATCAAGATCGTATCTCGGCCCCGACGCACGCCACGATCGGCGACCACCCGATCTGGAGAGAAGGGGGGGGGCTCGATCTATGCGGTGATGAAAACCGTCGCGGACAGGACGGGCGCTCTTGCAGGCTTGATCCTCGTTGGTCCTCTCCTGCTGCTGATTGCGGCTGCGATCAAGAGCGACTCTCGCGGGCCGGTATTCTTTTCCCAGAAACGGTGCGGAAAGGATGGCCGGGAATTTTGGATGCACAAATTCAGAACAATGGTGCCGGACGCCGAGCAGCGACAAAAGGACCTGAAAGCCAAAAATAGCGTCGACGGACCGATGTTCAAGCTGGAAGAAGATCCGCGCATCACCCGGGTCGGCAAGTTCCTTCGAAAAACGAGTCTCGATGAACTGCCGCAACTCTTGAATGTGCTGCGGGGAGACATGAGCCTGGTGGGGCCGCGTCCGTTGGCCTACGACGAGATGAAGTTCTGTCCGACGTGGCGTGATGCACGGCTCACGGTCCGTCCGGGATTGACCGGACTTTGGCAGGTGAAGGCACGTAATCGCAATCGGTTCTCAGAGTGGATCCGATACGACCTCGAGTATGTTCGTCGGCGTTCGCTGGTGCTCGATCTATACATCCTGATCCGGACCGCTCGCGTGTTGTTGAAAGGAGTGTGATGAACGTGTCGTACCCCACTGGGCTGCCAGAATCGAAAGCCGCTGCTCCGAGCCGATCCGCGTTTGGTCTGAGAGAGCACCTGATTACGGTGTTTCGCCAGAAACGGATGTTGCTGACGATTATCGGCGTGGCGACCATGGTGGCTGGTCCCGGCTCGTTCCTGATGACGAATATCTACAGCGCCGAAGTTCGCTTGCTCATTCAGAATGCACGAACGCCGTTCAGCATGAGTACCCCCTTGACCGGCCAGGTGTTCACTCCTTCGGACATCACGCAAAAAGACGATGTGGCGACCGAGGTGCAAATCTTCACCAGTCCGATCCTTCTGGATAAGTTAGTCGAGTACTTTGGGAATGAGCGGGTGCTGGCCTCGATGCGCGGCCGATGGGACTGGGTTGCGGATTTGCCGAAATCAGCCTTTAAGCAACTGGCCGGGCTGCCGCCGGTTGCCCAGTTGTTGACGACGATCGGATATGTGCCCAAACCGGAAAATCTGCATTATCAAGCAGTCCAACAGATCCGCTCTCATTTGAATGTGGAAGGCGTTCGGCAAACGCATGTGTTCGTCGCCAGCCTGGATTCACCCGATCCGGATTTTTCGGCCGATGCGCTCAACGCATTGGTCGGCATCTATCTGGATCATCAACTGTCGATCCGCAAAGGCAAAGGCGCACGTGAGTTCTTTGACGAGCAGACGAAGCAGATGCGCGGGGAATTACAGCAGGCCGAACTCCGGCTGCAGGCCTTCAAAGACAAGTGGAACATCGTGTCCATCGAAGATCAGAAACGGCATCTCTTACAGCAGGTGACGCATACGGAAGCCGCACTCCGGGAGAGTCAGGTGCAGGTGGCAGAAACCGAAGTGCGCATCAGTAAGTTGAGGGAGCGCTTGGCTGGACAGCAAGAAGCCATTCCGCTCACGAACGTCTCAGAGCGGAATCCGATGTTGGATCAACTTAAGAACCGGTTGATGCAAATGGAGCTGGAATATTCACAGTATGTGCCGGATAGCCCCGCTGCGGCAGAGCTGGTTCGCGAGATCGCCGCAGTACGCGGGCGTCTGCAAGCGGAGAGTGCGAAAGTCACCGGAGCTGCAACTTCCGGTGTCAACCAGACGTATCAGGAGTTGAAGCGTACGCTGGTGATGGAGGAGGGGCGCAGGGAAAGTTTACGTCCCCGACTGTCGGAACTGACCAAACAATTTAAGTCGTATCGAGACTCGCTGAATGTCCTGGACCAACGAGAAATGGAATTGCAGGGATTGATGCGCGAGGTCAAGGTCAAGCAGGAGGCCTTCGACATCTATCTGAAGAAGGAAGAAGAGTCACGGATCAACGAAGTCCTCGACCGGAAAGGCATCTCGAACGTCAACGCCATAGAGCACGCCACGCCTCCTCAAAAGCCGGTCAGGCCACGTAAGTTTCTCAATATTGTCATTGGGCTGTTGATAGGGTTAGTCGGGGGATTCGGCTCAGCTTATGCCTCGGAATATCTGCGGCGGACGTTCGTCACCCGCGAGGAGGTCGAGGATACGTTGGGGAAGCCTGTGCTCGCCGCCTTGCCGCTTGTCCGTCCCGACACTTCCGATGCCGAAAGTTGCGAGCTCGAACTGCGGCATACCGCGCAGCACGTTGTTCGTTCGTACCATGAACGTGGGGTACGAACGCTTCTGGTGACCAGTGCGCTCCGAGGCGAGGGCCGTTCCTACCTGGCCGGTGCCCTCGCACGGGTGCTTGCCGATCAAAAGTTTCGCACGTTGCTCCTGACCTTCGAAGAGGCCGGTCCTGAGCACGCCGCCGGAGGCGAAGACAGTGTAAGCGTGAAACAAGGAGTGGAGGCCGGCCGGCTGATGCGAGAGGTACCCGAGCCCACGGATCGACCGCATCTCCATCGCCTGCTGATTCGACACAAAGATGGTACAGCTCTGGAGTTTGCGGAACATCTGGCGGAAGTCGCGAAGACGATGCGCGATCGCTTCGATCTGATTGTCATCGACGGACCTGCCTTGACGTCCTTCCCTGAGATGCGTGTGGCCATCGCAGGAATCGATGGGACGATTCTGGTGATCGAAGCGGAACGTACGGTCTCGGTGGCTGCAGCGCGGACGGTTGCAGCGATCGAGGAAGCCGGTGGTCATTTGCTCGGGCTCGTGTTGAACAAGCGGCGCTATATCATTCCAGAGTGGATATACGGTCGATGGTTGGCGGCCGGGGGGAGGGAGGGCGTATGAGTGAGTCGATGACGGGAGTAGCGGGCGTCATGGCAGTCAACGAGATGGCTGCTCCGGCTGAGGGGTTCGTTCGCGAAGACGGATGGTATGCCCCGTACGACTATTGGTTGACGCTCTGGGGCCTCTACGACCTCTATGCCTATGCGTTGGCCCTGCTCGGAGATGTGAAGGGGAAGGTGTTGCTGGATTGCGGTTGTGGCCCCGGACATACCTCGGTGATGCTGGCAAAACGTGGTGCGACGGTGACGGCCTTCGATACGGCAGATGGGCAGCTCGATACAGCTCGTCGCTTGGCCACAGCGAACGGGGTGAAGGTGATGTTCCTGTGTAAGCCGTTTGAAGAGTTGGACTTTCCCGACGCGAGCTTCGACGTCGTGTTCGGGACTTTTGTCCTCCACCACGTGGATTTACCCAAGGCCAGCCGACAAATTGCGCGCCTGTTGAAGCCGGGAGGGAAGGCCGTTTTTATCGAGAATTCGGCGTTGAATCCGTTGCTCATGGCGGCTCGGAGCAAGGTTTGTGGCCACTTCGGCGTGCCGCAGTATAGCGACGAGCATGAGCATCCACTCACCCGCCGGGATATCGCGACCTTGCAGAGTGCCTTCCCCGGTGCCTGTACCATTCACTTTCCGAGTTTGTTGTTCTTCCGTCTGCTTGATTTCTACGTTTTCAAGAAACGATGGCCGTGGATGACCTCGTTGCTTCTCCGTTGTGATCAGGCCGCCGGATCAATTCCGTGGATACGCCGGTATGGGTATCTCCAAATTGTTGAGCTTGGCAAGGGAACGGCTGGTGCGTAACTACGTGGTAAGACACGAGGCGGCCTGTTGGCTGACTCTGGCGGTTTCGGTAGGCCTCTTGCTTGGTACGTCCCAAGCCACGGCTGCCCCGGCAGCGGAAGCGACCGCCGGCTGTCGCAGCGAGGTGACGCCTCCGAAAGGGAGTCGGTCCCCATCGCCAACCTCCGTGTCCCTTGCGACACCCAGTCGGGGTGCCTATATCGGCCTATACAGCATCGGTCCGATTCTTGCCGATCGGCGCGACTTCGTCTCCAAGACCGGGCATGTTCCGGCCATCGTGTTTACGTTCCACGATTGGGTGTCCGACGAGGACTGGAACTCGTCCTCCCCGCATTTGCGTACCTTTGCAGACCCGATGGAGTCGGCGTCGATCAGCCCCCTTCAACTAGCCGAAGAACTGCGAACGCAGGGCGGCGTATTGGCCGTGGCCTGGGCCATCCAGTGTTGTGATTGGGACTCCACCCTGTTTTGGTACGGGTTTCGGAAGCCGACGGTCACCGTCACGAGACTCCTCGCGGGCGACTTTGATGACTACATTGTGACCGTGGCTCGCCAGATTCGAGACTATCGCCATCCGATCATGCTCACCTTGTTCAGTGAGTTTAATTATCAAGGCATGATGGTGTTCGGCAAACAGGGCGGAGAACGCCTCGAGGATACCGAGCAGCTCTGTCGGTTATACGGTGATCCGACATGGCCGGACGGGCCTGAGCGTATTCGAGACGCGTTCGTTCATGTCATCGAACTGTTCCGTAGAGAAGGTGCACGGAATGTCACGTGGTTCATGTATGCCGGTTCGCACTACATGAATCCGCACCATGAAGACTACAATCCCTGGCTGCATCCGAAGTTCTTTTATCCTGGCGACGAGTATATCGATTGGGTGGGGCAAAGCGCCTATTTCATTGATCCACGGATCCCGCCGAAGCTTCGGCAACAGGAATTACGCACTCCGATTACGGAGGCATTAGCTCCTGGATATGAGGCGTGGAGGACCGTGACGCAGCGGCCGCTGTTCCTGCCAGAGTTCGGGATCCTCGGGGATGGGAGCACCAGCCGCGCGCGCATCATCGAAGAAGTCTTTCGTGAGGTGCTCCCTCGATTCGATCGTGTGCACGCCATCACGCTCGCACACTTTCAAATTGCCCAGGATGTCTACGAAGTCCCACGACTCGGTGTATTTCCCGATGAGGAAAACGCTTGGAAGCGGGCGGTTCGCGAGAATTCCCAGTACCTGAAACAGGCCTCGTTCAAAGGTAGAGAGTAGTGTCCCGATGGCGCTGAACCGGTCTTCACGATGGCTCTGCATTTGCGCGGTCTTTACCTTGTGTTTCATGCTCCGTGCCGGTGTCGCCCTACTGATCGATGCGTCGGTACACGTGATCAAGCGGGCGGATGTCTATTCGGAGATTGCGGCAAACCTGGCGCACGGACACGGATTTGTCGCCGAGCCCGAGGGGGAGGCGATTCTCTGGAGGGCTCCGGGCTATCCCGCATTTCTCGCGGTGCTCTATCGTCTATTCGGGGAACACAACGAGACGGCGGTGCTGCTTGCCCAATCGGCGTTGGACTCGATGACGGCCGTACTGATTCTGTATATCGGCGCACGACAGTTCGACGAGACCATCGGCTGTGTGTCGGCGGTGCTGTTTGCGCTTCATCCGCTGTCTGCCTATTACACCCTGCGATTTCTATCCGAGCCGTTGTTTACGCTGATGTTTACGGCAGCGATTGCAGCATGGGTGGCTGCCATGCATACGCGGCGTCCGACAGCGTTCATGCTGGTCGGCGCGTTGATTGCCGGGGCGGCATTGGTGAAGCCCGTGGCGTTGGAGTTGTGGCCCTGCCTGGTTGCGGCTGCGTGCTACCGACTGCGAAAAGAACCACAACGTGCCCTGTCTGTGGCGATTGCCTTGTCGCTTGCCTGTCTCCTGGTACTTGCGCCTTGGGCCATCCGCAATTATCGGTTGACGGGTCAGGTGGTGGCGGTGGCCACCGGCGGAGGCTATGCATTGTGGTTGGGCAACCAAACAGTCAGCGACGGGCGGGAAGATTGGGAAGTCGATGCCGTCACGAGAGAGCATTTGGCTGCGTTGCGTGGGGGCGTGTTGGGACAGATCGAGGGGTCCGCTTCGAGTCTGGTTAGGGTGTCGAATCATCCGTCGGCGCGTTCTGCAACGCATCCGGTCGATATCACGGTCGGACAAGATCGTGCATTTTTTCAGGCTGCGTTGCAGGAAATAGCCGATCATCCTTTCGAGAGTGTGGTGCTGACCGTCAGAAAACTGTATCGCTTCTGGTTCAGGATTTTCCTCCCTGACAATCGCTGGGCGCAGTCCTACATCGCCGTGTTTCAGGCCTTGTGTTTGGGGCTTGCGCTACGTGGAATCTTGCAGGCCGAGCGCCGGGAAGAACTCTTGGTCGTGCTCCTTCTCCCGATCATTTGTCTCGCGATGATTCACGCGCTGACCTTTTCCACTCTTCGTTACAGCATTCCCACGGTTCCGGTCATGACTGTGTTGATGACCGCCGGTCTGCGTTCGTTTAACAGTCGGTGGGGATTGTCGCTTGGTTCGTCGAGCGTTCGCTGGCTGAAGCTGTCGCCGGTGGGAGAACTGGCCGCGTCGTATCGTCGGAGGCAGTCGTGAAGCAGTCTGGTGAAACGAGACGTTGTGATGCGGTGAGGAGCCACAGATGAAGCCGATTCGCGTACTGATTATTCGCAATTGTCGAGGGATCACCGGCATGACCGGAGGGGAGACCTATCTGCTTTCCCTTTTGAAAGGGTTCGACCCGAAAAAAGTGCGCTGTCTGCTGGTGTGTATCGTGAATCCGGCGCTGGGTGAAACCACCTGGATGAAGGAATTGAAACAGACGGGCTTCGAGTACGTCACCATCCCGATCGGCAATCTGTTCAATTTGCGTGATGTGCTTGCCGTATGCGAGCTGATCAAGACATATCAGGCAGATGTGATCCATGCGTTGGATCATCGCTCTGATCTGATCGGCATCCTGAGTGCGAGATGGACCCGCCGGCCTGTCGTGGCGTCGTTTCTCGGGTGGGTCAATTTCGAGAAAGGCTCGTGGCGTGCCAGGGTATATCCATGGATCGATCGAATGATACTCCGGCGACTGGATGCCGTCATCACTGACTCTGTGGCGATCGGCACAGAGCTGCGGATGAGGAAGCAGGATCCCCCCGTGGTTGCCATACGCAACGGCATCGACACCGCGTGGTTCAATCCCGCTCGTACCCTGGCGCCTTCGTCCGTTTCCGAGTTTGCTGCAGGCGGCGATTACGTGTACGGGATGGTTGGTCGTATCCATCCGGTGAAAGGTCACCTCAATTTCTTGAAGGCGGCTCGCGCGATCCTTGACCGCTACCCGCGTAGTCGATTCGTGATTGTCGGTACGGTACTGCCCGGGTTCGAATCCTATCGACAGGCACTGCTCGATTGTATCGCCGCACGGAACTTGGCGCCCGCTGTTGTCATGGCCCATGTCTCGCTGTCGGAGATTCCGGCGGTGTTTGCTGCCTTGGATGTGCTGGTGGCGCCGTCTTTTGCCGAAAGTTTCAGTTTTACGATGCTCGAAGGCATGGCGATGGGGAAGCCGGTGGTTGCGTCGGATGTGGGCGGTGCATCAGAGATGATCACCGACGGCCACACAGGGTACTTGGTGCCCGTGGGTGATGTGCCTGCGCTTACTGCGACGTTGCTGCGGTTGAGAGAAAACTCTCAGGCTGTGAAAGAAGTGGGCATGCGTGCACGACAAAAAATTCTTAGCGATCTGGGTATCGAGGCGATGGCGGCAAAAACCTACGAAGTGTATCTGAAGTTGATCGAATACAACGTTGCGAAGTCGAGTGATTCTTCCGGCACTGGTCGATTGCGTGAGCAGTTGGTTGCGATCAGTGCGAAGTAGGTGTGGATGTGCTTTGAGGATGGCTGTGTGATGACTATGAAAATTTTGATTACGGGTTCGCTGGGTTTTCTGGGGAGAAGCCTTGCTCATCATGCTGTTACTGCCGGACATCACGTTCTTGGTGTTGCACGGTCCGAGGCGGGCGAGATGCTGCCCGGAATAACATTCGTACGTAGCGCCCTCGGTGACACGAAGTTTCTGGATATCTTGAACAGCTTCGACCCAGATGTGGTAGTGCATGCAGCCGGTTCGGCGTCAGTGGGCCAATCCTTTCAAGAGCCGCGGAAGGACTTTGTGATGGCCGTTGAGACGTGGGCATCGGTGTTAGATGCGGTTCGCAGCTCGAAAGGCAACCCGTTGGTCATATTTCCGTCCAGTGCCTCCGTCTATGGCAATCCGACGCGGTTACCCATTCCGGAAGGCGCCGCGCTTCGACCGATCTCGCCCTATGGGTTTCACAAAGTGATTTGTGAACAATTAGGGCAGGAGTACGCCCATTGCTTCGGGCTGAATGTGGTTTCGGCCAGATTGTTTTCCACCATCGGTTCGTATCAGCAACGTCTGCTGGTATGGGAACTGTTTCGGCAAGCGATAGGCGACAGTCCTTATCTCACCATTCAAGGCACAGGGACCGAGAGCCGTGATTTCCTGCACATCGACGATATCTGCCGATACTTCTTGGGAATCGCGGAACGGCAGCCAAGGGGATTCTGGGCCGTCAATGTCGCATCCGGAGAATCGACCACGGTGAGAAAGATGGCGGAGTTGGTCATGCGGTGTGTGGGCAGCACCCAGGCGCTGAAGACGTTGAACAGGGAGTTGCCCGGTGATCCCAAACACTGGCAAGCCGATACGACGCTACTTCAGGAATTCGTGTCCTATCAGCCGAGGGCCATTGCCCATGGCTTGGAAGACTGCATTCGTCATTGGCTGGCTGATTTGTCCCCGGCGTCGGAGCATGGGGTCCGGTGTAGCTTGGAGGAGCGATCCTGAGCGGGGCAAAGAGGCAGGGATCGGCTTGATGTGGAAAGCCTGTTGATGTGGACGTGCGACGCTGGGGAGCGGTCATGATGGTCCGAGGGGTGGTGTAAGAGGAGATGCCAGTGTTTCGTGTGGGAATGAAAGCGTTGTCGCAGCAAGCTGCTCTGGTATTTGCCGGGAAAATGACCGGGGCATGTCTCGGGTTCGTAATGAGCCTGGTCGTCGCGCGTGTGATGGGCCCGGAGGATTTTGGGTTGTTTTCTTTGTTCATCGTGATTCTTATTTTTGGCAATGATGTACTCGGGGACGGGCTGAGTCCAGGAGTCGTCAAGTTCTATTCGATGTATCGAGTGACGGATCCGCCCAAGGCCGCAGAGGTGCTGACCAACGCACTCGCGCTACGGATACTGCTCGGTCTTCCGATTGTGGTGATTGGAGTGATCTTGGGCATGGGGTATTCCCGAGTGATGTTTGGCAACCAGTCTCATGTATTGCCCGTGACGTTGGGCCTCATAGGGTCATTCGGCGCGGCCCTGTGGAGTTTCAATCTCTCGGTGTGGCAGGCGCGAGAGGAGTTTCGGACGTACGGGGTCATGGTTGCGCTGGTGAACGTGTTGAGAGTGATCAGCCTGCCAGTATTGTTTGTCGGCGGCTCGCTCACCTTAGGCGGAATCATCGGAGCCCATGTGTTGGTCTATTTTATGTGCGCTCTGTTCGGTCTCTGGATGTTGCGTAGCCATTTGGCCCAATTGTCTCTCAGTAGTTCGTTATTGCGGGAACTCTTTCGTTTCAGTAAGTGGCCCGCCATAGCCAGTCTGTGTTTCATCCTGCAAGTCAATCTTGGCGTGCCAGTCTTGGGGTATTTTCGAGACGCCCGTGAAGCCGGTCTCTATGGGGCGGGTTCCTCACTCCTGATGGGAGTCGATTTTCTTACGGTCAGCCTGTTGACCACGCTGTTGCCAAAGGTCAGCCAGCTGAACGGTCTTGAACAGTGTCGATCATACGTGCAGCGCTCGTTTCCGGTGTACATGCTCATTGCCGCCCTGCTGCTTCCTTTAATGCTGTTCTCCAGGACGTTGGTCGTCGGAATATTTGGTCCTGCCTACGAGGGGACGGTTGAGGTGTTTCGAATCTTGTTTGTCGGCACGTTGGCCACGTTGGTCACACATCCTCTGTATTTGGTGCTTTATACGATGAATCGACCGCACCTGCACACGTTGTCGGGAATTGTGGCATTAGCGGTTTGGGTAGTGGCCGCCTTGTGGTTGATCCCACAATCCGGCTCCCTCGGAGCTGCTTGGACGACGCTGATTTCACGCCTTGTGCAGTCGGTGATGATCATTGGGACTCTTTGGTTTGCCTTGGGGTTTAGTCGATCTGCCTCGATGGCCGTGCCGTCGGTCGCTACGGATGCAAGAAAGTCATGAAACGAGCAGGGGCTTCCTACATCATTCCGACATTGATAGGCGGAAGCCTCGGTGCCTCCGTGCTGGCGCTCTCGGCAAAAGCCTTGGCCCTCGTGATTGCCGGTAGTGCCTTTCTCGGCATGACCGCGTCGGCAGTCTTTCCGTACTACATCCTTGTGAGCACCATTCCTGTGCAAGTCGATTTGCTCGGAGGAGTAACGGTTACGAAACTGATCACTCCCCTGGCCATAGGATTGGTCACGGTGAATGCGTTGATTCGCCGAGGGCCTTGGCCGGCGCTACTGCGCTGGCCTGCGGGGTATCTGGCCGGAGTGTTCTTCCTGATGTCGGTAGTCTCCTTGATGCTTGCTGAAGGACTACGTGGTTTACCCGGTGAGGCAGCAAAAATTCCTGTTTATGGGGCGCTCTTCTATCTCACGCTCACTTTTAATCGATCCCCTGAGGATATACGACGGCTTCTTTGGGTCATCACTATCACTGGCGTGGGGGAGGCACTCATTACTGCGGCCCAGGTCCACTACGGCTTCGTCATGCCTGGCGATTGGCGACGTAACATCGGGCTCCCGGGCGAGGGAGGTGTCGATGGGGCGTTTATGTCCATTTCCGAGGGCAAAGTCCGCGCGGAGGGGACCACTGCTCATCCGATCTTTCTCGCAAGTTTTTTTCTGATGGCGATGCCGTGCGCGACATTCCTCCTATTTACCGAGAAGCATCTCTGGATCAAGGTCGCGCTGGGAGTAGCGCTCTGCCTGATGGGGTATGCCTGGTTTTACACCTTTGCGAGAAGCTCGGTCATAGGGTTTGCCCTGCTGATCTTAGTCGCCCTGTGGTTTCAATCGAAACTCATCCGAAAGATGACGGTGCTTCTTCTCGTGCTGATGCTGGCGGGTGGACTTAGTTACCAGGTCGTCTCGGAATGGTTTCAGGTCGGAGTCCAGACCGTCGAGAATCAGAGCCTATTCGGAAAAGCCGATCTGAACGAGGGAAGCGGGAGCTTCGCATTCCGGCGTGAATCAATCGTCGGCGGTTGGAATCTGTTTTTGGCAAACCCGTGGTTTGGGGTGGGCTTCGGACAGGCCATCAATCACTACGTCAAACATCTGCCTGCCTGGGCCGATCACTACTATCACCCTGCCGTCATTCACAATATGTTCCTGGAGGTCGCCAGCGAGCTCGGGGTGTTTTCCCTATTTTCATTCATAGGCTTATGGGTGTGGGCGTTCGTGAGCATTAAGCAGGGACTCAACAATCCCGAGGTCAGGCCGTATGCCGTGCTAGTCGGCAGTTTGCTCGCTGGGCAAATGATCTTTCTCATGATCACACCGATGGTTCGCGAAATTTGGTTGACCTTGCCGATGGCCATGGCCCTCGGGTCCATGGCACAAAATGACACAAGCAATGGGATCGCGGCATCGTTGCGACCGGTACGCAGTCGTCAGCCAGTATGGTGGACGAATGATCGTGGGGCAGCCTAAATGCGCAGCGTTGGAGGCGAGAACACCATGGGCATACGAGTCACGGTCGTTATTCCGGCCTATAACGCCACGAAGACAATTCATGACGGGTTGGACGCCTTTGCGCGGCAGTCATTCCCGGCCGGCGAAGTCGAACTCATTCTTGTGGATGACGAATCGACGGATGGGACACCTGAGTATATCGAACGCTATGTCAAAGGGTGGGGCAGTTCTGAGCCGAAGGTGCGCGTGCTGCGCCAGGCTCATCGAGGCCCGGCAGCGGCGCGCAACCTCGGAGCAGAGGCGGCGCATGGAGAATTTCTCCTGTTTACCGATGCCGATTGTGTGCCGCATGTCGATTGGATCAAAGAAATGGTAGCGCCGTTCGAATCACCGGCAATTGCCGCCGTGAAGGGTGCCTACAAGACGAAGCAACGGAGCCTGGTCGCCAGGTTTGCGCAGGCGGAGTTTGAGGCCCGGTATCGTCAGCTGGCTGCGGCGGAATATGTCGATGTGGTCTTTTCCTACTCCGCGGGCTTTCGTCGGGAGGTGTTTCGTTCGATCGGCGGGTTCGATACGAGTTTCCCCGTTGCAGACAACGAAGATACCGATCTGTCGTACCGGGTTGCCACGGCCGGGTACAAGATTAAGTTCAATCCGGCGGCGGTTATTTATCATCAGCATCCTTCGACCTTGAAACAATATCTTCGCAAGAAACACAGTCGGGCCTACTGGCGAGTCATGGTGTATAAGCGGTTTCCAGGCAAAGCGATTCGTGATTCCTACACTCCGCAAACGCTGAAATTGCAGATCGGGTCCGTGGTGTTGGGTGCTGGCGCACTGGTGTTGGTACCGCTTGCGCCGTCTGCCCTCTATGTCGCCGGACTGGCCGGCGGGCTGTTTGCCGCCACGGCCCTTCCGTTTCTGTGGCAGCTTCCGCGAGAGGACCCCGGGTTGCGATTGGCTGCACCTTTTCTGCTGGTGTGCCGGGCCGCCGTTATGGCGACCGGGCTGGTACGAACCGTGCCGATGTTAGTGAGCAAGACCGATTAAGATTCATGTTACGGAGGGCAAGTCATGCAACGAATGCTTCACATGATCTGGGTAGTTTTCTTGATGGCGTGGTGTGTGGCCGGAAGTGCGCAGGCATCCGAGGCCGAACCGGTGGCGGCGCCGACGGCGGATGTGAACTGGACCGGCCCGTTCCGTTTAGGTGCGGGCGACGTGCTGAATGTCTTTATCTGGAAGCACAAAGAACTGTCGACTATCGTCACCGTTCGTCCTGACGGAAAGATCAACTATCCGTTGATCGGCGAGATCGAGGCGAAGGGGCTTACGTTGGGCGAGATCGAGGAACGCATTAACAAGCAGCTTAAGCAGCATATCCAGGATCCGCAGGTCACGGTGATCCTGGAGGCGACGCATAGTTTTCGCATCTTTGTCCTGGGTGAAGTAATGCAGCCTGGGGTATTCGATTTGAAGGGACCGGTGACCGTCATCCAAGCGTTGGCGATGGCTCGCGGCCTCACCACGTTTGCCTCCCGGAATAAGATTTTTATCGTCAATCCCGGGCGCAGCGGAGAACAACGGATCCCGTTCAACTACAGCAAATTCGTTCAGGGTGAAGACAGCAACCAGAACGTGATGCTTCGACCTGGGGACACGGTGATCGTTCCGTAGCGGCAATGATCACACTCATGATGCCGGAACGAAAGCGACGTCACGTGTCACAGAGCATGCAGTCCCGGATCGCAACCGTGGGGCTCGGGGACAGGCAGGGCATCGACCTGAAGCGCGGGAGAAGACTTGCCGGGGCGACCTGCCGCTGGTTGCGGCTTTCGATGGCTGGGATGGTAGCCATGGCCGCATGGCCATGGCTGGCTCAGCCGATCGTATCGGCTCAGGAACCGGACAACGAGGAGTTTGTTCGGCCGAAACGAGAGTTCGGCGAGCTGCCGTCCTGGCAGAATCAGATGGGGTATGAGCGCATGCCGGTCTCGGAAAAGTTACTGCTGGGGGTCCCGACACGCCGGGAGGGGTTCACCCCACGTCTGACCGTGACGGAGCAGTATACGGACAACGTGTTCTTCACCGCACAGAACCGCGGGACGGACTACATTACCAAAATTGCACCGGGATTGGGGTACACCACATCAGGGCGGGATGGCCAGCTGACGGCGGAGTATTCCATCGAGTCACGCGTCTATGCGAAGAACACGAACCAAAATTCTGCCGTTTCGCGGCAGAATGGAGAGCTGTTAGGACTGTGGAATGTAACCGATCGGACCACGTTGACGATGTTTGAGCGGTTCGAATCGTTTCAGGATCCGACTGAGCAAATGACACCGGGCGTGATGGGTGCATTCGGGCGAACGTCAATCAACCTCGCTGCATTGATGGTGCGTCATCGACTGACCCCGTCGGTTGATCTGTTGACCAACTATGCCAATTTTCTGTGGTCCACCGATGCTCCGGGTGCCATTAACAGTATGACTCACGAAGGGGAGGTCGGGGCAAGAGTACGGGAAACGCAGTGGAGTCGTACCACGGTGAAGTACCGGTTTCGCTTCTTCGATTTCCAGCAGGGGCACGATTTTCAGTCACATTCCGCGCTGGTCGCGCAGGAACTCGATCTATCGGAAACGTTGGTCGTGAGTGGAACGATCGGTGCGGTTCGCGTGGAACCCAAACCCTCCACAGTCGAGGTGCTTGCACAGGCCTCCATCAAAAAATCGATCGGCGATGCCTTGTACGAAATCAGTTATATGCGGGACGTATTTCCTCCGTCCGGAGGATTGAGTCAACCGCTCGTCGGAGATTTTATCCGTGCTTCGACCAAGATTCGCCTTGCGAATGACTTTCTGTTCGATGCCGGCTTGACGTGGATTTTGACAAGCACCAGATCGGACGATCTGACCGTGCATACACTGAAGTGGAATGTCGGCATTTCGTACAGCCCGGCGTCCTGGCTAGTGACACGATTGGGGTATGACATGTTCGACCAGCGAGAAGACATTTTGGGGACCTCTGCAAACCGTCTTGCTAACACAGTGAACCTACGCTTGATCGCGACGTTCTGACCGGGCGTCGTGGAACGATCGGTGCGAGTCACCATGTACAACAGAAAGCGACAGTAACAAATGGGCACAGCGACCGATGGATTGCGCATCCTGTTCATCGCACCGGCTCCCAGGGCCGGCACCGTGCAATATACCCATAATTTGGCCAATGCTCTGGCAGACCGTGGGCATCAAGTGACCCTTGCGACCGGACTAGGCTTCGAACTGTCGGATTATCCACGAAGCTACCAGGCGCTCGAGGTGTTTGATCGATACCGGCCCAGACCCGGCAGGCTTGCGAAATTGCTTTGGCATTGTCTGACGTTCCGCCCCCAGATTATTCACCTGCAGGGGGCTCAACATCCGGCTCTCTATATCCTTTTGTGGGCGATGTTGCGGCTCTTGGGAAGCGCCTCGTTCGTCTATACCCCGCAGGATGTGCTGCCCAATTCGCTTCGGCCCTATCACATCAAGGCGTTTCGCTTTCTCTATGGAAGAATGCGGCACGTGTTCCTGAACGCCAAACAGAATGAGCCGCTGGTGGTCGAGCACTTCGGTGTGTCCCGTGAACGGATCACCGTGCTTCCCATCGCCGACTTGACGGCGTTTGTGCGAACGCATGTCGCGCGGGAGTCACCGAACCTTCCAGGCGGCGCCCAAGTCGTGCTCTGCTTCGGTTTGATCGAGCCGAGAAAAGGCATCCATACCCTGCTCGCTGCCGCACCGAATGTGCTTCGAGAGGTCCCGAATGCAATGATTGTGATCGTCGGAAAGCCGCTGATGGATATCGCGCCCTTGCAGCATCAACTGGAGGAATTGGGGATGCAGGAGCGAGTACGGCTGGTGCCGGAGTATGTCAGTTTTAGCCAAATGGCAGGGTACTTCACCGCCGCCAAGTTCCTTGTCCTTCCCTATGAGAATGGATGGAACAGCGGGGTTCTGGCCTCGGCGTTCGGTTTCGGAAAACCGGTGATTGCCACGCGGGTGGGAGGTTTTGATGAAGTCGTGACCGATGAGTCTACGGGACTGCTCGTGCCTCCCAAAGATGCCGAGATGCTGGCAAAGGCGATGGTGCGACTGCTTCGGGATGAGGGGCTGTATGCACGGATGTGTGTGAACGTCCGTGCCGCGGCAAGCGAGATTTCCTGGGAGACCATCGCCGGTCTGACTGAGAGTTGTTATGCGGATGTCCTCAGGACGGGAGCTGATTGTGCAGTATCGCAGGCTCGGTAATACAGATCTGACCCCCTCCCTACTGGGCTTCGGGTGCTCCATGATCGCCTCCCTGGCGACCCGCCATTCACGTGGCGAAGTCGAAGCGACGCTTCGTGCGGCAAGGGATTCGGGTATTACATTTTTTGATACGGCAGACGTGTATGGACAAGGCGATAGCGAGCGACTGCTTGGGCGTGTCCACCGGGACCATGGCGACGGAATGATTCTCTGCACTAAGGCAGGTTTAACGGTCGGCTCGGTGGAGAGCCTTGTCCGCATGGCCAAGCCGGTGCTGAATCTGCTGCTGCGACGGTGGTCGACCGCACGTGAGGTGACGACAGGCACGCGACGCCGGCAGGAGCGTCAGTGCTTCAATCCCGACTATCTGCGTCGCCGGATAGAGGGGAGTGTGCAGCGCCTGGGCGTGGATCGTCTCGATCTCTTCCTCTTGCACAATCCTCCGACTGACCTTCCGCAGCGCGATGGGGTGTTCGAATTGCTCTTGCGTTTGAAGGCAGAGGGTACGCTGCGTCACGTTGGAGTCTCCTGCCGTTCATTGGAGGATGCCGACTCATGGATCGGACAATCCGGTGTCGCCTGCGTGCAGGTTCCACTCGACTGCACGCGCGTTGACGCGGCGCTGCCGATCTTGGAACGCGCAGGTGCGCTGGGCGTTGGAGTCATCGCGCGTGAAATTTTCTCTCATGATGCCTTGGCCGGCCGGTCCGTCCCCGATGCATTCCGACCGATCGTTGAACGTCCGGAGATCGGTGTGATGTTGGCGGGTATGGGCTGTAGGACACATTTGCACGAAAATCTCGCTGGGATCGATGAAGCGCTAAGGTGTGTGCATGTTGCTTGACGCGAACACAGTCTCCGAGGGGCACACGTTGTCGGCCGACATCTGCATCGTGGGTGCTGGGGCCGCCGGTATCACTCTAGCTATGGAACTCCGGGCAACCGGACAGCGGATCATCCTGCTCGAAGCCGGTGGGAAGACGCGGGCCGGCGAGAGCCAGTCGCTGTATCAAGGAGCTCTCAACGATTCGATCCGCCACGTTCCTCTGGATCAGGCTCGGTATCGCCAACTGGGAGGCACCACCTCGCTGTGGGGTGGGCGGTGTATTCCTTTTGATTCTCTCGACTTTGATCGACGTGAATGGGTGCCGCACAGCGGCTGGCCGTTTCCGCAGAAAGACATGCACGACTACTATCGTCGCGCGCATGTCTACTGTGAGTGCGGGGAGTACGATTATCAAGTAGCCACGGCGCTTCCCGGTGCACATCCTTCGATGTTGCCGAGCTTTGAAGACGGGGTGGTCTGCACCTCAGGCATTGAGCGGTGGAGCCCGCCGACGCAATTCGGCAAAGCGTATCGAGCGGATCTCGCTGGAGCGGAACAGGTGCGCGTCATGCTTCACGCACCGGTGGTCGAATTGCAGGCTTCGTCGGACGGCACCCGCATCGAGTCCGTCCAAGTGGCAACGTTCGCAGGCCGGCGTTTTCAGGTCCGCGCACGAATCATCGTACTCGCAGGGGGCGGGTTGGAAACCACGCGCCTGTTGCTGGCTTCTCGACGCGTATATCGGGATGGCATCGGGAACCATTCGGATTGGCTGGGGCGCGGGTATATGTCGCACATTCACGGGGTGATTGCGAGCATCACGCTTACGGCTGGGCAAGAGGTGATGTTCGGATATGAAGCGGATCCACAGGGTGTCTTCTGCCGTCGACGGATCGGCTTTTCCGAGGCCGCTCAGCGGCGTCATGAGCTGTTGAATCTCTACATGTTATTGGATCGGCCGCTGCTCGGTGACCCTGACCACGGTAATGCGGTGCTGTCGGCCACCTTTTTGCTGAAACGGCTGTTGGGTGGAAGACAGCAGGAGGAGCTGGGGACAGGTAAGTATGCGCTGTACTGGCGGCATCTGAAGAACATCCTGATGGGGTCACCTCAGGCTCTGTCGGTGTTACCCAAATTCGGGCGGAAACGACTCCTTCAGAGGCGGCGTATTCCCTCTCTGCTCATGCGGTCACGGTCGAATACGTATTACCTGTATTTTCAGAGCGAGCAAATTCCTCATCGTGACAATCGTGTGACGCTGGACGACGTGCAGGATGAATTGGGCATGCCGCGGTTGCGGCTCAACTTTCAGGTGACCGAGCAGGATCGAGCGAGCGTGCAGCGTGCGCACAAGCTTCTCGACGAAGAACTTCGCAGGCAAGATTGCGGCTACCTGACATATCTTGGAGACGATGTGTCGCAATTGATGGGGGACGTGAAGGCCGTACTCGGACATCACATCGGAACCACACGGATGTCGGCCGATCCTTCACTGGGGGTGGTCGACGAACAAGGTCGAGTGCATGGCATCGCCAATCTATTCGTTGCCAGTAGTTCGGTGTTTCCCACGTCCAGTCACGCGAATCCGACCTTGACGATCGTCGCCATGGCCCTGCGCGTCGCGGATCATCTGAAGGGGACACATTCGGGCCTCATGTGAGACGGAGAACTTATTGTCGCGGGAAAGGGGAGCACCATGTATTGGAAAAACAAACGCGTACTTATCACCGGAGGGGCTGGACAAATCGGGTCTCATCTCGTGGCCCGTCTTGCTGCCGAGGGCGCCCAGGTGACGGTCGCGGACAATCTCTGGCGGGGCAAGAAATCGAACCTGCTCGCCGAGGACGGTGTGCCGGTGATTGATCTGGAGCACCGGTTTCTTGAACTGGATCTTGCGGATTATCGGAACTGCGAACGAGCGACGGAAGGGCAGGATGTGGTCTATCACCTGGCCGATGTGGTCGCCGGCATCAACTATGTGTTCGGCAACCAATTTTCGTTGTTTAACGCCAATCTGATCATTGACTCCAATATGTTACGGGCGGCCATTGCGAATCATGCCTCGTCCTACGTGTATGTCGGGACTGCCTGCAGTTATCCCGCTGAACGTCAGAGCAAATTGAATCCGCCGCCCTTCAAAGAAGACGATGTCTATCCCGCCTCACCGGAATCCTCCTATGGGTGGAGCAAACTGATGGGTGAAATGGGCTGCGATTTGGCCAGAAAGGAGAAGTTGCTCGACATCGGTATTCTCCGTTTCCACAACGTATATGGCCCGCACTGCGAGATGTCGCCTGAAAAGTCGCAGGTCATTCCTTCTCTCATTCGCAAAGCCATTCGATATCCGGATGAAGAATTCGTGGTGTGGGGTTCGGGAAAACAGCGTCGGGCATTCGTCTTCGTGAGCGATATTGTGGATGCGCTGGTGTCCGTTGCCACAAAGGGCATGAATCGAGGCGTCATCCAAATCGGACCCGATTACAGCACGTCCATCAAGGAAATTGCGGAGCGGGTCTGTGCGATTTCCGGTAAGCAGATCGATATTCGGTTCGACACAAGCAAGCCGGAAGGCGATGTCGATCGGGCGGCAGATTGGACGAGGGCGCGCACCCTCCTTGATTGGTCGCCCAAGACGAGTATTCAAGAGGGACTTGAGCAGACCTACGCGTGGTGTGAGCGACAGATCCTACAAGGCGTGGGACGAGGATAGGGAGACGACTGGGGTTGCAGGCAGCGCTGATCGTCGTGCTGTCTGTGTCCGTGCCGTCAGCGCAGTCAGTCGGAGTATTCAGGTTGTAACAGCGGAGTGAGGCAACACCGTGAAAAAGGCATTGATTACCGGCATCAGCGGACAGGATGGATCGTATCTCGCAGAGCTGTTGTTGTCGAAGGGATATGAAGTGCATGGCATCATCCGGCGCTCCAGTTCCTTCAATACCGCCCGGATCGACGCGATCTATCAGGATCCGCACGTCGCTGAACCGAGGTTACGTCTGGTCTACGGAGATCTGAACGATGCGAGTTCACTGAATAAAATTCTACGCACGATTCAACCGGATGAGATTTACAACTTGGGTGCGCAGAGCCATGTGCGCGTGAGCTTCGATGTCCCCGAATATACCGCGGAGGTCACAGCATTGGGGACGGTTCGCCTATTGGAAGCGATTCGTGAATCAGGCATTCACCCGAAGTTTTATCAGGCCTCGTCGAGTGAAATGTTCGGCATGGTGCAGGAAATTCCCCAACGGGAGAGCACACCCTTTTATCCACGTAGTCCGTATGGGGCAGCCAAGGTCTATGCCCATTGGATTACAGTCAACTATCGCGAGGCCTACAATCTTTTTGCCTGTAGCGGCATTTTGTTTAATCATGAGTCGCCTCGACGGGGAGAGACTTTTGTCACCCGGAAAATCACTCGCGCTGCCGCTCGTATCAAATTGGGCGTTCAGCACGAGTTATTCCTTGGAAATCTCGATGCCAAGCGGGACTGGGGATTCGCCGGCGATTACGTCACGGCGATGTGGATGATGCTGCAAGCCGAGCAACCGGACGACTACGTGATTGCCACGGGTGAAACGCATACGGTACGCGAATTTCTGGAGCAGACCTTCAGTTATCTCGATTTAGACTGGAAGCGGTATGTGAAAATCGATCCACGCTACTATCGACCCACCGAAGTGGACCTGCTGATCGGGGATGCGTCGAAGGCCAAGCGGGTGTTGGGCTGGGAACCCAAAGTGTCTTTCGGTGAATTGATCAGAATGATGGTCGAGGCCGATCTTCACGTCGAGCGGGCAATTCTCAATGGTACGAGGGGAGCCCGATAAGGATGTCTTATTGGCGCGACAAACGAGTCGTCGTGACTGGTGGATCAGGTTTCCTGGGCTCGGTGGTTGTGGCTCAGCTTCGGCGGCAGGGGTGTCGTACCATCATTCTCGTCCCGAGAAGTCGAGACTATGACCTTGTTGATATCGGGGCTGTCCGGCGAATGTATGCAGACACGACACCGGATTTGGTTCTGCACCTCGCGGCTAGGGTGGGTGGGATCGGAGCGAATCAAACCCATGCCGGCCGGTTCTTTTACGACAATCTCATGATGGGCACGCAGTTGATCGAGGTTGGCCGTCAGCGAGGTCTGGAGAAACTCGTGGCCGTCGGTACGATTTGCTCCTATCCGAAACATACGCCCGTGCCGTTTCGCGAAGAGGATCTGTGGGCCGGTTATCCGGAGGAAACCAACGCACCATATGGCCTAGCCAAGAAAATGATGCTGGTCCAGGCCCAGGCGTACCGGCAACAGTATGGCTTCAACGCCGTCGTCCTGTTTCCGGTGAACCTCTATGGTCCCGGGGACAATTTTGACATGGAGACGTCGCATGTCATTCCCGCCTTAATCAGAAAATGCGTGGAAGCGAAGGAGCGGGGGGATGATCGGGTCGTCCTATGGGGAGATGGGTCACCCTCACGCGAGTTTCTGCATGTGGATGACGCGGCGCGCGCGATTGTGCTTGCCGCCGAACACTACAACGGCAGTGAGCCGGTCAATGTCGGCACGGGGCATGAGATCACGATTCAGACGCTTGCTGAGCTGATCGCCGAGGCAGTGGGGTTTTCCGGCCGAATTGTATGGGATGCCTCAAAGCCAAATGGACAGCCGCGACGGTGCCTTGAGGTGAGTAGAGCCAAACGCCTGTTCGGCTTCGAGGCGTCGGTGGCGTTTGTCGACGGGATCCGGCAAACCGTCTCTTGGTTTCAAGCCAATAGGCGGAGTATCCGTGAAGTTGTCTTCTGACTCTGCATGCCTCCTCTCATGTCCACGTAGCGAGAACCTGCTGTCCCGGCTTCGCTAGTTCACACAATTCGGATGTAATTTTCCATCCGAGAGGTAGACGCAGGAGAGGAACGACGAAGGATTATTCGTGACGGCATTTTTCAGCGCCGTTGCCTGCTGCGTTCCAGGGCGAATTAAGCAGTCGTAGGGGAAGACCCCGGGGACCATCCATGAGGGATGCGCCGACCACAACGCAAAACCATGAATTTGCGGATAGCCGGAAACGATACGTGGAAGGGCCGCCGCGATTTTCTGGGCCGCCCAACTCGAATTCTGCTGAGTGCCGTCGGGAAATCCTAACTCCATAAAGAACACTGGTTTGGATGGCGCGACCGTCTTCACCTCTTGCAGGACAGCGTCCAGTGCGGCAAAGTGATTCTCAACGGGGACCACGTAGTCCTGGGTGAGCCCGGGCCAGTCCTTTGCGTAATAATCGATCATATAAAAATCGAGACTCACCCAGTCGACGTATTGGTCTCCGGGGTAAAAGTTGGCGAAGGAGTGGCAGCTCTGAAGCAGTTGCTTTGCGTACGCCTTGTCGACCGTGGCCGGCAGATCCGCGACGTCATAGTCGATCTGGTTTAGTTGGTTCACAGACCATCCCATAGAGTCAAATGTGAGAAACCTGAGACCTTCGCGGCGAACAAAAAAATCGTAGTAGTAGCGTTGTGCCGCCTTGAGACGTTCAACCCCGTCGCAGATTTGCGGCGTACCGATATCGGTATAGAGTGAACTATACGGCAGGGAGGATGGGTTGAACTCCGCAAAACCGCGCTTGTTTTCGATTGCCCATTGCAGCGACTTGTCTCCTGCCGGACCGAAGCCCCCGAAATAATCTGCTCCGATTCCATTGGGTTCGCGCCCAGAGATAAAAAATGTCGGTTTGCCGTACTGACGAAGCTCGCCGGCAAATCTTCGAAGCTCTGCATCGTAGACGCCGCTGAGAAGCTTGTCGACAGTGAACCCATCCGGCGCCTCGGATTCACCCGGTGCCGGATGGATGTTGTATGCCTGAACGACAATTACCTTTCCTTCCTGCCAGGCAAGATTCGCGGCTGCGACATCGAAATGCGGCTGCCCGGCCGCATCGTACCCGTTCGCCCAGGTGCCGCGGTGCCTCGACCAGAGCGCAGTTTTCCGGCCGCTGGCCGATTCAAACGAAGCGATGTCGTTCTGCACCCATTCATACTGCCCGATATAAAGACCCGCTGCTGGCGGAGGGGCGATCTTGAGCACCGAGTAGTCACGGGAGGTCGCAGTCTGGCTCGCTGGAGGGGTGGGGGGCGGTTGTGTTTGCACTTGGCGTTTTCTGCGGTAAAGCCAGTTCTGGGCTTCTGCGGGTGAGACAGAGTCGAAAGAGATCCAGATGCCAGATAGAAAACTTAGTGCGAGAATAGCGGCAATGTGTGTTTTCACGATAATACCTCCGAGTATCTATGGTTGATACTCAGCAAGCGTCGTACCATGCGCGGAGGTCGTCTTGAGCTCCAAGATGTCCATAAAAGGTGATGTTTTTATCTTGACGTGTCTCCGGGTTGGCACATTCTTGTACAAACTGCGGGCAGGACCATGCAGGCGGTAGTTCCGTATCATCGGCTCCTGGGCAGAAAGGCGAGACGGGATGTTGCCCACTACTTCTAGGGTTCTATCCCCGGAATACATTCCGTCGGCATCAGCTCGCCTCCGTGGAAGTGGGAGACCTGTTTCCACTTTTGCAGCACGGCCTTGTCATCGAAGGTGAGCAGGTATTCCTCACACCAGGTGCCGGGCGGGGTATAGCGGTTGCCGGACTGTTGCTCACGAAATTCATAGACCCAGACGCCCTCGCCTTCCTCGCCCTTTCGAACCGCTTTGGGCGCGCCGAGAGCCTGCTTCACCTCTGTTTGCGTGGCGCGACCTTTCGCGGAGTCGAGGTACGCCCCTTCCTTTGTTTGAAGATGACTGCAGGCGACGACGTTGATGGCGATGGCCATGAGACCGAGTATGTGACGGAGATGAGTCATGATGCCTCCCGGTTCGAGGGGAATCTTCCCAGTGCTGTCGTGAGTGCGATCGGATTGTACACTGATCCGACACAGTCGTCTTCTGTGAGTTGATTTCCGGGAAGCGGCGTGGCGGTATCGAGTACGTGTGGCGGATAGGGTTCTATGTGTGGGAGAGTCGAGCAGACAGACCACGAGCGTAAGATCTAGCCCTGGAGAGAACGAGCGAGGACAGGCAGCAGGTGATCAGACGGCTTTTTTGACCAGGCCGGAACGCAGGCAGCGGGTGCACACGCGAATGCGTAAGGCTGAGCCGTTGACGAGTGCTTTCACGCGTTGCAAGTTGGGATTGAAGACGCGCTTCGTCCTATTGTTCGCGTGGCTGACGTTGTTACCGGTTTGGTGTTTCTTCCCACAAAGATCACAAGCAAATGCCACGGACCTACTCCTTTGTTGCGGCGTCTTTCAACGACTAGTGCTGAACGGAGCGAAATGCTACCATAGCCCCACGGGCTAAGACAAGCTGCCGGGGTGAATTCTCCACTGTGGATGCCCTCCTTCCTGTGCAAGGCCCTTCACCGTCACGGAGGTTCCATCCATGGATGTGGTCACGCTCGTGGGGTTGCTCGCCGGTACCCTCACCACGATTGCCTTTATCCCCCAACTCCAGCAGACTTGGCGTACCCGCTCCGCGCAGGACGTGTCCTTGGGCATGTTGCTCACTTTTGTGACCGGGGTCTTTCTCTGGTTGGTGTACGGCTTGCTTCTCGGCGCCCTTCCCATCATCCTCGCGAACCTCGTCACGCTTGTCTTAACTCTCGCCATTCTCATCCTCAAACTTCGGTACCGCTCGTAGCGCTTTTTCCTGCGCGTCAGACGACGGCGGCATCCGTGGGAATATCTCCTCGATGGCTTCCGCTCGCGCCTCCTCTTGACAAGATCGGCCATCTTCTCCTAGAGTTTGCCGCGTTTCAAGACACCTCGGGTCAAGGGAAGAGGGTGTAAAGCCCTCGCGGTCCCGCCGCTGTAAATGGGGACGAAACCCGCAGGCGCCACTGTCTGGGAAAGCCGTCGGTTATCGGCAGCCAGCATTCAGCCAACAGCTGATGCCTGATCGCTGAGAGCTGATCGCTTCGAAGATGGGAAGGCGCGGGGAGTAGGATGAACCATAAGCCAGAAGACCTGCCCGAGGAAGACCCTTTATTCCCTCGTGGGCTGGGGAATAGGCGAGGATGATGGTGCGGGTAATCCTCAGGGTTCCACGTTGGCCCTGGGGATTTTTTATTTGCTCGCCGTTCGCCCGATCCCCGTTCGCCGAAGTCTCACCGGAATTCTTGGAGTCGTCTGCTATGTGTTGCTCGCCTGTGTATCGCTCGCGTTTGCGCAATCTCCGGAGGATGATGCGGTGATGAAACGCCGTCAACAAGGCATCCTTACGGGCATGCCGTTCATGGCCAATATTACGCCGCGCACGTTTGTCGACGACGCGGGGAGAAAACTCTATGTGGCCAAGGCGCCCGCGCGAGTCGTCTCGCTGGCGCCCAGCATTACGGAGATGCTATTTGCGTTGGGGCTGGATGAGCAGATTGTCGGGGTGACCGAGTTTTGTAACTTTCCAGAGGCAGCCAAGACGAAATCCAAGGTCGGCTACGCCAATCCCAACCTTGAATCGCTGATCGCGCTTCGACCCGAGTTGATCGTCGCGCCTCGCGAGTTTCATCGGGCGAATGTCCTGGCCAAGCTGGAAGAACTGAAAATTCCCGTGCTGCTCTTGGATGCGACGTCGCTGGAAAGTATTTTTTCGCATCTGCATACGTTGGGGCGCATTTTTGATCGCTCCACGGCCGCCCATGCGATGACGCTGGCGATGCGCAACCGGATGGCGGAACTCACCGCCAGAACCGAACATCTAGCACGCGTTCGGGTCTTGTACGTCATCAACAGCCAACCGCTGATCACGGTAGGTCCGGGAAGTTACATTCACCAGATGATCGGGCTTGCCGGTGGACTGAATATCGCCTCGGAGGCGAAGGCGCCCTATCCGCGTCTTACCATGGAAACGGTGTTGAAGGAAGATCCCGAAGTCCTGTTGTTCCCCAGAGGGTCGATCGAAACCGTGCCGCGAAGTGAGCAGGAGGCTTGGAGGCGCTGGACGACGGTGACCGCAGTTCGGGAAAACCGTCTTCGCGACGTGTCGGCCGATGCTCTCAACCGCCCGGGCCCGCGCGTCATGGAAGGGCTGGAGGCGTTGGCCCGGGCGATCCACCCCGAAGCCTTCGCGTCGGAACCGGTACCCGTACAGCCATGATGCCAGCAGCCGGCCACCCCATGCCTCCCGCGCACGCCTTGACTGCATCGACCTTGTCCACCGGTCCCTTGCCATCTGGTCCGCCGACGGTCGCAGGCGACCCGCCGGTTCAGGACTTGATCCTCACACCGGCGCGCTGGTGGCGCGTGATGACCGTACTGTCGCTCGTTGCAGGCTTGTTGGCTCTCGTGTGTCTGCAGTTGGGGACTCAGTACATCGGGGTGGGGCGCATCCTCGGACTCTTCGCGTTGCTGCTGTTCGGTCGACCGGGTGACGAGCAGATGGTCGACACGGCCGGCGTCATTCTGTTTCAGGTCCGGCTGCCGCGGGTCGCACTCGGATTTCTGGTGGGGAGCTGTCTTGCCTCAGTCGGCGTGGCGTTGCAGGCCTTGCTTCGGAATCCGCTCGCCGATCCCTATGTGCTGGGTGTCTCCAGCGGGGCGGCCTTGGGCGTGGCCGTCGCTGTCTTGTTCGGCATCGGAACGACGGTGCTGGCGCTGTCGATCCTGCCGGTGTGCGGATTTATTGGCGGCCTGGTGGCCCTCGCGATGATCTATCGGATGGCGGCGACCCATGAGCGTCTGCCGATTCACTCGGTGCTCCTGACCGGGGTCATCCTCAATGCGATTTTCTCCGCGCTCATCATGTTCATCACTTCCATCATGGAGCCGAATCGGTCGTTCGGCATGATGGCGTGGTTGATGGGGTCGCTCACCGCCCCGGCCTATCCGGTGCTGGTGGCCTTGTCCGGCTATCTGCTGATCGGGCTGATGCTGCTCTTCAAGCAGGTCCGTGTGCTCAATATTCTGGCCTTGGGTGAAGAGCCGGCGCGCTCGCTGGGTATCGACACGGAACGTGTCAAACGGTTCATCTTTTTGGTGTCGGCCCTGATGACCGGGGCCGTGGTGTCGTTCAGCGGCATGATCGGTTTTATCGGCATGATCGTGCCCCACGCCGTCCGTCTCGTGCTCGGAGCCGACCACCGATTGTTGTTGCCGGCCTCGGCCTTGGTCGGCGGCATGTTCTTGATGGCGGCGGACACGGTGGCGCGTACGCTGTTTGTGCCGTCGGAAGTGCCGGTCGGGGTGATCACGGCGTTAGCCGGTGGCCCGTTTTTCGTCTATCTGCTGGTATGGCGAAAGGATCGATTGGCATGACGTGGATCGACCACACCGCTCAGACTCTGGCTGGAGACCTAGAGTCAGGTCCGGTGGTGCACCATGCCTATGCGGTTCGCGGGGTGCATTTCCGTTACGGAGCCTCGCGTCCACAGGGAGAGCCCTGGGTGCTTCGAGATGTGACGCTGGAAGTCGCACAAGGCGAGATCCTGGGCATCGTCGGGCCGAATGGGTCCGGCAAAACCTCGTTGCTGAAACTATTGGCGAAATTGGCTGTGCCACAGGAAGGGGAGATCGCCCTGTTCGGACGACCGTTGCGCAGCCTCTCTCACGAGCTGGTGGCGCAGTCCGTCGCGGTGGTTCCGCAGGACAGCCCGCAGATGTTTCCGTTCACGGTCGCAGAGACGGTCTTGATGGGGCGATTTCCCCACCGACGGCGGTCGGGATGGAGCCTGGGCTTCGGCTGGGAAGATCGAGAGGATTGTCAGTCGGCGTCGCAGGCCATGGCCACGATGGACATTGCGCATCTCGCCGGGTGCGCCGTCACCGATCTGTCCGGAGGAGAACGTCAGCGCACTATGATTGCGCGGGCATTGGCGCAAGCGCCCATAGTGTTGTTGCTCGATGAGCCGACGGCATTTCTGGATCTACAGCACCAGTTGGGCATTTGTTCGACCCTGCGCCGACTCTGTGACGAGCGCGGGTTGACGGTGGTGATCGTGTCGCACGATCTGAACCTTGCCAGTCAGTATTGCGATCGAGTGGCCATGTTGAGGGCGGGGCAGGTGCGGATGGTCGGCGCTCCCGCCGAGGTCATGTCGGTCGAAGTGCTGCGGGAGGTATATGGCTGCGAGGTCTTGATCGATGCGCATCCGCAGTCGGGATTGCCTCGGATCACGTTGCCGAGGCAAGGGATGTCGTTCAAAGGGTGATCGGATGTTGCGGGAGGGGTTCGCGCCGGCCCACCCGTGGGAAGAGAAGGGGCGCGTCATCATTGGAGAACGGAGTGTCAGGAAGACGCCGTCAGCGTCGGGGAAGATGGTGCAAATCCATCACGGTGCCGCCACTGTAAGCGGGGAGTGACTCTGCACGGAGCCACTGTTCGAGGAAGTCGTTAGCCATCAGCGTGAAGCTGTTTGCTGAAAGCTGAGTGCTGAGAACTTCTTCGGTCGGGAAGGCGCGGAGCCGCGACGATCCGTAAGTCAGGAGACCCAACTGACGGCTGTTACGACTGATCCCTTCGAGCGAAAGGGAGTGTCAGGATGTTGGTACGTCTCAGGCCATGGTCTGTCTTGTTCGTGTTGCTGTGTGTCATACGTGTCCCGCCTGTGTGGACGGCAGCGGCGGTTGCCGACGAGCCCCCGGAGTCTGATCCTGTCGTGCAGGCCGAGGAAGTCGTGGTCTCGGCCACCAAAACCCCATTGCCGGTAAGCCAGGTGACCAGCGCGGTCGAGGTCATCACGGCGCAGGACATGAAACGACAGAACATCAGGAGCGTGGTGGACGCGCTTCGGTTAGCCCAGGGTGTGGCAATGTTTTCGAACGGCGGGCCGGGTACCGAGGTCACGGCCAAGATTCGAGGCGGCGGGGCGAATCAGACCCTGGTGCTGATCGACGGCGCGATCGTCAACAGCGCCACCGTCGGTAGTTACAATTTCGCCAATCTGACGACCGACAATATCGAACGAGTCGAGATCCTTCGCGGCGCGCAGAGTATGTTGTGGGGCTCCGACGCCATGGGCGGGGTCATTAATATCGTGACGAAGAAGGGACAGGGGCCGCTCTCCGCGACCGGCTTCATGGAGTATGGATCGTTCGCCTCCATCCGTGAGGGGGGATCCGTCTCGGGGAAACAGGGGATCGTCGACTATAGCCTGTCCCTGTCCCGCTGGGACATGTCTTCCTTTTCCGCCGTCAATTACAGGCGGGGGGCGACGGAGCGGGATTCGTACCGCAATTGGCAGGGTTCGGGGCGAATCGGCGTCGATCTTCCGCATGACGGGCGGCTGGACTTCAGCATGCGTTGGATGAACTCCGATGTGCAGCTGGACAACCTGTCGGCTACCGCGCCGAGCGACGTGTACGGCTCGAAGATCCGGAGCCAGGAATATGTGTTCAGCGGGAGTTATGAGCAGCCGGTGACGAGCTGGTGGACGCAGAAGCTGACCCTCGCCCGATCTCAGGAGGCCTCGCTGTTTCTCCCCGGCACGTTGCAACGGAGCTTGGTCAGCGGTGCCTTCAGCACCCCATTCGGAGATCCGAACGAAACGCGTGTGCTCTCCAACCGCTTGGAATGGCAGCATAACGTGCAGATCACCAAATTGTTGCTGCTGAGCGCCGGTTATCAATTTCGGGAGCAGCAGGGTGAGAACGACAGCGGGCTCACGAATCGAATCCTGAGTTCCCACGCCGGATTTGCGCAAGCCCAGTTCAATCTCTGGGATCGAGTCTTCGCAACAGCCGGGATTCGCCATGATAGTTACAACGTCTTCGGCGATGCGACCACGTATCGACTTACGGCGGGGTATTACCAGAAGGAAACCGATACCAAGCTCCGCGCCGGGTATTCGACCGGCTTTCGCGCGCCCAGCATGAACGAGCTGTATTTCCCCAATTTTGGCAATCCCAATCTCGGGCCTGAAAAAAGTCAGAGTATGGATGTGGGGATCGATCAGTATCTGTTTTCCAAGCAGATCAAGTTCACGGGAGGGTTGTTCTGGAACCGGTATCGGAATTTGATCACGACCACATTCGATCCGGTCTTTTGCGCGCCGTTCAGTACCTTCGGGTTCTGCCCGCAGCAGCTTGGGGAAGCCTCGACCAAAGGCTGGGAGGCCGGACTCTCGTATACCTACTCAAGCGACAAACGGTTCGTGAAGAGCCTCATTCTGCAGGCCCAATACACGAACACGCTCACGCGCGATCTGGATAGCCAAAGTCGTTTGCCGCGTTGGCCCACCGATCAGTGGAGCGCCACGATCAGCTACCAGCCCATCGACCCCCTATGGATCACGTTGATCGGTCGGTATGTGGGCTCGCGATACAACACCACCGGAGATCGGCAACCTCTTCCGGCATTTGATGTGTGGTCGTTGGCGGTCACCTACGATGTCACAAAGCAACTCCAGGCTTATCTCCGGGCCGAGAACCTCTTCAATGAGAAGTACGAAGAAATCGCCAGCGCCGGTACGCCGATCCGGTCGGTTTTCGGCGGCGTTCGGGTCACGTTCGGGGGAAAGTCGTGAGGCGAGCGTGAGCGCACGACCGATGCATCGTCCTCGATTGATCATCGCCGGCACCCACAGTGGTGCCGGCAAAACCACCGTCACCTTGGCACTGCTGGCGGCGCTCAAGGAGAATGGTCTGGTCGTGCAGCCGTGTAAGGCCGGGCCGGACTTCATCGATCCCGGCCATCACCAGGTAGTGACCGGTCGGCCGTCGCGCAATCTCGACGGCTGGATGCTTGGCGAAACCGTGAATCGAGCGATATTCTCACACGCGTCGGCTGACGCGGACCTGTCGATCATCGAAGGCATGATGGGGCTCTTCGATGGAAGTTCGCCGACACAGGATAAGGGCAGTACGGCCGAGTTGGCCAAGCAACTCCAAGCTCCGGTGCTGCTGGTGATCGACGGCAGTGCCATGGCCCGTTCGGCCGCGGCCATGGCATTCGGGTACGCCAAGTTCGATCCGGCTGTGCGCGTCGTCGGCGTCCTGTTTAATCGGGTAAAGAGTGAGGGGCATTACCGATTGCTGCGAGATGCGGTGAGATCAGCCACGGATCTGGAGGTGGTCGGGTACCTGGAGCCGGATCCGGCCATGGCCATTGCCGACCGGCATCTCGGCCTGAGAACCGCAATCGAAGAAGGGCAGGGTGAGGTCTATGCCCGACTGGCACAGTCCGCGACAAGGACGATTGATGTGAATCGGGTCATCGCGCTGGCACGATCGGCAGACGACCTCGTGCTGCCGGCTGAGCCGGCGTTGGATCTGTCGGTGAGCCAACCGCAGACAGTGCGGGTCGGGGTGGCGTACGACGCAGCCTTCTGCTTTTATTACCAGGACAACCTGGAGATGCTGAAGGCGGCGGGGGCCGAGATTGTCCTGTTTTCGCCCTTGCGTGATGCCACCATACCGGATGTGGACTTGCTGTATTTCGGTGGCGGGTATCCGGAGCTGTACGGCGAGGCCTTGGCGGCCAATGCTGCCATACGATCCGCGATCCGTGCATTCAGTGAGAGGGGCGGGGCGATTTATGCCGAGTGCGGCGGTCTGATGTATCTGACACAGGCAATCCGTGATATGGCGGGACACCGACATGAGATGGTCGGGGTCATATCCGCTGAGGCGGTGATGCGGAAGGCCGGGATGACGCTGGGGTATCGAACCGTGCGGCTGACACAGCCCTGTCTGCTTGGTCCGGAGGGCACGGTGCTGCGTGGGCATGAGTTCCATTATTCGCTGCTGGAGCCGACGGGCGAACTGCAGTATGTCTGCGCGCTCTCGGATGCGGACGGCAAGCCGGTTGGACCGGACGGGGTGATGAGGCGAAAGACGCTGGCGTTGTATAGTCATCAGCATTTCGGCAGTTGCCCTGATGTGGTGGGGCATCTGCTCGGAGCTGCGCGTCGAGCGCGCCGGGATGTGGCACCTGCGCGAACGGCCTGAGATGACGGAGCAGGACAACCATACGGCCAGCATGCAGCGCCTGAAGGCTTCGGTGGACCGTCGTATTGAAGCGGCACAGGAAGAGAAGGGCTTGCTGATCGTCCATACCGGCGCGGGGAAGGGCAAGACCACTGCCGCGCTTGGCATGGCACTGCGTGTGCTCGGCCATGGGAGGAAGGTGGCGGTCGTGCAGTTCATCAAAGGCGCCATCGACACGGCAGAGGAACGCATGCTCCGGTCATTCGGCGAGCGTGTGACGTTTCTTCGCATGGGCGAGGGGTATACGTGGGAAACACAGGATCGCGAGCGCGATACGAGATTTGCCCAGGAGGCCTGGGCCAAGGCGTGTGAGTTCTTGCTGGATCCTTCCTATGCAATGGTGATTCTCGATGAATTCAACATTGTGCTCCGGCACGGGTACGCCGATCTCGACCAGGTGCTGCCGCGCTTGTTATCGCGTCCTTCTATGCAACATGTGGTCATCACCGGCCGAGGGGCTCCGCAAGAATTGATAGAAGCGGCAGACCTGGTCACGGAAATGAAGCAAGTGAAACATCCCTTTCGGAAAGGGATCAAAGCTCAGGCGGGGGTGGAGTTTTGAGAGGTCCGGTCAGCAAGACCTGCGAGCACTGCCGGCAGCCGTTCGAATGTGTCGGGTATCAATGCTGGTGCGGGAAAATCGGTATTACCGAACAGCAGATGGATTGGATCGCTGCGCGGTTTAAGGACTGCCTTTGCCCCGTCTGTTTGCAGCAGGTGGCGGATGGGACACTTGGGCCAACGAGGACGTCCGGGGCGAATCAACCAGGTTAGCGTGTCGCTGGGATGCCTCTCCAAGCTCGAGTCGGAAATCAGTGCTCTGGTGTGAAAGGATAGAAGCATGCGAATTACCAAGGTATATACCAGGACCGGTGATGCAGGGCAGACCCGGTTGGCCGGGGGACAGCAGGTGTGGAAGGACTGCCTGCGAGTCGAAGCCTATGGCACGGTCGATGAGCTGAATGCGTCGGTGGGGTTGGTGCGGGCGATGAACGCCGAGGGAGGAAGCGCGTCTCCCGCCTCCGCGCAACTCGAGGCTGATCTGCGTTGGATTCAGAATAAGTTATTCGATGTCGGGAGTCTGCTCGCGACCGCTCCGGGCCAGACCTTTCCCAACATGCCGAAGGTGACCGATGGCGATGTGACCAAGCTCGAAGAGATGATCGATCGATGCCAGGAGGAGTTGGCCCCGCTCAAGGAATTTATCCTGCCCGGCGGTGGCAAAGTTTCGGCCACGCTGCATCAAGCGCGAACCATCTGTCGGCGGGCCGAGCGCGATTGCATCCGGCTGAGCCGGGAAGAGGACGTCTCAGTAGTGCTCAACAAGTATCTGAACCGATTGAGTGATGCCCTGTTTGTCATGGCGCGCTGGGTCGCGAAGACGCAGGGGGAACCGGAATTTTTGTGGCAGCGTGAGACCGATGCCCCCGGCAAGTAAGTCAGGGAGACCGCGCCGGCGTTCCCAGTCTCGTCTCATTCTAGTCCTGGGAGGAGCGGCCTCGGGAAAAAGCCAGGTGGCGTTGGACAAGGCCGGTCGTAAGGGACCGAAGGCGTTTGTGGCGACCGGGCAGGCACTCGATGGCGAAATGAAGGCCCGTATCGATCGGCACCGTGCGACCAGGGCGGCTGATTGGTCCACTGCGGAAGTTCCTTGCGCGTTGGGCGATTGGTTTCGATCGGAGGGTTCCGGGTATCGCACGATTGTGGTGGATTGCCTGACCCTGTGGATGAGCAATGTCTGCGGCCGCCGCATTGTCGGGAAAGATTTGACCAGCGCCGTGGACGAATTGATACAAGCGATTCGGCGGACTCCGGCTCGGGTCGTCCTGGTGAGCAACGAGCTGGGATATGGATTGGTGCCGACCAGCCGGGATGCGCGCGCTTTTCGTGACCTCGCGGGCCGAATCAATCAGCAGTTTGCCGCTGCGGCCGACGAAGTCTATTTTGTCATCGCCGGACAATCGCTTAGGCTGAAATAAACAGGAGCACGACGTGATGACACTCGATGAGGTGGTGCGGCAGATTCAACCGGTCGATCAGCAGAGTGCCGCGAAGGCTCAAGCTCGCTTGGACGGGTTGACCAAACCCCTCGGCAGTCTCGGGAGACTGGAAGAGACCGCGGTGCGGTACGCCGCCATCACCGGCGACGTCAAGCCGAATGTGCCGCGCGGGGTCGTGTTCACGTTTGCTGCTGATCACGGGGTAGCAATGGAGGGCGTGAGCGCCTATCCGAGCGAAGTCACGCCGCAGATGGTCTTGAATTTTCTCCGGGGCGGCGCCGGGGTGAACGTGTTGGCGCGGCATGCCGGGGTTGAGGTTCGGGTGGTGGATATCGGGGTGGCCCATGACTTCGCAATGGTTCCTGGCCTTATCCAGAAAAAAGTCATGCGGGGAACGAGGAACCTCCGGCGCGAACCGGCGATGAGCAGAACAGAAGCAGCGCAGGCGCTGCACATCGGTATCGATCTGGCGACCCAGGCGGCGTGCGAGGGCATTGGGCTCATCGGCACCGGCGAGATGGGAATCGGCAATACGACGCCGAGCGCCGCAATCACGGCCGTGATGACCGGTCGGGCCGTGGCCGAGGTCACGGGACGTGGCACCGGCATCGACGAAGCCGGTCACGCCAATAAGATTCAGGTCATTCAAGACGCGTTGGATCGACATCGTCCAGACCCGGCTGATGCGGTCGATGTGGTGGCGAAGGTGGGCGGACTGGAAATTGCCGGATTGGCCGGGCTGATCCTGGGGGCTGCGGCGGCGCGGGTCCCGGTGGTGTTGGATGGATTTATTGCCGGTGCAGCTGCATTAATTGCCGTGGGGATCCAGCCGCTCTGCCGAGACTACCTCATCGCCTCGCATCGATCGGTTGAACGGGGGCACCAGGCGATTTTAGATCACCTCGGCCTCACGGCGCTCTTGGATCTCGACCTGCGGCTTGGTGAAGGTACGGGGGCCTGCCTTGGCATGGGGCTGGTACAAGCCTCCATCAAGATTCTCACCGAGATGGCAACCTTTGACGAAGCGGGCGTTTCGCAGCGTGACTAAGATCATGTCGATGACCAGACCCTTCGTGTTCGCCTGGCATTTTCTGACGGCGATCCCGATCAGCCGCCGTTATCATGATCCGACGGCAGATGAGCTGGCGGCGTCCATGGCCTGGTATTCCACGGTGGGGCTGATGATCGGCGGGCTCCTGGCGCTGGTGGATCAGGTCTTGCGCTGGTGGCTGACGGCCGAGGTGGTGAACGTCCTGCTGATCGTCCTGTTGGTGCTGCTCACGCGCGGGTTGCATCAAGACGGGCTTGCGGATACGGTCGATGGATTAGCCGGGGGCCGAACGATAGACGACCGGCTGCGCATCATGCGCGATCCGAATGTCGGTGCCCTCGGCGCGACAGGCCTTTTTCTCTCGCTCCTGCTGCGGTATGCCGGCTTGCTCGCCCTACCCCAGTCGTGGCGTTTCCCCATGTTGCTCTGTATGCCGGCGGTGGGTCGTTGGGCGATGGTGTGTGTGGCCTGGTCCTCTTCCTATGCGCGACGCGATGGAGGGTTGGCGTCGGCGTTCCTCACGAATCTGTCATGGCACCATGTCCTGCTTTCGACGCTGGTCTTGGCCGTGGCCTTAACGGCAGGTCTGGGCCCGGTTCCGGCCTTGGCTACCATGGCATTGGGGACTTTAGTGGTTGTGCTGGTACGGCAGGGTTGTCGCAAATGGTTCGGCGGCGTGACCGGTGATCTGCTCGGTGCCACCAATGAGCTGATTGAGATTGTGTTTCTGCTGCTGGTGCCGATCTTGGTGATGACTCGATGACGGGCGTCGATTTAGCGCTCGCGGCGGTGCTCGACATCGCGCTGGGAGACCCCCGCTGGTTTCCCCATCCGGTGCGAGGAATGGGCGCAGTCATCGGTTGGATCGATCATCGTATCCGCATCATCTGCCGGAGCGAGCAGGCTCTTCAGCTTGCCGGCGCCTGTCTGGCGCTCGGTCTGCCCGCCTCCGTCTATGGCGCAGCCACGTGGGTGATCGGGCAGGCTGCTGCGCTGCACCCAATCCTGGGCCAGGCCGTCGGCATAGGCCTGGCCTCTACCACGTTGGCTGGGCGCGACCTCTATGACCATGTGCAGGCGGTGACCGGCGCCTTGGCGGCCGGCGATTTGGCGGGAGCGCGAAAGGCGGTCGCCATGATTGTAGGGCGCGACAGCGCCGCGTTGACGGAGCCCGAGATTGCGCGCGCGACCGTCGAGACCATCGCCGAAAGCGCCTCCGACGGGATCATCGCCCCGTTGGTGTATCTGTCGCTCGGCGGCGCGCCGCTGGCGCTGGCCTACAAGGCGGTCAACACGCTCGACTCCATGATCGGCCATCGCGATGAGCGGTATGAACATTTCGGCTGGGCCTCCGCCCGACTTGACGATGTGGTGAACTGGGTCCCTGCTCGATTGACGGGCGGCTTCATCGCGCTGGCTGCCGGCTTGTCCACCGGGCAATGGCATCGCATCCATGAGAGTTGGTACATCTTGCATCGGGACGGTGACAAGCATCCCAGCCCGAACAGCGGACAGCCGGAGGCTGCCATGGCCGGTGCGTTGGGTGTGCAACTCGGAGGACGGAATTATTACGACGGTGTTCCCCATGATGCCGAGTTGCTCGGGGATGGTCCGGGGGAGGTGACTCCCGAACATATCGGTCGCGCAACCCGCATCATGCTGGTCATCTATGCGCTCGGTTTGTTCTTTGCTTTGTTGTCCTTGTGGGTATCATGACGCGGACGGTCCACGGCGGAGATGTGTACGGCGCTGCTCGTGATGTGGGGCGAGCGCCCGATCGATTGCTCGATTTCAGCGCAAGCATTAATCCATTAGGCCCCTCACCGGCTGTCCTCCGGATGCTCACACGCTCGAGGTCACTGCTTTGCCATTATCCCGATCCGCTCTGCTGGGATCTTCGGCAGGCGCTCGCGGCTCACTGGCGCCGTGCTCCCGAGGCGATTCTCATCGGGAACGGTTCGACGGAGTTGATCCATCTTCTCCCTGATGCCCTGCAGATTCGGCATCTGCTGGTGGTCGGCCCGACCTTCTCCGAATACGCGGCGGCGATGGCACGATCCGGAGGGCGGATCAGCACGGTAATGGCCGAGTATGCGGATCACTACCGACCCAGCCTGGAACTGGTGTTGGAGGCCTTGCGACGGGTTTCACGACCGGGTACCCGGTCGTGTCCCCTCGATGCCGTCCTGCTCTGTAATCCGAACAGTCCGACCGGCGTCGCCTGGGAGGCCACTACCGTTCGAACGCTGGCCCGCGCAGCGGCGCGCCTCGGGCTCTGGTGCGTGGTCGATGAAACGTTTGCGGACTATTGCGAGGCGGTGTCGATTCTTGGGAAGGCCCTTCCACCCAAGACCATTGTGCTGAGAAGCTTCACCAAGTTCTATGCGCTACCTGGCCTCCGTGTGGGGTATGCGGTCGCGCATCCCGCTGTGACGAAGCAACTCAGTGCGCAGCAACCTCCATGGTCGGTGAACATGTTGGCGCAGCGAGCTGCCATGGTGGCCTTGCGGGACGATCGACATCGCCGGCGCAGTCTGCAATTCATGGATCGGGAACGGACCAGGCTGCAGCGGGCACTTGAACGGCTGTCCGGCGTCCGGGTGTTTCCAGCCAAGGCGAATTTCATCCTGTTGGAACTGCCGGTCGGGCACAAGGCGACACAGGTGGTCTCGGTACTGCGACGGCGAGGGGTGCTCCTCCGTGACTGCTCGAAGGTCCCGGGGTTGAATGACCGCTCGCTGCGGGTGGCGGTACGAACGAGAAGTGAGAATGATCGACTCCTGAAGGCCTTGTCGTTCATCGGACGAGTGGCAGAATGAGCGGACGTCCGCCGGATCGCTTGGCAACCACATCGCGTGTCACCCGCGACACGTTGATCGTCGACTTAGGCAGTCGTATGCGTGTCCTGTCCTCCGCGCCGCGGGGCGGAGGTCTGCGAACCACTCGCTACATTCTCAATCACCAGGTGGCGTCCAATCCCTCGTCGAACGTCGAAGGGAGACCCTGGGAGCATCCTTCCCGGTATCTGAGGCGTCTGGCCGGGCTACTCGGTGTTGAGGCGGATTGCGTCGGCCTAATGACGGCGGTGCCAATGACACAGGTGGTGAGCTGTCTAGAGGAACGGGATGGGCTCTGGGTGGAATGTTTTGCCACGGTCGGGGTCACCAATGCCGTGCGGGCCGGTGAACGGCCGAGCCATCGGGACGGACATGCCCGGCAAGGCAAGGCAGGGACGATCAATCTCATTATCGTGACGAACGCCTGCCTCGCGGCTCCGGCACTGGTCGGCGTGGTGCAGGTTGCCACGGAGGCCAAGACGGGCGTCCTACGTGATCACGCCGTTCCCAGCTGGACCGGTTCGCCCGGCGCGACAGGGACGGGGACGGATGCGGTGGTCGCCGCCTGTGCCCTGCGCGGGCATGGGCCGTGGCATTCGTACGCGGGCACACATACCGATCTTGGTTCTATGATCGGTCTGGTGGTCCGCGACTGTGTGGCCGAAGGGCTTGCACGCGCCGCGCAATGGACCGCGACGCATCGCCGCTGATGTCTGGAAGAGTTCGATGCCTCACTCTGCACGTGCCATAGCCATAGCCGTCCTGGGAACTGGTTCCGATGTCGGAAAGAGCCTGGTGGTCGCCGGTCTCTGTCGATTGCTGCATCGGGCAGGCATCAGGGTGGCGCCGTTCAAAGCGCAGAACATGTCGCTGAACTCGTTCGTCACTCCGGAAGGCGGAGAAATCGGGCGTGCTCAAGCGTTGCAGGCCGAGGCGTGCGGCCTGGCCCCCCATGTGGACATGAATCCCATTCTGCTGAAACCGGAATCCGATGCCAGGGCGCAGGTGGTGGTCCAGGGACGTGTGTATTCGACGTTGGATGCACAGGCGTACTTTTCGCGCGGCCGGAATTCGGAATTGTTCCAGGCAGTGCGGAGCAGTTACGAGCGGCTCGCCGCGCACTATGACGTGATCGTGATTGAAGGGGCCGGAAGCGCTGCCGAAGTGAATCTGCGCGACCGTGACTTGGTTAACTGGTCGACGGTGGAATTGTCGGATGCCCGGGTTGTCTTGGTCGGCGATATCGATCGAGGCGGCGTATTCGCCCAATTGATCGGCACGCTGGATCTCATTGCGCCGGAGGAACGCGCTCGGGTCTGCGGGCTCGTGATCAACAAATTTCGCGGCGACAGCGCGCTCTTTGCAGACGGGGTTCGCTTTCTTCGCGAGCGGACGGGGATTCCGGTGCTTGGTGTGCTGCCCTTTCTCCGCGACCTCACGCTGGATCAGGAGGACAGCCTGGATGTCGAGATTCGGCGTCAGGCGGCCTTTGCGGACGATCGCGTCAACATTGCGGTCTTGCTGCTGCCGCACATGAGCAACTTTACCGATTTCAACATGCTGACCCAAGAGGCCGATGTGGCCCTTCGGTACGTGGCGACGCCGGCCGAGGCAGCAGGAGCTGATGCGGTGATCATTCCCGGGTCGAAGAGCACGTTGACAGACCTGACCTATCTGCGCGGGAAGGGGTTTGACGCGGTCGTCCAAGACCATGTCCGTGGCGGAGGGGAGTTGGTCGGGATCTGCGGCGGGTACCAAATGTTAGGGAATCGGATTGCCGACCCCGATGGCGTCGAGACCGGCGGCGAGGCAGACGGCTTGGGATTGTTACAGACATACACCATCATGATGCCTGAAAAAATCACCGAGCAGGTGGAGGCCTCAGCGCTGCACCTTGATGATGCGGGATCGGTGTCGGTTCGTGGGTACCTCATTCATATGGGGCGAACGGACCCCGGCCCCCATCGTTCCTGTTTCCACCTCGAAGGGAGACCGGCGCGGTCCGTCGATCAGCTTCAGGCAGGTGCACCCGATGCCGGCTCATCGGACGGAGCAGTGCGGGATGATGGGCTGGTCTGGGGGACCTATATTCACGGGTTGTTCGATCAGTCGCCATTCCGGCGTGCCTGGCTGAATCGGTTACGTCGTAGAAAGGGACTCCCGCCGATCGAGCTTGTGCGTTCCCAACAGGTGAACGACACACAACGGCATGCGTTGGATCGCTGGGCCGATCATGTTGAGCAGCACCTCGATCTCACCCCGATCTGGGCTATCCTCCGTTCACAGACGGGTGGCTAGGCGCTGACTGCAGTACGAGCTCACCTGCCGGTCATTTTGACGCTTCTCTTCCAAAGCGACCAAACTTTGGCGCTCCCTTCGAAATCTTGAACAGCGGCAGATGTGGATTCGTTGCGTGGACCGTATGGGGTCTCGTTCGCCCTCCACACTGAATCATCCGCAAAATCGCTGACTTCATGCATGGGCCTCTACCTGCTTCCTTTGCCCTACGTATGTGTTTTGACTGGCACCAATTGTGCACAGGTCTGGCCGGGGTCACAGGGGGCCGGCGCGGGCTCCCCGTGTCCGGAAAATTGTCAATCGATAGATTTGCGCTATCTTTGACAATAGATCAGCGGACTTAGGAGATGGCCTGTTCCGGGTGACCGGGAGGCAGAGAGAAGGAGGGGCCATGGCGAACCATTGCATCAGCAGAATCCTGGTGGCGGTACTGACGGCGACAAGTATCGGGACGGCCGTGCCCGCATCGGCCAATACCGAAGTGGAAACGGCTGAACTGCTCATCAAACTGGTGCAAGTCGGACGCGGCGTCCTCTCCGAAAATCAAGCGATTATCAACGACTCCAGCAAAGGCGAGAAGGGATTCACCGGCGACTTCGTCGCCAACCAGGTGATCGAACGCTTTCGTAAGGCGACCAAGATCGATTTGAGCCGCCCTGCGACGGTGCCGCAAGGGCCGTTGTTCTTAGCCATGGTGGAATCAGAAAAAGAAGTGATCGATGAGGCGCAGCCCGTGATCAACAAGCAGGGCGTCGGATTTAAGGGCATGATCCCCGCTGTTTTCGCTAGGAAATCCGGGGAGCGGTTCTTCCGGAAGACCGGGATTCGGGTGAAATTGACCAGCACGGACTATCGTTATCCCGGAAATCGCCCCGATGACTTTGAAGCCGAAGTGTTGAGACTCTTTGCCGACACGCGCCATCCCAAGGGGCAGCCGTACAGCAGGACCACGATGCTCGACGGTCGGCCGGTGCTGCGCATGATGGATCCGGAATATGCCGCGACCACATGCCTCAGCTGTCACGGCAATCCAAAGGGTGACCGTGATGTGACCGGCGCCAAGAAAGAGGGATGGCATGAAGGGGATCTCGCCGGCGCCATCAGCATTGTCATTCCGATGAAATAGACCCAGGCGCTGTGTCGGGTCAGTGATCGTCGCACACATTTAGCCGGTTTGGAGGGGGGCACGCATGAGTAAGATCGTCGTCGTGGATGATTCGTACGCCGAGTTGCAGTTGATCGAAGGGTATCTCAAATCCGCCAACCATACGGTGGTCTCCTATCCCAACGCGGACAAATTGGAAGACAAGTTGGCATTGGATAAGCCGGACCTGATTGTGTTGGACGTGGTCATGCCGGGACGCAACGGATTTCAAGCCTGCCGTGACCTGAAGGGCGACGACCGCTTCAAGGGCATTCCGATCGTACTTTGTACATCGAAGGGGCAGGAGAGCGATAAGTTTTGGGGACAACAGCAGGGCGCAAACGGCTACGTGGTGAAACCGTTCAAGGCCGAGGACCTGGTCGCCGCAGTGAAACGGGCATTGAATTAACTCATGAGCGACGTTCCCACCATTCCATCTCAACCTGTCGCGTTACCCCAGGCTCCCGGAACCCCCGGTGCATCAAGATCCTCCGGCGCGTCGACCGACGGTCCGCTGCGGATGTGCCTGTTGACGCTCGGCGGCGAACTGTTCGCGATCGATCTTCGCCATGTCAGTGAAGTGTTCGAGGTGGAGTCCGTCACCGCCGTGCCGAGCATGCCGAGTTATCTCACGGGTGTGACCAACCTGCGGGGAACCGTCATCACTCTGGTGGATTTGCGGGGAAGCCTTGGCCTCTCGGCCGGACAATCGTTGCTCCCATTCGCGGTTGTGGTCCGTTACGGCCCGAGGCAAGTCGGCGTGCTCGTCGACCACGTTCCGGAAATTCACACGGTCACGCGTGAGCAACTGCTGCCCGCCATGCAGGCCGGGCCTGCCGGGGCGCGCCCCTGTGTGTCGGCGGTGCTTCGCGTGGATCAGCGGCTCGGGGGAGTGTTGGAAGTCCCACAGGTCTTTGCGCAGGTGGACGGAGGCAGTGCGGCATTCCCGGTGATGTAACCGACTACGCCATACAGGTTCGACGGCCGCGCGAGCAGGCAGCAGACCGACCGGCCGGCGAATCGCTGGAACAGCAGTAACAAGGAGGAGCGCACGATGATCGGCCAAGGCATCACGAATCGATTTCAGGACATGAAGACACGGTCGAAGCTGTTTCTCGGCTTCGGTCTGGTCAGTCTCATCATCATGATCATGGCCAGTGTCGGTGTGTTCACTCTGCGCCAGCTCAGCACGCACTCCCAAACGGTGTATGCGGACTACACGGTGCCGTTGGCCGATTTCGCGCAGATGGGAACCGCGCTGACCAAACATCATCAAATCCTGCTGGACGTGGCCGCGGCGACAAAACAGGCAGACTTTGCCCAAGACGCGGCGAAACTCCCCGCGTTGAAGGCGGAGATTGAGAAGGCGGTCAACCATTACAAGGGCACCAACCTGCGGGTGTCTCGGACGGGGCGGGATGAACAGGCGGACCTGACTCTGTTCGAGCCGGCGTTGAAAAAATACTTTCAGGATGCCGACGGCGCGTTGAGCGCGATGGCCGACAGTTTCGATCGCAACACCCTCTCCGCCTCCCAAGCCGAGCAAATGCGCGCGCTCGGCGTCCTGGCACTGACGGTCAACCTGACCCCGTCGTTCGAAAACGTCGTGAGGCGCCACAATGAGCAGGTGACGACCATTGAGGCGATTGCCAAAGACCTCAACGAAGATGCGCAGACGCTTGCGACCAACGGTACGTTTATTCTCGTGGTCGGTGGTGTGGTGGCGGTGGCACTCGGGTTATTCGTCGGATACCTCCTGGCGACGTTCTTGTCTCGTAACATCACGCACATCGCCAACGTGGCGACCCAGGCCGCCGGCGGAAACCTGCAGGCACGCGCGAAGATTGAGTCTCACGATGAGTTGGGGCAAATGGCCATTGCCTTTAACTCGATGCTCGACCGTATTACCGCGCTGGTGTCGACAGAAGAAGAACGCGACCTCATGCAGAAGCGCCTGATGCAATTTCTTGTGCTCGTGTCCGAGGTCGGTAAAGGAGACCTGACCAAGCGAGGCGAGGTGACGGCCGATATGTTCGGAAACCTGGCCGACGGGTTCAACTTGATGATTGCTCGGTTCGGACAGTTGTTGAAACAGGTGCGGGAAGCGGCGGATCGGGTGAACAAGTCGGCTGGAACCTTGCGGGATTCAGCCGGACAGATGTCCGGCACGGCCAGGGCCCAGGCGGAGGAGTCGGTACGAACCTTGGGCGCGGTCGAACAGTTGGCCGCTGGTATGCGCCAGGTTGCCACCACGGCCGGTGCATCATCCGAGTCCGCGAAGCAGGTGTTGTCTGCGACCGAGCGCGGAAACGTCGCGGTGCAGGAAACGGTGCGCGACATGCAGAGTATCCGCTCCGCGGTGCAACGCATGTCGAAGCAGGTGAAAGGTCTCGGTGACCGGTCACTCGAAATTTCGCAGATCGTGTCGACGATTCGAGACATCGCCAATCAAACCAACCTCCTCGCGCTCAATGCCGCCATCGAGGCGGCGGGCGCAGGTGAGGCCGGTGCACGGTTCGCCGTCGTGGCGGACCAAGTCCGGAAATTGGCGGAAAGTTCCACTCAAGCCACCCGCGAAATCGCCGACCTGGTGAAAGTCATTCAGAGCGAAACGCAGGACGCGGTGGTGGCGATGGAGCACGAAACTCAAGCGGTGGAAGCCGGATCGGCCTCCGCTCTTCGAACCGGTGACGTGTTCGCAGAAATTTCCGACATCGCGAAACGCTCATCCGAATTGGCACAAACCATCGCCGGTGCGGCATCCGACCAAACGGCCTCGACGGAAAAAGTCGGTCGAGCGATTAAGGAGTTTACCGGCGGGGCCGTGGCGACCCAGAAGCAGACGGACTCGACCCGGTTGACCATTGAAGACATGGCTAAACTGGCCGAAGGTCTCAACTCGTCGGTCGCCCAGTTCAAGCTGGTGTAGGAACATTCTAGAAGAGCGGTGTTGCCGCTCGGATGTGAAGTGACGCGATGAGCGCTGACTTTGATCGCGACCAGCTGTTGGACATCTTCGTCGCTGAAGCCGGTGACGATATGGCGCAGTTCTGGAAGGCCTTGCACCCAGAGGGGAAGGCGGTTCCTGCCCCTGCCGACGTCGCGAATTTGCACACGGTCGGACATAAATTGAAGGGGGCAGCGCTGCTGTACGGGTTTCCAGGCCTCGGTCGACTGGGCGCCTTGCTGGAGGAGACTCTGGAGCGAGTCGGGGAGATTGCTCCCGACACATGGCCCCTGGCCCTGCAGGTGATGCGTGAGATCGTCGACTCCTTCAGGACGCAAGTCGCACACATCGGGCGTGGAGGAGGGGAAGACGATTCCGTGGTCGAGGGATTTGTCCGTCGCTGTGCCGAGCTGCTGCCTATGGCGGCAGTGGAGGCCGCAGCAGATTCGGTCCAAGCCGTGGCTGGGCCCTCCGACGACTATCTTATCCCGGTCATCGATGACGAAGTCTTGTCCTACTTCTCTCCCGAAGCGGAAGATTATCTCAACACCATTCAGACGCTGCTCCGGCGGTTGGAGCAAGACCTGGCGGATGTCGATACGATCCATCAGTTGTACCGAGTCGCACACACGCTCAAGGGATCTGCCTATACGGTCGGATGTCAAGTGGTGGGGGATGTGGCCTATCCTCTCGAAACCTGTATGACCGCGGTCCGTGAAGGAAACGCCGGTATGGCGCCGCATTGGATTGCAACGATTCGGCATGCCGTGGACGTCATGCGGGCATTGATGGCGAGAGACCCGAAGCAGTTGCCGAAGTTACGACAGGACGTCCCCTGTATCCTGACCATGCTGCGAGACTTGCAGCATGGTCAGGGCCAGTCCAGCGGTCACGAAAAAGCCGGAGAGTCGCAGGATCAGCTCTCTTCGCCGGTGGCGCCGACACCAGCAGCTGAATCACCATTGCCTGTCCAATCTGCGGCGGCGAATCACGAAGAAGAACTTTCCGAGGCCTACTTGGTGCCGTCGCTCGATGCGGAGGTCATTTCGTACTTCGCTCCGGAAGCTCAGGAGTATCTGGACAGTCTTGAGACCGATCTGTTGCGAGTGGACAAGGATGCGGCCAACCCAGACACGATCCATCAGTTATTTCGCACGGCTCACACGTTGAAGGGATCCGCCTATACCGTCGGTTTTCACTCGATCGGAGACCTGACTCATCACATCGAAGATTTCATGGGTGCGGTTCGTGAGGGGCGTCTAGAGTTTCGTCCCGGCCATACGGATGTGTTACTGCGTGCGATCGATGTGATCCGAAGCCTCATGCGTCGTGATCCGTCCGTCCTGAGTCGAACCAGACAGCGGTTCGCAGCGTCGTTACTGGAACTGACGAGCTTGGGCGGGGCCTCCCCAATGATGGATTCTGTGCCGGAATCTTCGCAGAGAGTTGCCGAGGCGATGTCTCAGGCTGAGGCTTCTGAACACGACGGCGCGGAATCGGTCACATCAGGGGAAGGAAAACCGGGAGAAGAGCGAGAGGTGATCCGAGTCAGTCGCGATCGCCTGGAACGTCTGTTGAATCTGGTCGGCGAATTGGTCATCGATCGAGGCCGTCTCGAACAACGTCTACGGACGTTGAATCAATTGGCCATGCAAGTCTTGGCCAACAAGAACCGTTTGACCGATGCGGTGCGCACCTTTGAGGATAAACATACCTTTTCATTCCAGCCGTCTCCGGCGCCTGCCGAGGGGGCAATGCCTCCTGAGGTGTCGGGCATCAGCGATTTCGGCAGCCTGGAGTTTGATCGGTACGACGACTTCAATATTCTCGCACGCCGAATCAGCGAAGTGACCGCCGATATCTCCGAATCCATGGCACAGCTTTCCGGATCGATCCACCGCGCGCAAGACGACATGGGGTCCTTACAGCAACTGACCCTGAGCATGCGAGATGAAATCGCCCGCGCGCGTATGGTGCCGATCGGGACACCCTTTACCCGGTTTCGTCGTGCTGCTCGGGAAATGGCCAGAGCCACGGGGAAGGAGGTCAATTTAGTGACCTCCGGTGAACATACCGAAATCGATACCGGTGTCGTGGAGCGGTTGGTCGATCCGTTGGTTCATCTGGTGCGAAATGCGGTGTATCACGGTATCGAACCGGCGACCGTCCGTGTTGCGCAGGGGAAACCCTCCGCAGGCACGATATATCTTCACGCCGCCCATCGAGGCAACTCGGTGCTGATTGAAGTTGAGGACGATGGGGTCGGACTCGACCTCGCCAAGATCCGAGCGAAAGCGGTGAAATTGGGGTTGGTGAGGCAGGACGTCGCCGAGACACTTCCCGAGAGCGAAGTGATCAAATTCATCTTCTTGCCGGGTTTCTCCACCGCTGATGCCGTCGGCGGGCAGGCGGGACGCGGCGTCGGTATGGATGTGGTGAAGCGCGTTATCGAGACAATGAACGGCCACATCGAAGTGGAGTCGGTGTACGGGCAGGGCACGAAATTTACGATGCATCTGCCGCTCACCTTGTTGATCGCCACGGCGCTGCTGGTGCGGGTCGGCGGTGAGCGATACGCGATTCCACTTCCGAGCGTGAGAGAAGTCACGATGTCTGCCTCGTCGATGGTGCAGCAGATGGGGGATCGCTCCGTTCTGCAGATCGGTGACGAAGCGATTGAGATCTATCCGCTGGCAAGTCTCATCCGCCGTGAGGCAGGCACCATTCATGGAGTGTCGCCTGTGGTCGTCGTGCGTACCTCAACCGGGGTGCTCGGGTGCGCGGTGGACGAGCTGCTGGGGCGACAGGAAATCGTCATTAAATCTCTGGGCGGACTGAAACCGTATGAGCGATCGGTGTTTGGCGGTGCCACGATTGACCCGGAAGGCCGGGTGATTCTGGTGTTGGACGTCAGCCGTCTGACGACGCGCGAGTATCATGACCCGTTGTCACACACCCACGCCTTGGGCCTGGCGGGCAATGCGGAGCCACCGTCTACGCCCGATTCCGCACAGCCCACCGCAACTCAATTGCCGCTCCTGTTGATCGACGACTCGCTCAGCATCAGAAAGTTTGTCGGTCGAATGCTGGAGTCTGCCGGGTACAGGGTGGACACGGCAACCGACGGCGAAGAGGGCTGCCGCAAAGCCATGGTGCAGGCGTATCAACTGATCATTACCGATCTCGAAATGCCGAAACTGAATGGCTATGAAGTAATTCAGGCTCTTCGCGCAAGGCCTCAGACCCACAGCACGCCGATTTTGGTCATGACCACCCGCGCAGGAGAAAAACATCGCCAGATGGCCGTTAGTGTCGGTGCGTCCGGCTATATTGCCAAACCGGTCGAAGAGCGGGCCTTAATTCAAGAAGTTCGCAAGTGGGCGGGGCGTGAAGCCGGGGTCGAAAAATAGGAACGTTTTGGTGATTCATGCCGTTGCTGGCAGAATGAAGGTCGCAGATGGGGCTCAGGCGAAGTCAGGCAGTCACCTTGATAAGCGGTGAGGCGGTCAGATTTCTGGTGACGCTGATCGGGCGTTCTTCCATCGCGCTCCCTGCGCAGTGGGTCCGGGGCATCGTGATGCCGACGGCTGTAGGACGGGATGGGCTGGTGACCTGGGCCAATGTGTCCTATGAGCACAGTGATCTTGCTGGACGCTTGAAGCTGGCGTCTCACGGTCGGAGCGCGGAGACGAGGGTGGTTTTGTATGGGCACGATCGCCAGGGCAGATCCTTCGCCGTAGACAAGGTGTGGGGATTAGTTGATGTGGAACGAAGCCTGATCCATCCGTTACCGGCGCATTTTCGCGGTGCAGAGCGGGATCGATTGCTGGGATTCTTTGCCAATCATGACTCTGTCGCCCTGATTGCCAACCCATTCTGGGTGCTCGATCTCCCGAATCGGAAACAGGCACTTGATGTGTTTGCGTTGCGGCTGTCAGAACACCGGCCAGAGGAGACGGATGTCCGCCTCCAGTTACCGGTGGCTATGCTTGATGCGGTGTCGATCGGTCAAGTCGGGTAAACGTCGCAGTCGAGGATCGAGGATGCTACGCGGTCAGCTCCGCAGACAGGGAGAGGTGACGACACGAGCGACGGGAGAGGGGCGTCCTCAGCATATGGTCGTGTTTTCAGTAGCTGGGAAACGTCTGGCCGCGAGGACTGAAGAGATCGCTGGAGTCATGCCCTGGCCCGGCGCAATTGAGGTCCCGAGTGAGACACCATTCGTCACCTCGCTGGTCAGGCAGGAGAAGGGGTGTCTGCCCGTGTTTGACCTGGCGGCGAAGTTCGAACGAACGATGCGAGAAGGCGAGTTCTTGTGTTTGGTCGTGAAACATGTGGACGGCCCGCTGGCCATTTGCATCGATGCCGAAGTGCCATCGCTGCAGATGGTGCCGCGCTCGTCCATGCAACACCAAATCGTCGACGATCCAGACTGTGCAGGATTGTGTGTCGTCGGCGGCGAACAGCTTCCTATCATCAACCTGGCAACCCTTGGGGTTTCATCGAGCCGTCATGCTGGATGAGCCTGACATTGCATAGAGGAGTGACATGCCAAAGATCTTGATCGCCGACGACAGCATCGCGGTTCGTAAGGTAGCCGAACGCCTTTTGACTGAGGCCGGAATGGGAGTCACTCTGGCGGCAAACGGGTCCGAAGCACTCGCGCTGCTGGCGAAAGACCGTCCGGACTTGATTGTCTCCGACGTGATCATGCCCGACAAAAGCGGATATGAAGTATGTGCCTACATCCGCGGGCAGGCGAATCTGGCGGATTTGCCGGTTCTGCTGATCAGCGGAATCGTGAACGACGAGGTGTCACGACAAGCAGAAACCTGCAAGGCTGATGGGGTGTTGAAGAAACCGTTCCAGGGCTCCTCGTTGAAGGATCGCGTGCTGGATTTGCTGACCAAGCGGCCGCACAAACCTGTCCCGCTGTCCGAGGCCCCTCAGCTGGACGTCATCCTGGAGCCGCCGGCCAGTGAACCGGTGACAGCGGCGCAGGTTCTTTCCGTCCAGCAAGAAACTGTCCCAATTCTTCAGGATCGTGCGGAAGAACACCAGTCATCTGAGTTCGTCACAATGAATGTGCCGGAGCCGGTGGTGTTGCCCTTGAGCCATCACCTGTCTGTTGACGAAACCCCCATCCATCAGAGTGCTGAACCCGTCGTATCCACTCAGGCCGATGAACGGTATCATGCGCTGTTGGCTCAGCGTGATGCCAGAATTGCCGAACTCGAAGGACAGCTCGTGGCGGAACGCCAGGCGAATCTTGAGCAAATGCGCCAGATTCAGCAAGCATTACACGAGCAACGGGAACAGGGTGAGGCCATGACCTTGCGCGTGCAAGTGTTAGAGCAGCGCCTGGCGGATGAACGTGCGCAGCAGGCCACCTTGACTCAACAACTGGAAGACATGTCGAGGCAAGCCCATCGAGTCGGAGAATTGGAGTCTGCACTGGCCGAGGAGCGGCACCGTGTGGAGCACTTGTCACAACAAGTATCCGATGCGACGCATCATGCGGCGAGGATCGCAGAGTTAGAGGCGCACCTCGAGGCGGAGCGGGAGGCCGCAAACCAATTGGTCCAACAGATTACGAGCCTGGAACACGTGGAAGATCGTGTGCGCGAGTTGGAGCGGACGCTCTCGGCGGAGCGCGAGGAGTGCGAGGCGCATCGGGGCGCGCGCGCGCAATTGGAGAACGTGGCCGCCATGGTACCCATCCTGGAAGAAGCCGGGGAAAAGGCGCGTGCGCAAGTACTGGAATTGGAAGGGGCGTTGTCGGCGGAACGTGAATCAGGTGCCATCCTGCTGGCGCAAGTCAAACAGCTGGAAGAAGGAGCCGCGCGCGTTCAGGAATTGGAACAGGCGTTGGCTGGCGAACAGGAGCGGTCGCAGCAGCTGGTGCAACGCACGGCAGAGGCGGAGCAGCTGGCCGATCAATCGACTCGTCGATTCGAAGACCTCGCGAGGAAGTTGGGCGAAATCGCCGGTCTCGCCTCTCAGCTCGGTGCCGGCAAGCGGTAGAAGACCGTCGCTGGCCTTATGCAACGGCCAGTGAATGAGTTGAAGTTAGGATACTGCGGTGTCTATGGACTCAGAACAAACCCAAGACGATTTTCAGAAAGAACTGATCGAATTATTTGGGCAGGAAGCGCAGGAGTGGCTCGTGCAGATCCATTCAGCACTGACCGAACTCGAGGGCCAGCCCGATTTCGAGCGACACGCGCAATTGGTCGATGCGATCGTGCGAGGCATCACAAGTTTGGGCGGTTCGGCCGCCACGATCAATCTTCCCGAGGTAGAACGGGCCACCTTCGCACTCCTTCCCTTTATTGAAACGATCAAAGATCGTACGACGGTTACCCAACAGGATTTCGTCACGGTCCGTGAGCAGTTTTGGCTCGTGGTGGCTTGCGTCAAAGGTGCTACGGGAATCACGCTCGAGATTGAGCCACCTGCAGAAGCCTCGCCGGTACAAGAACCCTCCATCGATTTCCTCACCCTCTTGAATGCGCTGCGTGCCTTGCAGGATCAGCAGCCCGCAACCGCAAGCGTATCCCGCAGTCTCATTCCTCTGGTGCTCCAGCGGTTTGAGCATGAGGCACGTCAGGGGGGAGCGCTCATTGAGGCCACGACGTTTCAGCAGATCCTCCATGAACTTCATGGAACGGACGCACACTGTCTGGATTCGCTCATGCAGGAGTTGCCTAACATTGCCAGGCATGTGAGTCGGCTGCGACTTGAGGGCGCGGGCGTCGCTGAACCAGAACAGCTCCTTGGATCTTCACTAGAAAGAATCGAGCATCTTCAGAGCGTGGCGAAACAGACGAACGCGACGATACTCGTCACGTTTCTCACCGGCCTTCATAATTTTCTCTCTCTGCTCGTCCAGCGTCGGATTCCCGTGGGGGAGCATCGCCTGCAATCAGTGGAAGGACGTATTCTTGCTATGGCGTGCATGGTTAAAGAGTGGATTGCGACGGGACAGACAGAGTTGGAAGTGATACGCCGACTCGTTCCGGCCGCGTGAGCTAATTCAGCACGTTTCAGGCAGAAGGATCTCGATTCCACAGGGAGCAGGGATCTCGACATCGTGAGGGAGTTCGATGTCCAGCCGAATGCCTGTCCAGCCCGTTGATCATGATCAGGACTTAGCGGTAGGTGCCGAAGCAGTAGAAAAGTATGGCCCTACGGACACGTACATTCGGTTGAGGGGCGAAGGCTATGGAACAGCATCACTACCGGCAAGCAGAGGCAGCGCTTGCCAAGGTCGCCGCCGCTGTCCAACAGCATGAAGACGTCGACCTCTCCGAGCTCACTCAACTGGCTTCCGCCATCATTGATGCACTTCACACAAGTGACCAATTAGTTGTTGAGGCATTGTCCAGCCCGCCCGGCCCTCCGCTGATCACCAATCTCATCAACGTCAGCATCTTGGCCACAAAAGTCGGCACCGGTCTTGGGTATTATGGTGCCGAGCTGCAACGACTGGCGTTGGCCGGCCTGGTACACGACATCGGAATTTTTGCCGTTCCTCAGCAGGTACTTACCAAAACAGGGCGGTTGACGGCCGAGGAGCGGGGCCTCGTCGAGCAGCATCCCCGCATGGGACATGACGTCATTGAACGGCTCGGTGTGGACTATGCGTGGTTGGCCGAAGTCGTGTTGCAGGCCCATGAGCGAGGGAAGGGGCAGGGGTATCCCCGCCGCTTGAAGGGACGAGAGATCAACGAATTAGCTCAAATTATCGGCCTGGTGGATATCTTTGATGCATTGGTCAGCCCGCGTCCGTATCGTCGGCGCCTGCTGCCGCACGAGGCCGTGCGTGAGTTGCTCACGACGGAACGCACCGCCTTTCCCAGGGAAATCATGAAAGCCTTGGTCGAACAGTTGTCGGTCTATCCGCTCGGCACCAGGGTGCGGCTCAGCAGCGGGGAGGAAGGGGTGGTGGTGCGTATTACCGCCTGCTACCCTTCGCGCCCGGTGGTACGTGTGATGGTCTCAGAGAACACTTCGAGCTCCGAACCGCCGCGCCTCATTGATTTGAGTCTGCACCCCCATGTGTCGGTGGTTGAAACCGTAGAGCCGCCGGCCCTGGAGCGCGTCACATTCGAATCTGTGCCGTCCGCCACGACAGCGCCTGCCGGGCCGACCAATGCGTCAGACCAATTCGCCGCCTTGCTGGAAAGCCTTGATGCCATTGCAGGTGTCATACAGGCTGCTGTGGATCAACCTGCGACTCGACAGGCCGCACCACGGGCTTCGTCAGGCGCAGCGACAATGGATGCCACGATTCCGGTCCGAAGGGAGATTCTCGGTCTGTTTGTGTTGGAAGCCAGGGAGTGGCTCAATCAAATTCAGACGGCGTTGGAACGACTGGATACCACGAGTGAACAGGCGCGTCGTGCGCAGGTGTCGACGATTCTCTGGCAAAGTGTCGGCAATCTGGCGCGTTCCGCCGCGACCGTCGGCTTGACCGGCGTGGAAGAGATGGCGACCAGGCTGCTCCCGCTCCTGCAGGCGGCGGCCAAACATGAGCGGGCCGTGGCAGCCCATCATGTTGCCGCTCTACGAGAAGGGTTGTTGGAGATCAGCAAGACAGTGCATGAACTGGAGCCGATCTCGGAGAAGGTCCAACCACTTGCCGATACGGGCGAACAAGGGTCAGGAAGTGAAGAGGGGCAGAGGCAGACTCCGCCCTTGATGGTGGAAGCCCCGAGCGAACCGATTCAGACAGCACCTCCGGCGCCTCAGCGAACTGCAGCGTTGCCCATTCTGGATGCGTTGCGACAATTGCATCTGGCTCGTGGCCGCTCGCGAGAACCGGTACGGGATGTGCTGGCGGCGGTGATTTATCGAGCAGAGGGAGAGATCGCCGGTGGAGCAAAGACGGTGGATGCGCGGGCCATCGGCCGGATGCTGGATGAGTTAGACAAGTTGGACGAGCGGTTTCTCGCGCACATGCAGGTCCGAGTACCAATGGTGATCGAAACGCTCCGTCGTATCGCGCGTGCCAGCGAGGAACGCCGCTTGCCACCGCAGGCGTTGGAGCCGATTTTTGACGAGATTGATATGCTGTCCGGTGCGGCAGAACAGGTCTCGGCGGAGAATATCCACCTCTTCCTGCAGGGGCTGCGAACCTTTCTGCGTGTGACTGCACAACACAAGCCGGCTGCGATCCGTGAACGCTTGGCAGCCGTGGAAGAACGACTGGCCACGCTGGTTCCCCTCGCTCAGCAATGGGTAGATGTCGGACGGGTGGAGCGAGCGGCCATTTTCGACATCCTTCCGATGGACTAAGCGATCGCGATCCCTTCTCGTTCGTGGTGTTTCTCTTTGCCTCGACCTTCACCAGTCGCCGCCCAATCCTTGAGCAGTGTGTGATCCGCATACGCAGGCCGTGCGGCAAATGGCCTATCCACATGGTTGCGCACAGCCCCTCCACAGTTATTGTGGACAGCCGCAGGCGGTCGCGGCTCACAGAATCAATAGGTGATGACAGCATTCAGGCGCTACCCTTCCTCCGAACCGGAGAATTTGTCCTCGATCGATACCTTTTCTCTTGCGGTTCGGGATCGGATTGTACGACCATCACGGCCATGCCGAAACTTGTCTCAGTGAAGCAGCAGGAAGGGCACGACGCCCGCGCGACGGCCTATATCAAAGCCTACATGTTGTTTCCGGCCGGTATTCTCGGCCTGATTTCCATGCTCGGCGGAGTCGGTGGCTTAGGTTATCAACTCATTGCCACCGACACCTACAGCTGGGTGACCTTTCTGGAAAGCTCAGGATTGCTGCTGCTGGGCGGGGTGTTGGGGTGGCTCCAGACGACGTACCACCAGTGGATCCTGGCTCATCGGCCTGAAGTCTTTGCCGCGCGCATGCGGCAGCCCACACTGACCAAGAGCGGGAAACCGAAGCGGGAGAGCGGAAAAATCCAGGATTCTCCGAGCGGATCTCCCTGGGCTCCTGTTGCCTACATGGCCGGCCTGGCCTTGTTGCTGTTCGGCTCAACCGTCGCTGTGGTCTATGGCGCGGTCCATCCGCTGGCGTCCTATTTCCTGCCCTGGGCCGGTTTTTTCTGGGCTAAACTGTTCTTTTGGAAGTCGCTGATGAAGGTCTGATGATCCGGCGTTACTTACGGCGGGACTTGCGGGGCTTCGTGGCAGGTTTCGTCGCCTGCTCGAGGGCCGCCAGTCGTTCTTCGAGTTCGCGGACCCTTTGGCGGAGCTCGGGTAGCTGAGGAATCACTGCCTGCGCTTTCAAAAATGTGGTGTGCGGCATCACCGGCGCGCCGGAGACGATTTGATTCGGTTCCAAGCTTCGCGTGACGCCGGATTTTGCCGCGATCATGACCTGATCGCCGATCTGCAGATGGTCAGCTAAACCAGCCTGGCCTCCCACCATCACGTAGCGTCCCAGGGTCGTGCTTCCCGCGATGCCGACCTGCGCAACCAGAATATTGTGTTCGCCGACGACCACGTTGTGGGCGATTTGCACGAGGTTGTCGATCTTGCTTCCGCGCTTGATCACGGTATCGCCGAACGTTGCGCGATCGACGGCAACGTTGGCGCCCAATTCCACGTCGTCTTCGATGACGACACCGCCCAGCTGAGGAATTTTCTGGTGACGGCCCTGGTATTGCACATACCCAAAGCCGTCACTGCCGATCACCGATCCACTGTGGACGATGACACGCGCGCCGAGCCGGCATCCTTCGCGGATGACCACATTGGGATAAAGGAGGCTGTCGTCTCCGATGACGCTGTCGTCTCCAATGAACACCCCGGGATAGAGTGTCACTCGGGCGCCGATGGACACCCGGTCTCCCAAGGTCACGCCGGGCCAAATCGAGACATCGGCTCCGATGGTGACGCCATCCCCGCGCGTGACGCCTTCCGCAATCCCGCGCACGCGCGTCGGTCGTGCAAAAAACTGCTGGGCGGCTCGTGCGAAGGCATAGGCGGGGTTATCCACCACGATTTGCGGGCAGGGACAGTCCACGAGGCGACGTCCGACCAGTAATGCGCCGATGGTAACCGTCTGCGGAGATTTCAGATGGCGCTCGGAGGTGAGGAACGCCAGATCGTCCGGTCCCGCCTGCTCGAAGCTGGCGACGCCGGTGACGGTCGCATCCGGCGAACCGAGCAGCTCACCTCCGACATACTCGTGCAATTCCCGGACTGTCAGCGGGGTGCGCCTACGTGCCGTGCTCATCTTCTTAGGCTTTCTTGCTCTTGGTCGAGCGTTTTGCGGTCGGCTTCTTGGCTACGGCCTTCGCTGTGGTCTTGGCCGGAGTCTTTGTAGTGCCCTTGGCTGCGGATTTGGCCGGGGTGGGTGCAACCCGCCCTTGCACGTAGTCGATGACATGACCAACGGTGGTCAGGCCGACCAGATCCTGGTCGGGAATCTGCAGGTTGAACGCTTCTTCGATTCGATACAACATTTCGATGACTGCCATCGAATCTAATCCAAGATCCTCTCGCAGGTGATGCGCCGGCTTGATCGAGGCCGCATCCCGCTTGAGATAATCCGCCAGCGCCTGAATGATCTTGCCGGAAACGTCTGTTGTGTTGGCCATGCCCAAGTTCCTTCGTTCCTTGCCCGGTGAGTCGCCCGTCGATCGCTGTCAGTACCGGACAGGGGTCAGGAGGAGACAGCTTTCAAAACGACCGCCGCGTTGTTGCTGCCGAATCCAAATGCATTGATCAGGGCCACCTTCGCCTTGCGCGTCTGTGGGTTCTTCGACAGGCCCGCTAGGGCGCAAGCCGGGTCAGGATCGTCCAGGTTGAGCGTGGGATGCACCTGTCCGCTCGTGAGCGTGAGGGCGGAGACCACTCCGGCGAGTGAGCCGGCCGCGCCGAGGGTATGGCCCACCAGCGACTTGGTGGCGTTCACGGCGAGTTTGTCCGCGCGTGATTTAAAGACCAGGCGGATAGCCTTGACTTCCACCGCATCGCCGACCGTGGTCGACGTCGCGTGGGCGTTGATGTAATCGACGTGCGCCGGCGTCACGCCCGCATCCTTCAGTGCCAGCCGCATGGTCGTGGCGACTTCCTCACCATCCTCCCGGGGAATGACCATGTGATGGGCCTCGCTCGTCGCGGCATACCCGGCCACTTCGGCATATATCCTGGCCTTGCGTTTCTTGGCGTGGGGCAACGATTCGAGGATCAAGGCTCCGGCGCCTTCACCCATGACGAACCCGTCTCGTCCACGGTCGAAGGGACGCGAGGCTTTCTCCGGGGCATCGTTATACTTCGTGGAGAGGGCCCGAAGCGAGCAAAATCCGGCGAACACCAGAGGGGTAATGCTGGCGTCTGCGCCGACCACGATCACGGCATCGGCCGTGCCGGCGCGAATGGCATGCATGGCCTGTCCCAAGGCATGGGCACTCGAGGAGCAGGCGGTGGAAATCGTAAGGTTCGGACCTTTCGCCCCATAGGCCACGGCCACGATCCCGGAGGCGGAGTTCAGCGTGATGACCGGGATAAAATTCGGATGCACCCGGTGGGGACGTTTCTGTTCATAGAGTTGGGTGATCTCGCGTTCGCCCATCACCATTCCGCCCATACCGGCGCCGACGATCACGCCCACCCGGTGCGGGTCTTCGCGGTTCATCTTGAAGTCGGCATCGGCGAGCGCTTCCTTGGCGGCCACGAGTGCGAACTGGGCATAACGATCCACACGATCGCCCTGGCCGGCGGGGAGATGCTGGTCTGGCGAGAAGTCGACGATGCGCCCCGCAATGCGCGACCGATAGCCTTCCAGCGGAAACGGATCGAAGGAGGGAATGGCGGAAATTCCGGATCGGCCTTCCAGCGCCGCTTTCCAGAACTGCGGCACCCCAATGCCGATGGGGGAGACGACTCCCAGCCCTGTGATCACGACCCTCGTCGACATACAACCCTTTCGCTGACGCGTGATGATGAGGTGTGCGGCCTGTCTACTTACCGCACGGGGGCGCCACAGTCAATGCTGTGGACATGAATGACGCAAGAACGCCGCAGGCGGACCATGTCAGCGTCCTTTCAGTAGCGCACCTTTAATAAGAGATACAAGCCGAACGTCAGAAAGACCACATTAGCCATCCATCCGGCCAGCAGAGGAGACAGAGCGCCTCCGCGTCCGAGCGCAATGGCCACGGAGTGGGTGGACCAGTAAAAAAAACCCACAGCCATCGCTTGGCCGATCCCCATCGCCATTCCGCTCCCACGGACGCCCGTGCGACGAAGGCTCAAGGCGATGCCGACGATCACCATGATCAGCGTGACGCAGGGAAAAGCGATACGCCCGTAATAGTCCGTCAGCAGTCTCGGCAGGAGCGTCCCACCCAACTGCAACCGATCGACGTAGGCGCGAATCTCCCGCAGGGTCATCGTCTCCGGGTCCAACTCCGCCCAGGTGGTGAAGTCGTCGGGAATGTGGGGAAGTGCCAACGGCCGCGTCTGAAAGCTGGTGACCGACACGGTGCCGTCCTCGCGGAATGCCCTGGTGATGCCCTCCTGCAGGGCCCAGCCCTGTGGTGAATAGACCGCGCGCTTGGCCTCCGCGATTTCTTCGAGTTGGAACGTCGGGCTGAGGCGATAGAGGCGAATGTTGCGCAGCACCGCGCCGCCTGGATCAATCGTGTCGATGTTCATCAAGGCCTGGCCGCCGAGGCTCACCCAGGGCTGCGCCGCCTTCAGCGACACCGGCGCGCTACGTTTCTCGATCTGCGTCGTCTTGATCTGTTCCGCCTTGGCCAGGGCCAGTGGAATGACGGTGGAACTGAACAGGAACAGCACCATCGCCAGCACCGTGCCCAGAAAGATGAACGGGGAGGTGATCCAATAGAGACTGATACCGCAGCTGCGCATGGCCGTGATTTCATGACTGCGCGAAAGCAGGCCGATGGTCAACAGGGTCGCCATCAACACCGCCAGTGGGGCGATCTGATACGAGATGGCCGGCATTTTCAAGACGAAGTAGGCCAGCACATCCAGCGCATGCGCGTCATATCGCAAGAATCGGCGGACCTTTTCGAAAAAGTCGATGACGAGGTAGATCGTCATGAGCCCGGAGAAGCACATGCCGAAAATCTTCACGTACTCGCGCAGCATGTAGCGGAAGAGAATGTTCATGGTGTTATTGCCGGCTCACGCGATAGAACCAGAAAATCGTGACGATGGTAAAGACGACGTTGGGTAACCAGGCGCCGGCAAACGGAGAGATCCAGAGCGTGGTGACCAGAAATTCACAGGCGACGTTGAGGACATAATAGGCGATGACGACCAGCACCCCGACCGCAAACCCGCCGATGCTGCCGGAACGTTTGGAGACGATCCCGACCGGCACCCCCAGAATGCAGAACACCAGTGAGGCCGCCGGGAATGCCAGGTCCTTATAGTATTCCATCATGCGCCGGAGCGCATTGGTATCGGTCCATCCGGTACTCTCCAGCTTCGCACGGATCACGTCCATCGGGGTGCGCTCTTCGGCTCCATACAGGCTGGCGTTGATGCTCAGCTTCAGATCGTACGCCGCGAACGAAATTTTTTGATACTCCTCGGCGTTTTGGGGGCGGCTGTGAATCACGCCGTTCATCAGCCGCAGTGCCACCTGGCTGCTGGCCGGGTCGGTCATGACCTGGTACTGCTGCGCCACGATGATGCGCGGGTCGGCCGGGTTTCGCTCGTCGGCCACAAAGATCCCGCGATTGTCCCGTCCTTCCTGCGCGTCGGGTACGTAGATCACCATCTTCGGGATGGCTTCATTGAAGACGCCGCGATCGAGTTCCAGCACGAGTTCGTCACGCAGCAGGTTCAGCGCCACCTTCTTCATATTGACGTTGCTCCAGGGCTGGCCGTATTGCGCCATGATGAGCGTCAACCCGCAGACCAATGCCGCAAACAGAAACACCGGCTGTGACAGTCGCAGGAGACTGAACCCGGCGGCGCGCATGGCCACCAGTTCCTTATCGAGCGACAAGCGGCCGAAGGCCGTGATGGAGGCGATGATGCCGGCAATGGGCAGCGTCAGCACGAGGAACGAGGGAAGCAGATGGGCAAACACCTTGAGCACTGAGAGGAAGCCGATGCCCTTCGTGACCAGCAGCTCCACCAGGCGGAGCAATTCCTTCGTGAGCATCACGAAGCAGAGCGCGCCCAGGCTGATGCAAAATGGCGAGAGGAGTTCGCGAAAGATATAACGATCGAGGATGGTGTGCAGCACGGAGACGGTCGGGGTCCTACATCGGAAGATTGGTTGCTGCACTATAGAAGAGTCTGCCTGGGTTGTAAACAGATCAGATAGGCCAGGGCCAAAAGATACGCTTGACAAGCATTGCACCCCATGGTACACCGCTGCGCACTTTTCTGTAGGTCAAGATGGTTCGGGTTGATCATTGTCTCAGCGCCCCCGGAAGAGCCACCGCGCCCGCCGCTGTTCTCTCTCTTTTTTATCGTCATTATTTCATGTCAAGCAGGCCAGCAGGCGCTGATGCGCTCATTATGTTCGTGCGTTGAGAAAAGGAGGACTGTATGAAGACGAAGGGCACGGTGAAGTGGTTTAATGATCGCAAGGGGTTCGGATTTATCCGGCTCGATGGCGGAGACGATGTCTTCGTGCATTACTCTGCGCTGCAAGGCGAGGGATTCAAAACCCTGAAAGAGGGTGAGAACGTCGAGTTCGACATCGTCCAGGGTGCCAAAGGCCCCCAGGCGGCGAACGTGTTGAAGGACCTCGCGCCGGCTCCTTAGGCGGCTGGGCCTCTACGTAGTCCAGCGGCCCCTCCGCCCTATCGAGGGGCCGCAGGTTTCCCCGGCAATACCCGCTCGAAGACCCGCTCCAGACGCCGCGTTTGCGCTGTCGCTCTTTTATCCATTTGTTTGACAAAGAATTCGTTGACTGTTAGCGTGGACTCTCAACGTCGGGTGAGGAGTCTCCTTGGCTGTCGACCGTCGAACAGTGCTTCAGAACGCGCAGCTCTTCGCGTCCAAAGGGCAGTATGAGGCAGCCATCGCCGAATGGCGGAAGCTGACCACGGACACACCCGCCGACGGAACCATCTTCAACTCCATCGGCGACCTCCAACTCAAACGCAACGCCACCCCTGATGCCGTCACCGCGTTCCTCCAGGCGGCCGGTGCGTTCCGTTCGGAAGGGTCGGTCCTCAAGGCCATCGCCGCCTATAAGAAGATTCTCAAAGTCGATCCCACCCGCATCGAAATCTATCGGCATCTCGGCGATCTCAACGCGGAACGCGGCCTGCTGAGTAGTGCCGTCCAGGATTATCTGACGGCAGGCAAACACTACGCGAAGGACGGACGGAACAAAGAAGCCCTGGAGATCTATCGAAAGATCGTCGCGCAAGACCCCTCGAATATGGAGGCACAGCTCCGCGTCGCGGAACTCTGTGTGCAGGAAGGGCTGGTCGACGAAGCGGTGCGGATGTATCTCCAACTCGGACGGGAACAGTCTGCCGCGCAACAGTATGAGCAGGCCAAAGCCATGTACACCGTGGTGCTGCGGTTGGACCCGGAGAACGCTGAGGCCAAAGAAATCACGACGATGATGGAGACGGGCGGTGGCCCGTCGGCCGCTTCCTCGCGCGCAGCCAAACCGGCCGCCGCCTCGTCCAAACCGGGAGACGCCGGCGATTTGATGGCCGAAGCCACCCGCCGCATCGAAGAAGGTCAGTACGCGGGCGCCGAGGCGATGTTGACCCAACTGTTGAGCCGCGAGCCGGGCAATCCGGAAATCTGCCAGCTCCTGGCGCGCATGCACCTCTTGCAGGGGAACCTGGTGGTGGCGCTCGGGGAGTATCGATTCCTGGCCGGAGGTGCCCTCCGTGCGCAGGACTATGTGATGGCCGAGTCGCTCATCTCAGACTATCTCAAAGTAGAACCCTGTTCTGTGCCCATGTTGGAACTACTGGGCGAGTTGTACCAGGAAAAAGGCGATCCCGCGACGGCGGCGCAGCATTTCGGGCGGGCGGTCGAGATTCTGTTGGAGCATCCGGAGCCAGGCATGCCCACCTTGCCGGCCGAGTTGTTTGAAAAGGTGCAGGCGTTGGCGCCGGGCAGTGCCATCGCGCGCAAGCTTGCGCCGGCATTTGATCCCAACGCCGGGTCGACCCCCGAGCCGGAACCCCTTGCGCCCATGATGGCGGCGGTTCCACCGCCGGTGCCTGAGCCCGAATCGGTCCCTGCGGTCAAGCCCGCTGAACCGGTGGCGGAGGCGCCCTTGAGAATTCTGGATGCCTCGGCGCCTTCGGCCCAGGCTGCACGCGTCCCGCCCCCTATGGTGGAGCCGGTTGTGGTACAGGCTGCACCGCCACCTGTCCAGCCCGCCGAGCCCGTGCTTGATACCGTGGCTCAGCCCGCTCCTCCGGTGGTGCCGCCTGTCGTCGAGCCTCCTGCCGAAACCGTGGATGCGGAAACCCGATACGCCCTCGGCATGGCCTATAAGGATATGGGGTTGTGGGAAGAGGCGAAGGAAGAGTTTCTGTCGTCGATGAAGGATTCAGGCTTCTTTGTCGATTCCTGCATGATGATGGCACTCTGCTGCAAAGAACAAGGTCACCCGGAGCAAGCCGTGCAACTGTTGGAACGGCTGATTGCCGACTCGCGTTGCCGCGGCGGCAATGCCCAGCTCGTACGCTACGAGTTGGGGCTGTTGTACGAAAAGACCGGTGCGCGTGATCGAGCCCTCAGCATGTACCAATCGATTTCCACGTTCCACGATGTTCCCCGACGAGTCGAAGCCTTGCGTCTCCAGCTGGTGAACGGGAATGCCCACACGGGCGTCTCTGCCGCCACCCAGTCGAGTTCCTTCCCGCTTGCCGGCCGTTAACCCGGCGCACCTGAAGCGCATCGTCCATGTCAGAGTGTGGAGCCAGACAGGCCCTGTCGCGCTTCAATCTGATTGACTTGATTCGGGGCCGCTCTCCCCGCACAGATCGCCGCAATATTTTCCAGGCAGATCATCCCCATCCGGACCCTGGTCGCCAATGTGGCGCTCCCGAGGTGCGGCAGCAGCACGACCTGCCGCAGTTCCCTCAGGCTGGGATGGAACAGGGGTTCCTGCTCGAACACGTCCAACCCCGCGCCGGCCAGGCGACGTTGGAGCAGCGCGTCGACTAAGGCGGATTCTTCCACCACCGGGCCGCGCGACGTATTGATGAGAAACGCCGTCGGTTTCATGAGGGCCAGCTGACGCGCGCCGATCAGATGATGGGTGTCAGGCGTGAGCGGCACATGCAGGCTCACGAAGTCGGCCTCCTTTAACAGGTCCGGAAGGGACCTCACTTCCCACTGTGACGGCAGCCAGTCGGGGCTGCGGGGCGTGCGCGACGTGTAACAGACGCGCATGTTGAAACCAGTGGCCCGTTGTGCGACCGCCTGTCCGATACGGCCCATGCCGATGATACCCAGCGTTTTACCCGACACATCGGTGCCGAGCATCTGCGTTGGGGCCCACCCGGACCAGTCGCCGGATCGTACGTAGGCATCGCCTTCAGCCACCCGCCGTGCCACCGCCAGGAGCAACGCCCAGGTCAGATCCGCGGTGGAGTCCGTCAAGACGTCCGGGGTGTTGGTCACCACGATCCCGCGTGCCGACGCGGCGGCAAGGTCGATGTTGTTATAGCCTACGGCATAGTTAGCCAGAATCGTGAGACGAGTCGCCGCGGCCAGCATGGACGCATCGATACGGTCGGTGAGGGTGCAGATGGCGGCGTCGGCTTCGCATAATCCCGCGGCCAAGGTGTCATGAGCCGGGGCGGCATCGCGAGGTTCGTTCAGCAGCTGATACTGCTGTCGTGCGGCAGCCATGACCGGATCGGGAAGCAGGCGGGAGATATACAAGCGTGGAGCTGCCATGGAGGCCTCGCTGGACTGAGGAGCATCTTAGCGAATCGCACGCCAGGCAACAACCGGCTTCTCCTGTCGTCAGCCGAGCGAGGAGCAGTTTTTGAAAACACTCGATGGTGGCACAGTTCGCTCCCATTCACTCCTGTGCGGTGTCGGTTTGGCCGTCACCCGCAGGATGCGCAAAAAGGCCGTCCTCATAACCCGCCGTTCGTGAAACGTCGTGCGTCTCTCGTGACAGCTCGGTTGCGGACTCTGACGATTGACGCTTCACGGATGTCGAGAACGCCGCTGGCGGACTTTTTCCGTATCCTGCTAGAATGCGGCAGCGTACACACAAGCATGACCCTCATCCTACCCAACACCTCATCCGCCGTCGCCAGCGATCTTCGGCACCTGCTTGGACATGCGAAGGTCCAGGACGATGTGCCCACGCTGACGGCCTATGCGGTCGATGCCAGCATTTATCGCATGACGCCGAAGGCCGTGGTGCTGGCGGAGCACGAGGCGGATATCGACACCGTCGTCCGGTTTGCCGTGGAGCGGGGCATTCCCCTCACGCCGCGCGCGGCCGGAACGAATCTCACCGGCTCGGCGGTCGGTTCAGGCATCATCCTTGACGTGTCCAAGATGAACCGCATCCTCGAACTCAACGAGGAGGAGCAGTGGGCGCGGGTGCAACCGGGTATCGTGCTGGCGGAGTTGAACAAGCAACTTGGACGACGCAGTCTCTTGTTCGGTCCGGATCCGTCCAGCGGTGACATGTGCAAACTCGGCGGCATGATCGCCAATAATTCTTCCGGCCCCCACACCCTCATCTACGGCTCGGTGAAGGACAATGTGCAGGCGTTGCGAGTCTGTCTGCCGTCCGGAGCCTGGCTCGCTGCCGCCCCGATGGGATTGGACGAGCCGGCGCTTGCACAGCTATTGACCGCTCATTCCACCTTGAAGCCGATCCTCGAACTCGTGCAGCGCCAGCGCGGCTTGATCGACAGCAAGAAGCCGACCGTCAGTAAGAACAGTTGCGGCTACAATCTATTCGGCTTGGCTGATGGGCTCAGTCAGGGGCTGTTTGATCTTCCTAAATTGTTCGTCGGCAGCGAAGGCACGTTGGGCATCGTGAGCGAGGCGACGCTCAGGCTCGTGCCCAAGCCGCAAGGCACCCTGACCGCCTTGATCCACTTCCGCCGTCTGGAAGAAGTGGGGGAGGCGGTGCCGCATCTGCTGAATCTCCGCCCGAGCGCGTTGGAGGTGATGGACGCGAACACCTTGAACCTGATCGGCCGGGCTTCACACGGCATTCCCGCCGATGCCGCCGCGACCCTGCTGGCTGAACTCGACAGCAGCGAGGGCGAGAGTGATCTGCGTGAACGTGCCGACCGCATGGCCGCGATCTGCCGCCGATACCAGCTCTGTGGCGACCTCACCATCGCCTACGACAAGGAGCAGCGGGATCAACTGTGGAAAGCCAGGAAGGCGCTCTATCCCACGCTCTACCGGTTCGATCCACGCAAGAAGCCGATCAACTTCGTGGATGACGTCGTCGTGCGCGCCGAACGCATCAGCGAACTGATCCGCTACCTCGAAACGTTCTTTGAGGGCCAGCATGTCCCGGTGGCGATCTTCGGCCATATCGGCAACGGCAACGCCCACATCACGCCGTTGCTCGACGTGAACGACCGGCAGGACTTCGACAAGATGGTGCAGGCCTACCATGAGATCCATCAGGCCGTGTTGTCCCGCTTCGGCGGATCGATCTGCGGCGAGCATGGCGATGGCCGGGTGCGCGCCGAGTATGTACGCAAGATGTTCGGCGAGGAACTCTATCAACTCTTCGTCCAGGTCAAGTGTACCATCGATCCCGCGAATGTGATGAACCCCGGCATCAAGATCAGCGATGCGCCGTTCACCGACCATATCGACTACCAACGCTTGTCCAAATCCTGTGCGACCTGCGCCAAGTGTAATTCCGTCTGCCCGGTCTACGATGTGTTTCAGTCGGAAGACATGAGCTCGCGCGGTTGGTATGAAATCGTCACGGCCAAAGATTACTCCTATCTCAACTCGAAGCGGGTGGTGGAGGCCTGTCTCAACTGCAAATCCTGCCGCACGATTTGTCCGGCAGGCGTCGATGTCTCGGAGCTCATTCTTCAGCGGCGCGCCGAGCAGCCCAATCAAGGAAGCCGGTGGCTGTTTGCCCTTCAATCCAAGTTGCCGATATTTGAAGCAATGCTTAAAGTACTGGCGAAGACGCAACGCCTCTGGGATCGCCCCGGCCCGCGCGCATTACTCGAGCGTGTGGCGGCGCCGATCTTGAAACGCATCGCCCCCACGGCCAAACTGCCCGCTGACATGGTACTGCCCACATTGGCTCCGCGTCATCTGCGCGACCGGTATCCCGAGCTCACGCATCCGAACCTGACCGCAGCCGGTCCGCGTGTGGCCTACTTCCACGGTTGTGCGGCGAACTATTTCGACGACGGGGTGGGGGATGCGGTGATCGGCGTGTTGCGTAAACATAACGTGAAACCTGAGCTTCCTCCGCAGCGCTGCTCCGGGACGCCCATCGAAACCTACGGCCATGTGGACCTGGTGAAAGACAACGCACGGTTCAATCTGCAGTCGCTCGCGGGGTACGACCAAGTCGTGACGGGCTGCGCCTCCTGCACCCTCATGCTCAAGGAATACAAGAAGTTCTTCGAGGCGGGGCCGGAGCGGCAGGCGGCTGAGGCGTTGGCCAAAAAGGTGGTACACATCACCGAGTTCGTCGCGCGTTCGCCGGAGCATCCGCCCATGGGCACGGCGGAAGGTCTGGGGCGCCGGGTGACGTACCATTCCTCATGCCATCTACGAGCGGCCGGGGTGACGAAGGAACCGCGCCAATTGCTCAAGCAGGTGCCGGGTGCCGACTATGTCGAGATGACCGATGCCGACCGTTGCGCGGGTGGAGCAGGCACCTACCTCGTGAAGGACTACGATACGTCACAAAAGGTATTCGACCGGAAGCGCAGAAACATCGAGCAGAGCGGCGCAGACACGGTGGCCACCAGCTGCCCGGCCTGCATGATTCAACTCAATAACGGCTTGCGCGGGCGTGCGGCGGTGAAACATGTCGCCCAGGTGTTGAACGACGCCTATCAAGCCGGCGCGAACCAGACAGAGACACGATCAGGAGCCGGCCAATGACCTTTCGCAAAGTGGATCTGATTTTTGTGGTGCTGGCCCTGCTCGTCGTCGGGGGCGTAGCCTTGTTGCCGTCGCCGCGTGACCGGAACCCGAGAGTGCCGGCCAACAGTACGCACCAGGCGATCACGGTGGAGAGTCAGTGTACGACCTGTCATGCCCCCCAAGCCGTTCGCCCCTTGCCGGCGCAACATCCCAAGCGGCAAGATTGCCTGCATTGTCACGCGCGGGCACAGGGGTGATGAGGAGACGAGGCGCGGTCGGTCGGGGACACGTCAGGCGCGATGGTTCAACGACGATTCATACTGAGAGTGGAGGAATAGTAGATCATGGTCAAAGTGTTGATTCTCGGACCCACGCTACTCCAGCGGGTAACTGAGCCGGAGTTGGACGTGGAGGTGGATGGGCCGACAGCCATCAAGGCGTTGATCGAAGGCAATGCCGATTTGATGGATGCATTGGCCCCGTTCGTCGTGCGCGGCGAATTGCTCGTCACCGTCAATCGCAAAGTCGGTTCGCTGGACTCCCTGGTGAAAGACGGTGACGTGCTGAAAATCGCGCATCAATCCCGCGCCTCCTACGACGGCACGACCGACATTCCCACCTGAACGAGAGTCTTTGGGGAGAGCCGCAAGAGCGTATGGCCGATAGCATAGGCAGGAGGGGCCACTTCCTACCATCGGCCATCAGCCATGCGCTCTTCTCCTTTCCCAAGCTCTTCTCGCCCTTGTCCCATCCTGGTAGACTGGCGCCGCACGAGCGGACTGGCCGGGAGTGAGAAACGATGGCGCGTAACGATCAGGCCGTGCGTCTGTTAGTGGTGTTGAAGCAGCTGGAAGCCTCGCGGCAGGGGCTCACGCTGGAACAGCTGGCGGAGTCGCTCGCGCCCGGTTCCACCCGCCATCCCCGCACGCTCAGGCGCGATCTCGCCGCGTTGGAGGAAGCCGGGTATCCGCTGGTGACCGAGCGGATCAATGGTCACACCTGCTGGCGGTTGTTGGAAGGCTTCCGCAATGTTCCCGGCCTGCGGTTTTCGCCCTCGGAATTAATGGCCCTCACGTTCAGCCGCCGGCTCATCTCTCCCCTCGAAGGCACCGAACTTCACACCTCCCTCCAATCCGCGTTGGGGAAAGCGGCGGCCGCACTGCCTCCGCAGGGGGTGGCGCTGGTGCAACAGCTCGACGGCACGTTCAGCGTCGGCCTCGGCCCGCACAAACGCTACCGGCAACATCGCGAAACCATCGACCGGTTGACCCGCGCGATCGCCGACGCCACGACCGTGCAAATCCGGTACGATTCCGCCTCGCGCGGCCGCACGACCAGGCGCGAGGTCGATCCCTATCGGCTCTGGTACGCCACGGGCGGCCTGTATCTCATCGCCTTCTGTCATTTGCGGCGCGAGCCGCGCATGTTCGCCGTAGAGCGGATTAAGTCCGTGACGCCGACCGATCATCCCTATCAGATGCCGTTGCATTTCGATCTCGATGCCTTCGTGCAGGACGCGCTCACGGTCATGCGTGGCCCGCGCATCGAGGTGGAACTGGAATTCACGAAAGCCACGGCGGCCTGGGTGAAGGATCGCGTCTGGCATGCCACGCAAGGAACCAAACGCGTGAGGGGCGGCGGCTTGCGTATGACCCTCTCTGTCGCCGATACCCGCGAATTGATCGGTTGGATCCTGAGCTTCGGCAGCGGCGTGAAAGTCCTCAAGCCGGAGAGCCTGCATCAGGCGGTGGTCGAGGAAGCCCTGCGAATCAGCAAGGCATAGCTGAGTGCTCCTGCCGATCGTCCGGAACGTCCGCTCCTCGATCTTCCTGAGAATGATCTATCCGCGATCGTTTGCACGTTCGCGATTATCGTCATGCCTTGACTTCCCTGCTCCCTCGCCGGACAATGTTGTTGAAAAGTTCATTAATCATTGTGCATGTGGAGGTTCATCGTGGCAACCGTGAATTTCAGCGTCCCGGAGGACGTGAAGAAGAAATTCGACAGGGCATTTGCTGGTAAAAATAAAAGCCGCGTGATCGCTGATCTCATGACTCAGGCGGTTCAGGATCAGCTCATGCTGAAGCGCCGGAGTGAAGCAATCGACTCTCTGTTGAGCCGTCGCCGCACCAAACGGCCGGTACGTGCAGCGGATATTCGACGGGCTCGGGAGAGTGGCCGTTCGTGACAAGAGTGGTGGTAGATGCCAGTGTCGTTGTGAAATGGCTCTTGCCTCAACGTGAGGATGAGGCAGATGTCGAACAGGCGTTAAGGCTGATAGAGGGGCTGAGGAGTGGCCGAGTGAGGGTTTTTCAACCGGTGCATTGGCTGGCTGAAACCGCGGCTGTGTTAGTTCGACTCAGCCCGGAAACGGCCGCGGCTGACGTCGCCGATCTCTACACCATGGACCTCCCGATAGAGAATGGGCCGAATGTGTATCTGACCGCGTGCGAACTGGCACGATCGCTGAATCATCATGTGTTCGATACCTTATATCACGCGGTAGCGCTAACCCTGCCGGATACGGTATTAATCACAGCGGATGTTCGATATGAGCGAGCGGCTCGGCAAAGGGGTTCAATTATGTTACTGAGCGATCTGTCGTTTCTCTAGTCGCCAAGTTCTTTCGCATGCGTGGACCGTTCCCGTTCACGCTCCTCCGATGATGCTTTCCCGCCGTGAAACAGGTATCCTTGCCCGTTTGCAGGAAACCATGACGACATCCAAATCCTTTTGCCCATCCATGCCCCTGTACACCCAGGTGCTCATCGCCGTGATCTTCGGCGGTCTGCTCGGGATGATCTTCGGCCAGGAACCCTATCTGGGTGGCGTTACAAATGCGCAGTTGGGCAAGCTCGGCATGGTCGTCGTGCAGCTGCTGAAGACGTTGGCCATTCCGCTGATCTTCTTCGCCATTCTTGATGCGCTCATCCGTACGAGCTTGCCGCTCAGCCAGGGCACCAGGCTGCTGGTCATTTGCCTGGTCAACGTGTCTGTGGCGATGACGATCGGCCTGGTGATCATGAACACCTGGCAGCCGGGATTATCGTGGCAGGGCCATGTCGATCAGTTACTGCAGCTGCTGCCAGGGTCCAAAGCTCCGGCCAAAGTCGCGACATCGCAAACACCGATCGAAGACCTCGCCGCCTATATTCCCCGGACTATTTTGGCGCCGTTTTCCACGAACAATATCATCGGCGTGGTACTCCTGGCCCTCGTCATCGGCGCGCTGCTCCGGAAGCTGCATACGAGGTCGGCGCGGAAGGGCGAGGACGATCTGGCCATCGTGCGTCTCGTCGAATGGGTCTACGAATGGCTTGTGCGCATCCTAGGCTGGATCATCCATGCGGTGCCGTTCGCCGTCTTCGGGGTCGTGGCGCAGGTCGTCGGCAAGTCGGGCCTGGCCGTCTTCTCCATTCTCTGGATTTTCCTCGTGGCGATGCTCGCGGGACTCACGATCCATGCGCTGATCTATTACCCGCTCGTCGCCTGGTTCGTGGGCAAGAAGTCACCGAAGGTCTATCTGGGAGAAGGGGCCGACGCGATCATGACGGCCATGTCCTGCAACAGCAGCCTCGCCACCGTCCCGGTCACGCTGCATTGCCTGAATCGCATGAACGTGTCGGCGCAATCATCACGCCTCGCAGCCTGTGTCGGGACGAATCTGAACAACGATGGCATCACCCTCTACGAAGCGATGGCGGCGCTGTTTCTCGCTCAGGCCCTGGGGTACGATCTGTCCTTGATGAGTCAGTTCCTCATCGTGGCCGCATCCATCATCGCGGGAGCAGGTGTGGCCGGCATTCCCGAGGCGGGGATGATCGTGCTGCCGCTCGTCTTGTCGGCGGCGGGCTTGCCCGACACGGTTATCGCGGCCGCCATTCCGCTGATCATGACGGTGGATTGGATCATCGCCCGGGCGCGCTCAGGCGTGAACGTCCTGAGCGACATGCTGGTGGCGATCCTGCTCGATGCGGGTCGGACGCGGCCCGTTGCCGCGTCAAGCCCTGTGCGGTATCAGGCTGAGGCGGCGCACCCTTCCGAGTCTCAGCCGTCCTGACGAACCGTCATCTCGCAGCTTCAGCGTTCTGCTTTCGCCGCGTCACTCCAGAATCAGTCTCGCTCGCAAGTTGCCTTCGAGAAAATGATTCGGCAGCAACATGATGCAGTTGGGGTTGAACCCCTGCGACTTCAGCGTGTCGATACTGCCCATCACCCGGCCGCCTTTTTCCAAATCGATCACCGTGATTGATCCGTCGCTCATGCCGTCCAGGTTGAGCAGGCTGTTCTGTACGAACAGGTAATGCTCGTCGGGTGACAGGAGCGAATGGTGCGCACCGGCGGCCGCAGGAATGGCCTGCAGAAATTTCGGGTGGCGCGGGTCGCTGTTGTCATACACGTTCACAAAGCCAGGCTTCGCGGTCGTGACGAACAGGCGGTCGCCCTTGGCGTTATAGAGCATCTCCAGCGGCATGCCCTGCTGTCGCGGCCCGAAATCATCGATCTCGTGAAAGGAGAAGGACGCGGTCGTGGGGTCCCAGACCCCGGCCCAGAGTGTACCTTCCATCATGTTGGTGATGTGGACCACGGGCGGCACCGCGTTGGGCGAAAACATCACTTCGACCGGCGCAGATTTCGAAGGAGCCGGTTTGGACGACACGCGGTGCGTCGAGAGCACCGCACCGCTGCTGGCCTCGATCACCGTGATCGAATCACCCGCCTCGGACATGTCGGGCTTGACCGTGCTGGTGACCAGCACGCGGTCGATGCCATTGTGAATGGCGATTCCGTGCGGGTACCGCACTGACACCGGGGCGCCGTCGCCCGTGCGCACGACCTTGGTCGGCCGGTCTGTGACCGCATCGCCCATGATCACTGCGCTGGAGCCCATGCAGGTCAGGTACCAGGTGCGGTTGTCTTCCGACACCACTAGGTCTTCGAGCACCTGGCATTCCGGCACGTTGATGGCACGTAGGCGATAAGGAAAACGTGTCAGATCCACGGCATGCAGGACGCTCTTGTTCAACGCCGTGAGGTAGGCCTTGGTCCGGTCGCGGTTGAAAAAAATGTGGTGGGCGACAAGATCAGGCGGGAGCGGCACTTCCATCAAGATCTTCCCAAAATCGGCGGACTCGGGATCGATCTCCATGATCGCGATCCCTTCGCGGCGCACCGGCTGATTCGGCTTGCTCTCATAGTTGAGCAGCGCCAAGAGTTCAGCCGAGGCGATCGAGGTGCAGGAGAGGAATAGTAGGCCGATGCAGGTCAGAAGTCGGATGCGTCTCATGGCAGGCCTCCTTGGATAAAGTAGGGCGAATAAAAGAATCGTCAAAAGGGTACTCCTGTAGTGAGACCTACGCAAGAGCGCGTCGGTGAAATGGAAGCATTTGAGAAGGGTGGAGAGGAATGTTCCGACAAGCCGTCAGTGCCGCGAAGACCTCGTCTTCCTTCCAGCGGGGAGCTGCCTGAAGACTCACTTCTCGCAGCCGAACGGAAGCTTCACGATCCCCGTCGATCAGGATTTCACGGAGATCAGGCACGGAGCCGCCCGGGTCGTCTCATGAACAGCTCCGCGGCGGCAGATGACAGCAAAGGCAATCGTGTCTCGCTCACCCGGGTTACTTCGTTGCCCGGTAGACGGGCGAGAATGTGCCGGCACCGTCCTTTTTCAGAATGAAGACGATGCCCTTCCCGGGCCGATACAAGACCAGGTGGTCCGACTTGCCCGTGCCTCCATAGTCGAATGCGAACGCTCGGTCGGCGGATGAGGACAGGTCATACCCACCGATGCCGCTTCCGCCTGGATTTTGGTGGTACACGGGATAATAATTTCCCGTACCGTCTTTCTTGATGATGTAGAGTGCGCCGGTCCCGGGCCGATACAAGACGAGGTGATTGGTGGTGCCGGTGCCATCATAGTCGAAAGCAAAGACGTTGTCGGCTGAGACAGAAAGGTCAAAGCCGCCAATGCCGGAATGACTTTGATACACGGGGGTGAAGCCACCGGCGCCGTCCTTCTTTAGAATGAAAATGATGCCCTTGCCCGGCCGATAGAAGACCAGATGATCCGAGTTGCCTGTGCCGGTATAGTCCAACGGGAAGGCCCGGTCGTCCGGGGACGAGAGATCAAATCCCCCGATACCGGAGTGGCTCTGGTAGACGGGCGAGAACGTGTCGGGGCCGTCCTTTTTCAAGATGAACACGATGCCCTTCCCAGGCCGGTAGAACACCAGGTGGTCCAGCTTACCCGTACCGGCGTAGTCGAACGCAAAGGCCCGGTCGTCCGGCGACGACAGATCATAACCGCCAATGCCGCTGCCACCGGGCGTGTCTTTAACAATGGGGAAGTACGTTCCCACACCATCCTTCTTGAGGATGAACACCGCGCCTGTTCCAGGCCGGTACAGGACGAGGTGATTTGCTGTGCCGACACCGTCATAGTCGAAGGCAAACGCGCGGTCGTCCGGGGACGAGAGATCAAATCCCCCGATACCGGAATGGCTCTGGTAGGCGGGCGAGAACGTGCCGGGGCCGTCCTTTTTCAAGATGAACGCGATGCCCTTCCCCGGACTATAGAGCACCAAGTGATTCGACCTGCCTGCGCCGGTGTAGTCCAACGCGAAGGCCTGGTCCGCCGAGGAGGACACATCAAAGCCACCGATCCCTTCAATGGCCATGCTGACATCCAATTGTTCCAGTACCGTGTGGATGGGGGTGGCTGTCCCTGTGCCTTTGGAATCCGAGTCGATCGCAAACAGGAGCGCCACGACTTGGCCTGCATCATTCACAATGACTGATCCCGAATCTCCTTGATCGGCAAACAGAGAATTCCGCGTGGTGTCGGGATAGATTTCCACCTGGTTCCTGAAGATGATGGTGCCTACGCCGTGGGCAAAGGGCACTTGTACTGTCCGGTCCAAACCGTGGATCGTGCCGTAGGTTAATCCAGTGCTGCGCCCCCGTTTGCGAACCGCCATGCCGAGTTCCGGAGCGGCGGTTCCTGCGATGGCGCCAATATCCTGTACCCCGCAGGTATACCTCCTGCTGTTGTCGAGACGGGCGACCGCCGCATCCACATCCTTGTTGAGAATCCCTCGTTCGATGGTCGCGACCAAGATGCCACCGAAGGACGGTTGTGTGATGCGCCGTCCGACATCCCCCATTGGTTCCATCCCTCGTTCACACAGAGGACATGGTAATTACTCAACAGCATCCTGTGCTGGGTACTATTGTCGATGACAATGGCGCCCAGGGTGCCGGCAATGGACTGCAAGTCCACGGCACGTAGAGGCCCTATATCGATTCCACCGAGTATGGTGTTGTAGTAGCCACGATCTCCTGCCGGTCGAAACTGCTTCTGGATGACATCCGTCTTCACGCCCTGAATGGTATCGGGGATCTTCTGATCCTGAGGAACGTCCTTTTTTTCTGCCACATGAATACGAATGACGATCTCATCGGTTTTCCGGCCATTCACGAACTTGTACCCGACATCCACACCGGTTACGCCGGGCCTGCTCAGGAGATCATCTTCAGCGGCTGCCTTAATCCGTCTCACGCGTTCTATATCTTGAGCCATGAGGTCTCCTTTGGGATAGTGTTTTGAGCTGTCGCAGTACGATCGTACCGCGAGCCACTGAGGCAGGCTGTTTGTGCGGCGAGCGGTTGTGACATAACTACGTAGATTCGTGAATGCGAAAATAGGAAGATTTGTTTGACAGACGCTGCACGTCGGACGATTCTTGCGGGCGGGAAAGAGATGCCGCGTCGAGGGCTCGTCCATGAAGAGGGGTGATTGTATCAGTGCTGAATCATTCTTCCGGAGCTATGATGGGAGACGGCCGTCATTCCTGTTTTGATAGCTTGTTCGGTCTGAACAATCCCGGTGAGGTTGTGCGGTTCACCATTTACGTCTCACGCCCGCTGTGACCCCGGATGTCACGGTCATGGTGTAGGCTGTCCGACAGGATGGAAACCGGCACAAGGGAGGCGACGATGCGACAGGTACAGGTGCGGATTGTCGCAATCCTCGGCGGACTACTCTGGCTGGTGTCGATCGAGACCAGCGGGGCGGAGTCAGGGTCCGACGAGAAGTACCAGCGCGACTTTAATATTTTTAATCCCCTCAATCAGTACCAGCCTGCAAATCCGCTCAACCCTATCAATGCCTACGATCCGGCAAACCCATTCAACCCGATCAACCAGTACGATCCCGACAACCCCGCCAATCCCATCAACCAATTCAATCCGAACAATCCGTTCAACCCCATCAATCGGTACCGCCCGGAGAATCCGCTGAACCCCATCAGTGAGTTCAACCCGACCGTGCCGTTTGCGCCGTTGGGGGGAGGGGGGGACGGAAGCGGTAAGGGGGGAGCGAGGGAGTGGAAAGCTTCGGGTGGCTGGCTGAGGTGGCCAACAGGGGCGAAACGAGGCTGCTTATGAAGAATGAGAGAGCCACCCCAGGTGGTGATTTCTTGAGGGGAAACGGGTATTCTGCGGCCGCATTGCCCGTGGTCCGGCCAGCACACCACGCGCCTCACGGAGATTGCTTCTATGACACAGGCTTCATTACTGACCCATGTGACTCAGACTATCATCAATCGCTTTCACCCGAAGCGCATCATGGTGTTCGGTAGCCATGCGCGAGGGGAGGCTGGCCCGGAGAGCGACTTGGATCTCTTTATTGAGATGGAGACGCCTCGTCGGCCTCCTGACCGGGCGATCGAAGTAAGCGAGGCCTTCGGGTTACGTGCATGGCCGATGGATATCGTGGTGTACACGCCGGAAGAAGTGCGGCGCTTACGCCACGTGAAGGGAACGCTGCTGTCGGTCATTGAGAAGGAGGGCAAGGTTCTGTATGAACAGAGCTGAGTCCAACTTCGAAGCCTGGCTGCGCAAGGCCGAACATGATTTGCTAAACATCGAGAATAACCTCGTTGCCAAGGACATTCCCTGGGACACGGTCTGCTTTCACGCACAGCAAGTAGCTGAGAAAGTATTGAAGGCGTTTCTGGTCCATCATGGATACGATCTCTCGAAGACTCACGATTTGGTTGCCCTGCTTGCTCAGTGCGTCGCGTGTGATGAAGGGCTAGCGGTATTGGAGTCTGACTGCCGGAAATTGACCTCTTACGGTGTCGCGGCACGGTATCCGGATGACCTGTTTGAGCCAGAAGAAGCGGATGGTCGCGACGTGGTGGCCGCCGCCCATCGCGTGCGTACAAAAATTCTCCTGCTCCTGCCGAGAAACCGATGAATGTCTGCGAAGGTTCCGAGCCAGTTCCCCATTTTCCCGTCCGATGACTGAAAGATCATTGCCCTCTCACGGCTAATCTACAGCCAGCTTTTGCTATCCCAACTCACGACGCATTACTTCTAGATTCCCCTGCCTCCGATCCGAATAGTGCCTGTACCCTTTTATCTCTCACGTTTCACATCTCACACCCCATTGTGACCCCGGATGTCACGGTCATGGTGTAGGCTGTCCGACAGGATGGAAACCGGCACAAGGGAGGCGACGATGCGACAGGTACAGGTGCGGATTGTCGCAATCCTCGGAGGACTGCTCTGGCTGGCGTCGATCGAGACCAGCCAGGTGGAGCAAGGGTTCGATGAGAAGTACCGGCACGACTTTAACATCTTCAATCCCCTCAATCAGTACTAGTCTTGACTATATGTCAGATATGACATATGATCCTGTCGCCGAACGAATCGTCGGTGTCTGACTGATGGGCAGGATGGACAAACCTCTTATCTGGATTCGGAGCGAAGTCAAGACGCCGCCTTTTTCCCAAGCTGCGCGACTTGAAGCGGGATATCTGTTGAGGTTATTGCAGGAGGGCGAATCCCTTGGACTTCCGCATTCACGGCCCATCCCTGTCATTGGAACAGGATGCCATGAGTTACGGATCACCGATGAGGGCGGCACGTTTCGTATTATATACAGAGCAGATGCTGATGCTGTCGTCATTCTCGATGTGTTTAAGAAGAAGACTCAACAGACACCTCAATCGGTCATTGAAACCTGCCGACGACGACTTCAAGAGTATGACCGAATGATGGGATCGTAGGAGGGACACCACGATGAAGAACGCCAAACGAGCCAAGCTGGAAGCGGCCGGATGGACCATCGGGTCGGTGAAAGAGTTCCTGGACCTGTCAGACGCGGATGCGGCGCTCATCGACATGAAGCTGGCCCTCAGCCGGAGCCTGCGGGACCGACGAAATAAACAGGGCTTGTCACAGGTCCAGCTCGCTGAACGCCTCCGATCCAGCCAATCGCGCGTGGCTAAAATGGAAGCGGGCGATCCGTCCGTGTCCATGGATCTCCTGGTCAGTTCACTCCTGCTTCTCGGGGCGAGCTCCAGCGATCTGGCCAACACTATTCGGGGCGAAGGGCGCAGTAAGAAGGGGCGGGCAGCGTAATGCTTTGTTCCGACGGGTCGCCCTGTTGGAGCAAGGTTCTGAGGAAGGTATCGAGCATCACTGCGCTGGAGGATCATCAGCTGCGACTCATTACACAATCCTCAACACGTCCAGATCCCTCCGCTCCCAGTCCGAACTGTATCTGTAGCCTTTTACGTCTCACGTTTCACATCTCACGTCCCATTGTGACCCCGGATGTCACGGTCATGGTGTAGGCTGTCCGACAGGATGGAAACCGGCACAAGGGAGGCGGCCATGCGACAGGCTCAGGTGCGGATTGTCGCAATCCTCGGCGGACTACTCTGGCTGGCGTCGATGGGGAATGGCCGGGCGGAGCAGGGGTTCGATGAGAAGTACCAGCGTGACTTTAACATCTTCAATCCCCTCAACCAGTACCAGCCCGGCAACCCGCTTAATTCCATCAATGCCTACGATCCGGCAAACCCGTTTAATCCGATCAACCAATTCGATCCCGGCAACCCCGCCAATCCCATCAACCAATTCAATCCGAACAATCCGTTCAACCCCATCAATCGGTACCGCCCGGAGAATTCGCTGAACCCCATCAATGAGTTCAATCCCACTGTGCCGTTTGCGCCGTTGGGTGGCGGGGCGAGACCGAAGCGGTAAGGGGGAGCGGGGGAGTGAGAGCGACAATCCCCCAGGCCCCTAGGCAAAAGCCTGCTGGTTTTTCACGTAAAAACGCGGGTGAATAAAAAGTAGGAAACGGGTATTCTGCGCGGCAACCAAATGCCACCACTCGATAAGACATCCCTCAGCGAACGCGATATCTGCACGAAATTCATCACGCCCGCTTTGCAGGAAGCCGGGTGGGATCTCCTGTCGCAAATCCGAGAGCAGGTCTATTTCACGAAAGGGCGAATCATCGTTCGCGGGAAGCTCGTGACCCGTGGCAAGGCCAAGTTCGCCGACTACATCCTCTACTACAAGCTGAACATCCCCATCGCCCTCATCGAGGCGAAGGACAACAGCTATCCAGTCGGCGGTGGTATGCAGCAGGGGCTGGAGTATGCAGCGACGTTGGATATTCCCTTTGTCTTTTCATCGAACGGTGACGCCTTTGTCTTCCATGATCGAACAGGCCAGTGCGAGAAACGAGAAGTCGAACTCTCCTTGAAGGCGTTTCCCACACCTGATGCCCTCTGGCAAAAGTATCGTGCTTGGAAAGGCCTTGCGCCGGCTCAGGAAGAGATCGTTCTTCAAAACTACCATGACGACGCGAGCGGTAAGGAACCGCGTTATTACCAGCGTATTGCCATTAACAAGACTATCGAGGCAATTGCCAAAGGGCAGAATCGTTTGCTCCTGGTGATGGCTACCGGAACCGGCAAGACTTACACCGCCTTTCAGATCATCTGGCGCCTGTGGAAAGCCAAACGGAAGAAACGCATTCTCTACCTCGCCGATCGCAATGTCCTGATCGATCAAACCATGGTCAACGACTTCCGGCCCTTTGGAAAAACGATGGCCAAGCTCAGCACGAGTTCCAAGACCATCGAGCGCGAGGATGGCACCGAAATCGATCTGCCGACCGCCATGGACAAGAAGCATCGGCGCATCGACACCTCCTACGAGATGTATCTTGGCCTCTATCAGGCCATCACCGGACCGGAGGAACGGCAGAAACTCTTCAGGGAACTCTCACCGGACTTCTTCGACCTCATCGTGATCGACGAGTGCCACCGGGGGAGCGCAGCAGAGGATTCCGCCTGGCGCGAGATCCTCGATTACTTTTCCAGCGCTACTCAGATCGGTCTCACGGCCACGCCGAAAGAAACGGAGTACGTCTCGAACATCCACTACTTCGGCAAGCCCGTCTATACCTATTCGCTCAAGGAGGGAATTGGAGACGGGTTTCTGGCTCCGTACAAAGTGGTTAAGGTTCACCTGGATGTGGACGTGGAAGGCTATCGTCCCGCGCCGGGAGAAACCGATAAGTATGGGCAGGAGATCGAAGATCGTATCTACAACCAGAAGGACTACGACCGCAACCTGGTGATTGATAGGCGCACCCAGCGCGTCGCCCGTAAAGTCAGCGAGTTCCTGAAGGAAAGCGGCGACCGCTTCCAGAAGACCATCGTGTTCTGTGTGGATGTCGAACATGCAGCCCGCATGCGCCAGGCACTGATCAACGAAAACCAGGATCTGGTCCAGCGCAATGAACGTTACGTCATGCGCATTACCGGCGACGACGACGCAGGCACGGCACAGCTCGGCAACTTCATCGATCCGGAGGCTACATACCCCGTCATCGTCACCACCTCACGGCTGCTCTCTACAGGGGTGGATGCCCAGACTTGTCGCCTGATCGTGCTGGACCGCGAGGTCGGATCGATGACGGAGTTCAAGCAGATCGTGGGTCGGGGCACCCGCGTCCATGAAGACACCAAGAAGTACTATTTCACCTTGATCGATTTCCGGAAGGCCACGAACCACTTTGCCGACCCCGACTTCGACGGCGAGCCGGTGCAGATCTATGAGCCGGGGGAGAACGATCCGGTTGCCCCGCCGGATGATGTGCCTCCGATTGTCGATGGGGAGGGGCCCATTCCGCCGAAGCCAAGCGAGGACGAACGGATTCTCGTTGATCCGACTCCGCCGGATATCACGATTCCACCCGATGACAGTCAACCACGCAAGTATTACATTCACGGCCATGAGGCCAGCGTCATTGCCGAGCGTGTCGAATATCTGGATGAATACGGCAAGCTCGTCACGGAAACGCTGCGCGACTACTCGAAACAGACGCTCCGCAAGCAGTACGCCAGTCTGGATGCCTTTCTCAAACGCTGGAACAGTGCCGAACGCAAGCAGGCCATCATCGAAGAACTGGAAAGCGAGGGCATTCTGCTCGAACCGCTGGCCGACGAGGTGGGCCAGGATCTCGATCCCTTCGATCTCATCTGCCACGTGGCCTTCGACCAACCGCCGCTCACCAGGCGCGAACGGGTGGAGCAGGTCCGCAAACGAGATGTCTTCACCAAGTACGGCAAACAGGCCCGTGCGGTATTGGAAGCGCTGCTGCAAAAATACCAGGACGAAGGTGTCACGAACCTCGACGATCCGCAGATCCTGCGAGTGCCTCCACTCGATGCCATGGGAACACCGTTGGAATTACTGAAAACCTTCGGCGGGCGGCCTGGGTTCGAGCGAGCCGTACACGAACTCCAATCCGTCCTTTATCAGGGAGCCGCCTAGAGGTATGGAAACGATTGGAACGCAGGAATTATGGTCATTTATTGATGGGAAATCTGAAGCAACAACAGCACGAATTTCCAAGATTCGGAAAGGAGCTGGGCACACAGTAAATTCGTTCTTGGAATTGGCTTCTAAAGTAGCCGAATTGCAGTTCAGAAATCGCGATCACGTCCTTCTGTTCGGGGGCCAATCAGCGGATTATCGAAACAAGAAAGGCAACAGCACACTAAAACCTACACTATTCAGACCCCTCAAGAAGGGGAACCCGAATTCGAATACCCTTATTCAACGTTTCGAAGCATTAAGGGATGCAGAAGATGATCTGGCATGTAGATATCAACAGGCAGGTTTTCTCGGCGCTGAACGGTTACAACGCCAGCATATTTTGCGATGGGCGATCCTACAACATTATGAAGTCTGCCGAACGCCGCTGTTGGACATAACTGCATCTCTCCGCGTTGCCGCCTCATTTGCATCCATCGATCATAAAGGTGAGGCATTTCTATTTGTTCTTGGCGTTCCAAACTTAAGCGGAGCAATAACGGCTAGTGCCGAAGCCGGCCTGCAAATTGTGCGGCTATCCAGCGTGTGTCCGCCCAAAGCAATTCGTCCACATCTTCAGGAAGGTTACCTGCTTGGCGAATACCCTGAAATGTCAGACTTCGGCCGGGTGCAACAATACTTCCAGTACGAAATTGATTTTGGTCGGCGGTTAGTTGCCAAGTTTCGTTTTGAGCCAAAAACCTTCTGGAAGGATGACGCATTCCCGATGGTAACCAAGAAGGCGCTGTATCCTTCCCCTCAAGGTGACCCATTTCACAAAGTTGTTTCTGCGGTAAAACAGTCCATCAGCTATTTGCGGGAATAGACTTATGTCCGTTCGCAACACCGTCAAATCCATTCAAGACATCATGCGCCAGGACAGCGGCGTGGATGGCGATGCCCAGCGCATTTCCCAGCTCTGCTGGATGTTCTTTCTGAAGATCATCGACGACCAGGACCTGGAACTCGAAGCGATGCAGAAGGGCTATCGCTCGCCCATTCCGAAACCATTCCAGTGGCGCACCTGGGCCGCCGATCCGGAAGGGATGACCGGCGAAGAGCTGATGACCTTTGTGAATGACCAGCTCTTTCCCGCGCTCAAGGAATTGTCCGGCACGGCCAAGGACGGCCGCCGCCGCGTCGTGCGGGATGTCTTCGAAGACGCCTACAACTACATGAAGTCCGGCCAGCTTATGCGGCAGGTGATCAACAAGATCAACGGCATCGACTTCAACAATCTCACGGAGCGCCAGCACTTCGGCGACATCTACGAGCAGATCCTGGCCGACCTTCAGAGCGCCGGCAATGCGGGCGAGTACTACACGCCCCGCGCCGTCACCGCCTTCATGGCTGATCGCATCGATCCGCAGCCGGGCGAGATTCTGTTGGATCCGGCCTGCGGCACCGGCGGCTTCCTCACCTGTTCCATCCGCCATATGCGCGAGCACTACGTGAAGAAACCGGCGGATGAACAGAAGATGCAGCAGGGCTTGCGGGCCTGTGAGAAAAAGCAGCTCCCGCACATGCTCTGCGTCACGAACATGCTGCTGCACGGCATCGAAGATCCTTCCTTCGTCCGTCATGACAACACCCTGGCCAGGCCCTATATCAGTTACGGTCAGGCGGACCGGGTGGACATCGTCTTAACCAACCCGCCCTTCGGCGGCAAGGAAGAGGACGGCATCGAGAGCAACTTTCCCAAGCACTTCCAGACGCGCGAGACGGCGGATCTCTTCCTGGCCCTCATCGTACGCCTGCTCAGGCCGGGCGGCCGAGCCGCTGTCGTCTTGCCGGACGGCACGCTGTTCGGTGAAGGCGTCAAGACCAGGCTCAAGGAACATCTCATGGAGGAGTGCAAGCTCCATACGATCGTCCGCCTGCCCAATAGCGTGTTCAAACCCTACGCCAGCATCGGCACGAATCTGCTGTTCTTCGAGAAGGGCGAACCGACCAAAGACATCTGGTTCTATGAGCATCGTGTTCCCGAAGGACAGAAGGCCTATTCGATGACGAAGCCCATTCGCTTCGAGCATCTGAAGCCCTGCATCGACTGGTGGGGTGGGGCCAAACGCAAGGGGCGAAAGGAAACGGAAGTCGCGTGGAAGGTCACGGCCGATGAAGTGAAAGCCCGTGGCTACAACCTCGACTTCAAGAACCCCCATCAAGTCACCGATGACCATGGCGACCCCGAGGAACTGTTGCAACAACTCGTCGCGGCCGAGAAGGAAGCAGCCAACCTGCGTGACCAGCTCAAGGCCATTCTGGAGAAGGCGCTGCTGCGATGAAGAAGGCCACGACGAAGAAACGTCTTGCTCCGGGTCGCAGCCTCGGCCCGCTTATCGAACAGGTCCGCGCCCTCGTTCAGTCGGCTCGCCGGACCGCTGCTGTGAACATGAACACTCTGCAAGTCCTCACCAACTTCGGAATCGGCCGCCTCATTGTCGAACATGAGCAGCAGGGGCATGACCGCGCGGCCTACGGCAAAGAGACGCTCAAACACCTGGCCGTCAACCTCACCGCGGAGTTCGGTCGCGGATTCTCCGAGCGCAATCTTGAATACATGCGGAAGTTTTTCCTCGTCTGGAAGGAACGCCTGCCGCAGATTTCGCAGAAGCCTTCTGCGAAATTACCGTCTTCCATGATGGCCCAACCACCGTCTGGGACATATCCCGTACCCTTCACCCTCAGTTGGTCTCATTATGTCGTTCTCTTGAGCATCAGAAACGAAGAGGAGCGCGGTTTTTACGAAATCGAATCCGCGCAATCCGGGTGGTCCGTCCCGGAACTCAAGCGCCAGGTCAACTCCAGCCTCTACGAGCGCCTCGCCCTCAGCCGTGACAAGATACGCGTCCGGAGGCTCGCAGAGGAAGGCCACATCGCCGCCAGTCCCTCTGATATGCTCAAAGATCCCTACATCCTGGAATTCCTCGGCCTGGAGGATAAACCGGCCTACTCCGAGAGTGACCTCGAATCCGCCATCATCGGTAAACTTCAGCACTTCCTGTTGGAACTCGGCAAAGGATTTCTCTTCGAGGCTCGCCAGAAGCGCTTCACCTTCGATGAAGACCATTTTTTCGTAGACCTCGTCTTCTATAACCGCCTCCTGCGATGTTATGTCCTGCTGGACCTCAAGATCGGCAAGCTTACCCATCAAGACCTCGGTCAGATGCAGATGTATGTGAACTACTTCGATCGCCACGTAAAGCAGGCGGGCGAACACCCCACCGTTGGCATCATCCTCTGCAAAAAGAAGCACGACGCTCTCGTCGAGATCACCCTCCCGAAAAACGCTAACATCTTCGCCTCTGAATACCAGCTGTACCTGCCTTCTAAAGAAGATCTGCGGCAACGGCTCCTGGAGTGGACCGCCGACGAAGAGGACACTCGGTGAATCCGGAGCAACTCCTCCATCACTTTGACTGCATCAGCGAAGCGCCAGACGCCATACCGCGTTTACGGCGGTTTATTCTGGATCTAGCCGTGCGAGGAAAGCTGGCCGAGCAAGATCCGAGGGATGAACCGGCGTCGGAACTGTTGACGCGAATTCAAGATGAGAAGGCAAGGTTGGTGAAGACTAGCGAGCTTAAGAAGCTGGAGTCCTTTGAACCAGTTGAGGCGCACGAAATTCCCTTTACTATTCCATTGGGATGGGAAGTCATGCGAATGGGTTGGCTTGCACGGAAACTTGGTGCAGGCAGCACCCCACTTGGCGGAAAGGCTGTTTATCAGAGTGAAGGAGTTCCTTTACTTCGGTCTCAAAACGTTCATGATGACGGCCTTCGACTTAACGATGTCGCGCGCATCTCTCGTTCAATTCACGAACGGATGTCGGGAACGCACGTCCAACACAATGACATATTGCTCAACATCACAGGTGCATCAATCGGACGGTGCGCCCTGGTTTCCAGCACTTTCGTAGAAGGCAACGTTTCTCAGCATGTCGCGATCATCCGTCTTTTTCTTCCCGATATTCGCCAGTTCATTCACTTGTCATTGACATCACCCCTCTTCCAGAAAGTTATCGATGACGTTCAAGTGGGCGTATCGCGGGAGGGACTCAGTATGCAGCGCCTGCGCCTCTTCCCCATGCTCATCCCACCCCTCGCCGAACAGCAGCGTATTGTCGCCAAGGTGGATGAATTGATGGCGCTGTGCGACAGATTAGAGGCAGCGCAGGCCGAGCGGGAGAACCGGCGGGATCGGCTGGCGGCGGCTAGCCTAAATCGCCTGAACCAGCCTTCCGATGATCCATCTCTCTTCCAAGACCAAGCCCACTTCTACTTCCACCACCTCCCGCGCCTCACCACCAGTCGCGAGCACATCCAGCAACTTCGCCGAACCATCCTCAACCTAGCCGTCTGCGGGAAACTCATGCCTCAAGATTCCTGCGACGAGCCAGCGTCTGAATTGCTCAAGCGCATTCAGTCGGAGCAAGAAGAGCTCGTAAAGGCACGAGTGTTAAAACACGATGGCGGCGATTTGATGATGTTAGAGGAAGATCTCCCATACAAGCTACCGTCGAAATGGCAATGGACATCCCTACGCAGCATCATCGTATTTGGACCACAGAATGGAATCTCGCCAAAGCCGTCAACGCGCCCAAACGCACCTAAAGCCATCACTCTCACGGCGACAACAAGCGGCATTTTTAACCCGCACCACTTCAAACAGGTTGAGGCAAACATCTCTCCCGATTCGGAATTTTGGCTACGTTCCGGCGACCTCTTATTTCAAAGAGGAAATACTCGTGAGTATGTCGGCATTGCGGCCTATTACACAGGTGAGCCAAGACTATTCCTCTATCCGGACTTGATGATGAAGGTTCGGCTCTCAGAGAAAGTCAGTCTTCGTTACGTCCACCTTTGCGCGATAGCTCCTGCCGCTCGAGATTATTTTTTTACCTATGCAACCGGTGCGCAAGCAACGATGCCAAAAATAAACCAAGGCACGTTACTTCGGTTGCCAATTCCTCTTTCACCCATAGAAGAACAACATCGCATCGTCGCCAAAGTCGATGAACTGATGGCCCTCTGCGACAAGCTGGAATTGCAGCTCGCCACCACCCGCACCGACAGCCACCGCCTCCTCGAAGCCGTGCTGCACTATGCGATCGAGCAGACAGCTTGATTTAGGAGACTCCCAAAACTCAGGGCCAGGTCTTGCAATCAAACAGTCTGGCCTGGCGGGAGTCCATCCTTCCCGTGAGCCCCACACCTCGGTGCCCTCGGCTAGTTCACCGTCAGTCACCCCGTCTCACGCCTCGCTGGCCGCTGACTTTCCGTCCTCACCACGCCGCTGATTGTTCGATCCTGTGTTGTGCCGTCGGGCGAAATTGATCCTTCGCGGACTGCCTGTTATTCTCAATCGTGATTGTGTGCCGGGGCAGTGCTCACCCCTCAGGGAGGATGGAATGAAACGAATGACTCCAGCAATGCTCCTGAAGGCGTTGACCATGTTTCGAGGGTTCACACAGACGGCGGCGGAGTATCTCAGAGACAAGGAGCGGCTTCGTTACCTGTTGGCCGCGGCAGTCTCGATTGCGCAGGGTCGCGGTGGAAAGCTGCTGAAGGATCTTCAATTATTGGTGCGGCTGCTGAAAGCGTCCGTGAGCGGGGCCTATACAGGCCTCTCGGTCCACAAGCTTGTGACCATCGTGGCGGCCATTCTGTACCTCATCAGCCCGCTTGATGTGATCCCGGACTTCATTCCTGTGGTCGGCTATGCGGATGATGCGGCGGTGATTGCCTGGGTGCTGAACAGCATTGCTCAAGAACTGAGGGACTTTAAGAGTTGGGAACAGGGGACGTGAGCGGGAGAGGTCTGGCGGCGCGAGTAGGCTATGAAACGAAATTCCCTGCTACAATGGCCACCCTCACAAAGATGTAGTTAAGGAAAGGCCTGCGATGTCGAAGCCCTCACAATCGAATGCCGTGCTTGTGGCGATCCGCACTCCCCGCGTGACGGTGGAGGAAGTAGACAGTTCGCTGCAAGAGCTCACCCGTCTGGTGACGACCCTCGGGTACCGCGTCGTGGGCCGTGTGACGCAAAAGCGGAGCTCCGATCGCTATGCGGCGGTTCTGGGAGAAGGCAAGCTCTCCGAATTGGCACGATGGACCGGTGGGTCCGGAAAAATCGAGGCCTTTGGCCGGCCGGCGCACAAAGCCGGGTCGAAGCACGAGGCGGCGGATTCGGACGTCACGGAAGAATCAGACGATGACGAATCGGATGACACCATCGAGGCTTCCCCAGGCCCTGACGAACAGGCGCAGATCGTCATCGTGGACTGTGATCTGTCGCCGTCCCAATTGAAAAATCTTGAACGTGCCGCCGGGGTTCCTGTGCTCGATCGTACCGGGGTCATCATCGAGATTTTCAGCCGGCACGCGCGAACCAGAGCGGCCAGGCTGCAGGTGGAGATCGCGCGGCTCAATTATCTGGCGCCACGGTTGCGTGAAACCGGCGGCGGCAGCGAGCGGCAGGGCGGGGGAGTCGGTGGCAAAGGAGCCGGAGAGACGAGTCTTGAGCTCGATAAGCGCAGAATCCGCGATCGCACGAAGGAACTCCGGGCCGAATTGGCCGCAATCGGAGACGAGCATCAGACGCGCCGCGCGAGGCGTGAACACGAATTAACGGTCGCGCTCGTGGGGTACACCAATGCCGGGAAGTCCTCGCTCATGCGTGCGATGACGGGCATCGAGGTGCTCGTAGCCGACAAGCTGTTTGCCACGCTCGACACCACGATCCGGCCCTTGTATCCTGAGACGCGTCCCAAAGTGCTGCTGTCCGATACAGTGGGATTCATCAAAAAGCTCCCGCATGATCTGGTGGCGTCGTTCAAGTCGACCCTGGATGAAGCGGCCAGTGCCTCGCTCCTGCTCTTTGTCGTCGATGCCTCAGATCCGTCCTTTCGCTCCCAACTCGATGTCACGCGGAAGGTGTTAGCCGAAGTCGGCGCCACGGATGTTCCCAGCCTGTTGGTGTTGAATAAACGGGATCGCCTCGCGCCGGATGAACTCGCGGCCCTGAAGGCGGAATATCCCGACGCGGTCCTGCTGTCCACGCGAAACAAAGACGATCTGCAGGCGCTCCGCGAGCGCATCATGGGGTGCTTTGAGAGCGATATGCTCGACGAGGAATTGCATATTCCTTTTACCGCTCAAAAGGTCGTTGCGGAGATCCGCGCCCGGATGCGAGTCTTGTCCGAAGCCTATGATGCCGAGGGGCTGACGATACGGGTGCGATCCACTCCTGAGAATCTGACGGCGATCAAAAAGAAGCTCGGTCGATGAAGGTTTGGCAAGGAGCATCAATCATATGAAACGACAGGAACTGGAAGGCAAACTGCCCACCATGACGCAGGCGCAACTCGTCGAGACGGTGAAGACCTGCCTCGACATGATCGAGCGGTTAGAGAATGATCTCTCCGCCGGAACGCGCAAGCTCGAAGAAATGTCGGCGCTTGTTAAAAAGCTGTCTGACACCAATCACGCCGGCTGATGCCAGCCTAGCCTCCCTCATCGGTGCTTCTCTCGCTCACGAAAAGTACACCTGACAATTTCTAGGGGTTTGCCTAACTCCCCTGTTGATGGGCATGCGGTACTGTGAAGTCATAAGAATTTGCAAAGGAAATATTAGGCACGCATGACGGAAACGTTATGAACGCATAATATAAAAATTGCGAATTCGGAAGCTCCGCCCTCGAAAGAGGACGGAGCTTTTTCTTCTTAGGATCCCACACCATGGCGAATCACTGATCAGGAGGAACCAGCACGAGAGCCTCGCCCAGGGCATTCATCTCGTGCACCGTCTATTCCTCAGGACTTTCGGCGGCTGCTTCACATCGTCGCGTACCATCGCGATGCCTCGAAGTGGCGCTGCTATACTCCGTCTTGTGGCGACTGACGACCACTCAACCCCGGTTGCTGGCGTCGAAGTTGATGCGGAGGTCAGCCGCCTTCTGACGATGCAACAGCAGGTTCAGTGCGATGTCTATCACATGAAGGCCTATGTGCGGTTTCGCAAGGTCGTCGATGGATCGGTGGAGCACTACATCGCCTGGCATCAGCCGGATCATCCCATCCTGCCGCTCGCGGCTCCGTTTTTTTTGCGGAACGGTTTGCTTCTCTGCGCTGGTCGATCCTCACGCCGGAGGCGTCGGCCCATTGGGATGGGGAGACCATCAGCTTCGGCCCGGGAGTGACGCAGCGGGAGGCGCCGAGCGACGATGCGTTGGAGACGGCTTGGCGAACCTATTACGCGGCGACGTTTAACCCGGCTCGGATCAACCACGGCCATGCGAGCGCAGCTACCGGGGCGATTTTGGAAGGGTCTGCCGGAATCCCGCGTGATTGCGCCACTCACGCAGGCGGTGCGCGGGCGCGTGGGCGAGGTGATCGACTCGCGTCAGCACATGGCCGTCTTGCCGATGGGCGACTCCTTGCCGGAGCTCGCGCAAGCTGCCGCGACCTGCACCGGGTGCGAGCTGCACCTGTCCGCCACGCAGACCGTCTTTGGACGTGGTCCGTCCAACGCCCGCATCATGCTGGTCGAAGAACAATCAGGAGATCAGGAAAAATTGGCCGGTGAACCGTTTGTCGGCCCCGCTGGTGAGGTGTTGAATCGGGCGCTGGCGCAGGCGGAGATCGATCGCTCACAATTGTATGTGACCAATGCGGTGAAACATTTCCGGTTCGTTCTGGAAGGCCGCCGTCGCCGGCAGCGGAGTTGAAAGCGGTGCGGCCGGAGGTCGTCGTGTGCCTGGGCCGAACCGCCGCGCAGTCGCTCATCGGCGGTCAGGTGCCGGTGGAACAACAGCCCGGGCGGTTTTTTCAACAGCCCCTTCTCGTCCCGCATTCTACTGATCTACCATCCCTCCAGCATTCTTCGTGCCCGTGATCGCGTCATCCAGGATCGCTTATTCCTCGGCTTGTGTAGGATCTAAAGACCGCTGTGGCGTGAGGCAGGCCGGGTTTCTTCCATCACCCATCGCATTGATTTCGTGCCATTGGTCCCGGCGACCGGGGCTTTCCCCAGTGTGTCGGCCTCTCTACGCAGGGTACCCCGAATCAGGTTCGATCGATTCGGCTAACGAAATGGGAGGTTGTATGATGAAGCGAACTCTTCAAATGTGTCTCGTTGCAGCGCTGATCACTGGTGGAGGAGGCTTCGCGTTTGCGGCCGATCCCATGAAGGACAGGGAAGCGACGCCAACCTTGGGCGAGAGGATTACGAAGGATGCCGTGAAAGGCACGCTCATGAAGATGGACGGGGAGTTCTACCAGATCAGGAACGCGGATGGGGAACTCGTCCGGGTGCATGTGGACAAGAGCACCAAGCTCGATAAAGTGGTCGAGGGTGATAGGGTCAAAGCCTATGTGACCGATAAGGGCCACGTCACCACATTACAGCGGATTGAGAAGTAGCCGACATAACAGGTGGTCAGAGGCGGCAGGTCTGCAGGCCTGCCGCTTATGGGTAGAGCGGCAATCCCGTTCCTCAATGATCAGGAATCTGCTATCATTTTTCCTGTCGAGTGGCCGATGATCAAAACCGGCCGGGCAAGTTTCCCAGTTAACCATGCAGCGGAATCCCGCTTGGGTTTCCCTACCGTGAGTGTGTTGCCACCCAAACATTTTTCGATGTTGCGCGAGTTCCATCTGGCCGATGTGCTCACGCTCGGCAACGCCGCCTGTGGTCTCGCGGGTGTGTTCTTTGCGATGCAGTACATGAGCAGCGGTTCGCTGGCCCACTTTTTCGCCGCCGCGGCATTCTCACCGGCCGCGCTGCTGTTTGATTGGTTCGACGGCCGCGTCGCCCGGTGGCGGCATCAGCAATCGGTGCTGGGGCGGGAACTGGATTCCTTGGCCGACATCATCTCCTTCGGCGTGGCACCTGCCGCGCTTGCGTTTGCCGCAGGCCTCCGAGGAGGGTGGGATTGGATAGCGCTAACATACTTCGTCTGCTGTGGAGTGAGCCGGCTGGCCCGCTACAACGTGACCGCCGAACGCCTTTCGGCAGGCCATGACAAGGTGGCCTATTTTGAAGGCACGCCCATACCCACCACGGCCCTCCTGACCGGCGTGTTGGCCTGGGCGGCATGGCAGGATCGGCTCGGCGAGCACCTCTACGGAGGTCTCTGGACCATCGGCCCAGGCGACCTGCATGCCTTGTCGCTGTTGTTCGTTCTTTCCGGTACGTTGATGATCAGCAAGACGCTTCATATTCCTAAACTGTAGTCGCGTATAACACTACGACGTGCACCGACGCGAGTTTCTGTAGGCGCGTGCTGGAAGGTCATGCGCTCACAGGGCTCATCGATGTTGTAGGAATTTAGGCAGGGATTCTAAATTCCTCGTCATGCCCCGTTTTTTTCAAGTTGCCATACGAAATGACCGAGAAAGATCTCTAACTAGCCTCACTCCCGGGTGGCAAATCCGCACGTCAGTTGTCGGAGCATAAGGAGCATTTCATGATGACCACGTTAATGGACAAATTGTCCATTCGATACAAGCTCGCATTGATTGCAGGCCCGTTGCTAGTCGGTTTGTTGGTAATGATGATGACGGGCTACGCCACAATCAGCGAGGTCAAGGTCACCGGCCCAGTGTATCAAGGCATCATTGACACGAAGGACTTGGTCGCCGACGTGCTTCCTCCGCCGCAGTACCTTTTGGAATCGTACCTGGTGGTGTTGCAAATGCTCCAGGAGTCGGATCGCACGGCGTTGACACAACTGGTGGCGCGCGGTAAACAACTTCGAAAAGAATATGACGAACGGCATGGCTATTGGATCAGAACGCTGGCGGCCGGTCCGATGAAAACCGCGCTGGTGGAAAAATCGTACCGATCCGGTGTGGCGTTTCTGGATACGCGCGATCAGGAGTTTGTCCCCGCAGTGCTTGCGGGTGATATGACCAAGGCTCGTGCATTGGCCGCGGGGAAATTGAATCAGCATTATCGTGAACACCGTGAAGCGATCGACGAAGTGGTGGCCGCTGCCATGCCCTGGCAACTACAGCAGGAAGCGCAGGCGACGACGATCGTCCAATCTCGTATCAACAACATCGCGTTCGTGTCGCTCGCCATCTTGTGCACTGCTACCGTGGTGGGCTTCGTCGTTGCCCGGCGCATCACCAGTCGCCTGTCCACGATCGAGTCCTGCTTCCAAACAATCTCCACCGGCGACCTCCGGGTTCGAATTCCTGTGCAGGGAGAGGATGAAGTGGCCCGGTTGAGCCAGGCGACGAATGGACTGCTGGACAACCTGGAAAGCATGATCGGTCGGGTGGCGGTCGTGACCGAGCAGTTAGCATCGGCGGCTGTTGAACTTTCAGCCACCGCGGTACAAATTTCTGGAGGCACGGCTCGTCTCACATCACGTGCTTCTCACACCGCTGCAGCGGTTGAACAGATGAATGCGACGGTGGGACAGGTGGCACAGAATTCTGGGCAGGCGGCCTGTTTGGCGCGCGAAACTGTCGAGACCGCACAGGACGGCGGGGCGGTCGTGTCCAGTACGATTTCCGGTATGCAGCTCCTGGCAACGGCGGTCACCAGTTCATCGACCATCATTACTGAATTGGGGAAATCCTCCGACCAGATTGGCATGATTGTGCGCACGATCGAGGATATTGCCGACCAGACGAATCTGTTGGCCCTCAATGCCGCGATCGAAGCCGCGCGGGCAGGAGAACAGGGCCGTGGGTTTGCGGTCGTGGCCGACGAAGTTCGCAAGTTAGCGGAACGGACCACGAAGGCGACCAAAGAAATCAGCGACATGATTCGACAGATTCAGCAGGACACACGCGGCGCGGTCGATTCCATGCAAGATGGGACTCGGAAGGTGGCTGCGGGAATGGAACTCGCGAATAGAACTGGCGAGGCGCTGGCCCAAATTGTCCGGATGGTTTCGCAAAGTGCGGACATGATTCAGCAGATCGCCATCGCTTCGGAAGAGCAATCTACGGCGACTCAACAGATTGCGGCGGATATCGAAAATGTGGCGCAGGTCACGAAGGAGTCGGCCGCCGGCGCCGATGAATCCGCGAAAGCCTGTCAGAATCTGAGCGAGATGGCAATCGACCTCCAGCGCCTAGTCGGAAAATTTCATGTCTCGAAAATAGGTGGATTCCTGGCATAAAAGAAGTGCCTGCGCGAGTCCAGCAGCCGAGTCGCCTGGTCGAATCAATTGTTCAACAATACGGGGAGACGTCGTCTCCTTGATAGATGTGATGGTTCTACGAAGGCAACCTCTGAACGGAAGACGTCGGGCATTTCGCCTACGAATGCCGTCAATCCGGTCCAAGAACACTCCCCTGTGCCCGTGAGGCGCTAGCTCTACCCTTTCTCCTACTCTCGTCTTGCGATCAGACTGAAGACGTGAGACCTTAGCGCGACTCAGCTGATGTCCCAGATGAACATTCTCCAAGCAACTCAGGCCTATGAGCGATGGTCGGCGCGGCAGGCGCCGTTTGTGCCTGACGATCTGCGCCTGAAGCATGCCATGATGACGCAAAGCGCCTTCTCGTTTCTCCGCGCCACCTGTTACCGGTGGATGGAGGTCTGGCCGCAAGTCTGTGGCGAGCTCACCGGGGTTCCATCGTTGCGGGCGGTCGGGGATCTCCATGTCGAGAATTTCGGCACCTGGCGCGATAGTGAGGGCCGTTTGATCTGGGGCATCAATGATTTTGACGAGGCCTGTGTCTTTCCCTACACCAGCGACCTGGTGCGCCTGGTGGTGAGTGCCAAGCTCGCCGGTCGGACGGAGCATCTGGGCGTCAAGTTGGACGAGGCCTGCGATGCGGTGTTGACCGGTTACCTCGAAGGACTGCGGGCGGGAGGACGGCCGTTTGTCTTATCGGAGCAGCATCCCTGGTTGCGCGAGATTGCCACGAGCTCTCTCCGCGATCCGGTGAAGTTCTGGAAAAAAATGGCGGCTTTGCCGATGGTGCAGGGCAGGGTGTCGCACGAGGTGACGAATGCACTTGAACAGGTGATGCCGGAGGCTGGTTTGTCGTACGGTCTGCGGAGGCGAGTATCGGGCCTGGGCAGCCTGGGGCGTCTGCGCTTTGTCGCGCTCGCGGAATGGCGGGGAGGAAAGGTGGCGCGCGAGGCCAAGCGTCTGATCGCCGCCGCCGGTCTCTGGGCCAGAGGGCAGAAGGGCGACGGCGCGATCCTGTATCAATCGATGCTGGAGAATGCCGTGCGTTGTCGCGATCCGTTTGTGCGCATGGAGGGCCCGTGGCTGCTCCGGAGGCTGTCGCCCTATTGTTCGCGCATTGAATTGACGGCGTTGCCGAAAAAGCGAGATGAGGGAAAACTGCTGTATGCCATGGGGTGGGAGACGGCCAATGTCCATCTCGGCGACCAGCCTCGCATCAAGGCCGTACAGCGCGATCTGGCCGCACGAAAGTCCGGCTGGCTGCGGAAGGCGGCCAAGGCGATGACGAAAGTTACGCTGGTGGATTGGAGCGATTGGGCTGAGCACCATATCGGGTAACGGATCGCGAGGGTAGAAGAACGTAATGCCGCTGACATCTGGACGGATGAACTGGAGAGGAAGAACTACGAGTGTGCCTGTGAGTCGGAGTCGCCTGACTGTTTTTCAATCAGCACGTGGCTGAGCTGCGACTTGCGGGTTGTGCAAGAGCCCGTCGAGCGCGTGATTCAACATCGTAGCAACGAGGCGATGACCTCGTTCATCCGGATGGGCCAGATCCAGATAGAGGCTGGCATCTTGCGCGAAGGCCTGCCCGGCTTCGACGATGGTCGCGCCATGCTCCCGGCCGACGATCCGCACGATCTCGTTGTATTCGCTATCGAGGCGGAGTGGTCTGCCGCCGTGCATGAGTTTTCCGACGGGCAGAGTCAGGGTCGCCACCGACTTCGCTTCCTCCGATGCCCCTCGATGGTCCAAGACGAGAGCCAGGTACTTCCTTCCCAACTCTGAGAACCAGTTATCCAGATTGACTGCAACGCGCAACTCCGCTTCCGCTTGCTCATACTGCCCATTGTTCATGTGAGTGATGCCGGCCCGCAAGTGTTCAGAATGTGCGGGGTTATCCTGGAACAGGACAAAGACCAGCGGCACCTGCCGCTCCCGACAGAACCGTGCAATGCGCTCCAGGTTTTGCCGGTATTGTTCCGGTGAGACACGTGTCTTGGCGTTGCGGGCATCGACCTGGACCAGAGAATCAGCGCGATGCTTATCCGGGCGTAATATGGATACCAGGCTCTGTACGACTCGAAACAGGTAGAGTTTTTCACGAACGAGGTCGAACTGATGCGACAGCGCTTCTCGGTTGAACTTCTCCCGGCTGTCGATGGCCTCTTCCGAGGGCACAACACGCCTATCGTTGAAGCTGAACGACGCAATAACCAGATCAGGCTGAACCGTGGAGAAATATTTGGCCAGGGTTTCATACCCCTGGAAGGATGTATAGCCACTCACTCCCAGGTTGATCACGTCTGCGTCCTCACGCAGGTCGTCCAAGACTTCCGGAAATGCACTACGGGTCGGCACGCCCCAGCCAAAGGTATTGGAATCTCCTATCGCGAGGATGCGTTTGTGGGCTGTATCGTGGATCTGCTGTGTATCCTCGGAAAAAAATCCTTGCGCGTCGAACTGGCGCAGGTACCGAGAGGAATCGTGACTATGCCGCTCTCCGCCTACTAGCCCTTTGAAGTAGGGGCGTCGTTCCCACCCGATGTCGGAGGCGTATTGATACCAGTCCGGCTCTTGTGACGACAGATCTGCACGCACCGTGAGCAGAATCCGCGACAGGCCTTCGAGGGAAAGGAGGATTGCGAGGGTGATCGCCACTGTGATGAGGGTTGTGGAGACGATGCTTCGTCGGTGTGGCATCCGTGGGTCCTGGTCGGCTGGGGAACGCGTCCGGGCTAAGTGCTGTCACGCTACGGGAGACTCATGCATTGGAACAGTATCGACGAAGATGCCGGACTTGCCAAGCAAAGAGCACACTTTTACACGTGTGCGACTGTATATGTACTGCGCAAACGATTCGTTTCGGGGGGCACGGCTGGTATGCGCGCAATCCGGCCCCCCTGGGGAGACTCGTGCCTTCCAGAGCTTAGAAGACCGAATAGATAGCCGGAGCGAGAACGCTGCCTTCGAGAAAGAACGCAAGGGCACTCATTGCCATGAGGACAAAAATGACCGGCGCCAACCAATACGACTTCTTTTCCTTGAGATACATCAAGCATTCTGTGATCAAACAATAGTAATCGTGCGCTTTTGTTGTGGTATTCATTCAGCCCTCCATAGTGACAACAGTTCTTGGTGACGCTGACGTTCTCTTTGTGATGGTCTATGACTGCACGAGCGAAACAGGATGCTTTTCCCGACGGGCGGACGACCAGGCGTTCGCATGCCTACAGCATTCTCTAAACACGATGAACGAAATGATGGCGCCTGGATAAAACCAGAATCCGCCGAACCGTGACGTGATGCCGCCGCAAATCAGCGCGACGATCATGGATGTGAAATCAGCCACAGGGCCAAGGGGTTCGAAGACTTGCATGTGTCTGGCGTTTGTCAGGAGGCCGTCTTTGCGAATCGTTTCCACCTGCCAAGGCCGTTTCTCATAGGGTTTCAGGGGGGCGGTTTGGGGAACGCCTGGCGCAGCAGTGTCCTTGAGCACATTGTCATCGCAGGCATCGATGCAGGCATAGCACTTGATACATTCGGTATTTGTGACTTTCCCATTGAAATGGAAGATCTCCCGACTGACGTCGATGCCTTGCGGGCAGGCATTGCTGCAATCGCGGCAGCCTGTACACTGGGCCACACGCGTGATCTTGGCCTGCACCGGGGAGATGTTCATGAGCGGGACCATCATCGGAGCGTAGGGGCACAAGATCCGGCAAAATGCACCCTGTCCGTAGCGCAGATTCATCACGATGCTCATCGTGAATTGGATGAACACTGCCAAGCCAAAGGCGAGCACATAGTCGTTCCAGGTGGGATTGATGTCAAAATTGAAGAACGCGGTGTTTTTTGCAAACGCTTTCCCTTCATAACCAGGTAAATCTGCAATTGGCACCGGCGCCATCACATTCACCTTAGGTGTGAATCCTACGTTGTGAAGAAGAATGATGACCGGCAAGAGCAATACAAACAGAGCTCCTATCCTCAAGAGCCAGCGATGAGGGGTGTTGATCAGTACATTTTTTTCACGCAGCTTCAAGTATTGGCGCACCTTGAGTTTGCGTAGAATCCAGTCAGCGAACTCAATCGCCCCGCGCATGTGGCAGACCCAACCACAGAATCCGCGTCCCCAGATGAGGATTGAGCCTAAGATGAGGATGACCATGATTGATGCGGCGTTGATAGTTCCTTTGGCGAGGGAAGGCACCCCCATCATCGCGGTCTTGCCCCAGATTTCGATACCGAAGACATGCCAGGAAATCAGGTGAAAGGCGATATAGGCATGTACCGATGCCAAGGCGATCATGCGGTACTGATGCCGCTTGGTGGGGGAGACGTGTACTGGAGTGTGAACCTTACAGGAACCGTGGGACTCTTCTTTGCGACGGTCGATGGTGATGAGCTGGAGTGGCGGGGGCTGTAGAGAAGCGGCGGCAACCTTCATATCTATGCTCCTCAAAGCGATTGGTCTGAGATACACTCACGGTGCCTTGCGACTTACTCTTCATTAGGAAGGATAGGGCAAAGAGGCACCTTCGACAATTCCGCTGAGGGAGTACCCCAAAAGGCATAGCCGGTGGGAGAACTCGTTCGCTCGGTATGCGGGGCTGAAAGACCGCTAGATTCGGACTTCCAATCGGCGCCATGCGCGGATAGGCTATACCTTCCAGGTCGATTCTAGCCATTCTGCTGGAGAAAGGCTGGAGTCCCTCGGGCCGTACGGGTATATAGTGCTGAATCAGGTGTGTGTGAAAATTGTCACGCGCCCCAGCCAGTGGGAGTAGATAATTATCGAGCGATGCCGGGGAGATTGAATCCTTCGGTGTAGTTGACGCGAAGTGGGCTCGCGAGCAGTTCGGTGAACGAGGAGGCGGCACTAACAACCGTATCGCGCCATTCACGAGGTTCCCTCTCGGCAGGCGCAGTGTTCTCTCGGATGCGCCGAGAGACAGCGAGTGCGCACCTGGGGGACCGGGCATACATCAAGGCCGTTCAGCGCGACCTTGCTGAGCGAAACTCCGGATGGCTGCGGACGGCCGCCAAGGCCATGGCGAAGCATATCCTTGTGGATTGGAAAGAGTAGGCTGAGCACCATGCTGAGTAGCGCATCACCGGAGTGGAAGAACGGGCGGCCGATGACGGCATATCCGCTGAATCTGCCGGGCCTAGTCTACGGAAGCGCCATGCCGTTCGGCCTCTATGATCCCGAAGGGAGATTGTTGCCGGAGTTCAGAGCCGCGGCCATCCATGCGGTGGTGCTGCTGGCTGAGCCAGACGAATGTCGTGAGAAAACGGGGCGAGACCTGCTCGCGATCTATCGTGACGAAGGGCTAACGGTGTTTCCGTTGCCGATTCCCAACTACGGCATTCCTGTCGATGGCCGCCTGACCGATGTCCTCCGGCAGGCCCATGAACAGGCCGTGCGGGGGCGTAACCTGCTCATCCACTGTTCCGCCGGGCTCGGGCGTACGGCGCTGTTTGCGACGTTGTTGGCCCGATCGGTCTTGGGACTCTCGGGGCCTGATGCCCTGGCCTGGCTGGGACGCCATCAACCAGGCGCGCTCCTCACGCCTGCGCAAATCATGCTGATCATGGAATGAGCCATCGGGCTAATGGCTGCCGATCGTTCATTTCTTTGTCTTCGCCGCATAGGTCTCCACCGTCTCCCGAATCTTGACCCACTTGTCCCAGCCGTAACTCTTAGCCGTGTTCCGGATCGCGTCTTTCGCGGCATCGAGAGCTTTCCTGACCTGTTCCCGGTCCATCGTGGACGCATGTCGAACGATGATCTGCAGGGTTTGCGGATCGGCGAGCACGATGTCGAGCGAGTAGGGCCGGTCTGGTGTGGCTTCCCGTCGGAGGGCGGCTCTCGTCACCAGGGCCAGCCATTCCCCTTCCGTGGGCGTATAGGGGGCTAGGCCTGGACGGGCAGGCGTGGACTGCGTCTCCATGGTTGCCGTTTCTTCCCTAACCGTCTGACATTGATTCTCGCTACAGGCCTTGAGACGCATCCGTCGGTTTTCCAAACAGCTGTTTTTATCGTCAGCGCTGATGGCGTTCTCAAGGCATTTGCGGACTTCTTCTTCGGCGGCGTAGAAACAATCTGAACAGGGACTTTGGGCAGCGACCGGTGCGGTGAGTAACAAAAGCAGAGTCAGAGTGAACAACAGCCGTCGGGTCATGATCAGGTCTCTCCTGCCCCATTCTCTACGCTTCTCGGCTGGCTATTTCAATCGTATCGGCGTGCCGCAGGCCCCGGTGATCGTTCCAGAGGAGCCCGCGGGGCTGCTGCGCTGGAAGAGGAGGCGAGTCAGGATCCAACAGCGGCTGCAACTTCCTCCCAGCGGCAATCCTCCACGACGTCCCGTCCATGGGTGACTTCGAGGATTCCAATGTAGATGAGCTGCGCCCCTCGGGACCAGTCGGAGTCGAGAGGAAGGCCCCGGAATGCGGCCTCGGCGGCTTTGTGTTCATCATGTGTGAGCACACTGTCATCGGTGTACATGGTGCACCTCTTTCATCCTGTGCCTCAGCTTATGCGGCTTGGTCAGGCAACGTCAGACGAGAAAGCCGGATCTGTGTTCTGGTCGAGAGCAGCCTCGACAGGGGAAGCTTCATGAACTCTCGGACCGAGAGGAGCCAGATCTCTTCCTTCTCATGACCGGGCTGTTGGCGGTCGTTCCGACGAACCGGGCGTTGCCATTGCTGTTTCATGGTGACCTCCTCCTGTGACAACGAGTGGTGAACCTGCCTATTGCTGTTCTATCGCGAGCCCTCCGTGGCCACGACTAGCGGAACCCCTGGGCCTTGGAGGCCAATTCCCTAGTTCATGAGGTCGACAATTCCATCAAGTTCTTGGTGCGCGGTGATCAGCCGCTGCTGTGTCGCATCGGCCCGCGCGCATTATGTGCTGAGTGAAAGAGGTGGTGGCCTCACTGATCGATGTGCGAAGGCTTCGCTGGATCGGCTTCAGTCATTTTAAGGCCGATGGATGTGGTTCGCTGCCGGAATGGCAATAAGTCGCCCCGCAGGCGGATGCGGTCTGCAGCCTGGTGGGGAAACTGGTCGGGGTCCTCGGTGGCGGAGCCACCATCACGGCTCCATCTCCATGAAATTGTTTTCATGCTGCTCTAATCCGTTCCTCATGTTGCCGAATTACAGTGGGGCAGGGTGAGTCAGGAAAGACGCCCACCGGCCGCCCTTGTGAGGGCGTCGAGTGTGGCACATGGGGGGAGGCAGAGTCATGAAAGACGTGATGAGAGCTCCATCGAGAGTCGAACGCAGTGTTCAGTCTGAAGCTACCAGGCCGCTGCCACGCGGTCTCTCAGAGCTTGCCGCCAGGTTGTTCAGCGTCAATGCGGAACGCTGGCGGCGGCGGGCGCAGTTTTATGAGCGCCATCGCGACTATTTTCCACGGTTGGCCTCGAGCCCGTTTATCGATCGCTGTCGCGAGTTGGAGGCGGCGTCTCGAGAGTTCGCACGTCGGTTGTTTGCCGTGCCGCCTCAGGACGAGTTGGTGCCGGTCCGGGTGACGGTCTCGCGACTGACGTCCTCACGGATACGGTAAACCATATGCACCGTGTGATCGGATTCCAGCATTGAATCTGACCGGCTGACGGCTTACGCTACGTCAAATGGCCGTCAGCCTGTTCAGAAGGGGGAATGTATGCTGGTCTTTCGAATTGTGCTCGCGCTAGGACTGGTTGGTGTCGTCGGCTGCGCCGGCACGGCTCCGCCAGTGCGTACCAACAGCGGCGCGCATCCCCCCCAACTATCCGACGTCATTCCGCCCGATCAGCCCTTCACTCGCCATTTGGTCAACGTGGATGGCCTGCGCCTGAGTGTGCTGGAGGCGGGAACGGGCGATCCGATCGTGTTCGTGCACGGGGTCGTGACGACCAGCAATATCTTCCCCAAATACGTCGGCGCCTATGCGCCGGAGTTTCGCGGTATTGCGGTCGATTTGCGTGGCTATGGCGATTCGGAAAAGCCGCCGACCGGCTTCACGATCGAGCGGTTTGCACGCGACCTGATCGGGCTGGCCGATGCATTGGACATCAAGAAGGCGGTCTGGGTCGGCGTGTCGATGGGCGGGATGATTCTCCAACAGCTGGCCTTGGACCATCCTGAACGGGTACGGGCGCTGGTGTTGGTGTCGACCACGGACGGGGCGATGATCCTGGATAAGGACATTCCGACCATCGGGCAGTCTCGCGACTATCGCGAGGTGTCGAAGCGCATGATCGTCGATAGTTTTCCTGCCGGCACATTGGCGAAAACCTATCAGTCGCTGCTCGAACGAATTCCTACCTGGAACGGCACGGTAATTCGGGAGGCGCTCACGTCCATGTCGCAGTTCAACGTCCATGGTCGACTCTCGGCGATCACGGTGCCCACGTTGATCATGGTGGGAGCGAAAGACGATGTAGCAACCCCGGCCATTGCCATGGGGATTCAGGGGCAGATTCCCGGCGCACAGCTCGTGGAATTCAACACCGGCCATTTCATGATGGCTGAAGACCCGGACCGGTTTCGGACCGTGCTCGCGGATTTTCTCAGGCAGCTTCCGCGGTGAGGGAAATGGACGCGCTGAGCCGTCGTGCACAGCGTTCTGCGGGGATGGTATGATGCCGAACAGGTGCTCACTTTGTTGTCCTCATAGGGAGAAGAGATTATGACCATGCAGCTATCGCGTCACATCGTCGGGATTGCGTTGGGGCTTGTGTTGTGTGCAGGGACCGGCCTGGCGGCCGAGCCTGCAGACGTGGAGAAATTTGTGAACGCCCGCATCGAGATCGGCGAGATGATGACGAACTATTTCAAGGGCGGGGAATCGTATGGCTCAGGCCAGCGGCCGTCGCCGGAAAAGATGAAGGAGATGGGCGACGACATTCATGCGAAGCTCAGCGCGCTCTTGTCGAAACGTGGGCTGACGGTGGAGGAATATCGGGCGCGCAGCAAAGACGTGTTTGCCGATGAGGCTGCGGTGAATGGTTACCTGGCGGCGCATCCGGATCTCAAGACGCGGTATGACGCGTTACCATTGGGACGTATGGGTGGTGGCGGAGGCAGCACGGGACGGGGTTACTAATGGGTATGGCCCTGTGATCTTGCTGGGCTAGGCGAGCGAGGAGGCTCGACATGTCGTATGGCACGTCGAGCCTCTTTCTGTTTCGGGTGTTGAGCTGCGGCGGCTAGATCACCTGGATGATCAGGTTGGTCAGGTGTTCCATGCCGATGCAGTCGAGGATGCAGTAGGCGCGATATTGCGTGCGCCCCTTCTCGCCCGCGAGAAAGCTCACGGTCGATTCCCGGTTCATCATCCACAGCGGGCTGGTTTCCTGCTTCCAGCCGTCCTCGGCTCGGAGGGCGATCTGGTGGGTATCTCCCGCAGCCAGGCTGGTGAGGTCTTCACCGAAGACGAAGGTGATCTTCACCATCGTGTCTTTGGGGATTTGTAGCATCCGCTTTCCGCCATAGGGTTTGCCCTTCTCATCGAAGAATCCCTTTTCGCTCACGCGGACCTTGATCTCCAGCGGAGCCTTGTCTGAGCCTGCGGCATAGGTCAGCGCCGGCGCCGCCAAGGCGGCGGCAAAGGCCAAGGTGGTAAGTCCGGTGGCGAATCGCTTTACGATCTCCTTCATGGTCCTGATCTCCTGTATGCAGACCGGCTGGTTCAGCCGGCCCTTCCCTGGTCGGGATCGACGTTGGTGAACTGTTGTGGAGGACGAGAGCGGAGTGGGTTATTCAGTACGATGCGGACTGTGTTCCCGAACGCTTCGCCTGCTGTATTGACCTTAGCACAGCATCGCCGGTTGGCAAGTTCTTTCACCGGAGCAGCAGGCGCGGGAGGTAGGAAAAAAGGAGAGGGTTCGACTCAGGGTATACCCTGGTGAAGCAGGGCCCTGGCGTCTGCGATCGGAAGTTCTCGCCAGGCGCCTGGTTGGAGATCGCCCAACGTGAAGGGGCCATAACGAATCCGGCGCAGCCTGGTCACTTCATGGCCGAGGGCGTTGAAGAGGCGCCGGATTTCGCGGTTCTTGCCTTCGGTCAGTGTGACTGCTAGGTGAGATTCGCGACCGGAATGTTTCTGAATCGTCACTGCGGCGCACCGTAAGTACTCGCCGTCATCTTCTAGTCCATCGATGGCCGCTTGCCGCACCTGGTCCGTGACGTTTCCACGTACGGTGACGAGATACTCGCGCGGGATCTTGTGCCTCGGGTCGGTAAGAAAACTGGAGAGGGTGGAGACATTGGTGAGGAGGAGCAGTCCGCTGGTCGCTTGGTCAAGCCGCCCCACCGCGTGCAGGCGTTTCATCTCCGGAGGGAGCACGTCGAAGATTGTCCGGCGTCCCTGTTCGTCGTGATGCGTGGTGACGCAGCCCTTTGGCTTGTGAAAGAGAACGAAGCGCGGCGGACTCTGTTGCAGCGGCTGCTCATCGAGCGCGACGGCATCACCGGGCCATTCGACCCAGGTGTCCGGCTGGCGCACGATGCGTTGATTGATACGGACACGTCCGGCCCTAATCCACTCCTGCGCTTGTTTTCGGCTGGCGATGCCGAGTTTCGACAGAAGACGGTCCAGCGTGACGCGTGGGGTCTCGCCTCTGGACGCAGATGCTGCCCGGCCGGTCGAGGTTGCCTGAGGCGCTCCAGCCTCTCGTGGCGGCGAAGGCTTTCTGCTGGGTGGCGGTGCCATGGCGTGACTCTACACGGACGTCCAATGAAAAGCAGCAGGGGAGTGGTGAGAGACGGCTGCATGTCATGAGCACCGATGGTATGATGCCGATGGTGGTGGTCTCGGTCTTCGATGCGGAATCAAAGGACGGATGATGCTGAACTATCTGATGATGATCATGGGGGCGATTCTGTTGATCGGTGGGCCCGCTTCGGCGGAGTGGGTGCTGATCGGCGGCACGCATAAGTATGACGGGTATGTCGATATGGCCACGATCGGGCCGAGCGGCAAGACCGTTACGTTTTGGACATTGAAAGACTTTAAAGTCGATCGGCAGATTCCGCAGGGGACCTATCGGTCGGTGAAGGTCAAGAAGCAAATCGACTGCGACGCCCGGAAGAGCCGGCCGCTGCAGACGAAGTATTATGCCGGGCAGATGGCAAAGGGCCGTCCCATGCAGGCAGGGAAGGCGACGTGGGAATGGTCGCGAGTCACGCCGGGGAGTGACGGCGAGGCAGAGTTCAAGATTGCCTGCAAGAAGGGATAGCGGCCTGCGACGAGGCGACGCGCGGGGCCTGAAGTCCGGCGCCGCCTCTGTTTAGAATAGCGCCCACCATGTCTGTCACGCCACGCGTCATCATCATCGGTGCCGGGCTCGCCGGGTTGGCCTGTGCCCGTGTGTTGGTTAAGCGTGGCTTGGCCTGTACCATCCTTGAAGCCTCTGACGATATCGGCGGCCGGGTTCGCACCGATCGTGTCGACGGGTTTCAGCTCGATCGCGGATTCCAGGTCTTTCTGAGCGGCTATCCAGAAGCCACAGCGGTGCTGGACTATTCCGCCCTCCGATTACAGGCCTTTCACCCCGGTGCGTTGGTTCGCTACGCCGGTCGCTTCCATCGCCTCAGTGATCCATTTCGCCGTCCGCAGGATGTGCTGGCCACGGTGATGAATCCCGTCGGCTCGCTGCGTGACAAACTGACCGTGCTCAGCTTGCGGCAGGACGCATTGCACCGACAGCTGTCTGCGCGCGCAAGTGGAGTGTCGCATAGCACGCTGGAAGCCTTGCAGGCATACGGATTCTCGCCAGCCATCCAGGAGCGGTTTTTCCGCCCGTTTCTCGGCGGGGTCTTTCTCGACCAGTCGTTGTCGACGCCGTGTGGAGTCTTCGAGCAGGTGTGGGCGGCGTTTTCGCGCGGAGCCATTGCGTTGCCGCAGGAAGGGATGGGCGCGATCGCCCGGCAACTAGCCGACGGGATTCCCGACGGGACCGTTCGGCTGCGCGCGCCAGTGGCTCGCCTCGATGGAGGCCGTGTCGTGCTCGCGTCCGGTGAACGACTGGATGCGGACGCCCTCGTGCTGGCGACCGACTTTTCGACGGCCGCGGCGCTACGCGGTGAGCCGGTTCCGACCGATCCTGGTCGTCAATCGATCTCGCTCTATTTCGATGCGCCTGCGCCGCCGGTGCGAGGCCCATGGCTGATGGTCAACGGAGACGGTCAGGGACCGATCGGCACGGCATCGGTGTTAAGCGAGGTGGCATCGAGCTATGCGCCGGCGAGACGGGCCTTGGTGGCCGTGAGCCTGGCCAACCAGGCTGCCTCGGATAGTCCCGAGCTGCTTGCCGCCGTCCGGCGACAAGCGCGCGACTGGTTTGGCGGGCAGGTGGAGACTTGGCGACATCTGCGGACCGATCGTATTATGCGGGCTTTGCCGCCGCTCTCGCTCCTTGCGGGAAGGAACGGGGAGAGCCAACCTCGGCTGCGACGCGGTCTGTATCACTGCGGTGACTATTGCGCCTCCGGGACGCTTGATGGGGCGTTGCGCTCCGGGCGTCACGCCGCCGAGGCGATCCTTGCCGACTTCAAAACGTTGTGAGGGGGAGCCTGTATGACGGAGAGGAGACTGTGGGGTGCAATCCTTGCGGCAGTGATGGTGTTGCTCTGTGGTTGGATGCCGTTCGCCTTGACCGATCCCGCCTCCGATAATCAGCTCCAGACCCTCGCCGGCCAGGGAGACGCGAACGCGCAGTGGATGTTGGGGCAGGCCTTGCTCACCGGCAGCCTGGGTACGACCGACGAGAATGAAGCCGTCCGCTGGTTCCAACTCGCGGCGGATCAGGGGCATGCGTTGGCCCAGCGTGATTTGGGTATGCTGTACGAGCAGGGGCAGGGTGTCACACAGGATAGGCTGGAAGCCTTTTTCTGGTATTCGCTGGCCAGTCGTCAGGACAGCGGGCGGGCCAGACTCCGCCGCGATGCCTTGGCTGGAATGCTCACGCCGGACCAGCGCGAGGCCATCGCTACGCGTATGAAAGCTTGGCGACCCAGGAAATAGGCCGGCGACGCAGGACGTGATCAGCCAGAGGTCTTCCGCCTGAAGAGGTCCGTGCTGAGTGACTGAATACGGTCGAGAAACAGCAGGCCGTTCAGATGGTCCACCTCGTGCTGAAACGCCAGCGCTTCGAATCCCGAGGTGGTGAGCGTCACGACCCGGCCATCGAGCGCGAGGCCTTCCACCACCGCCTGTTCATGCCGCAGGACATTGCCGGTATAGTCCGGCACGCTCAAGCAGCCTTCCCGCAGAATCTTCCGCCCTTCCAACGAAAGTATGACGGGGTTGACCATCACAATCAGCCCATGCCCCTTCTCGCCTTTTTTGCGCGACACATCCACGACGATCACGCGCACGGCATAGCCGATCTGCGGCGCGGCCAGCGCGACGCCAGGCGAAGCGGCGAGGGTATCGAGTAGGTCTTTCGCCACGGCCTGCGTCGCCGGATCGGAGGGCATAACGGCGGTGCTTGCTGTTTTTAATGTCGGATGGGGGTAGTGCAGGATGGAACGGATCGCCACGATCAGAACGTCACACTGTCGAGCGGGCGGAACGTGAGGTCCACACCCAACAGCGGCTTGAGTGCCTCCAGCGCCTGCTTGAGTTGATCCGCTTGTCGGTCCTGCGGGAGCTGAATCTCCAGCACCATGACGTAGACGGGCACCTCACCCGAGCCGATCACGCGGGTATTCATATCGGTGATGTTGCCGCCTTGCTCCGCCACGGTACGCGCGACTTGCGCCACAATGCCGGGGTGGTCGGCGCCGTAGACCGATAACATGAAGGTCGGCAACTCCGGCATGTGGAGACGGAGTGCAGCCTGATCGGGAAGCGCTCTACAGAGCACGGCAAGGTCCAGCGAGCGTGTCGAAGCCGTGAGTCGATGGCCCAGCGCTTCGGCGTCGAGTCCCTGCGGCAGGCGGACCATGAGCATCATGGTGAACTCGCCCCGGAGTCTGGTCATGCAGCTGTCTTCGATATTGCATCCAAGTTGATAGAGGCTGTCGGCCATAAGGGCGACGATGCCGGGTCGGTCTTGACCGAAGGCGGTGACGATGGCGAACTGGTCCATGTGAGGCTCGTAGTCTGACGGATGGGATGCGTGTGGCGTAGCATGCGGGAATCGGTAAGGAATCGCAAGTGGGGAGGCCGCGCGTGAGAAACACGTCTTGCTGTATGCCTACGTGCGTCGCTTGGTCCGGTTGGTCGGTTGCGCGCTGAGCGGATCGTCCGGCCAATGGTGGCGTGGATAACGACCGCGTAATTCCTTCTTTACATCCTGATAGACCGAGCGCCAAAAACTCGCGAGGTCTTTGGTCACTTGCACAGGTCTGCCGGCCGGTGACAGGAGATGCGCCATCACCGGCACCCTGCCTCCCGCGATCCTCGGCGTCTCCTGACAGCCGAACATTTCCTGCAGTCGTACAGCCAGCACGGGCGATTCACCCTGTTCGTAATCCAGCCGGACATGCGACCCGCTCGGCACGGTGATGTGCGTCGGCGCGAGTCGGGGTAGCTCCTGGCGTTGTTGCCAGGTCAACAGACTGTCGAGCGGGGCCTGCAGGTCCAGGCGACGTAGTTGCGCCAGGCTGGTGACTCCGGTCAGGAACGGCCCCAGCCACTGTTCCAGGTTTTTCGTGAGCGCCTCGTCGGAGAGATCGGGCCAGGTCGGATCGATGCGGTGGAGCAGGGCAATGCGTGCCCGCCATTGTTGCTGCTCCTTGGTCCAGGACAGCGCGGCGAGCCCGGCGCGACGAAGGCCGAGGAGCAGGGCGGCAGTGACGTGGGTTGGATCCGGCTCGTGGGCGGCGCGATCCTCAAGGATCAATTGGCCCCAGCGCCGCTGGCGTCGGGCACGGACTGATTCGGAGCGGTCATCCCATTCCAACAGGTCCACAGAGCAGATTTGCTCCGCGCAGTAACGCTCGAGATCTTGGAGGCGGACCGGCGCGGCAGCGAGAATGCGTGCCCAATCGCCCGTGCCGTCAAGCTGCGCCACGACGAGGTAGTCTTCCTGCGACAGCCCCTGCTGTCCTTGGAGCGCCGCGCCGCGCCCGTTGGCCAAGCGGTATCGTCCGTCGCTGCCGGCGAGTCGTTGTGCCACGCGATCCGGGTAGGCGAAGGACAGCAGGATGCCGAGGTGCTCGATGCCGTCACCGGATGGTGCGCCCAGCTGGAGTTGTCGTCGCCATTGCTCCGACGCGCGTCGAACCCGTTCACGGCCTGTCCGGTTGATGGTGGCGCCGGCGAGGTGTTCCTTGTTGCCGTGCAGCGTTTCCATGCGCAGCCGAAGGTCGACATTGCGCCAACCAGGACCGCCTTGCAGGATGTCGCGTTCGCTGAGGAGCGCGGCGAGGTCGCAGGCCCAGGAGCCGAATCCCAACGGTACGGCGGCGACCATCATGTGAGCCAGCCGCGGGTGTACCGTGACGTGGGCCAACCGGCGGCCATGTGCCGTCAGCGTGCCCTGCGCATCGAGTGCGCCCAATTGCCGGAGGAGATCACGCGCCTGCGCCAATGCCCCGGCCGGTGGAGGATTGAGCCAGGAGAGTTCGTTCGCATCGAGCACGCCCCATTCCGCCAGATCCAGCGCGAGCGGTGCGAGGTCCGCCTCAAGTATCTCCGGCGGCCGACGCGGGAGCAGGGCCTGATGCTCGGCGTTGCTCCAGAGGCGGTAGCAGGTGCCAGGCTCCAAGCGTCCGGCACGTCCGCGACGTTGGTCGGCAGCGTCTTGCGTCACGCGAATGGTGTCGAGCCTGGTGAGTCCGGTGCGCGGATCGAAACGTGGAACACGCATCAAGCCCGCATCGATGACGACGCGTACGCCTTCGATGGTCAAACTGGTTTCGGCGATCGAGGTCGCCAACACGATTTTGCGATGCCCGGCCGGCGCAGGACGAATGGCCTGATCTTGCTCGGCTTGCGGAAGTTCTCCGTGCAGGGGCGCAATGATGACGTCCGGTCCCAGCTGACTCTCGCGCAGCTGCCGCTCGACGCGACGGATTTCCGCCATGCCGGGCAGGAAGATCAGCAGGCTGCCTGGTTCTTTGGCGAGTGCCAGCCTGATGCTCCGCACCACCGCCGGTTCCAGATGGCCTTCGATCGGCCGGTCGAGGTACTGCGTGGTGACGGGAAACAGCCGACCTTCGCAGGAGATGGTCGTGGCGTCGGACAAGAGAGCTGTCACGGCGGCACAGTCGAGAGTCGCCGACATGACGAGCAGGCGCAGGTCTTCGCGGAACAACCGCTGCGATTCCCTGGCGAAGGCCAGCCCAAGGTCGGCCTGCAGGCTGCGTTCATGGAACTCATCGAAGATCACCAGTCCGTACCCGGCCAGCGACGGGTCCTGTTGCAGGAGACGCGTGAGGATGCCTTCCGTGACGACCTCGATGCGGGTGGCCGGGCTCACCTTGGATTCGTGCCGGATGCGATAGCCGACGGTTCGTCCGACCGGCTCGCCGAGGTGTGCAGCCATATAGGTGGCGGCGGCGCGGGCGGCCAGGCGGCGTGGTTCCAGCATGATCACCTTCTGTCCAGCCAGCCAGGGCTCGTCGAGCAGGGCCAGCGGAACGCGGGTGGTCTTGCCCGCGCCCGGTTGTGCGGTCAGGAGGGCCGAACGTCCGGTGGCGAGCCGCTCGCGCAGAGTGGGAATCGCCTCTTCTATTGGTAATCGGTCCATGATAGGGTGCCCGCTGCGAGTCAGCTGGAGGACGACTGTACCAGAAACGGGACCGGCCCGCCGAGGGCGAATCGATGGTCCGGCAGCAGCGAGGAGCGCAAGACACGATGCAACGATTGATCTGGACGAGCGACAAGCCGACACAGGCGGGCTGGTATTGGTGGCGGGCCACCGGGGAGGAGATGGATCCGCTCATTCTGTTCGTCGATGAGGTGGGATATTTTCAATGGCCTGATGGCGCATCCCAGGAAGTCGGCCTGACCAAGGGCGAATGGGCCGGTCCGCTCACGCCGCCGAGTGAGAGCTGACCAGGGCCATGATGACCATTCCTCAGACCTGTGAGCAGGCGCTGCTTGAGCGGTTTCTTCGGGCCGAGGCCATGGCCTTGTGGGCGGTCCGGTCGGCCCAGACCCAACAGCTTCCTCGCCATGTGCAGACATTTCTCGCCCGTCATGAGACGGATGAGCAGGACCACCTTCGGCAGTTCGAAAGCATGCTCGGGACCCTGTCGCAACGGCCGGCGACGTTGCCGACGGTGCCCTCACAGTGGGAAATGCTGGCGGTCTTGTTGTTCGGGTATGAGGCGCTGGGGCTGGAATTCGCCGCGCTGCTGGCCGGCATCAGGCCGGATCTGTCGGACATTTTGGACGATGAGCTGGTGCATGTCGGATTCTTCGAAAAAGAACTGGCGACGATTCTGGCTGGCGGCGGGATTGGTGCGCAGCAGGCGCGAGAAGCCGCACGCAGCTGGTGGAAGAAGTTGCCGCGCACGGTGGATCGATACCTGCGTGACCCAGCCCTGACTCCTTACCGATCTGAGCTTCGCGACCACATCCTATCCGCAATCGGGCAGCGCTTCGTCGCGCTCGGATTGCTCACCGAGGCCACAGTCCCGACGGCACAGTGACGTCTGATCCGGTCCGGGGACCGTGTCGGGTGATCCAGAGACCACCCGACACGGCCGTCGTTCTCGCCTTCCGCTAGAACTGCAAATTGCCGTTGATCGCCGCCAACACCTGATTCTTGTTCAGGCCGTCGTTGAAGGGCTGTCGTTGCCCGTCAAACCAATCGGCGCGCACTTCCGGACGAATCAGCACGTTGGGGTGCGGTCGGTAATTGAGGCCGACGCTGACGGAATAGAAGGACCCGGCAAAGGGCCCGAGATTCGGGTTGTCGCGCACCGGGTTGCCGCCTACACGGGTGCCGGCCTCGTCGCGCATCCACTCGAAGCGAAGTCCTGCCCGCCACTGATCGGTGAGGGCATAGTAGAGGTAGTTGTCGATCCCGTACCAGCGTGCGGTCCCGCCATCGAGCTTGCCCTGATTTTGATACGCGTAGTGGTGGTGGAAGACATATTCCCACCGCTCCGCCGGATGCAGCGTGAAGATGGCGCTGTAGCGGGTACGGGTTTCGAATCGTGTCGCTACGGCGCTCGGTTCGTTGCCTGTCACCATCGCGAGCGACAGGGACCAGAAATCGTTGGGTGCGCTGTACTTGATGCTCGCGAGACCTGTCGTACTATCCTTGTCCCGATCCAGCGAATCCCACCCGTTGACCACTCCGCCCTGCAGCGTGACCCGGTCGTTCACATGCCATGTCGCCAGTCCACCCCAATGGGTGAACGGTCCGGCGAATTGATAGGCGTAAGACTTGGAATAGAAGAAGTTGTTGATGGATGGTACGCCTTCATACCCGATAATTGTGTAGAAGTGTCCCACCTTGACGGAGAAGGTTTGGTTGCCGATTTCTGCATAGGCTTGGGGCATTGCCAGTCCGTAATGTTGCCCTTGCGCGTTCCAGCGTTGTCCGCCGTTCTCCCGCCGCTCGACTCCGTTACTCTGCGTGAGGAAGTAATCATAGCCGTACATAAAGTCGAGACGTCCGCCGATGCCCCAGTTGCTGCCCGTAGCCGTCAACGGCTTCTCGACGATCATATACAACTGGTTAAGGACCGGAATATCACGGTCGATCGCGTTGTATGGCCCGTTGAAATTGCTGCTCGGGCTGCTGGCGTTGTAGGTGTAGCCGCCGTCGACCCAACCCCGGATGCGCAGGAAGCCATCCTGTGGCAGAAAGCGGCGGATGCCTTTCTCGTCCACGTGCCAGAGGGCGTCGGTCCACAGCGGCTCGGTGGCAGGACTTACTCCCGGGCCAGACGTTTGCGCAGAGATGACGGGCGCGGACAGGTCGCCCAACGGCAATCCGGTGGGCAACGACTGTGCGTGTGCGGAACCGGTGCCGCCGCCGACCGCGAGGATCACTGCCATCATGAACCTATTCACGTGCTTCTTCGACATACCGCTACAGACCTCCTGTGAAAAACTGCAGTGCCTAATGCGTGAGAGAGCCGGGTGTGGTGCGGGTGTCCCCGGCGATGGTCGATTCATGCTGATCGATGAGGGGGCACATGCCGCACGTCAGCGGGCGGGAGTCTAGCAAGTCGCGGGACGTCAGAAAATCGGGGAAACCTTGTAGGCTGTCGATGTGTTGGGAAGGATGCGGATGCGAAGAATAAACCCCGGCTGCAGTTCAGCGAGGAGGAAGCGTGAGATGAACAGGACTGAGGGTTAGGTGGCAACCGGCACGAGTCCGCCGACGACGCCGATCTTGCGGAACTTCTGATCGCGTTGCTCAATGAGTTGATCCGTCGGCAGCTCCGCCAGGGCATAAAGCTGATTGGCGAGGGCCTTGGCGACCCGGTCGCACATGGCCCGTGGCTCGCGGTGTGCGCCGCCGAGTGGTTCGGGAATGACTTCATCTACAATGCCGAGCCCGACGAGGTCTTGCGCGGTCATGCGCAGCGAGGCCGCTGCATCCGGCACCTTTGCCGGATCGTCGTAGAGAATCGCGGCGCAGCCTTCGGGAGAAATGACGGAGTACACGGAATGTTCCAGCATGAGAATCCGGTCGCTCACGCCCAGGGCCAGGGCGCCGCCGCTGCCGCCTTCTCCGATCACGACGGAAATGATGGGGACGCTCAGGCGCGACATGACGAACAGGTTACGGGCGATCGCTTCAGCCTGACCCCGTTCTTCCGCGCCGATGCCGGGATAGGCGCCGGGGGTGTCGATTAACGTGATGATGGGGCGGCCGAACTTTTCCGCCAGGCGCATGAGCCGCAAGGCTTTGCGATATCCCTCGGGATTGGGCATGCCGAAATTCCGCTGCATGCGTTCCTTGAGGGTTTTTCCCTTCTGATGGCCGATGATCATGACCGAGCGATCGTTAAAACGGGCGAACCCGCCGATAATGGCGCGATCGTCGCCAAAGTTGCGATCACCATGGAGTTCCAGAAATTCGCGGGAGAGTTCGTTGATATAGTCGAGCGTAGTGGGCCGTTGGGGATGACGGGCCAACTGGGTCCGTTGCCAGGGTGTCAGGTTGGTGTAGAGCTGATGCTCGACCTGGGCGAGTTTGGTCCGCAGCTTGCGGATTTCGTCCTGGGTTCCGGATTTTGGTGACTCAGCGGAAGCCAGCTTCTCGATTTTTTCTTCGAGTTCGCGGATCGGTTTTTCAAAGTCGAGGTAGTCTCTCATACTCCTGAACTCCCTTACGGGTGTTGCCTAGGTTCGCCTAGGTTACCAAAGTGATGGCGCCTTTGCCCAGCACTTCCTCGATATCGGCGACGAAGTGTTCGCTGGGACTGATTTTGACGTTGGGCAGGGGAGAGGTGCGGGCTTCGATGGTGCCGCCAAGCGCCATGATCAGCGACACGGTCGAAGAACCGGGGTATTTCTGGAATACCTGCCGAAGCATTGGCAGCCTGGTTGACGCCGAGGGACTGTCGTGCAGGCGAATCATCACCCGCGAGATCCCTTTGTTCTGCAGTTCGGCCAACGGTTCTATCTTCGTCCCACGTAACTTGGTGCCCTTGTCTCCGCGATCGACGGTACCCGTCAATCGCACGACCTGTTCCGGCACGATCATGTCGGCATGGTCTCGGTAGAGATCAGGGAACGCTATCACTTCTATCACGCCGTGTAAATCCTCAAGTGTGATGTAGGCCATGCGATCGCCCTTTTTGGTCAGCATGGATTTCACCGCGGTGATGATGCCGCACAGTTTGACTTCGCGGCCGTCCGGCACATCGGCGACCTGCGTGCTCGTCGTGTTCGCGAAGAGCTGGATGGCGGCCTCGTAGCGAGCGAGCGGATGGGCGCTGATATAAAAGCCGGTCAGCTCGCGCTCATACTTCAACAGTTCGCCTTGGCTCCACTCAGGAACATCTGGGAGGGCCGGATCGGCAAGCGGTTGCGGCAGGCCGGCCGTGTCGTCGCCGAAGATGCTGGTTTGGCCGACCGCCCGTTCCTTTTGAATGCTCACGCCTTCGTCCATCGCCTGATCGAGCACCGCCAGATATTGTGAGCGGCGTCCACCCATGGAGTCGAACGCCCCTGTCTTGATCAGGCCTTCCATCATGCGCTTGTTCAGCTTGCGGAGATCGACGCGGCGGAACAGATCGAAGAAGGAACGGAACGGGCCCCCTTCCTTGCGCGCCTCGATGACCGCCTCCACGGCGCCTTCGCCGACGTTCTTGATGGCGGCCAGACCGAACCGGATGCTCTTGTCGACGACGGCAAAGTCCTTCTGGCTTTGATTCACGTCCGGGGGCAGTACGGGAATACCGAGCCCGCGGCACTCCGTGAAGTAGCCGACGATCTTGTCGGCGTTGCCCATGTCGGTCGTCATCAGGGCCGCCATGAACTCGGTCGGGTAGTGCGCCTTGAGATAGGCCGTGTGGTAGCAGACCACTGCATAGGCGGCGGCGTGCGACTTGTTGAATCCATAGCCGGCAAATTTCTGAATCAATTCGTAGAGCTTGTCGGCCTTCTTCTCCGGAATTTTTTTCTGCTTCGCGCCTTCCAAGAATTGGACGCGGAGCTTTTCCATTTCCTCCGGTTTTTTCTTTCCCATGGCGCGACGGAGAATGTCGGCTTGTCCGAGGGAGAACCCGGCCACCTTGTTGGCGATGGCCATGACCTGCTCCTGGTAGACGATGACGCCGTACGTGTCCTTCAGGATCGGCTCGAGTTCGGGCATCTCGTAAGCGATCGGAATCTTGCCCTGTTTGCGCTTGATAAAATCCGGGATGAGGTCCATGGGGCCCGGACGATAGAGCGCGATGATGGCGATGATGTCCTCGAACCGGTCGGGTTTGAGCCCCATCAGCAGGTCGCGCATGCCGGAGCTTTCCAACTGGAACACGCCGGTGGTTTTGCCGGAGGAGAGGAGCGCAAAGGTCTCCGGATCGTCGAAGGGTAATTGTTCGACCCGCAGCGGCGGCTGGTCCGGACGACCCTGGTTCACGAGGGACTCGGCCCGCTGAATCATGGTCAGCGTCTTCAGCCCGAGAAAGTCGAATTTCACCAGACCGATTTTTTCGACGTCGCCCATGGAATATTGGGTGACGATTTCGTCCTTGGGACCTTTGTAGAGCGGGACATGCTCCGTGAGCGGCTGATCGGAGATCACAATGCCGGCTGCGTGCGTGGAGGCGTGGCGTGCCAGACCTTCGAGCGACTGGGCCACCGACATGAGTTCCTTCACCTTCACATCTTTGTCCACGAGTTCTTTGAGCCGCGGTTCCTGTTCGAGCGCCTTGTCGAGCGTCATCTTCAAATCGTCGGGGACGAGTTTGGCGATCCGGTCGACTTCGGCATAGGGCATTTCGAGCACCCGGCCCACATCGCGAATGGCGGCTTTGGCCTTCATGGTTCCGAACGTGATGATTTGCGCGACGTGGTCTTCGCCGTATTTGTGAATGACGTAGTTGATGACCTCATCCCGGCGGTCCATGCAGAAGTCCATGTCGATGTCGGGGAGAGACACGCGCTCGGGGTTCAAGAACCGCTCGAACAGCAGTGAGTAGACCAGCGGATCGAGGTCGGTGATGCGCAGGGCATAGGCGACGAGGCTGCCGGCGGCGGAGCCGCGTCCCGGTCCCACGGGGATGCCGCGTGAGCGAGCGAACTTGATGATGTCCCACACGATGAGAAAATAGCCGGCGAATCCCATCGAGCAGATCACCGCGATTTCTTCTTTCAGGCGGACCTGATAGGCGAGCTCGGGTATGGAGCTCGGGCGTTCCTTGAGGCGCGCCGCCAGGCCTTCCATCGCGAGTTGTTCGACGTAGGTTTCTCGGGTGTATCCTTCCGGTACTTTGAACTGGGGCAGATAAGTCTTGTTGAGCGCCAGTTCGAGGGTGCAGGCTTCGGCGATCTTGACGGTGTTGGACACGGCCGTCGGCATTTCTTTGAACTCGACTAGCGCCTGCTCGGTGGATTTCACGTAGAGCTGGTCCGTATCGAACTTCATGCGGTTGGGATCGTTGATCGTTTTTCCGGTTTGCAAGCACAACATGAGGTCGTGCGGACGCGAGTCTTCTTTTTTGAGGTAGTGACAGTCGTTGGTGCCGGCGAGGGGAATGCCGAGTTTCTTATGGATGTCGAGCAGGCCGTCGTTGGCAATGCGCTGGTGTTCCAGCCCGTTGGCCTGCAGTTCGAGATAATAGTTGTCCTTGCCGAAAATCTCGCGATACTCGCCCGCCGCCTTGGTGGCACCGGCCAGATCTTTCTGTCCGATGAGATAGGCGACTTCACCGCTCAGGCAACCAGAGAGGCCGATGAGACCTTCGTGATGCTGTTGCAAAATTTCCTTATCCATTCGCGGCTTATAGTAGAAACCTTCAAGATACGCTTTGCTCACCAGCTTGATAAGATTCTGGTATCCCTTGAGGTTTGTCGCGAGCAGAATCAGGTGGTAGTAGTCGTTGTGCGCGAGGTGTGAATTTTTCTCCAGCCGGCTGCCCGGTGCCATGTAGGCTTCGCACCCGATGATGGGTTTGACGCCGGCTTCCTTGGCTTTCCGGTAAAACTCCACCGCCCCGAACATGTTGCCGTGATCGGTCATCGCGACGGCCGGTTGCCCGAACGACTTCACCTGTTGCATCAGGGGGTCGATCTGATTGGCGCCGTCGAGAAGGCTGTATTGGGTGTGGAGGTGGAGATGAACGAATTGTGATGCCACGGGATCCGATTGTAGTGAGGGGGAAAGTTTAAGTCAAACAGAGGGGGGGCGGGTGGTGTGAGGCCCTCCTGAAAGACACTGCCGGCTCACCATCTCGCCGGCGCGCGCAAACCTGACGCTCATTATTCTTCGCGTCGCGCACCTCGCGCAACGCGCGGCCTCAGAAGGCCCTCGTTGGACGCGCGCAATTGGGAGGCCCTCACATCACCCTTCGTGGGTAAAACATGAGCGGTGGCAGAATACCTTTTTGGGCCCGCGAGCAGGGAGCCTCCCCCGATCACCCTCTTCCCTCATTCTCTCCATTGACAGTTGCCTTTCTCAAGACTAGCCTGTCGCTGATTTTGCGTCGGTGGGGATTGTCGGCGTGTCACTCTTCAAGATCAAAGTCTCGACACCATCCGGCTGGTGAACAGGTCGTTTCAATGGCGGATCCAAAAGACGAGAAACCGAAGCTGCCGCTGGCTGCGTTACTGGCCCTGTTGCTGGCAGCGGTGAGCAGTCTGATCATCTATCAGGTGCCCATCAAAACTTCGCGACCCATTGATAAGGAGGCGGAAAAGTCTGCCTCGGTCGTCCGGGACCGGGTCCAGTCCCGGCTCTGGCAGGATCCGTTCGAGGCGGTGGCGACCCATATCCAAAAAGAGAAAGCCGCCGGCGAAGGGGGGCATGGGCACCATACCTCACCGGGTCTGGTGGATGGAGCTGACACGGCCAAGGGGGTATTTCGCTTCCGCTTGATGCCGGTGTTTGTCGACGGGAGTCCCTATGCCAGCGGCGTGGAGTCGAGATTGCGCGACCGGTATGCGCTGGTGTCGGCGCTCGGCGCGGCCGGGTATTTGCCGGAGTCCGGAGAATCCATCCGGTTCTTTGAATGGAAATCCACCGCGGGCGTGACCACGGTCGTCCCTGCCGAATGGTTTGTGTTGGGGCCCAGGCTCTCCAAACCGGATCAAGCGGCCGCATCGTACGAGCCGATTCTCGTCCTATGGCTTAAAGAGCAGGACCTTGGTGCGAAGCCGTTGCACGCCCTGACGAACTTGGTGAGCTATCTCAAGAAGGAGATGAACACGACCCCCTCCGCCTATCGCGTGCTGGGGCCCCGTACCTCCGGCTCACTGAGTGCCATGCTGGAGGAACTCAAGCCGAACTCCGCGGCAGGACATCCGAAAGCCGAGTGTCATGCGGTGATTCAGCCGGTCGTGTCGGCAGTGTTGAAGGGCGCCGAATTTTATTCCTCATGGGCCACAGCTGCCGACCCGGTGCTCCTGGACGAGCCTTCAGGCCGGCAGACGGACCAGCCGGTCGAGCATCGGTTCACATCCGCCTGCCTGACCGTGATCCGCACGATCGGCTCGGACGATGCACTGGCGAGCGAATTAGTGCTGGAACTACAGCGCCGGAAGATCGACCTGACTGCACCGTCGAGGATGCCTCACATCGCACTGGTCTCGGAATGGGACACCCTCTATGGCCGATCTTTGCCACGGACCTTCGTGGCGGTCGCCAATCGCCTGGCGGAAGAAGTCGCAGCGAAGGAAACCGAAGCAGCTGCACAGAAGACACCCGTTCGGACCTTGGCACAGCATATGGATGCGCTTCGTGAGGAGCAGTATCCGAACTGGGTGCACCGCTATTCGTATTTGGCCGGCCTTGATGGCGAATTGCCGCCCAAGGAGAACGGGAAGGATGCGGGCGGCGCTAAGGGCAAACCGGGCGACAAGTGGCTAGGGGGCGAAGCGGTGGTCGAGGATGTTCCTGTCGGTCGGAGCCAGCTCGATTATCTCCGTCGCTTGGTGGAGCAGTTGAAGCAGGAGGAGACCACTTCCGATGGCGAATTCAAGGCCATCGGCGTCCTGGGGAGCGACGTCTACGACAAACTCATGATCCTACAGGCGTTGCGAAAGAACTTCCCCCACGCGTTGTTCTTCACGACCGATCTCGACTCCCGATTGACTCATTCGAGCCAATTGCCGTGGACGAGAAATCTTGTGGTCGCCTCGCATTTCGGCCTCGAACTTGATCCCAGGCTGCAGACGCCCATCCCGCCGTTCCGCGACAGTTATCAAACCGCGCTTTTTTATTCAGTGCTGAGGGCGGTGGGGTATCTCCGGGTGTCGGCTGACCACGCCCGCCTGGAGCTGCCGGACCACACCGAATTTTCGACGGAGGTCTTGCCGCGTCTCTATGAAGTCGGCCGGCATGGTGCGATCGATCTCAGCCCGGATCCGGTCCATCAGTCGGATGCCCCTGCAAGTATTCATCTGCCTCGTTCCGATGTCGATCCGGCGAGCGGCGCACTGCGGTTTCCCTCGATTCGCGCAATCGGATTGCTCCTGGTGGCCGTCGGCTTGATGTTCTGCTGCGCCATCCTGATTAACAGTGAACTGTGGGCGCTGTGCCTCAGGCGTTGGGGGGGCGGGCTTCCCCTTGGTTCGCTGCTGATCGGATTGATTGCGGCCGGCTTACTCGGCAGTGCCATGTTGGACGGCACCGGCGGGGAGCCATTTTCATTCACCGACGGGATCAGCGTGTGGCCGACGGCAAGTCTACGGCTATTGGCCTTTGTGCTCTGCGTCGTCTTCTTCGCACATTCCTGGTGGCGGTTGTGGGAGAGCGATCGAACATTGACGTGGAGATTTCGCTTGCCGCGTCTTGATGCCGTGCTCTCGCGCCCATTCCGTTCTCGGATCGGCATCCATCGTTGGCTGCCGCCTCTCACTGGTCATGCGGAGGCACGGGAGCTCTGGCACGAGTATCGTCTATTAGGGGCATGGCAGGAACGAGCACGGCGTGTCGTGCCTCAGGCGGCCGTGTATGGACTGTTCGGTGTCGTATTGATGGTGCAATTTGGCTTTCCCGTCATGCCCTGTCGAGGGAATGCCTGTTTCACGCTCAACTACATCATTCTGGGTGTGAGCGTCGTCGCCATGACGCTGTTGATGTTTTATGTCGTCGATGCGACCCGCCTCTGCCGTCGGCTGATCATGATCATGATCGATACGAGGATCGAGTGGCCGCCGCGGCTGTTGGCACGGGAAGCCGCGACGCGCGAGGTGGATCACGCTTGTGTGCACGAATGGCTGGGCATTCAATTTATTGCGAAACGCACGGCGGTCATCAGCGCCATGATCTATTATCCGTTTGTGATCGTGTTCCTGATGGCGGTGGCGCGGCAGAGTTACTTCGACCGATGGGACTTTCCTGCGGGCTTGCTGGCGATCTTTACCCTCAATGCGTTGTATGCGTTCGGTAACGGTGTTTTCCTGCGTCGCTCCGCCGAGCGAGCAAAACGGGAGGCGGTGAAGCAGTTGAAGCGGCGACTCAAGGACCTGACCGACGAGCCGGTCTTCAAGTGGAAGAAGCGTCGCGAGATCGAGCGCATGGTCGAGTTGATCGAACAGACGCAGGAAGGAGCCTTTCTGCCGTTTACCCGCCATCCCTTGTTCGGTGCGATTGCGTTGCCGACGGGTGGCACCGGTCTGGTGTTCCTGCTGGAGTATCTGGCCACGTTATGGTGAGACGCCCGAGTCGTAGATGGTGTACTGGTCAGGACCGTCTCCGCCCACAGGCATTCCTGCAGGTGGGGACCCCTGATGGGCTGGAATGGCTGACCGGACCCGATCGACGCCTCCTTGCTTCGTGTGCATGGACCTGATAAGGTGCCGTTGTTCGCGTAAGACCTTCTGGACCCGGGGGCAGCAGCTCCTGAATCAGGGGAAGTCTTACGCGATTGTTGTTTGTGCCCGCAGCCGCGCCGTTTCCGCTGAGCATACCGCCGAAGGTGCTGTCCTCCGTCGTTCGCATCGCCAGCCCGTCACAGCCGTGGGAATCGTTCCGTTACCCTTTCGGAAGGTGCATCGTTGTTGTACGAATTGTGGTCCGTTCTACGGGCGTTCCTTGGCCATGCGGCAGGAAGGCTCTCTCATCTGGTCATCGTCGGTGTGAGCGCGGGGATTGCGCTGCTCCTGCCGGCCGGAGCCCGACAGTTTCTGTCGCTCTGGTCGCTGCTCGAACATGACAAGGTTTCACTGGTCGCGGTGGAAATGATCCTTGCCATTCTGTTGATGGTCTGTTTCAACTATGTCCATCGTCACGTCCGGGATCGGTCGTTTGCCACGGCAGCGACCGGGGCTGGGCTCGTCTCGTTTTTTCCCCACCGTGCGCCCGAGGCGCAACGGCGTATCACGCGCGTCAAGAGAGAGCAGGGGACGGGCCGGACGGTCATGGTCATCGGCTCCAGCGGGTCCGGATCCCTGATGGATCAGGTGGGAGACCTGTCTTCGGTGCTCGACACCTGTTTGGAGGCGAAGGTGTTCCTGGCGAATCCCTTTAGTCAGGATGCGCAGGCGCGGATGGGGGCGCTTGGTCGTCCCGCCGATGCACTTCCGGCGTTTCGCGAAGAGGTCCGGCAGAGTATTGCCTTGCTGAAGCGGTTGAAGGCGATGGGAAAGGTTGTGAAGTTGAAGCTGTACGCCGATCCTCCTCTGGTGAAGCTGGTGATCCTCGGTGACTACATCTGGCTCCAGCATCACCATGCCGAGCTGGATGGTCAGCACATGCCGGAATATTTGCTGCAACGGAATGGTCGGACGCACGGCTTCTACTCATTCTATGCGCACTATTTCATGGAGCGATGGGAACATTGCGACTCTCCCGAGTATGATCTGGATACCGACGAACTGGTGTATCGCAGTCGAGCGGGGCGGGAAATCCGGCGCGAACCCGTGGAGATCAGCGCAGCGCAGAGTCGACTTGCTGTCGACGCCACGCCCCCGCGTCACGGTCACGATGCGTTCCAGTTGCGCCACGCGCCAGGGCCCTACCTCCCGGTTCGAGGGTATGGCCTCGACTAGAGCGGGTCGCGCGTGCATGTGTCGCGAGGGGAATGTTCGCCCCAGGGGCGCCCCGGATCGGCAATGGTTGCCGGGAAGTTCTCTACCCCTGTGGTTCGGAAAGGTAGGGAACGTCGTGATGGCAAACGATGAGGAGTGCTGGTGATGCGCGACGGAATCGAGCCACGGGTTGCGGTGGCGGATTGGCCGGTGTTGTCCTACGGCTTCAGACCATTTTTTCTGGGAGCCGCCCTGTTTGCCGGCCTGGCCGTGCCCGCATGGATCGTCATGCTGGCGGTTGGGATCGGCTCAACCGGTCTGGGCGCGCCTCGCGAATGGCATGTGCACGAAATGTTGTTTGGATTTCTGCCCGCGGTGATCACGGGGTTTGTGTTGACGGCTGTGCCCAATTGGACCGACCGGCCTGCCATCAAGGGCCGCTTGCTGCTGACGCTCTTCACGCTGTGGTTTGCCGGACGCATCGTGCTTGCCTTGTCTTGGTTTCCGCCGCTCCTGTCCGCCGCCGTGGACATGGTCTATCTCCTTGCCCTGGCTCTGGTGCTTTGGCGGGAGATCGTCGGCGGGAAGAGTTGGGCTCACGCGCCGATCGCCGTGCTCATCAGCCTCTACGCCGTCTCGAATGTATTGTTCCATTCGGCGGCCCTCAACGGAGCGGCGACGGATGTGCCTGAGCGGATGGCGCTGGCATTGGACATGACGCTGCTGACGTTCATCGGCGGACGCGTGACACCGAACTTTACCCGGGAGTTTCTGGTCCAGGCACGAAGGCCGGAGAAGCCGGCGCGGTTTTCTCAGCTGGATATGGCGGCGATTGGGTTCGTCGCGTTCGCCTCGACCCTCTGGGCAATCTTCCCGCAGGGGGCCATGGCCGGGTGGGGCCTCATCCTGGCAGGAGCCGTCAATCTGGTCCGGCTGGCGCGCTGGTATGGGTGGCTCACGTGGCGGGAACCGCTGGTATTCGTGCTGCACTGGGGCTATGCATGGCTCACGCTGGCGCTGCTCCTGCTCGGTTGCGCCGCGCTGGGCCTCGGCCTGCCGCAAGAAGATGCCGTCCATGCCCTGACCACAGGGGCGGTGGGCGTGATGACGCTGGGTATTATGACCCGCGCGAGTTTAGGGCATACCGGACGTCCGCGCCGGGCCGACATGGCGACGGTGGCGATGTATGGGCTGGTGACTTGCGGCGCAATCATCCGCGTGTTCGGACCGAGTGTGGGTCTGCCGACTAATGCCCTGCTGAGTGTGGCGGCGTTGAGTTGGAGTGGAGCCTATCTGTTCTTTGCCCTGGTCTACGGTCCGTATCTGCTGCGACCGAGTCTTGATGAGTGAATCGCGTGTCATGGCGCGTGACCACAGGCTGTGCCGCATTCGAAGGCGTATCGTTTTCGATACTCCGGCTTCTGCGCGGAGACACGATTTCCTCCCGCATGGCTGTTCGAAACAATTACGTGTATTGCTATCGCCTGAATAAAATGAGCAGGACTTGTCGTCCCTCTTCGGGTATAACCTTTGCTGCCTCATCCGGCGAGGGGATACGCAACGAATCTTTGCGCTGCGCGTGGCAACCTGTTTCGGTTCGTGAGGGAGCCCATGGCCAAAAAGAAATCGAGCTCATCAACGGTAGGAAAAAAAACCTCGCGCCGGTCGTCTGAACGGAAGGCGTCTGATACTTCCTCCCCAGCCGGGCCGCAGCCCGCTCCCACTCAGGAATCCGAAGCCGCAGTCCCGACGGGTACCATCCCGCATCCGAAGCCATCCGTCGACAATGATCACGAGGAGCGGCTCGCGAAGAATCTCATCAGGACGGTCATCGCGCTTCCGCTCCTCGACAAACTGAACCAGGAAACCAAACAGCGACTTGCTGATCCCTCCCGCCGTCCGATCATCTATGAGGTGATCATCGATTTGAATCTGGAATACCCGAAAGGCCGGGAAGCGGCGCGAGACTGGGTGTTCAAGACAATCGAGGACTTGCTCGCGCGCCAGGGGCGGGACCGGGACGGCCAACGGCTCGATCGCAAGAAAAGCGAGTTCAACGAACAATACATCTTCGCCTCTCTTGAAGGGCGCGTGATTCGCGAACTGGTTGACTTGGATGGGAAGGACAAGCCCGATGTGCCCGGCAAGGACGGGAAGCCGCGTAAGGCGCGGGCAATTTACCAGATCTGGGAAGATTTCAAGCTGAAGGCGTTCATCACCAGTTCCATCACCACAGTGAAAGCCGATGCGGCGCGAGTGGCCTTCACAGCTTTGGGCGACAACGTCGTGTGGGCCGTGGTCGATTCCGGGATCCAGGGGGACCATCGTCATTTCGGCGCACACCAGAACCTTGCCGGCCAAGTCGAGGAATGGCATTACGATTTTACGGGTGGGGCTGACCCGAAAAAGAGCGCCTTGGTGGACGGCATGGGCCACGGTACCCATGTGGCCGGCATCATCGCGGGAGAGATTCCCGCTGATCCGACGCTGCGGCCGGGCGAATCACATCCTGACATCCTCGCCTATTCCCGATCGCTCAAGCCCGATGGAGACCAGACGGAGCGGGAAGTGGTGTATGAGCAGATCAAGGCCGCTTCCATCGCCGGTATGGCCTCGCGGTGCAAGCTGGTGAGCTTGAAGGTGTTGAACGAGGGCGGCGAGGGCAGTGTGAGTAACATCATTGCCGCGCTCGGACACATTCAACGCGTCAACAGTTTCGGGCGGCATATTCGCATCCATGGTGTGAATCTCAGTGTCGGCTATCCCTTCGAGCCCGAATGGTTTGCCTGCGGGCAAAGCCAGCTCTGTGTGGAGGTGAATCGCCTCGTGCGCTCCGGCGTCGTCGTGGTGGTGGCGGCCGGCAATTCCGGATACGGAGTGCTGTCCACGGATTTTACGGGGCTCCGTTCGGCCGGGATCGGCCTGACCATCAACGATCCGGGCAATGCCGACCTCGCGATCACCGTCGGGTCGACTCATCGGAACATGCCGCACATCTACGGTGTGTCATATTTTTCCTCGAAGGGACCCACGGGCGACGGACGCCTGAAGCCGGATCTGGTCGCGCCGGGAGAGAAAATTCTTTCCTGCGCGGCGGGGCAGATGGAGAAAGACATTCAGGAGAAAATCGAGAAGGACGTGACCTATCTGGAACATTCGGGGACGAGCATGGCGGCACCGCATGTGTCCGGTGTCATCGCGGCATTTCTGTCCGTCCGCCGCGAATTCATCGGGCAACCGGAACGGATCAAAGAGATCTTTGTCTCGACCGCAACGGATCTCCGTCGAGAACGGTACTTTCAGGGGGCCGGACTCGTGGATCTGATGCGCGCGATTCAATCCATCTAGCAAGAGAGGAGGGCGCGATGGAACAGTTATCGGGGTTTCCTTATTTCCCAGTGCAGTTTACGAAGGATGCTGCCGTCCACAATCAGGCCGATGTCGCCGCCTTGCAGGAGTTCCTCCAACGGGACGAGACGACCGATCTCATCGTTATCTCGCATGGCTGGAACAACAATATGGAGGAGGCCAAGGCGCTCTATGCCACCTTGTTGGCCAATGTCCGCTCGGTGCTCGATGCCGGCACGTTCGCGGCGCTCGCGAACCGGAAATGGGCCGTGCTTGGCGTGTTATGGCCGTCCAAGAAATTCGAGGAGAAGGAGCTGATTCCCAGCGGCGCCGCCGGAGCCGGTTCGGTCGTCGGCGTGGCGGCCTTGAAGGCGAAGCTGGAAGGGCTCAAGGGCGTGTTCGATGCACCGCAGGCCGACCGGACGCTCGACGAGCTGCAACGTCTCTTGCCGAAGCTGGAGGACAGCACAGCCGCGCAGAAGGAGTTTGTCGATAAAGTCCGCTCGCTGGTTCAGAAGCACACTTTGGAAGCGGAGGATGGGTCAGAGGTCTTCTTCAAAGTGCCATCGGGTGAGCTGTTGGAAAAGTTGCGCAAGCCGGTGTCCTTTACCGTGGCCCGCCCGCCGGCGAATGCCGGTGGGGCGGCGGGAATCGGCACCGGGGGGGCCGCCGGATTAGGGGAGTTTTTCAGCGGGATCTGGTCCGGCGTACGGAACGCCCTCAACTACACCACCTACTATCAGATGAAGGAGCGAGCGGGATTGGTCGGGGCCAATGGGGTCAATCCGATCCTTCGCGCCGTACAAGCCGCCAGGCCGGACTTGAGGCTGCATCTGATCGGTCACAGTTTCGGCGGGCGCCTCGTGGCCGCTGCGGTCGCCGGTGCCGATGACGCGACGCTGCTCCGTGTGCAGACGCTCTCTCTCTTACAAGCCGCTTTTTCTCACTACGGATTTTCGGAAAAATGGGATGGCACGCACAACGGATTCTTTCACCGAGTGGTCAGCGGCCGAGCGGTTGCAGGCCCGACGATTATTACGTGCACGGCGAACGACAAGGCCGTCGGCCTCGCCTATCCCATTGCGTCCCTGCTCGCCGGCCAGGTGGCGGCCGGGATCGGGGACAAAAACGACAAGTACGGCGGCATCGGCCGCAACGGGGCCCAGAAGACACCTCGAACCGTGGACATGTCTCTCCTTGAGGCGACCGGTTCTTACCAGCTGACGAACGGCCTGATACACAACCTTTCGACCGATCGACTCATCAAGGATCACGGGGATGTTGCCAATAGGGAAGTCGCGTTTGCCGTGGCTTCGGCTATCGCCGCCGCGTGAATGTTACGAGAGAGGTCGGACTGTAGAACGCGCTGAGGGGAAGCCTCACCAGACATGGCCTCGCTCAGTCCGAGGGGGCGCGGCGACGCCGATCTCCTATCCAGGTCGGCGGCGTACGGGTCGGATTGTCGCGGCGGAAGATCGGGATACGTTGGGGGATATCGCCTTAGAGTTCCTCGCCGTATTTCAAGAAGTGCTGTTCCTTAGCACCGGCAATCCAATTGTCATGGCGGATGCGGTCGGGGAATGTGTTGAGCTCCGACGCCATCTGTTCGACGTCTTGATCCTTCCATTCGGCGATCTGGCGAAAGGTGAACATCCCCATGCGATTGAGCACCCGTTCCATCACGGGCCCGATGCCATGGATTTGCTTGAGATCATCCTTTTGCGTCGTCCGATGTTTCCCCGTGTCGCGTCCGGTCGTCGAGTTGCCGTGCATGCCCGAGTCAGTCGTGCCGACCAATTTAGCCTGGGCCCCATGCCGCTGGGCGACGCGATATTCGACGAGTCGTTTGCGTAGGGCGGCGATCTCTTCCTCCCGTTCGCTGACATCCATGACCCGTCGCTCCTCCGCCTCGCGGAGCGCGATTTCCTTTTTTTCCACTTCGCTGCGGAACACTTCCAGCTCTTCCACGGTCGCTCGCAGTCGCTGGATGTCCTGATCCCGCTGTTCGACGGTTTCGGTAAAACGTGAGAGATCTTCCTGATTTTGTGTTCGCAGGCGGGCCAACTCGGCCTCGATCTCCGTGATGCGGGACTGACGCCGGTCCAGTTCCTGTTCCTTGTTCTGGAGGGTGGATGCGGCTTGTGCGCGTGTGCGTTCCAGGTCCTGTTCCAGCCGGCTGCTCCGTTCCCTGAACGGTTCCAGTTCCTGGGTCTGTGCCCGGAGACGGGCGATCTCGGCATCTTTCGGCGCCAGCTGTTCCACCCAGGTTTTGAGGGTGGCGATTTCCTGGTCGCGGCTGATAAGCACGTCTTCGGCATTTTCCATTTGGGCCTGCATTTCGGCGAAGCCCGCCTGTTGCGCCTTGAACTTGTTCTCGGCTTCCTCGACTTCCCGCCGGAGCGTATCGCGCTCCCGTTCGATGGCATGGAGGCGCACACCCTTTTCCCGCACTTCGGTTTGCAATGCCGTCAGTTGTTCCACCTTTGTCGCAAGGTCGGCGGTCAGGTCCTTGAGCGCCGCCTCGGAGGTGATCATCTTTCCTTCAAGCATCTGCACGGCGGAGGTGCGAACCTTCAACTCATGGTTGAGCGTGTCCAACTCATGTTCACGTCCGCGGAGCCGGGTGGCAATTTCAGACAACTGCTGGCGCTTTTCAGAGGTGGCGAAACTGCGCAGCAGCCACCCCATCATCAACCCGATGGTCGCCGCCACCAGTAAGCATCCGATCATTTGCAGTATTAAGGCTCCCATACGTTCACCGTTCCTCTTTCACACGAAATTCAATCCGCCGGTTTTTCTTCGACGCGGCGCGCGTCCGGTCTTGGCTGAGCGGACGGGTGGCTCCGTAGCCCACGGCAGTCAGTCGGTTGGTCACACCATGGTCGGCCAGATACTGGCGAACGGATTCCGCCCGCGCGCGGCTGAGTTGGAGATTGTAGTCCGGATCGCCGTAGGAATCGGTATGGCCGCCGATTTCGATGGTCGCCTCTGGGGATCGTTTGAGCGCCGGAATGACCTTGTCGACGACGGCACGACCTTTGGGGGTGAGGACTGCGCTGTTGCTTTCAAATGCGATGTGTTCTCCGCGCAAGATGTCGTCCAATCCGGCCTGCACGTGAGCCCGGGAGGCATGCACCGGGGGTGGGACCTGAGCCGCCGGCAGCGCTGTCGTTGTGGCTGCGGCTACCGTCAGCTGATCCTGCACATGCACCGAACTGCCGAGCGACGCGCCGACGTCATGGAGGAGTTTTGCTCTGGCCTCGCCGGTTGCGACAGTGCCTTTGACCGTGAGTGTCTGGTCCGAGAGCGAGACCGTGGCTTGATGTTGATGAAGCAGGGCTACCTGTGCCAACAGCGCGGGCACGGCGGTCTCCCACGCCGCGGGAGTGGCTTCTTCGAGAATGTCGAGGTTGTCGGTGACGCGGAGCTTGAGTCCTTTGGCTAATTCCTGTGCGCGGGTGACGGCAGCGAGTTTCGCTTCTTCGCTGGCCATCGCGCCGGAGAGTGTCAGGTGGCCGTTTTCGATGTGCGCGCGAAACGCGGGGTGGCCGCCTGCCGACGACGTCACGGGTAGGTGTCGCGGGATGCAGATGAGGGCCAAAAGTGTGAGTGCGAACAATCCGACTGCGAAAATGATTCCGCGCGACATGCGCCAGCCCTTACCGACCCAGGCACGAGGCCTCCCCGCGGCACGGAGTCGCCACAGGGCGGGTGTCTGTTTAAGACTTCGAGTGTTACTTGATTGATGGAATGCATCAGCCCAGGCCGACGCATGGCTACCGGGCGAAGGGTATCACAACGTCAAGACTCATGCTAGCCCGGAATCGCAGGCAGGCTCGCGCAGCGATTCCAATTGGGGCGTGTGAATGGTTGGGCAGGCGCCGCAATTCCGGCCCGATCAACTTGCAGTGGCGTTGAGGCATCTGCTATTGTCACGGCGTTTTTTCGTCCAATGTGATCCCACCCACACGATATCCATAGTTGAAGGAGTTCATCATGGCCAGCATTGCGCGGGCACTGATCAGTGTTTCTGACAAGACCGGAGTTGTTGAGGTGGCCAAGGGGTTGGCAGCCCTCGGCGCGGAAGTATTGTCCACGGGCGGAACGGCCAAAGCCTTGCGAGATGCGGGGGTGGCGGTGACCGACGTGGCGGCGTATACCGGGTCTCCGGAGATTCTCGACGGCCGCGTGAAAACCTTGCATCCGAAAATTCACGGCGGTCTGCTCGGGCGTCGAGGGGTTCCCGACCACGTCAAGCAGATGCAGCAGCACGGAATCGGCAACATCGACGTCGTCGTCGTGAATCTCTATCCGTTCGAAGCGACGATCGCCAAGCCCAACTGTCCGTTCGAGGAGGCTATCGAGAATATCGATATCGGTGGTCCGTCGATGTTGCGCTCCGCCGCGAAGAACCACGAGGACGTGCTTGTCGTCGTCGACCCGTCTGATTATACCCGCGTGTTGGAGGCCGTGAAGGCTGGTGCCGTCACGCCGGTCTTACGCCGCGAACTGGCCATGAAGGTGTTTCAACACACGGCTCGCTACGACAGTTTGATCGCGGGCTATCTCGAAAAGCAGGTGCAGGGAAGTGAGGTGAAATTCCCCGCCATCCTGTCGCTGCAATTCGAGCGCGTGGAGACGCTGCGCTACGGGGAGAATCCGCACCAGCAGGGCGCGTTCTACCGCGAACTGAATGCCAAGGAGCCGGCCGTGTCGCGCGGGAAGATCCTGCACGGCAAGGCCATGTCCTATAACAATTTTCTGGATGCCAATTCCGCCCTTGAACTGGTGAAGGAATTCGATCAGACGGCGGTGGCCATCATCAAGCACAATAACCCCTGCGGCTGTGCGCTCGGCGCCACGCCGGTCGACGCCTATGTCAAAGCGCGCGCGACGGATCCTGTCTCGGCGTTCGGCGGCGTCATTGCCTTCAATCGCCCGGTTGATCTGGCTGCGGCAAAAGAAATTACCTCGACCTTCGTGGAAGTGGTCATCGCACCGGCGTTTACCGAGGAGGCCTTGGCCGAACTCAAGCGGAAGAAGGACATCCGGCTGCTGGATGTGGGGCCGCTGAGCAAGGCAACCGCTGAGGGATATGATCTGAAGAAGCTGGTCGGCGGGCTGATCGTGCAGGATCGGGACTTGGGTGTGATCAAGGACATCAAAGCCCTGACGGTGCCGACAGCGCGCAAACCGACCGAAGAGGAATATGCCGCCTGCGCGTTCGCCTGGGTCGTGTGTAAACATGTGAAGTCGAATGCCATCATCTACGGACGACCTGGTGAGATCGTGGGCATCGGAGCCGGACAGATGAGCCGTGTCGACTCGGTGAAACTGGCGGCCATGAAAGCCCAGTCGTCGGTGAAGGGATGTGTGATGGCGTCCGATGCGTTCTTTCCGTTCCGTGACGGAATCGATGCGGCGGCGGAAGCCGGTATTACCTGTGTGATTCAGCCCGGTGGATCCATCCGTGACCCTGAGGTGACGAAGGCGGTGGACGAACATGGGATGGCGATGATTCTGACGGGCATGCGCCACTTCCGCCATTGAGGCGCGTTGAAACGGGCCTCCAACTTCGTTCTTGGCTCGAAAAAATCCTCAACGTAGCCAGCAGGCTACGCCTGCGGTTTTTTCTCGCCTGCGGCCTCGTTGGGCGACCCGTTTGAACGCCCTCACGGATGTCGGGAGATGGACTGAGCGAAACGAGCGAGAAGCCGCGGATTGGCAGCATCGGGCGCACTTCATTCAAGCGAAGGTTGAGCTGTGAAGATTCTGGTTGTCGGCAGTGGTGGACGGGAGCATGCGTTGGTCTGGAAGCTTGCCCAGAGTCCGAGGAAGCCGCATATATTTTGCGCGCCGGGGAATGCAGGAATCGACGGCCTGGCGACCTGTGTCCCGATCAAGGCGGATGACATTGCCGGACTCAAAGACTTCGCGCTGAAGCAACAGATTGATCTCACGGTGGTCGGTCCGGAAGCGCCGTTGGCTTTGGGAATTGCCGATGAATTCCGCAAGGCGCGTTTGAAAATCTTCGGGCCGACGAAAGCTGCTGCGCGACTGGAGTCGAGCAAGAGTTTTTCCAAGGACGTCATGACCGCCAACCGGATTCCGACGGCGGTGTCGCGGACCTTTGAGCAGATGGATCCGGCATTGGCGTATGTGGATGCGCAGCCAGTGCCGATCGTGGTGAAGGCCGATGGCCTTGCGCAGGGCAAGGGCGTGGTGGTGGCGATGACGCGCGAGGAAGCGAAGCAGGCGGTGCGTGATGCGATGGAAAAATCCCTGTTCGGTCAGGCGGGCCATCGGGTGTTGATCGAGGAGTTTCTCGACGGGGAAGAATTGACCATCATGGCGTTTACCGATGGAAAAACCGTCGTGCCGATGATCCCTGCCCAGGACCACAAGCGGGTGGGGGACAGCGACACCGGACCCAATACGGGCGGCATGGGCGCCTATGCTCCGGCTCCCATTGCGACGACTGCGCTGCGCGATCAGGTGACGCGGCAGGTGCTGCAACCGACAGTGGATGCGATGGCTCGTCTGGGCTGCCCTTTCCAAGGCGTACTCTACGCGGGCCTCATGATTGTGAACGGCACGCCCTATGTCCTGGAGTTCAATGCGCGGATGGGGGACCCCGAGACCGAAGTCGTGTTGCCGCTCTTGAAGACGGATCTGCTCGACGTCATTGAGGCCGTGGTTGAACATCGTCTCGACCAACTGGCGGTGGAATGGAGGCAGGAGACGGCGGTCTGTGTGGTCCTGACCTCGCCTGGTTATCCGGGAGCCTATCCGACGGGATTGCCGATTCAAGGATTACCCTCTCCATCGAACTCAGCGCCGATCGCGGTGTTTCATGCGGGCACCAAGCGTGATGCGGGCCAGGTGGTCACTGCCGGAGGCAGAGTATTGGCCGTGACGGCTTGGGCTCCGTCGCTTCTGCAGGCGAGAGCGGAGGTCTATCAGGCGGTGCCGGCGATTTCGTTCGAGGGTCGGCACTATCGTACCGACATTGCGCACCGGGCGCTGCCGCGCACTTCGTGATCCGATCGGATCAAGCCATCACATGGCACTGGTTCTTCCGTTCACCGATGCATCCTGCGACGCCGCGCTGCCGGAGGTGCAGCGGGTGCTGGCGAGGCATGGTGTCGTCGCCCTTCCCACCGAAACCTATTATGGTCTCGCCGTGCGACCGACCGACGAGGCGGCCCTCCGCCGATTGGTCGAGGTAAAAGGCCGTCCTCCCGACAAACCGATCTTGGTGCTCATCGGAGCACCTGAGCAGTTGGTTCCCTTGGTAGACGCCATCACCCCAGCCGCCTCGCTCCTGATGGAGCGCTTTTGGCCAGGTCCCTTGACCATCGTGTTTCCCGCCGCCTCAGGCCTTTCGCCATTGCTCACGGCAGGGAGTGGGACAATCGGGGTTCGCTGGTCCCCCTTGCCGGTCCTTCAGCGACTCTTGACCCACACCGGCCCGCTGACCGGAACGAGTGCCAATCGTTCGTCGGAATCGCCCCTTGCCGACGCAGGTGCCGTACAGAAGGTCCTCGGTTCCTGCATCGATCTGATTCTCGACGGCGGCCGCGCACCTGGTGGGTCGGCTTCCACCGTCGTGGATGCCTGCGAGTGTCCACGGCTTCTTCGAGCCGGAGTCATTGCGGCGGATCACATTCGAGCGGCCTTGGAGCAGTCAGGATACATACTTTCATCATGATTTGATGGTGCGTAGTCGGTATAATTCACCCACATGGGAGGACCACTTATGCTCATTCGTTCACGCAGCGCGGTGATGGGACTGTGTGCGCTTGGTTTCAGCAGCATGTTGCTGACGGGATGTGACTTCTGGCCGCCGGCTCTTCAGGCGCAAATCGAACAGCTGCACTCGGAAGCTCAACAGGCTGCGGCGGATAAAGCGCTGTTGCAGAATCAGCTCAACGCTGCGAACAAAGCGAAAGAAGAGCTGCAGATTCGCGTGGAAGATCTCACGAGGGTGAACAAAGAGAAGTCGGCGATGATTGCGAGTTTGGAGCACACCATCGCTGCGGCGCGAGAGCGGGCCGCAAAGGCGGTGAAGACGAACACCGCGAAACCCACCACGAAACCGGTGGTCAAAAAAGCTGCCAAACCATCAAGCAAGGCCGGCGCAAAGTCCACGGGAAAGTCGGCGCCTCATAAGCACACCACAACCGCTCCCAACAAACGAGTACAGCCCTAGTGCCGTGCTGCATTCTGATCCGGTAAGCGGGGGAGAGTCTGCCGCAGAGTGGTGAGCACGTGAGGGCTCAAAGGGGTGAGAGGGGCAGGATCACTCGGACCCCGCTCCCGTTAGCTGCTGGATGAGGAGGTGGAACTCGAACTGGACGTGCCAGTGCTCGCCGTGCTGCTTGCGGGAGTGGCGCTGGTCGTCGGGGTGCTTGCGGGAGCGGCGGATGGGGTGCTTGTCGTGTTCTCACTCGCGGTCGAGGTTGTTGTCTTATCCGTCCCCGCGGCCGTCGGCTTTTCAGACGTATCACTGCCGCCGGGTTTCATCTTGTCCGAGTAATCGGTGATATACCAGCCGCTGCCTTTGAACATGATGGCCGGGGGTGAAATCAATTTCGTGACTTCCTTCCCGCAGCGAGCGCATTCCTTGATCGGATCGTCTTTAATGCTCTGCTTCACCTCGAAGCGGTAGGCGCAGCTGGTACATTGGTACTCATAGATTGGCACGGGTTATTCCTCCTCTGATCTCACGCCGCACAAGGCACAATTCATTTCTCCCGCGATCCACGGGGCAATCATCTTAGTAGCCTCGATTTCATCAGAATCAAGGGGGAGCGGAATATTTGTGTCCCGCCTTACGTCAATCGACGGATGGCCGCTTCAATTCTAGTGAGCCCGCGTTCAATGGCCTCCATGGACGTCGCATAGGACAGCCGGATGTGGATATCGCTGCCGAATGGTTCTCCGGGGACCAGGGCGACTTGGGCCTCGTTAAGCAAAAAGGTTGCGAGGTTGGCTGCGGAGCCGATGGGCTGATCCTTCCAGCGTTTGGAGAGGAGGCCGCTGATGTTCGGGAACGCATAGAAGGCGCCCGTCGGCATCCGGCAGGTGACGCCGGGCATATTATTCAGTCGTTCGACCATCAGACGGCGGCGCCGATCGAATTCCGCTACCATGACGGCGGTAAACGGATTGCCGAGTCGTAACGCCGCCACGGCGGCCTTTTGTGAAATGGAGCAGGGATTCGACGTGCTCTGGCTTTGAATGTTGGCCATGGCCGTCAGCAAGGCTTTCGGCCCCGCGGCGTAGCCGATGCGCCAGCCGGTCATGGCGTAGGCTTTGGAGACACCGTTAATGACGACGGTTCGTGCAGCGACTTCAGGGCTTAAGCTGGCGATGCTGATGTGTCGCGCTCCATCATAGAGCACCTTTTCGTAGATCTCGTCGGAAATAATGACGAGGTCATGACGCAGGGCCGCGGCCGCGATTCCTTCGAGCGTGGTCTTGTCGTAGGTCGCGCCGGTCGGATTGCAGGGACTGTTGACGATGATGGCCTTGGTGCGCGGCGTGATCGCTGCCTCAAGCGCGTCCGGGCTGATGGTGTATCCGTCCCGCTCCTCCGTCTTGAGCAAAACCGGCGTGGCATCGTTCAGTAGGGTTTGGTCCTGATAGGACACCCAGAAGGGCACCGGGATAATGAGTTCGTCGCCTGCTTCGAGAAGCGCCTCGGCCACGTTGTACAACGAATGTTTCGCGCCGCAGGACACGAGGATCTGGGATTTCTCATACTGGAGTCCCTGTTCCACTTTCAGTTTGTCGGCGATGGCGCCGCGCAATTCATCGATACCCGACGACGGCGTGTATTTGGTGAAGCCGGCACGGATCGCGGCCTCGGCTGCTGCTTTCACGGGTTCAGGCGTATCGAAATCCGGTTCTCCGGACGCAAAATCGATGACGTCGATGCCTTGCGCCGCCATAGCCTTCGCGGTTGCAGTAATGCTCAGAGTAGGGGAGGGGACAATACGTCCGACACGGGCTGCCAGTTTCATCCTTTGAAACTCCGAATTCGTTCTTGGAGCCTCCGTGCCACTTCGGGGTGCACAAAATCCTTGAGCGAACCTCCGTGGCTGGCGACATCCTTAATGATGGTGGAAGAAAGATAGGAATATTCCTCACTGGGCATCAAGAAAACCGTTTCGACGGTCTCCGCCAGCTTGCGATTGACGAGTGCCATTTGAAATTCGTGTTCGAAATCAGAAATCGCGCGGAGCCCTCGAAGAATAGCATGGGCGCCGCTGCTTCGCACAAAATCTACCAGGAGACCTTCGAAGGTCGTGACCTCCAGGTTAGGCAGGTCTTTGGTGACGAGGCGGACCATCTCCAGTCGTTCCTTCGCGCTGAACAATGGGTGTTTTGAGGGGTTGGGCGCAATGGCGACGATCATCTTTTCGAACATCCGGAATCCACGCCGGATGATGTCCGAGTGGCCATGGGTGATCGGATCGAATGTGCCGGGGTAGACGGCGATCTTCATGCGCGCGGGGCTTCTTTCGGCGTCAGGTGGAACCGTGTGAGTGCCGTGTCCCCATAGTCATAACGTTTCACTTGGGAGAGCGGTCCCAGGGTCTCGGGCATGTGCTCCTTGCTGCTATGTTCGATGACCACCACGGCATCTTCGGCCAACCATCCCACATGCCATTCGCCGGCCAATGTCAGGAGTTCCGGCGTGAGTCGATAGGGAGGATCGCAGAAGACAATGTCGTAGGGGCCGGACCATTCAGTGCCCCGGCGAAAAAACTGGCTGACCTGACAGGCGCAGATATTGGCGAACTGTTCGAGGTTGCATTGCTGAAGATTGGAGCGGACGAGGCGCAAGGCCTCCCGGTCGGTCTCGACAAACGTGACATGCGTCGCACCCCGGCTGAGGGCCTCAATCCCAATGGAGCCGGTTCCAGCGTAGAGGTCGAGCACACGGGCTCCGGTGGTCCGTTCGCCAAGAATGGAAAAGAGGGCTTCCTTCACTCGGTCGGATGTGGGGCGGATAGCCTGTCCCCTGGGACCCAGCAACCGTCGGCCCCGATGAAGCCCTGCGATGACGCGCATGATCGTATTCGGGAGAGAGCCACTCGTTGTTGGCTAAGAAGTGAGAGACTCTAACACAGCGTTTTTGAAGGGGTCAAGGTGATGCAGGTGCAAGGAACGGGGAGAGAGGCGCGTCTTCTCCCCGCCGCGGGGCGGGGAGCGCTGCAGACGTCACCAACGGAGGTTCGTGCTTTGACGCGTTCGGGGAGGCTCGCTATAATCGGGCGACACTGGAACTCAGTTCACGCAGGCTGAGGAGGTGGCCACACCTGAGGTCGTCACACCACCACATCACACTGAGAACGGAGCGTTGCGTCAGCCGGATCAGCGGGTCGCCACCGGTTGAGCGTCGCGGGCGGCGAGGCTCTTCCTACGGTTCGCCGAAATGGTCCGGTCGATGATGGCGCCACAGTTGATGCATTTCCAGGCGTAGAAAATGAGGAAGAAGTCAGAGAACCGTTCCAACATCATCATGCCTTTGCACTTCGGACATTCCATGTGTTCCTCCTGGGTGGTGACGTTCACAGCTGTGCCTGTCCTGAAGCAAGAGCTGCACCAAAATGTCAAGTGTATAGATTTCAATGAGTTGCGTGCTTGAAGTGCCATACATGAGATGAGTCACGCGTCAAGCCTCCGGCACAAAAAGGTGCGGGCTGACATTTTTTTGTCGTAGAAAGCAGGCTGTGACACTCAAAAAGTCAGGGCGTGGCATCGGCGAATGGCCGGAGACTGAGCGGCCGCGCGAGCGATTGCTCAGCGAGGGGGCAACCAGTCTCTCCGATGCGCAACTACTGGCGATTCTCCTGCGGGTGGGACGGCAAGACGCCTCCGCAGTCAAAGTGGGGATGGAGGTGCTGGCCCGCGTCGGCGGGATCTACGGGCTTCTCCACTGCAGCGTGGAGGAACTGTGTGCCATTCCCGGGGTCGGACCGGCCAAAGCGGCGCAATTAAAGGCGGCGGTGGAGGTCGGCAAACGGGCGGTGTCGGCTCCCTTGACGACCGGGACGCGCATCAATTCCAGCGCAGACCTCTTTAAGCATTACCACGCAAGCTTGCGCGATCTCCGTCATGAAATTTTCGCTGTCGTTCTCCTGGATGCCAAGAACCAGGTCATTCGCGATGTGACCATCTCCGAGGGTAGCCTCACCCTCAGCATCGTCCATCCGCGGGAGGTGTTTATTCCGGCGATGCGTGCGTCGGCGGCGGGAGTCATTTTCCTTCACAATCATCCGAGCGGCGACCCGACCCCGAGCCAGGAGGACCGCGTATTGACGGCGAGGTTGGTGTCAGCCGGTGCGCTCCTCGGCATTCAGGTGCTGGATCATCTGATAGTGGGCGACGGTCGGTACGTGAGCTTCGCCGACCAGGGATGGCTTTGCGGAGAGGCCACGCGATGATACGCGTCCGGGAAAAGGTGATGTGCCTGTCATCCACTCCATCCATCATTCGTCCGGCGAAAGGAAGGTCTCACCTACACAACTCCCTCTAACCAGGCCCAGGGTGGCCGTCGACTTACCAGAGGAGGTCATGATGAACGTTCCCCTCACCGAATCCATCAGGAATGTGGCTGTGGTGTCGAACGCGGGATCGGGAAAAACCTCGTTAGTCGAAGCGCTGGCCTACTGTACCGGAACGCTCTCATCCCCCGGATCCGTGCTCGCAGGAAACACGGTCTCTGATTTCGAACCAGAAGAAGTGCACCATCGCAGCTCGTTCAATACCACCGTACTTCGCTGCTGTTACAACGGGACTGTCCTCAATCTCCTGGATACTCCGGGCGCGCCAAGTTTCGTCGCCGATGTCCGGGCAGCGCTGCGCATTGCGGATGGGGTGGTAATGGTCGTGAACGCGGCGACCGGCGTACGCAGCGATCTTCAACGGATGTGGTCGCTGGTTGACGCAGCGGAACTTCCCTGCCTCGTGTTCGTGAACGGGTTGGACAAAGAGGGTACTGAGTTTGAGAAGACCGTGGAGGAGTTGATCGACGAGTTGGGGATTACGGCAGTGCCGCTGACGCGCTCGGTGGGCAGCGGGGCGCAGATGAGCGGGGTGGTGGATCTGCTGCAGAATCGTCTCGTCACCGTCCGTTCGGACCGGCCGCAGGCGGAAGAGGAGCCGGTTCCCGCAGAGCAGCGAGATCAGGCGGCTGAGGCCAGGCGACGCGCGAGCGAACGTGTGGCCGAACAGGACGAAGCGCTTCTCGAGCGATATGTGACCGACGGGGAATTGACGGATGACGTGTTGGTGCAGGGATTGCGGATGGGAGTACGCCGTCGGAGGCTGGTTCCGGTACTGGGTGGCTCGGCCATACACAATCTGGGGGTTCATTCGCTCCTGCGCGGGCTCATCCATCTCTTGCCGTCACCCGTTGATCGTGCCCAAGCGGTGTCATTGCAGGGTGTGGGGCTGACGAACGACCCCGCTCCGATCCAGCGCGAGCCACTGGCGACGGCGCCATTTTCGGCTCTGGTGTTCAAGACGCTCATCGATCCCTTCGTCGGGCGATTGTCCTATGTCCGTCTGTATTCGGGTACCTTGGAGGCGGACAGCGGTCTGTACAACGCCACCAAGCTGGTACGGGAGCGGGGTGGCCACCTCTTCACCATTTTCGGAAAAAAATACACGCCGATCTCCCGCGCCGTGGCAGGAGACATCGTCGCCATCGGCAAATTAAAGGATACCCTCACGGGCGATACGCTGTGCGATGAGCATGCGCCCATCCGGTATCCCGGCATTCCGGTGGCCAGACCGGTGATGTCGTTCGCGATCGAGCCGAAAGCGAAGGTGGATGTTGAGAAGGTGAGTCTCGGGTTGCATAAGCTCATCGAAGAGGATCCGAGCCTGGAATTCGTCCGTCACCTGGAAACGAAGGAGATGGTACTCAGCGGTATGGGGCAACGACACATCGAGGTGGCACTGGAAAAACTGCATCGCAAATATGGCGCGGAGGTCACGCTACACGCGCCTAAAATTCCTTATCGAGAAACGGTCCGAAGCGTCGCGCAGGCGCAAGGTAAATACAAAAAGCAGACCGGCGGGCATGGACAGTATGGGGACTGCTGGTTGGAAGTCGGTCCATTGCCGCGTGGGCAAGGGTTCGAGTTCGAAAACAAAATCGTCGGCGGTGCCATTCCCCGCAATTTCGTGCCGGCTGTGGAGAAGGGGGTGGTCGAAGCGCTGCACGAGGGGCCTCTAGCTGGGTTTCCCACCGTGGATGTGCGGGTGACCGTGTATGACGGTTCCTATCATGTCGTCGATTCGTCTGAGCTGGCCTTCAAAATCGCCGGGTCGATGGGTGTGAAAAAGGCGTTGGAAGCGGCCCATCCGATCCTGCTCGAACCGCTGATGACCCTGGAGGTCGAAGTGCCTGCCGACTCTGTCGGGGCCGTGCTCGGAGATCTCAATGCCCGCCGGGGACGGATCATCATGGTCGAAGCCAAGGGCCATATGGAAACCGTGAAGGCTCTCGTTCCGCAGGCTGAACTGGTGAATTATGCGCCGGCGTTGAACTCATTGACCGGCGGGCAGGGGAGTTACGTGATGGAACAGGCCCAGTATGAGGAGGTACCGAGGGAGCTGACCGGGCGGATTGTCGAGGAGCACCGGGCAGAACGCCACGGGGTGGTGGCTCATCACTAGGCGCTGCCCCGTGGTGCTGCGTGGTGTGGTACTCGCGACCGGCTAGTGGTCAGACGGTTTGAGCACGACGTAAAAGGCCCGGCCTTCGCGCAATACGCGCAGAAGGATCGTATCGCCGCGTTTGACCTTCGCGACGGCGATCGTGAATTCTCCGACGGTGCCTGTGTCGGCGCGATTCACTTCCTTGATCAGATCGCCTTCCCGTAAGCCTTCCGCCTGGGCCAGACTTCCGGATTCCACCTTCGAGATCAGGACGCCGCGGCTCTCGTTGAGGCGGAATTTTTCCGCCAGGCCAGCCGTGAGATCTTGCACGTCGATTCCAAGTTTGAAGTCGCTCCGGCTTTGAGGCAGTGAGGCGGTTACCACCGCATCACGGCGTTCGCTCAAGGCGACGTTCAGGTTCATCCGTTTCCCGTCCCGCACGACCTCCACGATGGCCATGGATCCCGGGTCGAGCGCCGCCACAAGGCGCGACAGCTTGTTCGGTGTGTCGACGAGCGCGCCATCGACTTTCGTAATGACGTCTCCAGGCCTGATACCCGCAAGCGCTGCCGGATCCCGTTCAAACACCTCGTTGACCAGGACGCCCTCATTCTCATCCACACCAAATTTGCTGGCCAGGTCAAGAGTCAGCGGCTGCAGACCGACGCCCAACCAGGCGCGGACCACTTTGCCCTTGTTGATGAGTTGGTTCATCACCTGCTTGGCCATATTGGACGGTATGGCGAAGCCGATCCCTTGGGCGAAGTTGATGATGGCTGTGTTGATCCCGATGATGTCGCCGCGCAGATCGAACAACGGTCCGCCCGAGTTGCCGGGGTTGATGGAGGCATCCGTCTGAATGAAATTTTCATACCGCGACAGATTGATGTTTTCCCGTCCAATGCCGCTGACGACCCCGAGCGTCACCGTGCGATCCAGCCCGAACGGATTGCCGACGGCCAACACCCACTGTCCCACTTTCACTCCCGACGAATCCCCGAAGCGGGCTGCGGGGAGGGGGTGGTCGGTGGTGACTTTCAAGACAGCCAGGTCGGTATCGGGGTCTTTCCCAATGACTTGTGCAAACAGTTTGGTTTTATCGGAGAGGCGAACTTCGACCTCCGTGGCGTCGCCGACGACATGGTTGTTGGTGATGATATGGCCGACCGCATCGACTATCACTCCGGAGCCTGATCCGGTGGAGTTGGGCACGCGCTCGCCGGCCTCACGCGACCGCCCTGCGGCCTGGACGGGGAAGATACTGACCACGGAGGGTTTAGCCTCCTCGGCCAGGTCTGTGATGACGGTTTGAAGTTCTTCAAGCATCCGCAAGCCGGGTGACGTTTTGCGCGATGCAGACCCGCTGTCCGCGGCGGGAACGGTCGGGATGGGCATGCCGAATAACCACCCGGCGAGGCCGAGTCCAAGTAAGGTCAGGGTCGAAAACGAAGTCGGTGTCTTCATGATCGGGCAAGCTCCGGGGCAGTCCCTCTACCGTCTGACTTCGGTTCAGAATATCAGATTAGTGCGCAGGAGCGAAAGCGCGACAACGATCAGGCGGTCTTGGAGGCGGCTGGGCGTTGAAAATGGGGTAGCCAGTGGGCCAAGTCGTGGCGCAGGCCGACCACGATGACGATGTCGTCCGGTCTGAGGGTCAGGGAATTCAAGAGAGGGAGCAGGAAAGGCCCGCGAAAGACGGCGGCGATATGGGTTGTCGGCGGGAAGTCAAATTCGCCGATCGGATGGCCGATGACCGGGGCCCCGCGTGCCACCACCACACGTTCAATGGCGGCATCCCGTAGACCCAGTTCTCGCTGCATGGTCAGCAGGTCTTCGTGAGCCAACTCCATCTTGAGCTCGCGGATCTGGCGCTCGACCTGTTGCAAGGCGGTGCGTTGGCTCTTGATGCGGTCGGCGGCAACCCGAATGAAGTCCTCAAGGGGTGCGAGATTCGCCGCAGGCTCCGTCGGAACGCTGCCGGCAGCAGTTGCGGTCGATGCGGCGATGCGTCGGCCGATCTGCTGATGGATGATATGGATCTGCTGCAGGATGGTCGTGGCTTGGCCATGCAGACGGAGGACATGAACCTTGCGATTGACGCGTTCGGCAATGGCGACAATCGTCTCGTAGAATGCGCTGCCGGTGAGGAACAGTTCTTTGCGGATGCGAGCTAGGAGCTCAAAGGACAGCATGGATTTAATGTCTGATAAGATATATTATGTCAACTTGATTGTCCGATTCGCGATTCTGTTCCGCTCCACAGAACTCCGAACAACCAAATCTTATTACACTTTGGAAGTAAAATGATTTCAGTCCTCTACCCGTACAAAAATGTTCATTCCCCGTCCTCATAATAAAAAAACTATTAGGAACAACAGCTCTCGGATACTTATGACTGTGGGTGCCGAGTGTAGGCTTAGATCCCGATCTCAGTCAATTGGATGATTTTTGAGAGAACGGCGGAAAACAGCTTTGCAATAGAAGGATGGTATCTTTCAGACCAACCTCTATAGAGCAGCCTGAAACCGGGTCGGATGCGCGCGAATCACTGGATTAAGCCGATGCTCCCCCTTACGGTATATTCTTCACCGACAAATACCTTTTTAGAATGTCATTCTAAGCAGCCCTTTTTGATTCGTGGTCTTGAATCGAAAGAGCTTTCTCCCATCGCCTCGGCCACCACCAATGGAGCCTCTGTCTGTTTCCGATTTTAGGGACCTTCACAACCCATTCGCCTGCGCGATCCTTATTCAGGCGATACAACGGGAAACCGATATGTTCTTTTTGCCGCATCACGCTCCCAAGCTCCTGGCATCGCCGATACGTTCTCAGACATTCCAGTCCGAATATTCGCATGGTGGCCTCCGGAGAGAGGTCCGACGGGATTCTGTCGGATACAAAATCTATCTCACGATGAATGAGTACGAGCTGTCGCGAAAAGAACTTTTGCGGAACATCGATGTTTTCCCAGAACATTCTCCAGAGAAGCAACGCGTAAGCTTCTTGGCAGAAATGCCGCACGGGCACTTCTCTGGCTGTGACCGGGAACCAAATCCCACGCCCCATTTTTTCAAAGCACTCGCGGTGGGCTTTATGAACTCGCCTTGTGAGTGCACGGCGAATCGCACGATACACCTCGAAATATTTCCTGTTGTCTAACAATCCGGATGAACTCGATCCATCGACACTCAATGCCGAATACTCCACCGTGACATGCAAATCCGTTTCTCGCAATTCAGCGATCTGGTGCGGCACGTTCACTCCCAAGACGTCCGCCCATCTCTCCGGCAGACGTCGAACGTAGGCCTGAATTTCATGCTCGTCCGGTATAAACCGAGCTAATTTAGAGACTTGCGCCTCAATCGTTCGATCCTCCCTTCTTTTCATGAGCCACTCCCCGATCTCAGACATGATGCGAAACCGCTCTTCTTGCTCCCCTGCTGTCATCTGTCCGACACGGCTCCGTTGCCACCAGATCGCTCCGCATTCAGCACACCCATAAGGGTTACAACATGACTGCCTCGACAAAGAGTACAGAGGCGTCGGCCTACCGCAGTCACCACAGACCTCCAGGAGCGGCTCCTGGTGCAGAGGGCATTGGGGAATGAATATCAACTGATGGAAAGGGGTATGAAAGCCTCCCTTGATACATTTCGGGCAGATGCGAAGGGATCGACTGGCCAACACTTTCGCTTCATCCGGGCGAATATAGTCAACAGTGCGTGCCGTCCTCATGTGGAGGTCGGTTAAGTTCAGTGTGCGCTGCAAGAGTTCCGGATTGAGCGCGCCCCAGTTGTGTAAGTTCCGATCCCGATCCGACCAGTTTTGAGGATGTTGTCTTTTCGTCGCAAGACCGAATTCGCGCTGAATATCTCGAGTGCCACAGGTATTAAACCACATGAACTTCTGAATCATTGACCACGTGGACTCAAACGGAACGCATTGGCTGGCATCCCACGTATATCGTGCGTGTGGCATCATCTGACCATGTATTTCGTTTAAGTGGCTCATAAGTATCGCCCCGCTTCACGGTATCCAGAACGTTCGATAGCTTCTTTCCACTGATTCAATGAAATGGTCGGTTGGCCACCGTCCATCGACCCGTAGTTCCTGAGAGCGAATTCCACAGTTCGTGAAAAGTACTGCATCGGGATTTCAGCTTTACCAGGTAGCTTGGCCTCAGCCCTCACATGCTGGAATGCCTCCCAAAGAACCTTTGCTTCCCCGGCCAAGCGCCATCCCGCCTCAAATCCTGAGGGAAAGAAATATCGTGTGAACGAATAGCCGCTGGCCTCAGGGTACTCGGACTCATCATCGTAGCCCTTCAGGCAGTAGGCGAAATCCTTCTGGTTTCGCAGACCGGCGAATTCGTGAAGATGCACCATGAACCGGCCGACAATCTGCATTTTCTTTGCCTTTTCAAAGGCAGCTCGTTGATGAATTAATTCCGGTTGCCCGACAAGCACAACGGTTGTCGTGATATCGTGACGATCCAGCTTATTATAGATGTCGACCAACCAGTTATAGTGCGGTTCCTGGAGTTTCTGTGCCTCGTCTGCAATTAAGACCAGGCGCCGATGATGACCCACACAGGCTTGCTGGACTAAAAACTGTATGAGCCGTGCTTGCCTGGCGTTGCTGGATCCACGGTCACTGAAGCCATGACCGAAGTCGCTGAGCAAATTTTCAAAAAACCGTGCTTCAGTCGGACGCTGATGGTCCTGACAGCTAAATGACAAAACCGGGAACGTCGCGCCAAGTCCCGCGCGCAATTCATCAATAGCAAATCGAATCCCTTTGGATTTTCCAAATCTGGGCGGCGCCGTCACGATGGCACCTACAGCCCGATTATCGACCCAGTTTTTGAGGTCGTCGCAGAAGCGGCCCAATGGTGGCGTGAAGAGCGTATATCGTCCAGTTTCGATCGGGTGGGTTCCAGAAGGCACAGAAGGTCTTAGGTGTAGGACATGTGACATTTATTACTCCTTTCACTGAGGTTAATCGAGGCGGGTCTTCCTCATGGCGGGGGTATAGACCGTGCGGGACGACGCTGGGGGATTCGACTCTGTGACATCGGCGATCGACGACGTGGGCTGAGTCGGGGGAACTGCCTGAAGCCCTGCCAGGAGTTTTGCCGACTGTCCCCTCGCCAGCTTACTCGTCGCCGCTTGCCGATTGAGGAAGTCCATATAGACGAGGATCGGGTCCTCATTATCCGTATAGAAGATCAGCTTCCGAGCTCGGAGTTTATTAATGGCCTTTCGAACGGTGAGCGTATGCGGCGTCCGGCCCCAAAGCCCATGGGCCGTGAGCACGCCAAATTCTCGGCCGTCCTCGAGATACGCAGTGACACAACGGAGATCGTCCGGATCGACGAGGAGCGACAGGTGTTCTCCGACGAGGTCTGGACTATGACGGAGGACATCGTTGTAATAGCGGACGCCTTCAAATTCAACGTAGGGGCACTTCCCCTGCGTCACATCTCCGCGAATACACCGCACGACGCGGATGTGGAGCAGCGCGAGGTCTTGTCGCTTCTGTTCAGGCACTGCCCGGAACTCGCATCCCTCATTCACAATAAAGTACTCAAGCATCTCGAGCGGTGACCGATTGCCCAATCCCGTGTGCGGCTCGGCATTGTAACGAGCAATGAGTACGTCGGTCAGTTCAACAAGGTGTTGGTACGAGATATTCCAGCGTAGCGCCGCGGCTTCTGGGTCGTCACGGCGAGGATCATCTGGACCGTTGCCCGTCGTGGACGGCAGCCGATGAAATCCGTTCTCTTCCAACGTTTGAAAGAGCCGTTCAATGAACGGTCGACGCTGAGGGGTTTTCACAGGGCCAGCATTAATGGCACATCCGACTACTCGACTGAGATTCGACCTGACCGCATCGGCCAGATTGGCTTTGGCGTTGTCGAACCATAATTCGTCCCACAACGCCCAGGCGCATTCGGCATGGACTCCAGAAGGGAGCCCACTCCCCTTCGTATACTTCAATCCGGGGATGGTTAAGGTCATCGGTCTCCAGGGCGTCAGCGCATGCTTGATGCAACGGAGGACGTCCTCTGCGTTGTATTCGGGATTTAGCACCAAGGTGTACCCCAAAATAGCGCGAGTCTTCACGTCAATGATGGCGAGTAGCCACAGTCGATCAAGGACAAGCTGTTGAATGCCTCCATAGGGATTCGGCAGGTCAATCGTACAAACCGCATCGATCCGATGGCCGTCAAACTCAACCCGTTCGAACGGCCTGGTCACGATGCTGTCAGGTCCCGCTTCCCTCGACGCCAGCGCGCGCGCGGCGTCATCCCCATGGCGCGCCTTTACTGCTTGTTTCAGGTTTGATTTGAAGAGCCGCTTTAGATAGGTCGACAGCGCACGCCGTCCCCGATGGTTCATGTTGAGTGGATAGTGTCTTGCGGTCAGGCCAGCTTCCTTGCACTTCTCAATGAAGTGCTTATGAATCGTCTTGACCGGCATGCGGGACTCCTGGACGACATGCTCTTTGACTTTCTTCAGGAACAAGGAGTCCACCGCTTTTTGGATCGTCGGGTATCGATCGAACAGCATTGTGAGCGCCCCAGCGGCCCCTCCCTGCTGAGAAGGTCGGGAGCCATCTATCGTGGCTGTTCGAACGTAGGGAGTGATGCGACATGCTGGCAGCAGGGCTCGAAACCCCCAGATTCGGCCGTCAGGGTGAAGCTTCATGCAACGTTTGACGAGCCGATATACTTCTTGCCGTGGCAAGGACGCTTGTTTCGAGAGGATTCCAACGGGTTGTCCTTCGATATAGGCACGGACGGCCTGAATCCGCCTTGCGACTCGATCTGCATCGTTCTCGTCCAAGAGAGTGATATCGATGGTCGGCCAGTGAGAGAGGTTTGTCACATTGGGCGGGAGTGAGTCGCGATCCATTCGAGGCTTCGATACCGTCATTTTGTCCCTCGCTGTATGGTTAAGGAGTTGGTCAACGGGTACACGTCGAGCGGAGCCGTGCAGAGACCACCATGGATGAGGCGAAAGATCGCGGCCTTTACCGTCTGACGGTCTGGACGAGCGATATAACGTTCTAGATCTCTCAGGGACCAGGACGGCTCGATGTCGAACGCGGCGAGGATTTGATTTTCAATCTCCGCGAGATCATAGGACGCGTAGGTGGCGAGATACGCCAAGATCTGTTTCCAGTTCCGAAGGAACATGGCATTCCGTCTGATTTCCTCATCCGTGACGATCTTGTAGTCATTCGCGGTGACGAACGCCCATTCGCGCTGAGCGGCAAGTTGCCGAGCCACTCGAGAGCGATCGTCAACTCGCTGCACATCACTCGCATATTTGACTTCACGATATTCCGTCCGGCCGTCCGTGAACTGGATCAGCATGTCCATCACTGTTTCACGATCCCGGCCGTCCAACTTAATGTTGATGCGCAGCGGCTGTTCGCAAAACCATGCGACCGTGGGATCAGCTTCGACGATCACGCCGTGGTCGCGCTCAAGACTGCTGTAGAAGTGGACGTCTCGATCTAATTTCCGGCTATACATCTGCCAAAAGTTACTTCCGTAGTTTCCACGCGGTTGGTTCCACACCGGCTTTCTACGGTCGCACTCGACTATCCCCTGCTCCAGAATCTCTTTTCTCATCACGCTCTTTCCCCTCTCGTGGTATTCTGACCGCCGACGGAGACAAGTCCGCAAGGCGTACTTCCCTATACTGAGTTTTTGGCGCTTTTTAACAACCGACAATAAAGTGTTCGGGCCAGCAGTTCTGCTCTGCTGCGACCAAGGAAGATTGTGATTGCGAATCAGGATGAAGTCAGGCGCGCTATCGAGGCGCTCAGCATTGACGAATGCAAACGTCTGAGATGGGCCGCCAGAAAGCTTTGGCCTAAAGTAGGATGGCTGACGGGAGGCCGAGAGGATGTGGATTATTTACAGGAAGCTGTCGTGGCCACACTTAGCGGATCGCGACCGTGGGACAAACGATACTCAATGTACCAGCACCTTTTTAGGGCCATCAGGTCAGAGGTGCGTAACCATGCGCAGCATCTCAGGAGTCAACGGTATCAAGAGCCGACTCTTGTCTCCTCGCTCAGCTCAAATGATGAAAAAAAACCTGATGCTGAACCGAGAGTGCTGACTGCAGATGATTTCCCCTCCACCCTTCCAAGCCCGGAAGACGAATTGGAGGCGAAGCAGCGTACGCTCATGGTGGAGAAGATTAAGTGCCAGGTGTCGGCAGTTCTCGGTCATGGGTCTATGGGACACAGGGTCTTTCTGTTGCAGCTGGACGAATTGGGTGGACCTCAAATTTGCCAAGAGCTCAAGCTGACTAAACGGCAATACTCTGTATACAATATGCAAGTGGTGCGTGCTGTTCATAAGATCAAAAAACGCGTCACAGAAGGAGCGGTATGAAAGCAAAATCCAACAGCGTCGAGAGGCAATATGCGCGCTTATTAGATATGCAAGCAGAAGCCATCATGACGATGTCTCAAGAGGAATTGGACGAAGAGATTCGGGAGAGCGGCTTGGATCCCCAAGAGTTTGGCGAGGAGGCGCGAAAAGTGGTGGCGGAAGCGCTCGGGGCGCACAATGAGCACGCACTGGCTCGATCGCGGCAGACCCACCACGAAGCCGTCACGTCACTAAAACGTGTCCGCCTGACCTTGCCAACGACTATGAAGGACAAGTTGGAATTGCTCAAAGCGTGCCTCGCGCATCATCAGTATCTGAAACCCGCGGTCTTGACTGGTCAGCACCGGAAATTGAGCGATATGGCGCCGTCGGACGTCGATAGCCTATTGCGGCAGCTTCAAGTCTTGGGCCTTCTCAAATTCAAGAAAACCTAATGAGGTCGCCCGTGGGGACGTGTTGAGGTTCGACCCCACGGTTACGAGCTGTCGAGAAGTAAAATGCGGCGAGGAGCCTTTCCATTCCTGTCCCGATGACGTACCATCGCGAAGTAGCACCATCAATCATGTGTGAAATTGCTCAAAGCCTCTCACGGTACTTCCTCCTTTGACCGCAATCAGGTGCAGACTGCATTTTAACCCTCCGCAGTCAATCCAACCTACTTCGACGCTCCGATAGTTACAGGGGATCGGAAGTTCTAGAGGCTTGTGGTCCTTAATGTTGGTCTGGCTCCTCGCCTTCTGAATCGAGACATAGGCATAAAAACGTGGCTAACTTGCCGTCGCGACGGGTGTACAGTACTATGAGACCTGCCTGCTTTATCCATGCGATCTCACATGTCCTCCAAATTGGATCGTCAGGCGAATTCCCGCTCCGTGATGCGATGGCTGTGGACTCATAAGGCTCTTTGTTCCTGTACGACCAATTATGATTGCTGACGATCCAGAGGCGCTGCTGAAAGCGTTACACGTTACCGATCCTCGTGACATCGATATCGAAGCCATTGCGCAATACTGCGGCGCCACAGTGATCTACGAACGGCTTGTTGGGTGTGAAGGACGGATTATCGGTCACGGCAATCGCGCAATTATCACAGTGGACCAACGGGCGACCACGTCGAGAAAGAGATTTTCGGCCGCTCATGAATTGGGCCATTGGATGAAGCATCGCGGCAAAGTTGCCCTCGTTTGCGATCATGAACAGCTGATGTGTCAGTGGGAAGGACGTGATAGAGAAAGCGTGGCCAATCGCTATGCAGCTGAATTGCTCCTGCCACAGTATTTGTTTCAGCCGCTTTTGAAAGACAAGCCTCTCACCTTAGAAACGGTTCGAGGGTTGGCGGAACAATTTGAAACCAGTATCACCGCGACCGCCATGCGTTTGGTCCAGCTGACAGATCGTTCCGCCGCGCTGATTTGTGCAAGTGAGCACGGTCGAGCGTGGTTTGAGCTCAGTCCCAGTGCCAAAGCGGCGCAATGTTGGCCGCGACGTACTCTTCCTGTTGATTCCGGAGCGGCTGCTATTCTCAAGCGTGATGAGGAGCTGATTGGGCCCAGAAAGGTACCCGCCACGGTCTGGTTTGGTGGAAACAATGCGTCCATCACGGATGTCGTCGAAGACACGGTGAGAATCACTGCTCACCTTGCCATTAGTTTGGTTGTTTGGCCCTCGTCTTGTACAAGATAATCATTGCGAGCCCTTCGCCAGAATGGCGTGGACGTCGACGCGGATGGAGCGCAGCGAGCCGTCGATGTGGGCGCACAGCATTCCTGGCTGAACTCAAGGAGCTCAGTGCGCGTGGCTAAGACGTTGGACGAGGACGCAATCGAGCGTCACAAGCGCGAATTCATCGAGCCGGCAGCCATGCTGTATGCCGTTCAGAAGATCTACGGCGATCAAGCCAAGGCGAAGGCCATGGCTGCATATGGTCGATTGCTTGACGCCCACATGCTTGTAACCGGGGTCCTGGCGGCCGGGCTGTTGCGCCTCAATGGGGCAATCGCCGAGGCCGATCAAGCGGCCTTCGAGCGAGACGCTCTCTTCGCCGCCTTCGTGATTGGCCTGGAGCCCTGTGAGGCAGCGATTGCCGAAGCACGGTACCTGCAGGCGCACGCAATGCTCCGGCAAGAGCTAGAGATCCTTGCTCAGCTCAAGGCCGTCCGAGCCAATAGGCGAAAGTTGAACGGCGCCCCGAATGTAGCCGCCTTGGAGCAATCGTTGGCCCGCCTCTACGGCGGGCTATCCGCAGCGGCTCACGTTTCCCGGCATCACATCGTCCAGACCGCGACATCGTGGGACGGTGAAATGGAGGGGTTGCCGGGACCAACGAACTTCACTCGCTATTTCCCGGAAACTGATGACGAGCTGGCTCGTAAATCCTACGCGCTGCATGTCTATATGATCATTCGCCTGGTTGAAGAGCTACGCCTCGATCTCGCTCGCCGTTACGAGGGCGCAGGGATCACAGCGCACGAAAACGAGGCGATCAACCTCGCCGTCGACCTGATGATCTCCGAAGGAATGCTCGAGCTCGTCGACGCGCCTACTTCCGAGAGCTAAACCTGCCCGACTGTTAACGTCGATCGAGTCGGCGATAATATTTCTTCTGACCGTTGGCCGGGTCGACATAGGTGAAGCAATCGGCAAGACCATTGATGCTCTGAAGCACACCGAGCAAGGCATAGGCATTGAAAGGCGTGCCGGCCCCCGTCTCGTAGTGGCTTATGAAGTTACCCACAATCGAGGGAGCATGATGATTCTGGAGATCACGGATCTGCTGCGCTGACATAACGCAACAGCCCGCCGCTTGATACAGCGTCACGGCATCGGTGATCGCATCGATATAGGTCGAAAGCGTCCGCCTGTCTCCGCGGGTGGCATAGTCGGGCGGCACCGGTACTTCCAATTTGGAGATAATCTGCCCGAGCTTGTACTCGAGGTATTGACGCAGAAACGGAGCGCCAATGTCGACCTGGCCCGCATTGAGATGTTGCTGCGCTTGGGCCTTGAGACGATCTGCCTCCTGTGCGGACACCATCAGGCGCCCCTTCGGCGGCATCCCGTGCAGCTTCTGGTGATGCCAGTCTGTGGTACCGTTGAGCTTGTCGAAATACTTCTCCAGGCTGGTGTCGTGGCTCAAGATGATGAACTGCAAGCCATCAGGCATTGCGCCGTACTGAAGCAACGTGCGCAACGCGTCCATCAAGGCGAACTGATGCCCCGCATCGAAGCTCGAGGTCACGTCATCGAGCACCATGAACCGTGGCACGCCGCTGTGCTTCAGAGCGGCTGCCAGGAAGATCGCGGCGGCCACGGCGTTGCGATAGCTCTCTGACAGCAATGCTCGGGCGCTAAGGTCCTGCAGGCCGAAGAATTCAGCCAACTTGAGATCGACATTCTCGCTGTTCTGCGCGCGACTCAAAGTCGGCTTCACGTCGGGTCCACCGCGCACAAAACGGCCGAACAGGCCCTGGCACGAGATCTGAATTTCCGCAATCCGCTCATTTGCCAGCGCCGCCTCCGCGTCAGCGAAGCTTTGGGCGGCCCCGGTGATAAAAATCTTCCAGCGGTTCAGGAGCTTAAGCTTGTCCTGTTTCGCCCTTAGCCTGGGCGCAGCAGTCTCGAATTCAACCACGGCATCACGGAACTGCTTGGCGAAGCTGAGAGTGCGCGTTACCTGCACCAGCGAGGGAGGAAGCTGCCCATGCAAGGTCGACGCCTCCTGCTGCGCGCGCCCCAGCGCCTCCTTCCTATGCTTTTCCAAGCCTACGAGCCGCTCCCTGATCTTTTCTAGGTCCGCGGTCGTGACCTCACCTTTCTTCGCGGCCAGGTCAAAGGCGATATGCAGCCTGTCTCCTGTGCCAATCGTCATTGCCGCCGCTTCTTCGAGCTGGCGGAGCTTTTCGATTCCCGTCGCGGTCGCGATCTCGTTCACGAGTTCGGCGCCAAGTTCGACCGCTGCGTCGTACTGCGCGATTTTGGCCTCCAGCTTGGGCTTGAGCGGCCCATCGCCCTTCGCCTCGCAGACCGGACATTGATTTGGATCGTGCCAGTCGGCTGCGGTGACGACGGCAAGTGCATCTCGCAGCAGAGTATGCAGCGCGTGAGCGCCCACACTACGGATGGCCTCGTCGCGTCTCTTGGCTAGACCCACGAGTCGTTCGACGTCAGCAATGTCAGGGTCTGCAACGGTGGTCGCCGATAGCGACGCTACCGCCGTCGTGAGCGCGTCCAGCTTCCTGCGCGCTTCCCCGCCTTCCTCCTTCTCGATCGCCTTCTCCGCAGCGTCAAAGTCGAGATCCATTACTGCCCCGCTGCCGACCAGCGGCTTGAGCAGCGCGATCGAGGACAAGGCCGAGGTGACAGCCGTCTTTAGGTCGGCGAGCTTATTGATTGCCGCGCCTCCTGCACCGGCCACCTCGTCACGAGCGGCGATGATGCGTCGTTCGATTGCGCCCAACGCGCACTCGTTCGCCTTCACCTCCGCATCGAGAGCCGAGAGGCCCAAATCGCTGTTGATGTTCTGCGTACGACGCGCGCCATCGAGGCCTTGGCGGAGCCTGGAATAGCGACTGAGCCCCACAAGCGACGCGAACGAGCGCCCGCGCTCCAAGGCCGAGTTGTCGATTAGTTTGGCGAACCGGCCGTAGTCGACAAGAACGAAGTCTTCTTGCAGGGTTGCGAGAAACTGTTCTGGGTGTGGATGACCACTCGGCGATGTCACCACTCTGGCGCCGTTTGCCGTCTGCGTTACCTTGATCGTGATGTCCGGCGTCCCGTCATCGCTTTTGAAGATAAGATCGATCGTCGTCTGTTGGCCGGGATGGAACTTGTTGACGACGTAGCTGTCACCCTGCTCAGCGTCCTGAAGCGCCTTCAGGCGCGGGACGGTGCCATAGATGGCGAAGTGGATAGCTTCGAAGATGGAGCTTTTTCCGACGCCGTTCGGCGCGTGAATCGAATTTACAGCATCGACCCTGAACCTAAGGACGAGAGGGTCGCCGTCATTGTTGATTCCTCGGAAGCCTTCGATGGCCAATTCACCCAAGAAGTAACGGATCATGACTTGTCACCCGTCGCTGCCTTCTGAAGAGCATCGAGCGCGTTCAAAACGGCCTCGTGAAACTTTCCGATAGCCGCTCGCCCAGGTGTGGCCTCGCTAGCCACGTCAAGAAGGTGCAGGTTATCGAAGAGGATCTTCGCACATTCCGGATCAATCTTTTCAGTCTCGGCTTTGAACAAAGCAAGGTTGTCGTTAAACGAATTGTCGAGTTTGAACTCCATGATGCCCCCCGGCTTGCTCCCCTGCAGTCTCTCTATACTTGCGGTTTTCCAGAATCATCGCTGCGCGCAGCGCTTCAGCCCCTTAAGTTTTCAGACCGAGTTTCGCCTTGCGAAGCGTCTCAGGCTCGAACACGCCTCAACATTCTCCGACCCGATGAGCCGAGCAACCCAGTCGAATTGGTGCTCTCGTACTTGCATTCTTGCGAGACGAAGCGCCTGAAAAGTTGCCTTGGCCAATATCGCCTCCCCCAGAGACGTTCGCACGGTGTCATGCGCGAGAATGTCGATTGTGGTGATAAGTCTCATGGACTCGAAGAGATCCGTCGCAAGACGCGTTGCCTTTTTCTCGTCGATCGCAGCAGAACAACCGTTGACATGTGCGAATGAAAGGGTTGCCGCCTCCCCGTCGCCGAGTGACTCCGATGCGCTACCCGATACGAGTTCGAAGAAGGTTGCCAGAGCATGCCCCTCAAGTTCTCTGACATGCAGGACTTGATTGCCTATCATCTTCTTCAACAGATCGAGTTCCGGACGGCCGTTCGCGGCGCCCAGTTCGATCTCGCGCATAACGATGTCAGTTACAACAACCGGCACCGCCAATGCCTTCAAGATAGAGGTCGAGTGCCCCGTCGCCAGTAAGTTGATCAGGACGCTCGAATCGAGGACGAGCTCAGCATCCTCATCAGTGAGGCAGCTTGAAAAGGTCATCCGCCTCATCCTCTTCCGTCGCCGCTTCGTCGAGCAGCTCACGAACCTGCGCTCGACCGAGCTTCAGCATCTCCGACATTTGGCCTTCACTAATCAGGTCCTTCTTCCATGCATCGATCGCGAGCAAGAACAGCCGCGATGACTGCGCTCTATCGATCGAGGACATGTCGTATGCAGCTGGGCCGAGGACTTGACGGACCTGCTCGTCGGTAATGCCGCCATTATCCTTGAACCAATCCCATGTTCCTTTCTTCGTCAGGCCGAGTTTTTCGAGCCGCATGACCATGGCCTGACGAGACACACCGAAAAAGTGCGCGAGGAGGATGATGTGCCGGCGAGTGAGATGGCTTGACCCCGTCGTCAACTCCTTGAACTTCTCCATCACGGCACGGGCAGGCGTCAGGAAGGCTCGTCCAAACTCGCTTGCGTAGCGCTCTTCGCGTGAATTTTCGTACATTTCGTCCTGATAGACATTAGGCTGACGGCGCGTCGCCGTGAAATGCCCGAGTTCGTGGCCTCCGGTCTGGGTCCTACGGTCCTTGCGGTGGCTGGCGTTGATCAGGATGCACGCGCCCACCGCATCATCGTATGCAAACAGTCCCGAGACCTTGGGATCGAGCTTACGACTATAGACCCTCACTCCGAGCTGAAGTTCCATGAGCGCGAACAGATTCTGCACCGGCCCCTCGCCGAGCCCAAGCCAGTTCCGAAAATTTTGCGCGTCGTGTTCTGCTTGCGTACGCACGTCTCCGGGCAGGATCGACTTTTCCGGCGGATAGTTATGCGTCCGTTGGACGCCAAGGATGTTTTCGAGTTCAACCTCGGCCCGAACGAGATCATTTAACATCCGCGCAGCCTGCTCGATACCGGCGTCGCCAGTCTCCGCAAGCGAGCGGAAGCGCGGAACAAGATCCACATGGACGGACTCGCGCCGCAGCAGCGAATTGACCGACACACCGTAGCAGCGACTTAGTGCCTGTAGCTCATCGATACGGGCGCTGCGCTGGCCTTTTTCGATAGCGACGAGGGTCGTGCGCGCGATGCCGGCAGCCTTTGCGCCGGCATCCTGGGTCACGTTTGCGGTCTCTCGCGCGACCTTCAATCTCTTGCCCAGTTCCGCCGGGCTTAGCTCGTGAGTTAGCTTAGTCATGATGCGGTATCTATCCATTTCCTTACGAACGATGCCGGTCCCAGATCATTCGTGAACGCCGACCATTCCGTGGCGTGGTGTTGCAGAAGCCGATTGAGGCTGTTGGCAACCACATCTGACGGCTGCGATAGCGCGCGAGCGAGTTCATTCGTCGCGCGGCGCTTAAGCATATCGTACTGCGTTGAATCTCGGACCGAAGCGAAGTGCTCGAAATGGAGTACTCCCGCGAGCGCGTACTCGCGCAGAGCTTGTGTGATGTGATTGAACTCCGGGGCCGCCCCTTTCTCGAAGGTAGGAGCCTTCAGCGTCTCCCATACATAAGTCTCCACAGGCTCCCTCAAGCCGGCGGCATGGACGCTCAGTCGGCGTAATGTACACGCCGCACAGATTCCGCACTGCCGCCGCGTCCCCGATACGGACGCCTGCCTCGACTGTTGCCAGCAGGACCGGGTCTTTACCCAGTTTGCTGCATCTTCGCCGCAGTTGTCGACGAACTCGCGGAGCGTCTCTCCTTTCGTCATCCAGAGCCGCGGGAAGTGGTAGTGAAGCCGATGTTCGAGCAGCGCGCTGACAAATTTCTCCATCAGCACGGAGAACGCCGGGTGGTTTCGGTAATCCGCGTAACCTTGTCCCACCGGAAGGATCGCCGGTGCGAGAGCGCCTTGCCCACTTTCTGAGACGATCACAGACGGCACATGGATCAGATAAGAGGCAATAGCTGCTACGATGCTGAACTTAAAGCCGCGGCTTCGGGCGCTGGTCTCGGCATTGTTGCCGTCCAGCCTGACGTCGTAAGGCAGTGCCGCGAAAGGAACATAGGGGCGCGCCTTCCTCGGTGTATCATACCGTTTGGTTCCCACTCTCACGCGGACAAGCCGATGGCCGAGACGCTTACGCTCGAGGCCATCGACCGCGCAAGAATCCATACCTTCGCTGTAGGCAATGACGGCCTCGGCGTCGTAGGGAAACTCCATGCGGTTCTGGGCAGGCGTCGCTGCGCCCACTTTGCGACTGCGGAACTCGAAATGCCAATCATCGCCCGTGAGAAAATTCAGTGCGTCGACAAGCGTTCGCATCACGGCGGGATCCGACCATCTATCACGGTCGTGGACCGGCACACGCACATAGAAGCGTCGTCCCCAGTTCATCGCACTACGACCAAGACTGCGGTCGCAGAATTCAACTGCAGCCGCAACGACGAGCGTGTCGTAAACGACGGCCCGCCAGTTGGTCGATGAAAAGGATTCAAGGATTTCGGTGTCGAAACTGATGTGTCGATCGAGCCTGCAGGCGAGCGCGCCCTTCCGAGGGTGCCCACCAGGCTCGACGACATCGACGGCCATTTCCTTGAGCTCGAGAAACCGTTCTGCCGTGCTCATCACAGCGGTACTCCGTCGCTAAGGTCGGTTCTCTTACGCAGGCCACGCGCGGCAGCCGGATGAGGGTCGACCAGCATCGAACCAAGTTTGCTCTCCGACAGTCCGGAGATTGCGCTGTTCAGCCTTGCTCTCACATCGTTCGCGCGCCGCTGATTCGACTCGCGTAGGTAGTGCTCTTCCACCGAACGCACATTCGCAAAGCCGCGCTCCTTCGCGGCGAAGCCCACGGCGTCGTAGAGTGCCTGCTTATCCAATCGACCTTCATAGACGAGCTGGATGCTCCAGGCGACGGCGTTCATCCCAAACACCGAACCCGCGGCCAGAGCCTTCGCCTCTTCGAGCTGCTGAAACGCGATCTCGGGAAGCCCCAAAGAATTGTCGCGACCAGTGAAGACATCCTTCAGAGCATAGATCAACGGTCCTGAGACCTCGTTCTTGAAATCGTTGGCGAGTGCTTGAGTCGCGGCTTCTGCCACCTGTTCGGAGTCATAGGCGCGCTGATCTCCGCGCTTAGCCAACTCCTTCCAGGGCCTTCGCATTGACAGACTTCTATGCGGTCCGTCACTCATGGCGCGACCTCCGATGTCAGAAGTTTATAATAAAAATAAGACAATGTCAAATCGACTATTCTGAGGTCATTTGCTCTTGAACCCCTGAGAGTAAGATTGCGGACCGGATTTCGGTGACGAGTTGAGGGCCAGAAGAGAAGGCTTCCGGCGCCCGTCATGAGCGGAGACCGTGATGCCAACTCCCATGCACGTCTATCGAGACATTGCTGCCCATAACGGGGTCGATGTGGCCTCACGCGAGGCCCTCAGCCAGTTTTTCAATCACGACCTCCCACGATTCCCCGCTGAGGTTTAGATCGCTATTGCGCAAGAGCTGCGTGAGCGAGAAGGGGAAGCAGCTCGATAAGGGGATTCAATGGATCACATTGTTGCGTTTGCTGTCATCATTATCGGAGCAGGCCTCATCGCAAAGGTATTCCCAAAAATCATGACACAGATCTTCGACCACTACCCCCAACATTTCTCCCCCACGCACAAAACGGGCTCAGGCGATGAGATCCCGGAAGAGACATGGAATTGGGGTGCGGGGCAGGCATGATCGCGGCCTGCAGGGCCCGCTGTGCGCAGTGCGGCTGGATTCGGGACTGTTAGGGTGGTAGCATTGCAGGTATGGATGCTGATGGAGTGATCGCCAGAACTGTAGAGGTGTTTGGATCTGTGGACAAGGCCACGGGCTGGCTCGATGATGCGAACCTCCTGCTCGGTGGTGCTACGCCGCGGTCGCTGTTGAGCACGCCGGAGGGCAGAGAGCAAGTGCTGACAGTGCTCGGCCGTATCGACTACGGGGTGTTTTCGTAATCATGATGGATGTGAATGGAGTGATCTCCAGGACGGTTGATGTATTTGGTGAGGCTGAAAAGGCTCAAGCCTGGCTCGATCGTCCGAATCGCGTGTTGGTCGGCGCTACACCGCGGTCCCTCTTGTCTACGCCTGAGGGCAGGGAGCAAGTGTTGACGTTGCTGGGCCGCATCGAGCACGGTGTGCACAGTTGAGGGCAGTGAAGAAAACCACACCCTAGCCGCGTGTTGACAAACACCAATAAAGAAAGCGATTGGGAGTTCAACCGGTTGATGCAACACTAGCCTGTAGTCTATCCGCCGGGGTTTCATATCCCAAGATCTTTCTGGGCCGCTGATTCAATTTCTGCGCAATCCTGTTGAGCTTGGTTTGCGAATGTGCGGAGAGATCCGTGCCGCTCGGGAAGTACTGCCGAAGGAGTCTGTTCGTGTGTTCGTTGGTGCCGCGTTGCCAGGGGCTTTGGGGATCGCAAAAATACACCTGGGTGTCCGTCGCCAGGGTGAGGTCTTGTGGTCCGCGAGTTCCATGCCTCGATCCCAGGTCAACGATTGACGGAGCCGTTGAGGAAGCTTTCTGACTTGCGTGCTGAGGGCCGTCACCACGGTCTTGGTGTCCTTGCCGTCAACCTTCACAAGCATTGTAAACCGGGAGTGCCGCTCGACGAGCGTCGCGATGTGGGTATTGCCACGTCCGGCAATGAGGTCGCCTTCCCAATGCCCAGGGACGGCTCGGTCCTCGACCTCGGGGGATCGATTGGCGATGGGGACCCCGTCGATAATTTGGCCACGACGCAGTCCCCGGATATTGCTGTGCCTCGACTGACGAAACACGCGCTGGGTCCGTAGGTGCTTCTGGAGTTCTTTTTTCAGCACCCCCCGCGTCTGAACGAAGAGGCTTCGATAGATGGTCTCGTGAGACACCTGCAGGCTCTCATCGTCCAGATAGGTCCGCTTGAGCCAGCCGGCGATCTGTTCTGGAGACCAGTCCCACGCCAGCTTGCTGGCCACTATACACTTGAGCCGGCCATTGAGCGCGAGTCGACAGAGTGTCGGACGACGGGCGCGATCCCAGGCGGTCTCATCCGCCCGGTTCGCACGATATCTCTGCTGATCGGTGTTTCGCGAGACCTCACGGCTGATGGTCGAAGGCGCACGATTGAGCGCCCGGGCAATCTGACGCAGAGAAGAGCCGGCAGCGAGGCCCCGCGAGATCTCCTCGCGCTCGGCCAGCGTGAGCGCCCGAACGGCGCGATGGCGCGTTGGCGGCGTAACTCCGCCGTGGAGACGCAACAGCCCGAAAATCGAAGCCGGGAATTTGCCTACCGCACGGCCAATGTCGCTCAGTGATCCCCCAGTTCGCCAGCGACGCCAAATTTCGTCTTTCTGAGCATCGGTCATGCCAGGTCGTCCCAGTCGTGCCATACCACATTCCTCCAAATCTTGGATTAAACCATGTGGTGTTGCACTGACCAGTTGAATCTGCCATTAGCTTTTGATTACAAAATCTCCCTACTTTCCCCGAGGGGACAGTAGGTGACTATACCTCCCCGCCCTCTCTTCGGAGACGGCGGGCTTCACCTACGACACACAATGAAATCATGGGTAAGCTCAGCCCAGCCAGAAGCAAGAAAATTTCGGCTCGCGACACAGACAAAAATAAGATGGCGAAGGCTAAAGACATTATCAGTCGCTACCGCAACACACTGCACGTTCTCGCCAGGTGACAGAACTCATAATTTGCCCGATCCGCTTTATGCAGTCCCCGCCTTCCCCCGCCGCATACGTGTTCGCCCTGTATACTACGGGGCATGGCTAACTCACGACTCACCAAGCAAGACGCAGCACAGACAATCAAGGCACTCAAGGCAGCGGGAGGCGTAGCGGCGGAAGCAGCGCGCCAGCTCAAAATCCCGATCAACACGTTTAAGGGCAGGGTTGATGCCGCGGTGGGTAGGTTTGGGTTTGAGCGGTCAGCGGTGTCGAAGATCGAGCGAGTGAAGCTCGTTGAGCCCGCCACGCCGGCGCATTTGCGGAAAATCGCCCAGCTCGAACAGACGGTCAAGGATTTGCGCGGGCAGCTCGGAGAGATGACGAAGGAGCAAGTCTCCGCTCATGCGCTCCGTGAAATCATCCACGGCTGTGCTGACGTGCCGGCCAAACCACCGGCATGGCGATTTAAGCAGGCGTCAGGGCACACCACAGGCATCCCGCTCTTGTTCGCATCAGATTGGCACTGGGACGAGGTAGTAGATCCCGCGCAGATCGGCGGAGTGAACGCTTACAACCATCGCCGTGGACCGGTTGAAACGCTGCTTTGGGACGTTCATCGACCTCACCACGAATCACCTCTCCAAACCGAAATACGACTACGCGGTGTTGGCGCTGGGCGGGGATATGCTCAGCGGGAATATCCACCCTGTCCTCTATATAGAGTCTTACCGGGCCGGCTTGTATCGAGTGGAAGGTATCGTTTCTTATAGCATTTCCCCTGATACTCGACGATCTGCTTGCTCCGAGCGGTCGGAAAGGCCTTATCGAGCGCGGCGCACAGCTGCTCATACTCAGTCAACGGAATGACTCCTGTCCGCTTAAGTTCATCCTCAATGTTTCGAACCCTTCTACAGGCTGACCGAATCTGTGATTGATACTTATCCGGGTTGTTGCCATCGTACCGTTCAAACCGGTCGTCCCATTCGCGAAGCTCAGCTCTAGCCTTCTCCAAATCTTCGAGTGTGTACCTAGGACTCCTTTTTTTGCTCTACTTCCTCCCCCTCTCCCGCCAGCGTATAATACCCCCATCATGCACACACCTCCCAATCCAGACCACGACGATGCCGCCCGGGATGCGCTCATAAGAGCGGTTAGGGCTGGCACGCGCAGCACGCCATTTCGGCTCCGAAAGGTCACCTTCAAAGGTCAAGGCTTGCACCCTGATGTCTCAGATAAAGGATGGGACGGCGTGCGCGAACTTACGTATGAAGGCCATGGTGGATGATCGCCATTGACTGCTTGGCTCGCCGAAAAGAGGAGAGAGCGTATGTGCCACGACGATCCAAAAGGCGGATTTTGAAATGACCCAACCTCCCGCAGATAGTGACAACGACTTGAGCGAGAAGCCGACGGATCAGATGACTGACGAAGAGCTGAAAGCGGCGCGGATGCGTGTGCTCGATGAGCTTGTGAGATTATCGCAGGAGCTGGATATGTACGACGAGCCGTTCGTGAGTTTCAGCCCGCTCGTGAAGCCGTGAGACCTCAGAAAGCCCGTAAGACATCGAGAGTCAGCGTTGACAGTAAGTTGATCGCGGAAGCTGTAAAAATTGGACCGATAAAAGATAAGACCGAAGCTGCACACGCTGCGCTCAGAATGTTTATCGCGAACGCAAAGCGGAAGCGGGTGGGAACATAGGGGCGTTGCCCGGGGGGTTGCGCAGAGCTGCAAGCCGGATCAAAGGCTCGGATTTTCAGGGCCTTTGCTTTTTCTAGTGGAGACGTCCGTTGACCGTGCCTGGTTCAGATCGCGTGCCGGAACCGGAGCCGTTCATCACGCGGTTACTGCAGTGCGTCATTCAACAGGTGGGCCAATCGCATGCCGGCCAAGGCCACGCGCTGCGCGGCCACCGCTCGCGCCTTGGTTTTATAGGCTTCGTCCAGGGTGAATGGGCCAGGCCCCACTCCCACCGGCGAAGCATAGACGGTGGCTTGGGCCGCTTGAAAGCTTTCTTCGATCCAGATCGATTCGTCGCTCACGGCCGCTAAGGTTGGATCGGCTGGTGGCAACCGCCGGGCTTTGCGGACGGCGTCACCCGATCGAGAGCTGGTGCCGAGGGCGTTGTCCAAAACGCGTGCAGTTCATCCTTGCAGGGCTTGGCGCAGAGGGCGACCAGGTTCCCGCCGCGATTCCCATCCGGCTGGGCCTGATCAAATCGAGAGGTCGCGTGCAGCGGTTGATGGACGTCGCCGACCAAGTGCAGCAGCCAGACCAAATCATACGACTTCACGTCATCAGAGGCCGTGAGAGACTGGAGGGTCGCCCGGAGTAATGCAATGGTGGTCTGGGCGTTGGGCACTATCGGGGCCATCAGCGGGGTGCCATCGGGCGAGAACGGACGATCGATGAAGTGCCAATAGCGATGTTGCAACTTGTCGGCGTAGCCAATATTTCTGGCGGCATCGGGCCATGAGGGCCGATGCCCATTGTCGTCCCCATCCCAGATGTAGCCCGGCGCCCGCTTAATGAGGTCCGGCCAGGTCGCCCCTTTGATAAAGGCCACCCGAGTCTGATCCGCGGAAGGCACGCCCACGATCCATTGCTGATAATTCGGATTGAGCTTGAGCAGCGCGCCGACTTTCACACGCACGTTGGGCGTGAGGTGTTGATAGGCGATCGCCGCCACGGTCATATGCCCAAAGTCGTTCCAGGCATAGGCATTCAAACCGAGGAATACGATGGAGATGGTCCCAAGCCACACTTTCAGCATCTTCGCCTCCTTTGAACAGGGTGAGTGCTCTTTCCGAAATCCCAGCTTTAGAAGTTACAACAATATGCGACTAGCCGCATCGCGGTAATCGGGCGATCAGCCGAGGGGCGTGCTGCGCAGGATCTGCTGAATGAAGCCGTCACGCTCACTCTCGAGGGCCGGCGCAATTGGAACAAGCGCGCGGTAGATTTGGTGGGGCATTTGATTGGCGTGATGCGGAGTGTCTCGTCACATTGGGCTGAAGAGGTCTCTACACGGCAAGCTGAGACCTATTCATAAGCAGTCATATTCACAGTAGAGACTGACGGATGTGCCCCTTCTCTTGTCCGTATGGTCGTGGAGTTCCCCACTCAAAGCTCGTGATCTTCCATTGATCATCTTCCTTCACCAAGACGTACCTGACATCACTGACATGTTCGCTATATCCTTCCAGAACACCGCTCATGATGGCGGTGGCGCCATCAACATTCCTTGAAAGAAAGGTACTATCGCGCGGTTCCATCACGACGCTGTTTTCCTGAATCAGCGCCACAAATTCGTCGAAGCACAAGTTTTCCTTCGCCGTCGCGGACAAATAGTTGTAGGCCCGCCAGTACTCGCCCTCTTCGATCGCCCGGAGTTGGGCACGAATCATCCCAACAGGTTTCAAGGTTTGCCCCCACCAATACCCGAAGCCAAGCATCCCGAGCATAGACAAGACAGCCAGTATTCTCAGTGTTTGGCTCTTTGTCGGCCCTACTTCTCCCCACCAACCAGCACGTGCACAAGTTTCAGTCCTAGACATTTCGACGTACACCGGGCTTTCCGCGATCGTGAGCCGACATTCCTCGATGAGGGCCGCCGGTATCAGTTTGAATGCACAGAGCACGAGGCCCGGTACAATCAGCGCATCGTCAAGCTGGCCGATGACTGGAATAAAGTCTGGGATGAGATCGAACGGGAGGAGGAGGTACCCCACTGCGAGCAGCAGCAGAAACCTGGCCAGTATCGGCGTTCTCTGATCCTGTAGTAAGAGTTGATAGAGCGTTACTTCTCGTTTAAGCGTTCTTCCGAGGGATCTGATCTTCTCAAGCATACTGCCTCTCCCTATGACCCGCCTGGCACTAGAGATTTTTCGTTCTCACGAAATCCTGGACGAGCTCCTCGCCTCCCCCTCTGAGGATCCACGGTAACCATGCCGTTGGAGACGTGGTCCTATTGACCTCATTCCGTTTCCATTGCCCCTTGAGCGACCGCTGGCCCTGCCTCAGACTCATCTACCGTGAACCCTTGCGCGCTGAGAGACTCCGCCATCCCTCTAATCGCTCGCGCTAAGTTCACGCGCAACTGAAGTTCTTTCTTCCCTCGATCTGACTCCGCGAGTTGCTTCAGGTCATTCCGGGCATAGAACGCCTCTTCCATTTGCTGCCAGATTGGGTAACCACTCGCGGTGTCGAATCCTCTCGCCTCAAGGCGAACAGGGCGGAACGCCACGCCGAACAGATAGCCACCCCCGAAAAAGATGGCTGAGTTCGTCAGGATCTCGACTCCAACATTGGTGGCGATGAGAGCTGGGTTCCAGGCGGTGGCCACACCGAGGGCAATCGTCTCCGCTGAGATATCCGCGAAAGCGGCCGTGGCCAGCCACTGCCAGCGAACCTTGCCATAATCCAAGATGTTCATCGCCACCACCAAGTCCACGTCCAGGCGACGCCGGAATGCTGTGAGTTGCTCAGCCGTTGGGATGGCTCCAGGATTCAGCCCTAACTCCGAGGCCAGCACATCGGTCTCCTCGAACGAGACGAAGCGGAATTGGTGGCCGGTCGCAAGCCTGCTCAGAAAGAGCCACCGGGCATCCGCTCGAATCTCTTGAAGCGTGTCCGCCACTTGCCGAACTTCCTCCTCAGCCGACAGCGCCTCGTCCGTGCTTTTCAGTGCCGACAATTTGGTAATCTCGATATCGAACCCGAAAGGCAACAATGCGACAGATAGTCGCTTCTCCATGGTCAGTTCAGCGCGAGGGTCAGCAGAGAACCAGACGCATCCGGTGAGCGCCATACTCAGCAGACAACTCGCAATCATGAACGGAAGACAAGAAAGTGCAGTCGGAGAAGTCATAAGACCCCTAGGCCGATCGAGAGCCACGAACGACATCTGAACAAGGTCAGCGATGGAGAGGCGTCACTTGCTGGGATGTCAGGACTGCGATGGCAAGGAAATCAAATACGATAGACGGACACGCGTTGGTGAGGGCGGAGCGCGAAGTCCTGAGCGGGAATCGAGACGGATTGCGAAAGGTCCGTTGTGAGGGTAAGCGACGGGGCAACCATGACGGTTGCAATCACTGAGCTGGTCAACTGTTTTTGAAGGGTTGGTACATCGGGCTTTAGAGTAAAGACCAGTTGTGAGAGTGCTTGTTCATCTTGATCACTCGTTTCCAGCAGGCTATTGATTTGTTCAACGAACGCCACACTGCCGAAAAAGAGCCATACCGCGAGCAGGCTCCAGATGATCCGCATGAAAAATGGGTTTCGACGACTCATCAGCAGCAGACTCTAATACTTACCATGCAAGGAGTCAATTGCACCGTCATTGGCAATAATCCATTTTCTGCTTTAACCAGTGAGACTAAGTGAATCGCGTATGTTCTGACCGGGGTACCCCCGGTGTATCCATGGCCCTACGTGTTACTGAGACGAGGACTTTTCCACCCGTCCGGCCTGTCGCCGGACTGGGCGGCTTCACCCGCAATCATTAAGAACATATGTTTTGATCGTACAAGGAAAGACGACAAATCTTGGATGTCGTTACCAGCAGTTATATTGAACCTGCATCAGGCCATGACCTGATGCCTTAGGGAAGGTCTGATTAATTCACGTTTGCACGAAGAAATCTGTTTCTGGATGGATCAACACGGGCAATCAGCGGAGAATCCGCTGGTCCGAGCGCGTCTGTATCGGGGTTTGCCTGCCATCTGGCCGCCCGCGCCCCCGTTCACTCACCCATCCGCTAGGCCTCTGCCAATAGCTGCCGTCGTGCCACATACAGATTCGCCAAGCCGCAGCTGATGAACAGCCAGTGGGTGTTCTTCGCCAGCCCGCGGTAGCGGACTTTGGCCCATCCAAAGATCCGCTTGATCACCAAGAACACATGCTCGACTTTGGCACGCACCTTCGACTTCGTCCGGTTCCTCGCCCGCTCGTCCTCACTCAGAGGCCGATGACGATGGGCTTTGGCCTCGATGAAGCTCTGGGCATGGGGCGCGTGGTGCTGAATCACGTCGCGTTGCCCGCTGTAGGCGGCATCCCCCCACACGCGGGTCTCCTGCCCATGCAGCAACTGGGGCAACATCTGGCTGTCATGCACATTGGCCGCCGTGGCCGCGACCGAATGAATCAGTTTGGTCCGACTATCCACGCCGATATGGGCCTTCATGCCGAAATACCACTGGTTCCCCTTCTTCGTCTGATGCATCTCTGGATCCCGTTCCTTCGTGCGATTCTTCGTCGAACTGGGCGCCGCAATAATGGTGGCATCCACGATGGTCCCTCGGCTCACCTGCAGGCCCTGCTTCGCCAGATACTCCCCGATCTGCGCAAAAAGCTGCTTGCCCAACTGGTGGGTTTCCAACAGATGCCGAAACTTGCAGATCGTCGTCTCATCCGGCACAGGCTCGCGGCCCAGATCAATACCCACGAACTGCCGCAGGGTGCGCGAGTCGTACAGCGCCTCCTCCACCGCGGGGTCCGACAGGTTGAACCACTGTTGCAGACAATGGAGGCGCAGCATGCGTTCGACGCCCACCGGCGGACGCCCTGGGCCTTCGGCCTTGGGATAGACCGGCTCGATTGCTGCCACCAATTCCACCCACGGCACGATGCGGTTCATTTCGGCGAGGAACCGCTCGCGGCGAGTGGGCTTGCGATACTGTTCGAACGAGACCTCGGCAAATGTCTGCTGCGGCATGGGGGCGCCTCCAGTTCAGTGCTGCGCTACCCCTTAGCACATCACGGGCGAAGAATAAATCAGACCTTCCTTAGATATGACCGAAAGATTCCCTGAGGGTTATGCCAGGATGTGAAGCCAAGTGTGTCAGGTCCTATCAGTGTGGCAGCACGATACAAAACGTGCTGCCTTTGTCTATGCAACTTTCGACCTCAATGTGGCCTTGATGTGCTTTGACAAACGCCTGGGCCAGACTGAGACCCAGTCCATTTCCGCAGGTCGAGCGGCTCCGATCAGCACGATAAAATCGGTCAAAGATATGGGAAAGGTCGTGTTCTTCGATCCCTATTCCGTTGTCTGCCACGGAAACTTTTACGTGAGCCGGTTCGTCTTCAACGGAGACGAGAACGCGGCCGCCGGGTCCGGTGTATTTGAGCGCATTATCGATCAGATTGGCCAGAACACGCTGGAGTTTCCCCTTATCGCCTGTGTGGATGACACGACTTGAAGGGACCGTCACTTGGAACGTAATTGCCCTATCCTCTGCGACCGGCCGAAAGAGTTCGACCGCATCCTGTACCATCCCGGTCATATCAAAGTCGCTCCTGGCCAACTGGGCGACTCCCGCATCCGCCTCCGCAATTTCAAGCAAGGAATTAATGATGGCGACGAGCCGATCACTTTCTTCCACGACGAGACCCGCCATCTCTTGATACGCTGGAATGGTCGTGTCCTCAAGGAGCGTCGTCTCCGCCATGCCGCGAATCCGTGTAATCGGGCTCCGCAGATCATGCGCAATATCACTGGTTACCTGCTTTAACTCCACAATCAGAGACTGAATCTTATCCAGCATCATGTTGAAGGTGACCGCGAGGTGATCAATTTCATCGCCTCGATTACTCACAATAACCCGCCGAGCGAAATCCCCTGTTCCGATAACTCTTGCGGTTTCGGTCACGTGTTCCACTCCCCCCAGCGCACGCCGGGCCATAAACCACCCGAGTGAGGCCGCCAAGAAAATACCGGCCAAGATCACAGCCACGGATATGTGTCGGTACTCTTCCAAGAAGCGCTCATCATCCCGGCGCAAATATCCCACCTGCAGAACATTCTGATCTTCTGCCGCGAGGAAATAGACCACGCGCACGTGATGGGGCTGGCCGGGGACTCTCACCGTCTCGAACGCCGGTTGATCCGGGGCGAGGTGGTCCAGTATCGACTGCGTCACAGGAACCTCTTTCCAAGCATGGAGGTCGGACGCCCGCAGTTGGCTTCCATTACGCGAGAGGAGACGAAAGAATACCTGGTCAGTCCCAGCCACCTCGGCTTCTCGGGCGAATTCTGCCTCCATGTTTTCTATGCCATATAACCGGTAGAGGTGTTTGAATTCCAGGGCATCGGAGAGAAGCAATTCATCGATGCGTGTGTCCATCCGCTGGGCAAGCATCAGATACACGACCAGCAGCATCGACAGTAGGGAAACGGCAAAAACGACGGCGTACCAGAGCGTTAATCGAAAGGTCAGCGACCGATAGATCTTACGCATGCTATTCTCGCAGAACATACCCGATGCCCCGCACCGTGTGAATCAGCTTGGGATCCGGTCCACGGTCGATCTTCTCACGTAAACGGCAGATTCGCGCTTCAACAATGTTCGTCTCGGGATCAAAGTTGTAATTCCAGACGTGCTCCATAATCATCGTTTTTGACACCACGCGTCCTTGATTGCGCGTCAAATATTCCAGGAGGGCAAATTCCCGAGGCTGTAGGTCGATGAATCGGTCACCACGAAACACTTTACGGGTGAGCAGATCGACTGACAGGTTCCCCACCAGGAGTCGGGCCGGTTCGGAAATCCCTTGTGCCCGTCGGACCAAGGCCTGAAGCCGTGCCAGAAGCTCCGAGAACGCAAACGGCTTCGTCAAATAATCGTCACCACCATCAGATAGTCCTTGCACTCGATCCTGCACGGACCCCTTCGCACTCAAGATCAGGACGGGAAGTCGCACTCTCCGTTGGCGCAGTTCGCGGACGAGTGACAGACCGTCTAAGGACGGGAGCATGATGTCAATCACCGCGGCATCGTACGGTTCGGCCAAGGCTCTGTGTAGCGCGTCTTGGCCGTCGCCTTCATGATCGACCACAAACCCGGCTTGCCTCAGCCCCTTGAGAATAAACGAGGCCGTGCGCATATCGTCGTCTACGATAAGGACCCTCACCTGCGATCTCCCGAGAATGAGTAGCGTCGGATTCTGGGTTTTTCGCTACCGTGCACCTCGCATTCTCCTTCGGTTTTCTGTGCCAAGCAAGCCGTGAGCGCTACATGACCAAACGGTAATGTTCGGATCACTCTGGGGTTAACTGGGTGCGGTAGGGTTGAACGACCATGCCGATATCATTCGTCCCTGTCATTCTCGGAGTTGCGCTCTGGACGGTCTTATCGGCCTGCACCGGCTATCACGCCCTGCCGCTGTCTTCCGATGCGGCCGAAGAGACGCCCAACATGACTCGGATCCGTATCGCCGCACAAGAGTTTCACCATCCCATTCTCAAGCCCCTCGACTTTGATGACCGAGATGGTCTATCACCCGACGAAGCCGCGGTGCTCGCTGTCCTAGCAAATCCTGGATTGCGGGCCGTGCGCGATCAACGAGCCATTGCGGCAGGGCAAGTCCTCCAAGCCGGCATCTTACCGAATCCGCGCCTCACCTACTTTATGTCGATCCCGACCGGCGCGGTTCCCGTGGGGACGGTCACGGAATTTGGAGGGACCGTGTTGTGGGATTTACAAACGCTCATCAACCGTGGCGCGCGGGTCGACGCCGCCGAAGCGCGGGCCGAGGCGGTGGATCTGGATATCGCCTGGCAGGAATGGCAAGTGGCCCAGGCGGCCAAATTGGCGGCCTATCGGTTATTGACCCTTCGTTATCAGGCACAGCTGGCCACTGAGCTCTCGGATTTCCTGACGGACAACGTCACGCAAATGCGTCAGGCCCTGCAACGCGGCATCCTCACGGGCTTGGAGCTGTCCGCGGCCGAAACGGCCCATAACAATGCGCGCACGAATATGCTTGAAATCGAGAAGCAGGTGCGTCAGCAACAGCTGGTCTTGAATCGACTCTTAGGCCTGCCCCCAGACAGTGCCATCCCGCTCGAACGCACCGTTGTTCTTCCGGCTCGGCTCGTCCCTCCTACGCTTGAGTGGTTGCTGGATGGGTTAGAAGATCGTCGGCTGGATTTGGTGGCCCTTCGCCAAGGCTATGCCAGCCAGGAAGCGACCGTGCGCGCGGCGATTCTCAGCCAGTTCTCCAATATCACGATTGGCTTCTACGATGTGCGAGATCTGGGAAATTTTTACCGGCCGGGACCTCAAATTTCAACCGATCTCCCGATCTTCAACCGCAATCAAGGAAACATCGCGATCGAACGGGCGACGAGGCAAAAGCTGTTCGACGAATACACCAATCGCGTCTTTCAAACACGCAACGATATCGCCAAGTTGCTCGTGACGATCCAATGGCTGAATGACCAGGTCGCGACAACCCAGGCCGGCAAACCCATCTTGCAAAAGCTAGTCGTAACCTTGCGAGAGGCGCTGCGTCAGGGACAAGCCACCGTTGTGCTCTATTACAATGCGCTCATCAATCTGACCGCCAACCAAATCCAAAACTTGACCTACCAACAGCAGCTCATTGATACGCTCATCACCTTGGAATTGGAGACGGGGTATTACCGGATCCAGGCCATACAACCCACTCCCGCTCGACGCCCCAGGGAGGAGCATCAGATCCCATGACATCCCTCCAGTGGAAACAGGTTCCTGTGATCCTGGTCGTCGCAGGAGTGATCGGCGTCGGCCTCAGTTATTGGCCCTCGTTCTTTGTCACCTCTCACAAAACTGGCGACACGGCAGCACATGATGGACCGACGGCCGAGCCGCACGAACCTGTCGCCAAGGTGACCATCATGGATCTCCGCCGCCTGGTTATCGAAGAAACATTGACGGTGTACGGGTCGACATTGCCTGCACCAGATGAGTCGCAGACCCTCAGCGTGCCCTATGAATGCCGAGTCCAGAGAGTCTTGGTGACGGCCGGCCGAGTAGTGGAACTCGGCACGCCTCTGATTGAAATCGAGCCAAGCCACGAGACCAAGCTGCTCCTGGATGGAGCACGGGAAGAACAACAGACGGCGAAGGACCAATTCAAGCTGGTGCAGCAACGCCTCACAATGAATCTGGCCACTAAGCAGGATCTCTTGCAGGCTGCGCAACATCTACATGCCGCCACACTGCGGACAGAAAGTCTTGAACGGCGTGGGGCGGGACGGTCTCAGGTCCTCAGGGCTGCAACGGCGGGCGTCATTAGTCTGGTTCATGTCCGCCAAGGACAAATTGTCCCTCCTGGGGGCTCATTAGTGGAAATGATCGACGATCAACATATCCTGGTCCGGTTTGGCGTGGAGGAAGAAGACCGTCGATTGCTCACAAAGGGTCAGCGCGTCCGGTTATTTCCCGTCCATGAGACAGGCGGTGTGCCGATGGACGGCGACATTCGCGTGGTAACGCAGCAGGTCAACCTTGTCACTCGATTGGTCGAGGTCCTAGCGGCGCCCGGACCACAGGACCGTCTGCTCTTAAATGAGTATGTGCGCGGCGAGATCATTATTGCCTCCCAGGAAGGCCTCGTGGTCCCGCGAAGTGCCGTACTCCAGCAGGAGGGACACTTGGTCTTGTATAGCGTGCATGAGCGGCGCGCCAGACGTCATGTTGTCCAAGCCGGGCTGGAGAATCGAGAGCAGCTGGAAGTCCGCGGCAATGATTTGCATGAGGGACAGCAGATCGTCATCGTCGGACAGAATCAATTGCGAGATGGCATGGCGGTTGACGTGGACGTGCCCCGATGAATGTGGCGCGCTGGGTCCAGACTCACCGTCGATCTATCCTGTTTCTCGTGTTGGCGTTCGGGCTCGCGGGCCTGGCCTCAAGCTTCAATCTGCCGGTCAGCCTCTTTCCGCATGTGAGCTTCCCCCGGATTCAAGTTGGAATTGAGGCCGGCAATCGGCCTGTGGACCGCATGGCCATTGAGGTGACGCGCCTTGTCGAAGAGGCCGTCCGGGCCGTGCCGGGTGTCCGCCATGTGCGTTCGACCACCAGCCGTGGCAGTGCCGAGCTCTCCATCACGTTCGGCTGGGGCGAGGACATGGTGTCGGCGATGTTGCAGATTGAATCAGGCATTAATCAGGTCCGTGGATCGCTTCCACCGAACACGGTGATTGAGGTTCGGAGGATGGATCCGACCGTGTTTCCAATTCTGGGCTATAGCCTAATCTCTGATCGGCATTCCCTGACCGAACTGCATGACCTGGCCTTGTATCAGGTGCGACCGGTGCTCTCCACTATTGCCGGGGTGGCTCGCATCGGGGTGCTCGGAGGCGCCGCCGCGGAATACCAGGTGATGGTCGATCCGGTTAAGTTGGATTCGTTTGGATTGACGCTCAATGATCTCGCCAGGACGCTGTCCGCGACCAATGTGGTGACGGCGGTTGGACGACTGGAAGATCATTTCAAGCTCTATCTGGTCACCCTCAACACGCAATTCCAAGATCTGGCGCAACTCGAGCAGACCATCATCCGTTCTGGGCCCGATGGAATGATCCTCCTCGAGGATATTGCCACCATCTCGCTTGGCACCGTGCCGCAATGGACGCGGGTCACGGCGGACGGCCGAGATGCCGTGTTATTTCAGGTCTACCAACAGCCCGGTGGGAACACGGTCACGATCGCCCGTGACGTGGTGCACGCGTTAACCGACCTTCAGAAGCAGCTCCCCGCTGGCGTGCGGGTCGTCAATTGGTACGATCAGAGTCAATTAATTCTCGCCTCAGTCTCCAGTGTGCGGGATGCGGTCATGATGGGAATCATCTTGGCGTCGCTGGTCATTCTGCTGTTCCTCAGAAACGCGAAAGCGACACTCATTGCCGCCCTCACGGTACCGACCGTGTTAGCGGTCACGATTCTACTGCTGTTTGTGCTGAATATGAGCTTTAACATCATGACGCTGGGCGGTATGGCCGCCGCCGTCGGATTGATCATCGACGATGCCATCGTCATGATCGAACATGTGATCCGTCGGCTGCAGGGTGGGATCGGACCGTGGCGAGACCGTGTCCTCACGGCCGCGCAAGAATTCACGCGGCCGCTCGTCGGCTCGTCCGCCACGACGATCATTATCTTTGCTCCACTGGCCTTCTTATCGGGCGTCACCGGCGCCTTTTTCAAAGCCTTATCGCTCACGATGGCCGCCAGCCTGGTCATTTCCTTTCTCATCGCTTGGCTCGCCGTCCCGTTACTGGCGTTACACTTCTTCCGAGAGAAAGATGCTGAGCCCCACACGGGTGGGACCTGGACCGCTCGACTCCACGCGGGGTACACCTCGCTCATGACGCGCATGTTGAGCGATCCCTGGCTCCTGGCAGTGGTACTCGTCCCGTTATTGGCCCTCGGCTGGGCCGGCTATCGCCAGATCGGTTCCGGGTTTATGCCCGTCATGGATGAAGGCGGCTTTGTGCTGGACTATTTGGCGCCCTCCGGGACGTCGATCAGCGAGACCGATCGCCTCGTGCGTCAACTCGAGGTGATCCTCCGCGAGACGCCCGAAGTGCAGACATACTCCCGCCGTACCGGTCTGCGGTTGAGCGGCGGGTTGACGGAGGCCAACAACGGCGATCTGTTCGTGCGTCTCACGCCGCCGCCTCGCCGGCCCATCCACGACGTCATGGACGAGGTCCGACAGCGGATCGAGCACCAGATTCCGGGTCTCCAAATTGAAATGGCTCAGTTGATGGAAGACCTGATTGGGGACCTCACCGCCGTTCCAGAGCCGATCGAAATAAAATTGTTTTCGGATGACGTTCGTCTCCTCAGGGAAATGGCTGGTCAGGTAGCAGACACGATTGCCAACGTCCGCGGGATTGTGGAAGTCAAGAACGGCCTGGTGGTCGCCGGTGACGCGTTGGAGATTCGAGTGGACCGAGCGAAAGCGTCCTTGGAGGGACTCTCGCCGGACGCCGTGACGCTCATGCTAAATGATTACGTGACTGGCACCGTCACGACATACGTGCAGCAGGGCGTCAAAATGACCGGGGTCCGTGTCTGGGTCCCCGAAGGGAACCGAGCGACCGCGCGTGACCTTGGAATGTTACGACTGCGGGCACCAGACGGACATCTGTTTCCCCTAAAGCGAGTTGCGACGATTGAGGCGATGACCGGCCAGCCACAGACGACACGAGAAGATCTGAAGACCATGATCCCGGTCACAGCTCGCATCAGTGGACGAGATCTTGGCAGTACGATTCGGGAGATGACCGAACGGTTGGACCGGCCTGGCTTCCTGCCGAAAGGCGTGTATTACCATCTTGGCGGCCTGTATCAGGAGCAACAGACGGCGTTTCGGGGATTACTGGCGGTGTTCCTTTCGGCGGCCGTGCTCGTGTTTGTCGTCCTTCTCTTTTTGTATGAGAGCCTACGAGTCGCAGCCGTCATGCTGCTCACAACGCTCCTCACCATTCCTGCGGTATTTATCGGATTGTGGTGGACCGGCACGGAACTCAATGTCACCTCGCTGATGGGACTCACCATGGTGCTCGGGATCGTCACAGAGGTGGGAATATTCTACCATTCCGAGTATCAAGACCTGCGTGATTGTGTGGACCGAAAAGGGCGGCTGATCCAAGCCGGATTAAACAGACTTCGTCCCATTACCATGACGACATTGGCCGCCATCCTCGCCCTGCTGCCATTAGCCTTGGCCATTGGCGAGGGGTCGGCCATGCAGAGGCCGCTGGCGATTGCCATTATCTCTGGTCTTCTGGTTCAAGTGCCGCTGGTGGTAATTGTGCTTCCAACCTTCTTGCTGCTGCTCACAGGCAACACCACGCCTAGCAGGACTTGAATCATGGCGCGAGCAAACTTGACACGGCATAGCTGATGTCTGCCAGTAGTTCCATCCCGTAGGTGAGTGTGGTGCGATGCGGGACTAACATACTCTTTCAGGATTCGCCAAAGACTTTCCACGTCATTTAGTAAACTTGATTATGAGGAATCTGCTCTCTGTACACACGAGCTCGCTCAAAGGCGGAAGCAGCCTGTATCCTAAGATACTGAATGTGCGCACGTCTGCTGGAGTCCTCAGCAGAAGCAACATTGTGTAGCGCCTCCCCTCGCGGTTCCCACTCGAATGCATCTGCCAATCTACTCAACGTCAGAGCCTGCTCACGATAGTGATACGCTAATTCCATCGCACGCGTGGCTTCTACGGACCGAGGCCCTGTCGCCCAATCACTGGATTCCGAAGCACAGCCCGCCAGAAGGGCCACGAGCAGAGCGATCGCACGCGCGCATGACATCGGCCTGACGGTACCACGTCGCTCCAGCTGCTTAGCCGCCATCCACCTTCTTGTCCAATTCGACCTAGCCCGGAACACCTAGCACCTCCTCTGTTGACGATGAAGTCATTTGTTCTCGGTTCCCCTTGCGCCCTGCTGGGAATGTATTCCAAGTGAATCGTCCTATCGCCTCCCGGCATCTCGTGGAGAGAGATTAGACCCTGTCTCCTGAATGGCTCTGCGTTGGGCCAGCCCGGGCCCTGCTTCCAATCCCAGCAATCCTGACCCGGGTCCTGAAGTAGACGGTGAAAGAGGGGACGTGGGCACCCCAAGATCCGGGCTTCTGGGCGGGACATGAGACTGTGGGCTGAACTCACGGCTTTCCTTTGCTCGTGAATCGTGTCGTACTCCTTCTTGATGTCGGTCAGACCTCGGTTCTGATCGGCCTCCTTGACCGGCCTGCTCTGTGTCAGCTGCATGACTCTGCGCGATGGTCGACACGCTGCCGATCGTGATCCATACTGCCGCATAGAGAATAGCGGATTTCATTTCTGATCCTCCTCGTCGTGATTCGGGACATGATTGTAGTATGCGTGGTTCATACACATCTCATGGTATGGGCACATTTTTCTGCATCGTTTCCTGTGCCAGAATCTCTGCCTTCTGTAACTCTTCGGCGTAGAGATCGGTGTGATACTCCTCGGTGGACGTGTTGGTCAGCGACGACCATATCGACTGCCCAGATTCTCGGACGTCGATCTGGGTGACGGTTGATAATCCTGGGCGGATCGGCTGTTCCAGGAGTTCTTCTCTGAGCAATGAAATCCGAACTGGGATGCGTTGCACGATATGAATGAAATTGCCCGTCGCATTGTCCGGCGGCAGCGTGGCGAAGACGCTGCCGGCACCGGGCACTACTCCTTCAACGGTGCCGTGATACGTGTAGCGTCGCCCATAGAGATCGACATGCACGAGAGCTGGCTGTCCGGGTCGAACTCGCTCGAGTTCCGTTTCGCGCAAATTCGCCTCGACCCAGAGGTGCTCCAGCGGGACGATCGTCATCAGGGTGACACCGGGAGCGACGCGATCGCCGACCTGGCCTTTTCGCTTGGCCACATACCCGGCTACGGGGGCCCGAATCTGCTGCCGGGCATACCGGAGATGCGCCTCAATAAACTGGTGCTTCGCCAATTCCACGGCCGGGTGCTCCATCACCGTGGTCCTCCCCACCTGTGCGTCAAGCGCGTCCACCTCGGCTTGTGCTTCGCGGACGTCTGCCTCCAGCGCCCGCAGTTGATCCTGGGCATTTTGAACAATCTGTTTCGCGACGGCCCCGTGCGGCGCCACATACTGATAGCGCGTCATGTCATGACGGATGACATCGAGTCGAGCGGTACGGGCCTCCAATCGTTCCGCGAGCTGCCGCTTCGTAATAAAGAGCGCCGCAATCCGCCGAACGGTTTCGCCAAGGTGACCTCGAGCTTGCCCGAGCGCCGCCGCCGCTTCATTCGCATCTAAGGTGATGACCAGGTCTCCTTCGTTCACATACTGCGTTTCCTCGGCCCGCACATCGGTGATGACGCCGGACACTTGCGCCGTGACGGGCACGAGGTTACCGGCGACGAAGGCATTGTGCGTTTCCACGCGCAGCCGACCAACTTCCCACCAATAGGCTCCATAAGAAAGACCGGCCGCGGTGACGGCGAGGGCCAAGAGCAGGAGCCGCTTATTGCGGGTGACGCGGAGGATGTTATGATCACTGCTGCGTGCGTCAGTCGTCATGGGTGTTCCGATTTCAGATTGATGTCAGGGTTGTGGTAGCCGCCTCCTAACGCCTCGATGAGATCCACCATCGCTACCAATTGATCACTTTCCAGGACCCTCAAGGCGTATTCTTGCTCAAGAACGGGATGGCGGTGCCGCAGCACGTCACGGTCATCATCTAATCCGCCCACTAGACGAACTTTCGCCAGACGCCAGTCCTTGCCCGCTGCCACGAGAAGTCGCCGATGAGCGGTAACGATATCGCGTGTCGCCTGCCAAGCACTCAGGCTGGCGGCGACCTCGCGAACCGCATCGAGTAATGTCTGGTTGTATAATTCGACCGCGCCATCATAGTCGGCTCTGGTCGCGGCCAATTCTCCCCGCAGCCGGCCTCCTTCGAACCAGGGCAGACGGAGGCCCGGCGCGATCCCATAGGCAAAACTCTGTCCCGAGAACAGCAGATTGCCGAGTTGACTGGCTCCTTTCGTAAGTACCACAGCATTAAAGCCGACGAAGCCTGTGAGGTCGATGCTCGGCAAGAATTGAGCTTTTGCAACCTGCACACGCTTGGCCGCAGCCTCAGCGCGATATAGGCTTGCTGCCAGATCGGGTCGATGCGCCAGCAAGCCGATCGGCAGTTGAGCAGGAAGTGGCATCCCTCGCGGAATCGCCATCGGTCGAACGATCAGGCGCTGAATAGCATCTGAGCCAGTTCCGCTGAGGCGGGCCAGCAAGTACCGTTGGACGTCGAATTGGTCGCGAACACCGGCCTCACGTTTGTGGGCGCTCTCCAACTCGGTAATGGCTTGCTGCACCGCCAGTTCATTTTCTAAGCCAAATTGAAACCGGATTTCGGCAAGTTGTCGTAAATCACGACGGACACGTACTAGCTCCTTAGCCAGATCAAGTTGTTGCTGGAAAGCCAACGCACGGAAATAGGCTCTGGCAACGGCCGTCGTCAACCTCAGTCGTACCTCGGCACGCTCGGCCTCCTCGGCTGCCGCCTGACCCAGGGCCGCATGCAGTAAGGCTCGATTCTTTCCCCAAAAATCAAACTCATACCGGAAACTGAGGGGATTGATGATTCCCAAGAGCACATGAGCGCCGGACACTCTTCCTTGGCTGAGGGCATTAAAGACGCCGCGTTGGGACACCCGCTCGTGCGTGAGCGACGCGTCGGCGTCCAAGAACGGCAGCAGTCGTGCGCCTTCAACACGGACGAGGGCTTGTGCCTCGTGCAACCGTGCGCTCGCCACCTTGAGCCCCGGGTTGTCCTTGAGCGCACCTTCCATGATTTCGTTCAGTTCTGGACTGCCAAACTCCTGCCACCACCGTTCATCGGGCCAATGTTCCAGGCGTTCTCGTACCTCCGCGAGTGTTTCCGTCATCTCAGGCGGCTCGAGATATTCGACCGGTTGCTCTCTCGCTGGAATCCAGGCGCAGCTACTCCCCAGCAACAGCCACCCTGAGAGCAAACAGACCTGTGTCAGGGCAATCTCTGGCCTCATACTTCCTCCATCAATTCTTCGGCTTGCCGTTCCTGCCAATCGTTCCGGCCTATCACACCGGCATAGCGCGTGGGAGAGGCCATCCACACCAGTACAGCCAATACTAGAAACACATAGCTCGACAGAAGAAACGCATCATTCACGGACAGAATGGCGGCTTGCTGCTTCATCAGAGACAGAAGTTTCGGGGCCACCGTGGTGGAATTGAATCCTACCTCTCGGAGAGTCGTCGAGACCCCCTGCAAGGGGTCGAACGAGGTGAACACCCGTCCACCGAAATGGTCAGCCAAATGGAGCTGGTGAAAGGGCGTGCGACGAAAGAGGACAATCCCCTGCCCGCTGATGCCGAACCCTCCGGCCGCAATTCTGAACAGCGTGGCGGTTTCTGCTGCGTGGAGGATTTGATGTTGAGGTAAGCCGTGGAGTGTCAGCATATTCAGCGGGATAAAGAACGATCCCAGGAACAGGCCTTCCAACAACATGGGCCAGAAGAGTTGGTCGAACGAATGGGGTTCATCAAAGAGCCCGATCCAATAAAACGTTCCCGCGAACCCCACACAGGTCAGGGACGCGAAAATACGCGCATCGAATCGATGGGAAATGGAGTAGACGTGTGCCACCATGAGCATGGGCATTCCCAGCAGCATCATGGGGAGAAATTCCATCCCGGCCAATGAGGACGAGTAATCCATCAACAGCTGAAGCTGTACGACGAACATGGAGAGCAGCCCTTGGAGACAGAAGAATCCGGCACTCAGGATGAGCACCCCAAGTGCAAAATTACGGTGCTTGAATAGGTGAAGATCCACGGCGGGATCAGGCGTTCCCAGCTCCCATATAACAAAGGCAGGGATAGAGATGAGCACGACACCCAACACAGTCGTAAGAAAGGGCGAGTCGAACCAATCAAAATCATTGCCCTGGTTGAGGATGGTTTGAATGCCAACCAGTACCACGGCCAAGAGCATCCATCCCACAACGTCAAATGCCGTGCGTCGAGAGTCGCATCCGCGATGGCGAAGCAAATAGCCGACCATGCCCGCAATGGCGAGTGCAGCCAGGGTGTTGAAATGGAAGAGGTACCGCCACCCGAGTTCGTCTGCGATCCATCCACCCAGTGCCAGGCCAATCGTAAAGGGCAGCAGGGCAAACACTCCCCACAGGCCGAGCCCGACAGATTTGAGCCGATCGGGGTATTCATCCAGCAAGAGGGTTTGCCCGATCGACAGGGTCAGGCCTCCAGACAATCCGAGCAGCATTCGGCCGGGTAAAAATAGCCACAGGCTCTCGCTCAGGGCACAGGCCAAGGAGGCCAGGGCAAAGGCAATGAAGGCTCCGATATAGACACGGACATCCCCATAGCGATGCGAGAGCCACCGCGCGATGGGAAAGGCCAACGCCAGCGCAATCATAAAATCTGTCGTCGCCCAGGATGCAAAGCTGGGCGATACCCCTTCGAGGTCGCCAGCCGTATGGGGCGACAGCGCGGTATAAGCCCCTGCATTAAAGAGGATGATCATATGCCCAAGTCCAAGCAGGAGGGTGAACAGCACAAACCGCCATCCGTGCAAGCGAGGCGTAGCGAGAACCGACATCAGTTACTCCACCTTTTGCGACAGACTATCGGTTCGAGGGGTATCACGAACGGAACGTGATGCAACGCATTGCGTATCTGCACGACGGACCAACGCCATAGAAGTCATGATTAAGGGGTGGAGGGACATCCTCGGGAGGAACCGGGGATGCCATGACTTCGGGGCACCTCGAAGCCCTTCCTCCACCTTGTCTCTCCGCTTCTGCAAAAAAAAACTCCTACCAGCGCATTCGCTGATAGGAGTCATCAGCCGGCTCGTACCGGCAATTCGGGTGAACTCCATCACCCTGTCACACTGAGTTGCGCTCGTTACCTACACATGCAGGACCACGATTCCATCAACATTATTCACGCACTCAAATTGGTTACAAACATCCGCTTAAATTGGAAGCAAAAATCAGTCCTTGCTTGATCACTCGCTGGGAGCTGGTTTCCGACAATGATCGATTGCATAAAATCAAATTCGCACAGTGCTCGCTGTGCGAATCCGCTCAGCTCGTGTACTCAGGTACTGGACCATCTCTCCATCCCTCACAAAAAAACTCCCACAGCTTGCTATGCCGTAGGAGTCATCAGCCACGAGGGTGTGTCCCTGGCGGCGTTTCGCGGTGAACTCCTTCACCGTGCTTTGACCATACCTTGGAGTGCGATGCCTGTCAAGGCGATATCAAACTGAGAAAATCAGGCCTCACGATTACCATGCGGAATTCATAAGGAAGCTTATGACCACACCAATCCACCCCTGAAGACGACAGGCGTCGTATTCTGCCTCGAGCCCATAATGGTGAAGATCGACGATCAGAAATGCGCAGCCTCATCATGGGGCTCCTAGTGATAGTGTGTTTTGCATGAGTCGTTCGAGATCGTGGCTCATGAGATCCACCTCGGCTTCGAGCAAATCCATCATCGCGGCACGCGCTCGGAGATCCTCAATGTCGTAAGAACCGCCCCGGCCGAAGAACAGTGCCATGCGCCGCCGCTCGGTGTCCGACCCGGCTTTGCCAAGCCTGCCATCCTGGTGCCAGCGGGCGATCAGCGTCTCACGCAACGAGCGCTGTGCTGGGTCATCCCGCAAGGGCCGGTTCAAAAAGCGCCACACCGACTGGGGAAAGAGTGAAGGCTCATCTGGTCCTTCCCACACCTCCCGTAAGAGATTTCGGCCATGCTGAAAGTCGTATCGCGGGTCATCGAACAGAGCTGCAGCGCCGAAAGCAGATGCCACGACACCTGCCGCTATGGCTGCAAGGCCCCCGGCCATCGATGAAGGATCAACTGCAGCCAACCCGCCCGAGAGGATTCCGACCAGTCCGCCTCCAAGAACACCGAAGATTGTGAGACGTCTAGCCCGGGCCTCTCGTTTTTCTTGCATCTGATCTGCCAGCTGGTCAGCTCGTTTTTCCTCACAGTTCGCTTCGGCTGCAGCACTTTTCACGTCGAGCAGTGCTAGGGTGTGTTAACAATTGCATGGTAGCGATCATGCCAGCCAAATACAGGCACAAGCCAGACTGAGCATAGACATGAAGTTCTGCGCAAGCTTCTCGTAGCGTGTGGCGATGCGCCTGAACTGCTTGAGTCGGCAGAAGAAGCGCTCGACGAGGTGGCGGTCTTTATAAAGGTGACGATCATAGACCCGCTGCGTCAGACGATGACTGCGCGGTGGAATCACCGCCTGTGCCCCCTGAGTTTCAATGAGATCGACGAAGGCATCGGCATCGTAGCCCTTGTCGGCGATGACGCATTGCGCTTCAATCCCCTGGATGAGGGCCGCCGCTTCGGTCATGTCGGCCATTTGCCCAGCGGTCAGACGCACGCGCAAGGGATTCCCCAAGGCTTCGACCGCCGCATGAATTTTGGTGCTCAGCCCACCCCGGCTCCGTCCGATGGCTTGATCGCCTGCTTTTTTTGGGCGCCGGTCGCGTGTTGGTGGGCTCGCACGATGGTCGAGTCGACGAACAATTGCTCCAGATCGGCGTCGCGCTTGAGTGCGTCGGCCATCCGTGCCCACACCCCGTTCTTGCTCCAGCGGGAAAAGCGCATGTACGCCGTGTGCCACGCGCCGAAGTGCTGGGGCAGGTCGCGCCACGGCGAGCCCGTGCGGGCGATCCACAACACCGCTTCGACAAAGAGGCGATTGTCGCGCCCGGTCACCCCGCGCTCACTGGCCTTGCCTGAGCACAACGGCTCGATTCGCTTCCATTGGTCGTCGCGCAACATCTTCCGGTCCATTCTCGCAAACTCCCAAAAGCGAGAATGTATAGAACTTTGTCATTTGTGAACAGCCCCTAGTAAGATGCGATCCGACAGTTGCTGACGCAGGAGAAGGAACCGAATAGCCGAATCTGGCATAGTCGGGGACGCTTCGGCTTCAGGGGCGGCCATCTGTGTGAGAAGATCCTTGGCGCCAATGGTGTCTGCGATGTCTTGGCTCTGCAGAGAAAACCGACCGGCAGGCCAATCCGCAGCGCCAAAGTCGGTCTTCCCCTGAGAGGACTTCTGAACCAACGACATTCGCAGGCCGGTTTGTTCCACGCCCGACTCAGGCCCGCACCGTCGTTCAATGGCTCCGGGATACAGGAGTGCCTCCGGTCGACGTGATTCGGTCGCACATCCCGAGACGAAAACGATCATAAACAAGACTGTCATCTTGCTGTGGATCATTCCAAACCACGCCGCGATACTTCCCATCATTCCTCGTTTAGTGTTGGATAAACGCGTCGATTGCTCCCCTGCGGTGCTTGCTTATCGGCAGGCATGGGTGCTGACGTACTGCCAGAACGTCCGGTCCATCGCAGCTGTTGAATTCCAGAAGAATGGAAGATGCCCGTACCAAATGGACAACTGGCTGGCAGCCTCTTCGGCCCTCCTTTCTCCTTGCGCGTATTGGTAGAGCGCGGCAATCAGTCCCGTGCGGTCCGCGCCTGACTTACAGTGAATGAGGATGGGCTTGGGAGCGTCCAGGACAATGTCCATGATGGCCTTGAGATCCTCATCGGAGACCTCCCGGTTGGCTGAGATACCATAATCCTGGTGCGAGATGCCGAGATCATGCGCGACGCGTTTCTCGTCTTGATACCAATCTGATCCCGCATTCACTCCCCGAAGATTCAGAATACTTTTAATCTGGTAGGTCTTGAGGTAGTGGATCAGTTCTGTCTTGTCCAATTGTCGAGACCGGTACATCCGATCCGGCACAACGACGTGAAAATTGCCCTGCTCGTGGATGTACCCCGCGTACGAGCCCAGCACGAGGCTTGGTCCTACCAAAAGCAGGATGAACCACAGACGATGGTGGCCGAGGGCCTTCCTCATGCGCGTCTTTCATGGTTTCTAACCATAAAGAACAACGGAACGGCCAACAGTTGTGTCCCGACTGAGAAGGCTATCAACAAGGGGATTGAGACATCGTAGAACCACCCCATTACGGCGCTGCCCAAAAACCAGTACAGTCCGAATCCCATCGAGAAAACACCATACGCAGATCCGCGTCTGTTGGGAGAGACCATCTCGGCGACGCCGGCTCTCATGATGGATTCCTGAGCGCCCATGCCCACACCCCAAAGAATCATGCCTCCCATGGCCGCATAAAACTCTCCCTGGAAGACCAACGGCGCGAAGAGTGCAGAGAGGAGCACGGCGACAATAAGGATGGAGATGCCTCCGCGGTCGAAGAGTCGACCAAAGATGAGTGCGGCCAAGGCATCCACGCCCATTGCAATGGCGTAAAAGACGGGAATCCACACGTCCGGCACCGTGGACGTTTTTCCGAAATGATAGGCGATGAGTGGAAAATCCGCATACCCGGCTGCCACCAGGGTGGCAGCCGCGAGATAGAACCAAAACACACGAGGGAAGCCCTCAGTTTCAATTTGAGCAACTCCCGTCTCCAAGTCACGGGGCGTGGGGTACAAGAATCGCGCGGCCATCAGCACGCTCAGCGCAAGCACCGCTGGGATCGCTAGCACCGCAAACCCCGCCTGATAGCTGCCCCGAAAATACAACACGGCCGCGACGATCAACGGCCCAAGCATGGCTCCAATTTGATCTAACGCTTCGTGTAGACCGAAGCCCCAACCTCGTCCCATTTCCGCGGTTGCATGCGACAGCATCGCGTCACGGGCCGGCGTTCGAATCGCCTTGCCCATTCGTTCAGCGATCATCAGACAGGCCGCTACTTCCCAGTGCCCAGCCAATGCTAAAAGAGGCACTGCGAGGAGATTAATGCCATACCCAACAATCGTAATGCCCCAGTATTGACCAGACTTGTCTGCCACATAGCCTGAGACCAATCTGAGCCCATACCCAATCAATTCGCCGAATCCGGCGACGAATCCCACAATTGTGCCGCTTGCCCCCAGCAACGCCAAATAGGGACCACTGATGCTGCGGGCGGCCTCATAGGTCATATCTGCAAAGAGACTCACCACGCCCAATAGCACGACAAACTTCAGGGCAGTTGTTGAGGATGTTCCAGGCTGGGCAGTCATGCGTGGCTGTGCTCCTTGCAGGCTTGTGAGTGGATGTTCCGGAAAAGGGGCGCTGATTTTCTGCCCATGCGTCCAAACGAGAGAGCAGGAACTGATCTCTCTGGCCCTAACGGGGTACCAGCGGATTCTCAAACCGTGCCGCTGTTCCCAGCTCCGCTTCGATTTCTAGTAATCGGTTGTACTTCGCGATTCGCTCAGAGCGGCAGGCCGATCCCGTCTTGATCTGTCCACCTCCCATCGCCACCGCGAAGTCGGCCAGGAACGGATCCTCGGTCTCGCCCGATCGGTGGGACACCACGAAGTTCCAGCCTTCTTGTCGGCATAAGGCCACGGCTTCGATTGTTTCTGTCACGGTGCCGATCTGATTCAGCTTAATGAGCGCCGCGTTTGTCGTTCGTTCCCGAATCCCCCGTGTGAGGAACTGCGGGTTCGTCACATAAATGTCATCACCGACGATCTGGAGACGGCTCCCAAGCGCTGCGGTCTGGGCGCGGAACCCGTCCCAGTCGGTCTCGGCCAGACCATCCTCGATCGAGACGATCGGATACCGTTCGATCCATTGTTGATAGAGGGCCGTCATCTCGGCGCTGGTTTTGACCCCACTCCCAGACTTCGACAGGTCATACCGGAATCCGTCAAAAAATGAGGTGGCGGCCGGATCCAGCGCAATGGCCACATCCCGTCCCGGCCTGTACCCCGCGGCTTGGATTGCGTCCACGATCAATTCGCAGGCCTCCTCATTACTCTTGAAGGTCGGAGCAAAGCCGCCCTCGTCACCCACCGCGGTCGAATACCCCTTGGCCTTCAGCATCTGTTTAAGAGCGTGAAAGGTCTCGGTGCCGTACCGCAGCGCCTCGGCGAAGGTCGGCGCTCCCACCGGCATGACCATGAACTCCTGAAAGTCGAGCGTGTTGTCGGCATGCCGCCCGCCATTGATAATATTCATCATCGGAACTGGAAGCCGGGCCGAGGTCGGACCGGCCAAATACATGTGGAGGGGAAGTCCGGTCACTTCTGCGCCGGCCCTGGCAACCGCCATCGACACACCCAGCACTGCATTCGCTCCAAGATTGGCTTTGGTGGGTGTGCCGTCCAGGGCTCTCAGTAGGCCATCGATGTCGGCTTGGCTGGTCGGGTCCATGCCAATCAGACTGGGCGCGATCCGCTCATTGACATGCGCGACCGCTTTGAGCACGCCTTTGCCTCTGTATCGCGCCATGTCTCCATCTCTCAATTCGACGGCTTCATGCATACCTGTGGACGCGCCGGAGGGGACCGACGCAGCGAGCACTCGCCCGTTTTCAAGTCCGATGAACACTCGAACGGTCGGATACCCTCGAGAATCCAGAATCTCCAGAGCGCGGACGCTCTTGATGAGGTTCCTCATGATCGCTCCTTATTTCACGACCAGCACGGGGCATGGCGCAAGTCGCGTGAGGTTTTGAGAAGTACTGCCCCACTCCTGACCAAAGATCTTTGAGTGGCCCATGAAGCCGACGATCAAGAGGTCAAACTGGTGTTCCGCGATGAATGTCACGATTGCTTCCACTTCATGACCTGCAAGCAGATGCGGCGTCAGTCGCTCTCGTGACGCCGTGGCAGTCAAGCCAGCTTGGATTAGTACTCTTCGTAAATAGTCAGCAACCTTCGGCTTGGGTCGCAATTCACCGCCGACCACCGAGCCTTGGTGTTGCGGCAGACACTCTTCCACCGTCACGACGTGCAGGTCGGCTTCATAGATTTGAACCAACTCGATGGCCGTCACGAGCGCTTTGCGGGCTCCTTCCGAACCATCATTGGCGACAAGAATTTTCTGAAACAGAGGACGTGTGGCGATGTTGGAAGAAGGAAACATGTCTCATGCCTTTCATAAAGCTCAAGGAAAATGCCTGGGCCTACATGTGAACCGTGATTCTGCACGACTCTACGGCGTCAGGCATACCGCTCGGCTATTGGGGAAGCCTTACGAGCAGTCCATCTCGCTTCCGGGCCATTCATCAAGCTCTCATGCCAACGGACGCAGGCAGACCGGCTGTACCACCGGAAGTCCAGCGCTCCTCATAGTTTCCTGGCACGTGAAGCAGCATCCCTATCCTGACGGACAAGTTTGCCTTGGTCGGCCAGGGCGTAGACGACGAGAGCCCCTGTGGGAATGGTGAGATCCACAATTTGTTGGGATGACAAATCTTCAAGATGCATGACCAACGCCCGGAGACTATTGCCATGCGCGACAATGAGCACCGTGTCGCCTTTTTCCACCGCAGGCTGAATCCGTTCCTGATAGTAGGGCAGGACCCGCGCGGCGGTATCTTTCAGGCTTTCCCCTCCTGGCGGTCGCACATCGTAGCTTCGCCGCCATACTTCTACCTGCTTCGCTCCGTACTGATTGACCGTCTCATCTTTATTCAGCCCTTGTAGATCTCCATACATCCGTTCGTTCAGCGCCTGATTCTCCTCGATAGGTATCCGTCCTTGGCCGATGGCAGCTAATACAATCCTTAGTGTGTCAGTTGCTCTGACGAGCTTGGAAGTAAAGGCCCGATCCAATCGGTACCTGCTCAGCTGCTGCGCGGCAGCCAATGCTTCCTCGCCGCCTTTTGTCGATAGCGGCACATCAATCCATCCGGTGAAGCGATTTTCGAGATTCCATTGTGACTGGCCATGTCGAAGCAGCACGAAGTGTCCCACCGTTCAACTCCTAATAGTGGGGTCATTAGGTCACGCTCCGCTCCCGCCAGGAATGTCAGGACCGCGCTGGCACTTATGCGAAGCGTCAATCATATTCGATCTTTTCGATCCGCCCCGTCGTGGCGTTGATGTGTATCTCCTTTTTCTGTCCTTCGGCGGTGATTAGTTCAACTTCGTACACTAACCTACCATCGTCTGTATCCAGCTCCATCTCCAGAATTCGGGCATGTGGGAACTGCTCCAGCACAATTTGTGTGGCTTGCCGCATGTCGACGGCGGGCGAATGCGGCTCGTCGCCAAAACTAACTCTGAACAGGCCGATTCCAAAGATGAGCAAGCTCACAAACAAGACCAACGCCAGAATGGCAGTTCTGAAATCCATGACGTCCTCCCTTCGTGAGACGTGAAGACGGCCTTGCCGTTGCCAATAGGGTTCCGCAACAGAGGCAACAATCCTGGCGCGGTGATACACGTCGACGGTCACGCGTCTCAACGGTGACTGAGAGTGAAACAATATTGGTAGGAGGGGCTGTGAGTGGGAGTGGCTGGCTCAACAAAAAACTCCTACCAGATGGCCTCTGGTAGGAGTTATCAGTCCTGCGTCATGGTTCGACCGGCAGAACGGTTGTTGGTGAACTCCATCACCAAGAATTTATGATGACCTATGATTCACTGTACATACAGCAATCGGGAGAGTCAAGATCCCGGTCCGGCCGGCACTGGTAAAGTTTGAATCTGTGAGCAATGGATAGGGCCGGGAGCCTCAATCGGGCTCCCGGCCTTCGATGCTTATGGACAGAACGGACAGGAAGGACAGTCTTCTACGAAAGTCGCCAAGGTAGGCCATGTTCTCAGCAGCACGACCACAACCGAGGCAGGCAAAACAGTCAAGATGAGACGCATACCACTCACCTCCTTCTCGACTCAGCAGTAGGAGAAGGGAGTTCTTCGATCAGGCAGCAGATTTCATGCGGACCCAATGGCGGGCAGGGAAATCGACCCCGCCAGCGCCGACGATGCTGCTCCAGTTGAGTCCGGAGCTGAGTCAATAGCTCGATCTGCTGGTCCAAGGTCTTCAATTTCTTTCTGGCCCATGCATCTACAGTCTCGCAGGTTTTGCTCCCCTGCTTGGGTGATGCAAAGAGCGTTCGAATCTCCGCTAAGGCAAACCCGATGCTCTTGGCCTTCCTGATAAATTGGACCCATCGGACTGCTTCGACAGGATAGACCCGATAGCCGGTGTGTGTACGCGCAGGCTTTGGCAAAAGCCCACAGCTCTCCCAATAGCGTAGAGTCTTTGACGACACGCCTGTTTCAGTTGCCAGCTTTCGGATAGTCAATGCCCTGTCCACGCTCCCCTCTCCTCTGCGGTAAGGATAAACCCTCCTCTTACGGTAAAGTTCAAGTGGATTTTGCGGCTTCAAGTCATGATGGCAAACCCGCTGGGGGTTCTGGCATCATGACGTCATGGGTTGAAACTTTACCAGTGCCGTCCGGCCCCTCGCCTCCTGTAGACTTGTGGAGTCGACGTTAGGAGTGGTATCCGAGCCTGTCCTAGTACAACCCGAGTAAAGACCGTACCGCATGAAAGAATTAGAATGCATTATTCCGGAATGGAATCATTGAATCTGGGAGCTAACGTGCGGTTCTCGATAAAGATATATCCGCGTTCCTGAATGCCATCATATGTGAGATTGATCTCGCTCTGGGGACCTCGCCAAGTGAATTGCTGGCTAAGGCCGCGCATCATGGCCCCCGGTGTTCTGTCGATAGGGCCCAATAGAGATTCCAAATGAACCATGATCGTATTGTGGGTCTGAGCTCCATGGTAGTGGATCGTGACGCGTGCGAACTGTCCGTCAAATGTCACGAATCGCAAGGAGTCAACAACCGCATCACCCACTTTCGGAGGCCCCTGTTTGAGTTCATACTTTTGAATATGTTCGCCCGATTCCACTTTGATTAAGTCCTGAACATCCGCCAGCAATGCTCCCCACTGAAACCCGTAGAACCCATTGGGATCTGCTGTCATTGGACCCGCGGCGAGGTCCGGCAGCACGATGAATGCCCAGAGGAACAGGCTGCCCAACCCGAACAGTGGAAGGCGGATGCCTCGCACATCACCATCGCATGAGACCAGTCTTGAACATGCAAACACTGGTTATGCCTCTCCAGCAGTAGCACCCATCCCATGAACAGTGTCGGTCGACAGCGGTAAGTGAGGCGGCAGCGCAAGCAGAAAGAAACTGCCTGCACTCTCGATCGTTGGAGGGCTGCAGTTCTCCGCTGGTCTTTTCATCACCCCGTTCAATATTGAGAACTCGGCTGCTCCTTTTGTGCTGCTACCATGTCGGGACAACGATGCTCACGGATAATGTCTCCCATCTTCAGCATCAATTCAGCGAGCCTTTCGACCTGAGAATCGAGCGCGGGTGAGACAGAAGAATGAACGTCTCCGAAGCGGCGAAGCCCCTTGCTGTCGCACTCTTGTAGGGAAACCCAGAGTGACGAAAGCCCCCTGATGAGTTCCTGGCTGGTCGGGGTGGTCTCCCGCGGCAAGGAAAAGCAGTGTTTGAGTTCGCGAAGGATCGTCATGACTTCCTGAATCTCCTGTTGCAACGCCGGCGCGATATCAACCGAAATATCATTGCTGATCTCGAACATCACCCCGTGCTCTTCGGGACAGATTAATCTGGCCTCCAATGCACGCATCTTCTCCTCGATTAGGCGCATCACAATCTGAATGTTTCGCTCTTGCGCATCGTTTAACATGTGCGCCCCGTTCCTAATTGCGTCAAGAGAGCCAGTGCAGCCTGGCGGGCATGGGCCGAGAACAGAATGGACTCTGATTTTACCGTCGCATCGCTTCGACACAACGCCCGCTCAACAAACGGGATGGCAACCGGACCGATGCGCGAGATCGCCTCGGCGCACCGATCTCGCTGGAGAAAGTCTGGATGGGTCAAACCCGCGAGTAAGGCGGGCACGGCATCAAGCACCCTATCACCCCCTTCCACCTCTACCAGGGCCAGCGCCGCCTCCGTCCGAACCTTTTCGTAGTGATCGCACAAGGCGGTTCGGATCGGATTCACCGCCGTCTTGGCATGCAAGAGGCCGAGCAGTCGAAGCGCCTCCGCGCGTCGCTCCATACTCGGAAGCAATTCTTCCTCATAAGACATCCGGCGCTGTTCGAGCGTGGCTGTGAGAAATGGGATCGCCGCGGCTTCCATGTTAAGAATAGCCCGCGAGAAGCGGCCTCGCTTGAAGGCATCCTCCAAGCCCTCCACAAGCCACGGCAGTGCGCTCTTCTCCCGCAACTGAACTAGTGCTTCGGCAGCGCCAACAAGACGATGCCTACGCAATGCCTCAAGGAGGGCCGGAATCGCTCGTTGCTCTCCGAGCCGTGCCAATTGACAGGCAGCAGCGTTCTGCACGTCCTCCTCGGAGAGCCGTAAGATGGGACTCAGTCCATCGAGGCGGGAAGGATCGAGCGCGTGTACCAGCCCTTGAAACGCCGCCTCCCCTTTCACATAGCCGAGCGCTTCGGCTGCCAGCACCCGCCCCTCGGAGAATTGGCTGGGCGGTCCGAGTAGGAAGTGCACCAATGCGGGAACGGCGCGTTCGCCCAGGCTCAGGATGTCCGCCTGAACGTGAAGGTTGCTGTGGAGATTGTCGAGCCCTTGCACAAGGGTCTCGATGTTTTGATCCTCGGCCTGGGGCCGAGCCGTGTCTCGATTGATCATAGTCAGGCACCATGGGCCAACAGATGTGGATCTCGCGGTTCTCGGCACACATGTTCCACCAGGAGCCAGAAGAAACTGCTCACTCCACAACAATCCTGTGTCATATCCTCCGGACAAGACACCTCAAGCACATTCTCCGCGGGCCGAACACCATGGTCCCTGACCTGTCCTCATTCTGCGTCGTCTCAACGCACCCTACCTTTTGGACTCGGCCCCGCTAAGGTCGTCTTCTGAGAGTCCTCATCCGACTGAGAACTGGGTCGCTTTTCTTCTCGCCCCTGGTCTTGAGGCTTTATGTCACCGGGATAGGTTTTCAATGCCTCGGGGTAGGCAGAAGGTGTCGTCACAGGGCCAAGGTTGCCGAGGGCTTTATCCAATGACTGAAGTGTCGGATCACGTCCTACATCGTCCGTACATCGAACTGCTCCGCCCACATCTTGACAGGTGCCGGCAAAGCCCGGACTGGCCCATAGCAGTATCAGTACCATCCACCACATTCCGCCTTCCTTACAGTTAAATGATGTTCGGCAACAACAGCGGTGAATCATGATTGTCACAGTTACAAGAGACCCCCGCCTAAACTGGAAGGGGCCTGACCAGAAAGCGTGGCCCAAGCTTGCTCCAAATGCTGTCGATGGTGTTGCAATCGACGGAGCTCTGGCCCCTGCCGTAATTCGCGTTTCTCTTGAAGCTTCCAGGCGGAATGGATGGACGCCTGGATGGAGGCCTGCACGCTCGTCAACTGCGTCTCGAGACGTGTCTCGAATTGCCGAAATGCGTCCGCAAGATTCTGATTCGTCGCCCAGCGCAATTCTCCAACGTTTCTGGCCACGAGATATCTGACATCGTCCTGCAATCGTTGTTCAACCCCTCTTGCACGGAGTCGCGCAGGCAAGAATCGGCGCATATAAGAGGCCGCTTGTTCAGTAAAGGAAGTGACCCATCGATGTCCGACGACGAGCGGTTCTCGCACCAGCTCCGGTCGATCAAGAACGACCCCCTCGAGGCAGGGCACTTCGAACACATCGGCCGCCGTTTGCCTGACTCGATGAATGAGGCTCTCCATGTCGCAACAATGAAGTTCCTGCAGGGATTGGAAACGTGCAGTGGTCATTGCGAAGAGATCTTTCGTCGCGAGTGCGAACATCCGCTGAACCTCATCGGACAGCGCGCTTCGAATCTGTGCTTCGAATCCTCTTCTCCCGCTATCATGGCGCGCCTCATCACAGGCCTCCTGCACAAAACCGCCTAATGCCTCCTGTGCCTGCTCGGAAAGAATCGCCGCCTGCTGATCGACCTCTTCCAGCAGACGTTGACGGTCACCTCTCAAGCGATCATGCAGGTATCCCTGCTCGCGGTTTATCTTCGCCAAATGGGCTTCAAACCGTTCGGCCCGACGCGCAAGGTCCTCGCGCGGCAATTCAAGGACCTTGCGGTGGAGATCCAAAGTAAAGCAAGCCTCCTGGATCAGGCGTACCCCCTTTCGCTGAATCGCGTCCTGCAGCGCTGCGCGCTTGTCGGTCAGGAGAAACTCTGCCAAAAAGGATTCGAGCTGACTCACTCCACTCTCAGCCTGCGGAAGTTGGGTATCTTCAAGGGTTGCCTCAAGGGCCTGCCGCGCGGAGAGGATAAAAATGCGCACCTCGCCCGAAAACCCAGCGTCATCCCGAATGGCCTGCTTCAAAAATGTCACGAGTTGTTGACGCTCCGACGGCGCAAGCAGGTCGGCCTTACTGAGGACAAAGATGACGCGGGTGGCAGACTCACGAACGGCCCGCAAAAATTGAACCTCAACCTCGGTGATGGGCGGATCGGGTGAGAGCACAAACAGCACGCCGTCGCAGGCAGGGAGCATGGCCCGAGCGGTGCGTGTGTTGTGCAGCACAGTGGACCCAATGCCAGGGGTATCCGTAATCTCTACACTTTGAGCAAGGAACGCGGCAGGATGGTCCACCTCCACGCGGGTGACACCTAATCGATTGGCGGGATTCCCCTGTTCGGTGACATATCGCATCAGGACTGCTTGCAGCTGCTCCAGCGAGCCGTCGTAGTCTTCGAAGCGGCCATCCAGATGATGGATCCGGATGCGTCGCTCAGGACCGTAGCGGATTGTGGTGGGAATGGCGGTGAGTGGGAGGATGCCCGTGGGCAAGAGCGGCTCATGCAATAACGCATTGAGGAGCGTGCTCTTCCCCCGCTTGAACTGGCCCAGCACCGCCAACCTGAAACGTCCTTCCCGAAGACGCTGACCGAGTTCGCCCGCCATGACAGCATATCCCGAGAAATCCGAACCCATATCGGCAAGGGTGCGCTCAAGCTCTGCGAGCTGGTCCTTCAACCAATTCTCAGATCGAATGGGTGGCGGCATGATTGCGAGCGAACGCTCCTCCTGGGGGACTCTCCTGTGAACGTCTTAAGCTCGGAGACTAGCCCTCTGACCCGGTAGCTTTGTCGTATTGCCCCTTCAGCAGCCTCAGCTTGTCCTGAACGCTCTCGCGCATCTCTTTCTGACTCCATTTGGCATCTCCCGGTGCCGAGTCTAATTTCGGGACTTCCCGTAGGATGTCATCTCGAGTCTGAACCAAATCCAGGATGGTCGCTCGACTATTGGGCTTATCTCGTAATTGCTCGATCAGGGCATCCACCTTGCCGATAATCTTTTCCACCTGGAATCGAAACTGCCTCGCATCATTCGGCAATGAGTCAACGGTCAAAGAATCAGCGGCAGAAGCTACACCGGTGCGCGGACGCAAAACTGACAAATCCACGTGCCACAGCAGGATCCAACCCAGTAACATTCCCGCCAGTATGGCCATGATTCGCTCTGTACCACTGATACCTTCATCTTCCCAGCTCTCTGTCCCGTTCATAAGCTCCTCACTTTCGTCGGAGGTGAACGTTCCTGGTCAGCCTTCGCTCTGGGATAAAAAAAACTCCTACAGCGGGTCTCGCCGTAGGAGTTATCAGTCGCTTCGTCTTCAGACGAGCGGCGCTTCGCGGTGAACTCCATCACCGATCTATCGCATGCTTTGATTCATACAACCCCATTAAAGCGGTGTCAATAAGGTGCATACAACCGATTGGCCTCTGTAAACGAATCCACGTTGCTTTCCCTCAATGAGCGGCTTCGCGTGGTGCAGGGCGTGGTATCAGAGAGAGACGACTACAGAGGGACAAGAGCGGTAGGCCGACCGGGGCTTGATCTGACCATCCACATCGCCACCACGAGGTCACCAATGGACGGATCTTCGGCCTTGGTTTATGGTGGCGGCCGAATCCAGCGCGATGGCGACATCTCGTTCCGGCCTGTAGCCTGATCGCGTCCACGATCTATTATCAAGCGTCCTCGTTACTCTTTAAGGTAGCCTCGAAAATCCACAATCTCCCGAGCCTGGATCCCTTGCTACGCCTCCTCATCACCGCTGCTTATTTCACAACAAGCACGCTGCAGGGCGCGAGTCGTATAAGATTTTGCGATGTGCCACCCCAAATGCGTCCGTAGATGTTCGAATGCCCTGTGAAGCCTATGACGAGCAAATCGAAGTCGTGGTCTTTCGCATATGTGACGATCGTTTCCACGGCGTGTCCCGGAATGACATGCGATGTGAGCCGGACATCCTGAGCGGCGGCTGCCGCATTGGCTTCGGCAATCACTTTTTGGAAAAATTCCTTGGCTTCCTCTTTGGCCTCGATCACTTCTCCCATCAGTGCAGCATAGTGCGGGAGATGTTCTTCCACGCAAATCTGGTGCAAATCTGCCTCATCGCGTTTCGCCATGTCGATTGCGGCGAGCAAAGCACCCCTAGCTCCGGAAGACCCGTCATTGGCCACGAGAATTGTTCGATACATTGGCAGCCTCCTTCATGGTTGGTCAGACGATCGGCATTTCTTGGGACAGCGAGGTGGGCTGAGTTTTGGCAGTCCCGTTGAAGCCCTCTTCAGTCGGCGTTAGGCCAGGGTCGAACCAACGCTCGGCGATGACGGTGGGGACGATGGCGCTCAAGATGACGACGGCCACCAGGACCGCATATTGCTCCTGGTTGATCACTCCGTGTGTCAGTCCGTAGAGCGCCGAGATCGTTCCGAACGTCAGGCCGGTGGACATCAATAGCGTCGTATAGAGCCCCTCACGTTTCCCGAATCGAAACGCATGGGCTAACGGCCAGACACCCACAAATTTTGTGGCGATCTTGACCCCGAGCAGGAGGACGATCAACAGCCAGGCGCCGAGAACGGCATGAGCATCTACCAGCGTTCCTGCTTTCAGGAAATAGAAGGGAGTCAGAATCGAAAATGCGATCACCCGCATCCGATGAATCACGGTGGGATAGCTGAGACAGAGGGGCGCCAAAGCCATACCGAGCAGATAGGCAGGAAGCACCGCTTCGCTCTGCGCGAGCGTCGCAAGGGCCCCCATGCCGCAGAGGATGACGAGGATGAATTTCAGGTCCGGTTCGCTGAGGCGAGTCCCGACCGCTGCGAAAAACCGCCGGGCAACGGAAGGCAATTGCCAGAGCAGCACACTCATGGCCAACACAAAAGCCAGCAACCACCAGTCATACCGCGCGAAGAGGAGTCCGAGCGCGAGCACTGTTCCGAGATCCGTGACAAAGCAGGCGGCCAGGATGACTTTGCCAAGATCGGTCCGGTTATACCCCCGTTCCAGCATCACGGCGTACACGACGGCGACGGACGTGGTCGAGAGTGCGATGCCGGCGATTTCGGAGGCTTGAAGCGACCAGCCCGCGATCCAATAGGCCGCCCCCATCGCTCCGAGAAACGGGGTGAGGAAGGAGGCCAGCCCGATGCTGAAGGTTTCTTTCCATCTGGTCCGCACGGTGTCGAGATCCAGTTCAGCCCCGGCGAGAAAGGTCAAGAGGACGCTGCCAGCGGCGGCCAAAAAGTCGATCCAGGCCGTGGAGCGCAAGGTCAACAGATTGCCGCCCGCTGTCCCGACGACAATTTCAACCAATGCGACGGAGAGGCCGAAACGGAGTGAGATGAGACTGGCAATCAACGCCAGTCCGATCCAAAGAGTGGCGACTAACCAGAGTGATTCGGTTCCCATGAGTCCTCCTACCGTTTGGATCGGGCGGGGTTAGGGGCCCACCTGAGATGTCAGGGTGCTCGGGACTACCTCCGTTGCGGGCGGAGCGGCAGAGGGTTGGACCCAAGACTCCTCGCGTGGCCTTCCGCCCGGATCGAACCACCGTTCGGCAATAACCGTCGGGATGATCGCCGTGAGAATCACGACCGTGACGAGACTGGCGTATTGTTCCCCAGTGATCAGGTCGTGCTCAAGACCAAAGAGGGACGAGATGGTGCCGAACGTTAACCCAGTCGCCATCAACAACGTCGTATACATGCCCTCCTTCGGACGGAAGCGAAACAGCCTGGTGAGCGGCCACACACTAATCAACTTAGCCGACGTGTTCACGGCGAAGAACAAACCAATCAGAGCCGTCGCAGCCAGCACGGCCTTCAGGCTGACCAGAACGCCCGCCTTGAGAAAGTAAAACGGTGTGAGAACCGTTAGGGCAATCGCGCGCAAACGGTGCGCCAATGTTTTGTTGGCAAGAAACAACGGGGCCAGCACGAGGCCAACCAGGTATGCGGGGAGCACGGCTTCGCTTTGCGCCGCGCTCGCCAGGGCGCCGAGGGTGAAAAGAATCACCAGGACGAACTTCAACCCTGGTTCGCTGATGCGATGTCCGACCTTGTCGAATAACCATCCGGCTACGCCGGGCAGCTGCCACAGTGTGACCGCCGTCACGACCAGGAACACGATCAGCCACCAGTCATATCGCGCGAAGAGCAGCCCCAGTGCAACCACAGATCCGAGATCGGTGACGAAGCAGGCGGCCAGGATAATCTTCCCGAGTTCGATCTCGTTATGGCCCCGCTCCACCAGCACGGTATACACGACGGCGACAGAGGTGGCGCAGAGCGCGATGCCCGCTACCTGCGATGCCTGAAGAGACCAGCCTATCACCCAATACGCGAAGGCCATGACGCTCAGACAGGGTATAAAAAATGACGCGAGTCCGATGCCGATTGTTTCCTTCCATTTGTTCTTCATGACCGCGAGATCGATTTCGGCACCGGCGAGAAATGTCAGGACGACGCTGCCGAAACCGGCCAATGATGCGATCCATGGCGTAGGCTGAATCGCCAGCACGTTCCCGCCGATGATTCCTACGCAGATTTCCACCAAGGCCACGGAAATTCCGATTCGCACCGAGATGAGTGAAGCGAGCAGTGCCATTGCCATCCAAATCGCTGCTGTTTCCCAGGTTAACGACATTGCCACCTCGAAAAAAGGTTATGCCAAAATCACCCGTCGGTCGACATGCGAGGAGAAGGTCGGATCGTTGGAAATGAAGACGACCGACCAGGGCTCGTCTTTCGCGCAGAGCCGGCGAAGCAGCACTTCCCGTGTCGCGGGCAACATATTGTGGAGGGTGCCATCGAAGATCAACAGTTGCGGGCGCGTGACGATCGCGCGGGCCACGAGAAGACGGAGAATCTGGCTCATGGACAGGTGGGTATCCAGGCTGGAGACGGGTGTGTTCAACCCGTGTGGCAATGCATCGATATCGCCATCGAGTTCCACGAAACGCAACGCCCATTGGAGATCCTGGTAGTCGATGGTGGGGCGGCCCAGCGTGATGTTGTCTTCCAGGGTGCCGTCCAGCAGGGTGGGATGGGAATCCAGGACCAGCCCGCGAACCCGGCTAATCGATTCCCGCTTCACCTCGACTAAATTCATGTCGTTGTAACGGGCATATCCCGTCGTCGGCGGGTGGAGGCCAGCCAGAATCTTGGCCAGGGCAGTTTTGGCCCTGTTGGTACTGCAGAGGACCGCAATCTTTTCTCCGGGTGCGACGTCCAGGGAAACATTCTGAAAGATCGGCGTGCCATCTGCTTCAGTGCAGGAGAGGTTGCGACAGGTCAGGCGGATGCCGGACGAACCGAACTCCGCCGCCGGCACCTCTTCCTTGGCGCGTTCTTCTTCCGTGGGCAGGGAGAACACGGCGGCCATCTCACGGCACGAGACGAAGGCAAAAAACATGGCGACCATGCGCCGAGCGAGGGTATCCATGTTCAGCAGGAGATTGCCCACCAAGAGTTCGGCGGCGGCGAACTGACCCACAGTCAATTGTCCCTCGACCACGAGCAGCCCGGCGGTAATGATCAGTCCGCTGTGACCGACGACTTGCCAGAGAGCCGCCGCCTTGTACTGGCGCCCGGTGAGGGTGTTCGACCGGCGCTGGCGAATCCGGACATAGGTCTGAGTCAGCGCATCGGTTCGCTCCAGCAGATAGGGGCTGTCGCCGGCGGCTCGCAGATGCGGGAGGTTGTGCGCGATGTTCTGAATCCAGCCGAAAATCTGGTAGTGCAGCCGGGACATCTCCAGGGTGATGACGAAGCCGCCGCGCCCGAAGATCGTCAGCAGTCCCACAAAGCCCAGGATCAGCACCAGAATGTACAGGACGAAGAAGGGGTGAAACAGGATCAGCATCGTCACCCCGATGGTGCCGACGACAGCCACGTTGAAGAGATCCGCCACCATGGCGACCAGCGCGCGGGTCAGCAGGTCGGCTTCCATGAATCGATGGGCTTGCTGCGGGGCAAAGGTATCGTCGCGCAGGCGAGGGAGGAGCCGTGTAAATCCCAGGGCGATGCGCGTGTAGATCCGTTGTTGCAGTGTTTCCACCGCGCGCGCCTGCAGCACACGGAATGCGGCCACGCCGGTGAGGGAACTGGCGACGAACAGCGTCAGGGTAAAGATCATCCGTGGTTCCATAGCGAACGAGAACGTGCTGACGAGTTCCTGGACGGCAATGGGAACACAGAGCAGGAAGAATCCGATGGCGACCGCATAGGAGGCAATGATTCCTAAGAGCGGACGTTCCAGTTTCAACAGGAAGCTGAGGTGCGCAAAGATATCGCCGAGCACCGAGGTCCACTGATACTGAGGGTAGTACAGTGAGTCAGTGGATGAAGATGTGTGAGATCGGCCCAAAAAACACTCCTACCGCCTAAGGCGCTGGTAGGAGTTATCAGCCGAGCATGGGGTGTCAGGGTCGGCGGTTCTCGGTGAACTCCATCACCGATGACCAAGTCTGTAGCCGCCTGGAGTGTAAACCGCCACTCCGTTCGACGTCAACATAGCGAATATGCCCAGTGAGATGAGATTCACCATACATTAGAAGAAATAGCCTCTGTCATTGGTAAAGATAGCGTCCCCGGTCTGTATCCAAATCAGACGCTTCGGTTTGCATTACAGCTTGGTGGCACTTGTAGTTCTTAGGCAAGTGTTAGCATGCACAAATTAGCTCGCCTTGAGGCCCAACCCGACACAGCACGATACGGTACCTCTCGCCTCATCACCAAGTGCTTATCTCGGATGACCCCATATTTTTATTGCGGAAATAACGAGAATCGCAGCAAGGGCCGGTAATAAAACTGACGGGGGAACAATCCCCAACAGTTTCGCTCCAATGAAGGTGCCTGTGAGGGAACCAACGACCATTGCGAGCACAAATCCTCGATTCTTGCCAATCACAGGAAAACTCTGGGACCGACTATAGCGGGTGAGCGCGGTCAGCATGGTCGGCAAACTGACGGCTAGTGAGAGACTGCCCGCTAACTTGATATCCACATCAAACAGTAGGACAAACGTAGGAATTAGTAACTCACCGCCTGCAACACCCAGAATTGAAGCCACGATTCCGATGAGGAAGCCTAGGACTACACCCGCGATGGCTTGCGCTAACCCGATTGATGTTGAAACGACAGATAGCGAGGGGGAATGAGCGAATAGCAGGACACATGCGATTCCAACCAGCATTACAGCAATAGTGCGGCGAAGAGTTGTAGAATCGAGGCGAGTCGTGACACCTGCTCCAACCCAGGCACCAACGAGGCTGCCAGCTAAAAGGTTTGTAACGATAGGCCAGGCGTCCGCAATCGAACCGAACGGAATGATCCAACCTCGGAACAGGAACGCGGATGCAACAACTACCAGACTGATTGCCTTGTTCAGAATGACGGACTCTAATGGCGCGAAGCGGAAATAGTGAATGAGGAATGGCAATCTAAACTCAGCCCCACCTAAACCAATCAAACCACCCAGTGTTCCAATAACTGTTCCGCATGCAAAGACGGGCACCTTCTGCTTCAGCATTTGGATTCCTTCAACGCCGCGACGGGAGCATCACCGTGGTGCATGCATAATGACGGCAACACCGAGAAGACAGATAAGACCACCTGCCACATCATACTTATCGGGAGCGATATGGTCGATTCCCCATCCCCATAGAATTGAGAGGACCACGAACCATCCGCCGTACGCTGCGTAGACACGGCCAAAGCTCGCCACCTGATACGTTGGGATGATGCCGTAGAAGATCAGAATAGCTCCTCCGATCAAGCCCACTCCTAGGTGGGCTCCGTTTCTCCACCATTGCCAGACAAGATAACCGCCGCCGATCTCGCAGAGACCCGCCCCGAGAAACAGACAGACAGAATGTAGGATGTTCATCTCTCCTCCATGAATACTTGAAAGATTGGTGCACGATCTCAGAACACAGAGTTCCGATCATAATCTGGTGTGATTAGAGATTATCCGGCATAAACACCGAATGGCACCGGCGAGGAGCACTATTTAGTCATCTGGTAGGGTCGTTGACACATCAACTTTTGTTGCTATATCATAGCTCCATGGCCACGAGCACACGCAAAAGTCTCCCGACCGTCGCTCGCATTTTTCATGCACTGTCCGAGGAGACGCGATTACAGATTCTCGAGCATTTAAAAGAAGGCGAGCAATGTGTGTGCGATCTTACAGAGGTGTTTAAGACGGGGCAGTCACGACTCTCCTTTCACCTCCGAGTGCTGAAAGAGGCGGGCTTAATCCTGGCCCGACCTGAAGGACGATGGGTGTATTACTCGCTCAATGCCGATGCGGTTGAAGATTTGCAGGATGTGGTGAATTCGCTCAAAGCTTCATCTTACCGCGCTGCTAAGCGAGGGTGTTGCCCCTGACTTTTTTTGCCTTCATTCATCAACATTTATTGATTTTATGGAATAACATATGGAAACCGTTGGAACCATCGAGCAGCAGACGCTTCCGACAGACAAAAAGCTCAATCTCTTCGAACGGTATCTCACCGTCTGGGTGGGGCTCTGTATGGTCGGGGGTGTGGTGCTGGGAAAATCAGCGCCTGGGGTCATTCAGGCGATGCGAGAGATGGAATTCGGTCAGGACAGTCATGTGAATTTTCCCATGGCCGTTCTGATCTGGCTGATGATCACTCCCATGATGATGAAAGTTGATTTTCGCGCCGTGGCGAAGGTCGGCCAGCGTCCTCAAGGCTTACTGGTCACCCTGTTTATCAATTGGGTCGTGAAACCATTCTCTATGGCCCTCTTGGCCTGGGTCTTTTTTCGATTCATTTTTTCAGTCTGGATAACTCCTGCCGAAGCGGACCAATACATCGCCGGAGCCATCATCCTTGCTGCCGCCCCTTGTACCGCGATGGTCTTTGTCTGGAGCTATCTCACTGATGGTGACCCTGCCTATACCCTGGTCCAAGTTTCCGTGAACGATTTGATTATGCTGGTGTTATTTGCTCCGATCGTCGGCTTCCTGGTCAGTGGCGCGTCGTCTCTCACTGTCCCGTTCGCGGTGCTCATCTATTCGGTCATAGGCTTTATTGTAATTCCGTTGGTATTGGGAGTCCTGATCCGACAGTGGTTCATCCAGCAGAGAGGGAAGCAATGGTTTGAAGACACGCTCTTGCCCCGGTTTGCTCCTATCACCATTGCCGCGCTACTCGTGACCTTAGTTCTGATTTTTGCCTTTCAAGCAGACAATATTCTGGGCAAACCCCTCCACGTCCTGCTCATCGCGATCCCGATTCTTCTTCAAGTCTATCTCAATGCCTCTCTCGCCTATGGGTTGATGAAGTGGTTGAAGGTGCCCTATGCCGTGGCCGCGCCAGGAGCCCTGATTGGCGCGAGTAACTTCTTTGAACTCGCTGTGGCCACGGCTATTGCGTTGTTTGGTCCCGAATCAGGTGCCGCGTTGGCTACCGTCGTCGGGGTGTTAGTCGAAGTTCCGGTCATGCTCTCAGTGTGTCATGTGTGTAATCGAACTCGGCATTGGTTTCCGGAAACGAGACTTGGAGCCGCGCAACCTTCGGCGGTAAGCAGATGAATGAATCGTTCCTCATGCTGATCTTCGTCGTGGTCTTGGCTCTCGTGTTCGATTTTTCGAATGGCTGGCATGATGCCGCCAATGCCGTCGCGACGGTTGTCTCTACCCGGGTCTTGTCCCCAGGTCGCGCCGTCCTGATGGCAGCCATCTTGAATGTCGCCGGCGCGTTTATGTCGACGGCGGTCGCAAAAATGGTCGGGGGAGGGATCGTCGAGGCTTCTGTCATTACCCATAGCACGGTCGCCGCCGCGTTGGTGGGCGCGATTGCGTGGAATATAGTGACCCTTTTTCTCGGTCTTCCCACGAGTTCGTCTCATGCCCTACTCGGTGGGCTCGTTGGCGCGGCGCTTTCTCAAGGCGGTATGGCCGCAGTCAAGTTCGCGGGGTTGAGAACGGTTCTGGAAGCGCTGCTCTTCTCGCCGATTCTCGGATTTGTCCTCGGCTACCTCATGATTGTGGCTATTTACTGGGCCATGTTCCGGGTCACGCGTGGTGTAGCGAATAAACTGTTTCGTCGGATACAGGTCATCTCCGCTGGCCTCATGGCATTCAGTCACGGATCGAATGATGCCCAAAAGGTCATGGGGATTATCACCCTGGCGCTCGTGTCCGGTGGATTTTTGGACCGTGTTGAAATTCCAAACTGGGTGATTCTGGCCTGCGCGCTGTCGATGGGACTGGGCACGGCGATTGGTGGATGGCGCATTATCCGAACCATGGGCATGCGCATCGTCAAATTGGAGCCGGTCCACGGGTTTGCGGCGGAGACGAGTTCGGCAGCCATCTTGCTCGCGACAGCCCATTTTGGATTGCCAGTAAGCACCACCCACACCATTACCTCTTCGATCATGGGTGTAGGCGCGGTGCAGCGATTGTCGGCTGTGCGATGGGGTGTCACGATTCGAATTCTCTATGCCTGGGTCTTGACGCTTCCGGCGGCTGCTGGAATCGCCTATGTGACGAATCACCTTTTGAATTTACGCCACTGAGTCTCCAGATGACGGACATGATGCCACTGTTCGACAGCCGCCAAGTCTGAAGATGCATTGAGGTGGCGATGGGGATGGAGTCGGATTATGGCATCTTGGTCCTGATTGTAAGCGGGATCACGTTCCTTCTTCTCCTAGTGGTGTTCCTTTGGGAGAATTGGAGTCCTGAATGGGGCACATGGGCGAGGCCGGTCTCCTTCTGGGAAGTGTTTCGTGACTGGATTGCGTATGTCCTAGTTTTTGTCATGTTGTTGCTATTACTCCGCGGTCTGCTTTGTCTGGTGTGTTCCCAGTGTCACTCGTGTTGACTGTTGGCACGGAGGGAAGATCACGAGACGAGCGCCTTTATCATGGTGCACAGCCTTCTCGTTCGGTTCATGGAGAGACACAGTGAGAGCGATCACAACAATGGCGCTTCTTCGGCTTTTCTTGGGTATTGCTCAAATGGCTGGCGCAGCGTACTCGATTTATTTACTCGTGGTTACTGGGATCAATGCGTTCTTTCTCATCGCGTTCGGGACTACCATCTCCTTGACTCTCATGAGCTTGTTACTGTTTGGACGGAGTAAAAAGTAGGCAGAAACTTTCAACACTACTCAGAAGGAGACAAACCTCATGAAACGTATGCACCTTCACATCGGGGTCGACAACCTTGACGAATCCATCCGCTTCTATACGGCATTGTTTGGGGTCGCTCCCATGAAAACGAAACCAGACTATGCCAAATGGCTACTAGATGACCCGCACGTTAATTTCGCGATCTCGACGCGTGCCAAGAAGGGCGTTGACCACCTCGGTATCCAGGTTGACGAAGACACGGAGCTGGCAGAGGTGCGGGAACGCCTCAAGGCGAAAGATGTGCCCCTAACCGATGAAGGGGAGACGGTCTGCTGTTATGCCCGATCGGAGAAGTCATGGATTCAAGATCCGTCAGGTATCGCATGGGAGACCTATCGAACAATGGAGGATGTTCAACTCTTCTCTGGGCAAACCGAATCGTTGGAGGGTGCCTGCTGCACGCCAGACACCATGGGAACGCCCAATTGCTGTGAGCCATCTGAGAAAACTGCTGGGTGTTGCGACTAATGGAAACCAAGATTATCAAGGTGTTGGTGCTCTGCACGGGAAATTCCTGCCGTTCGGTCATGGCGGAAGCGTTGATCAACGATCTCCGCCGTGGACGCTACCAAGCCTGGAGCGCAGGGAGCCATCCAACGGGGTATGTGCATCCCAAATCCATCGAAACCCTTAAGCGGCATGGGATTGATCCGGGTCAGCCGCATAGCAAATCGTGGAATGAATTAGGCGATCAACCTTTTGATCTCGTGATTACCGTGTGCGATCAGGCCGCTGGTGAAAGCTGTCCATTATTTCCAGGGAAGCCAACAAAGCTGCATTGGAGTACGCCTGATCCAGCCAAAGCGACCGGATCTGACGCCGAGATTAAGGCGGCCTTTGACGAGGCTTTTTGTATACTCAGAAAGCGTGTCGAGGATTTGACGAAATGACATCTGGTCGTGGATAGACTCGGGGTTAGGGCCTGCAGTACTGAAACAGCTCTTCGCAATGCTCATGGCCGGTTGTTGACTCCGGCATGATCTGGTACTGCACCTCTGTAACCCGATCGTTCTCCATTGTCACGATCGCCAAACAGGCGTGCCGCACGCCTTCCGGACGACCGCTTTTGCTTCCAGGGAAGGACTGTTCGAGCACTCCTCCCCCCTTGTAGTAGCTCAACACTCTCAGACCATGCTGCGATGAGACCATTCGCGGTGCACCGGCGCAGGCCAGGATCGCTGACTCCGACTTGCCAAGTAGCGCCTGCTTGGCAGTGGCGAGGCGAGACGAAGGTGTCTCGATGCAGCCACTGATCGCGGTAGAAGCGAGGGCCATCAGCAGCGTGACCATGACCAATGCAGGAACATCACGACAATTGCCCCTCATGTTGCCACCTCACTGATAGAAGTCGGTTTCGAGGCGGCGATCTCTTGGACCCGGGGGTGTTCGATACCAGCCCGTTCGCGGCTCGGCGTTTCACCAGACCGTCAGCCCAAGCACCGAGAGCAATTGGCTTGAGTACGGGCGGCTGCTGACATCGCGAGACGCCGACACAGCAACGTCGTCGTTCACGAACGTGGCCCGTACATGATCACTCCCATGCCAACCAGGCAAATCATCGCTCCGACCGCATCGAGCCGGTCTGGCCTTGTGCCATCGAAACCCCAGCCCCAGAGCAGCGACAACACGATGAACATGCCTCCATAGGCGGCATAGACGCGGCCGAAATGGGCCGGCTGAAACGTTGGAATGATGCCGTAGAGGACTAAGATGAGCGCACCCGCAAGTGCGTAGCCGATCGGTTTCCCCTCGCGGAGCCACAACCATACGAGATAGCCGCCGCCTATTTCGCAGAGTCCGGCGACGATAAACAGTCCGATTGAGACGAGCAACGCCATCGCAATGTCCTCCTAGGTGAAACAACTTCCACACGTTGCGCACTCAGGGATATCTTCAGAACGAGGCCGGGTTCTCCGCGTCGTGCTCGCTATGCCTGAGAGCTGGATTCATTCAATCACATTGCGAGAAGACTGAGAATCGATACGAATCCGATCCGAACCTTGCTCCACAATCTGCAACGTGACATGTTCAATCCCAAACTGCTCTGCCAACAGTTGTTGCAGGCGTTGCAGGACCGCATCTTGATCCTCCCTAACCGAGACGACAACATGGGAACTGAGCGCATCCAGACCGGTCGTGATCGTCCAGATATGGAGGTCGTGTACCCCCTTCACGCCCGGGACGCCGGCCATTGCCCGCCCGACCTCCCGTGCATCCACACCGGTTGGGACTCCTTCCATGAGGACATGAACGGCTTGGGAAAGGAGCGCCCACGTGCGCCAGGCAATGAAGAGGCTGATCCCCACACTGAGGAGTGGATCGATGAGCACCCATCCGGTGGTCCAAATAATCGCGCCACCGAGCATGACGCCGAGGGAACTGATCGCATCACTCATCACTTCAAGATAGGCGCTGCGCACGTTCACACTCTCGTCAGCATGGCCGTCGAGCAGCTTCAGACTGGCAAGATTCACCGCCAACCCCACCAGTCCGACCAGTAGCATCGGAAGGCCCAATACCTGACTTGGCTCTCCGAAGCGGTCATAGGCCTCATAGAGAATCCACGTCGCAAGGAGCAGCAGCACCACGGCATTGACAACTGCAGCGAGAATCTCCGCGCGATGGTAGCCATAGGTATTTTCAGGAGTCGATGGTTTCCCAGCCATCCACAGGGCAAAGGCACTCAGGCTCAACGCCGCCACATCCGTCAGCATGTGACCGGCGTCGGCCAACAACGCCAAACTTCCCGTGAAGAGGCCGGCGATCACTTCGACGACCATAAACACCCCGGTGAGCAGCAAGACGCGTCGCAGATTCTTTTGCTGCACAGATCTGCTTTCTAAGTTGCTATGCACGAGAGCTCCTTCGTTGTGGCCCACCAGTCTTCTTCAAAGCGCGGCTTACTCTGCAGCGCATCGCGGGATCGCACCAGGACTTGCGAATTCTAATGGCCATGGCCATCAGACGACCCTGGGACTGTCGATGCTTTGTCCGGAACCGTCACGTTGCGGAGCGGCGGTGAATCCCAAATGACGGTGTTCCCTGGAGCCAAGTCGGCAGCCGTCATAAAATGTGCATCTCCTTCCCGCAACGCTCCCATCCGGTACAGGACCATGCCGAGGTTGTAATGGGCCTCGGCAAAGGTCGGTGCAACCTCAATGGCAGCGTCGAACTGCCGTTTGGCCTTGTCCCATTGCCTCTCGCCGTACGTCTGGATGCCTTCCTCGTTGTGCCGAGCAGCGGCTTGATCCGTCCCGCTTGGCGCAGGCAACACCGCGCTGGCTGGTTTGGAGGTTGCCGCGCACCCGGCTATACTGACGACTCCCGTCAACAGCATGATTGTCTGCATCCCACGGTTCATAAAGGTCTACTCCTTCTAGCGATCGGCAATTGCGCTCTCTCGAACCTCGGTCCGGCGGCCTGGTACCATGCCCAGGCTGTTGCTGCAATGCTGCTTCGCCCTCTCCCAGAGGACAAACCGGCTATGGATATTTCAATGGCCCTCCCCGTCAAGATCGACCGGGAGAGGGGATCCGTAGACAACCACCACGACTCATTGCCCTCAGCGCTTAGCTCCCCTCACTGATCGTTTGACACGATCCCCTTCTCACGCTTCAGGTCGTCGCCTCCCTGCCAGCCCCTCGGAGGAGCGTTGAGGACTCGGCTTCGCGCCGTTGAACGAGTCGTTGTTCCATCCATCGATAGAGCACCGGCAAGACCAGGAGGGTCAAGGCCGTGGAGGAAAACAACCCCCCGATCACCACTGTTGCGAGTGGGCGTTGGATTTCGGAACCGGGTCCGGTGGCCAGCAGCAGAGGAAGGAGCGCCATCATCGCGACAACTGCAGTCATCAGGACCGGACGCAATCGGAGAACCATCCCGGTCAGCACCGCTTCATCCAATGCCATGCCCTGTTCCCGCAGTTGGTTGATGTAGGCGATCTTCACGACCCCATTGAGCACCGCCACACCGAACAATGCGATAAAGCCGACAGAGGCCGGAACCGAGAGATACAGCCCGCCGAGCAAGAGCGCCAGGAGGCCGCCGACCATTGCGAACGGAATCGCGAGGAGAATGAGTGCGGCCTGCCTCAGGTTTCCGAATGTGAAAAACAGCAGCAGAAAGATCAGGCCAATGACCAAAGGGACAACCACGGCCAGGCGTGCCATCGCCTGTTGTTGGTTCTCGAATTGGCCGCCCCAGGTGAGGTAATAGCCCGACGGGAGCGGCACCAGACGCGCCACTGCTACCTGGGCCTCTTCCACCGCACCGACGAGATCACGTCCAACCACATTGGCCTCGATCACAATCCGGCGGCTCGCATGCTCCCGGCTGATCTGGGCCGGCCCGTCCACAATCCGAATCTCGGCCAGATCCCGGAGCGGAATCCGGGAGCCGTCCGGGGCCGTCACCCACAACGCCGCAATCGTCTCGACATCAGCACGCCGATCGTCTGGAAATCGCACCATGATCGGAAAGCGCCACTGTCCTTCGAAGACCTCGCCGGCGGCAATGCCGCCACCGACGGCTTCAATCACCTCTGTGATCTCGGCCACATTGATCCCATATCGCGCGATCCTGGCACGGTCGATGTCGATCTTCAGATAGTACAGGCCCGACACCTGCTCGATCCGGAGATCGGACAGGCCGCGCACCTGCCGCAGCACCCTGGCGATCTCCTCTGCCTTGATCCGCAACGTCTCAAGTTCGTCGCCGAACAGTTTGACGGCGACCTGAGACCGGACTCCCGAGACCAGTTCGTCGACGCGCATGGCGATCGGCTGGGACAAGCCAAAGGCGATGCCAGGCACTTGCGCCAGCCGCCGACGGATCTGCTCCTCGATGTCAGCCTTAGACTGCGCCTGCCACTCGGACTCGGACTTGAGTAAGACGTACATGTCGCTGAGTTCCATCCCCATTGGATCCGTCCCGAGTTCGTTGGCGCCCGTGCGCGAAACCACGGAGCGCACATCCGGTACCTCCAGCAAGAGTCGTTCGACCTCCCCCGAAATTTTCAGTGATTCGCTGAGGCTGATGCTCGGGAGCCGCATCACATTCACGACGATCGTGCCTTCGTCCATGATCGGGACGAATTCCCGACCGATGAACGGGACCAGGGCCGCTCCGCCGACAAGTACACCGGCCGCCGCAAGGACGACCAGACGAGTTCTGCGGATGGCCCCCTCCAACAGCTGGCGATAGAGCCGTCGCCCTCTCTCCAATAGATGCCCACCCTCCTCCATGACACCAGGCTTCATAAGCACCGCCGCCAGCACCGGAACCACCGTCATCGAAAGCACCAAGGAGCTCAGGAGGGCGATCACCACCGTCATGGCCAGCGGGATAAACATCTTGCCCTCCATCCCTTGGAGTGTCAGGAGCGGGACGAAGGTCAACGCAATGATCAATTCTCCGAACAGGCTCGGCCGCCGCACTTCCAGGACGGCGCGTAAGACGACTGGCAAACGGTCGGTAACCGAGAGGGCTCGGCCCGTGGTCTGCTCGCCCAGATGGCGCTCGACATTTTCTACCTGCACGATGGCCGCATCGACAATCATTCCCAGCGAGATGGCCAAGCCACCCAGTGACATCAGATTCGCCGACAGGCCGACCTGTTGCATAATCAGAAATGTAGCCAACGTGGCCAGCGGCAATGTCAGCGCGACAACGAGCGCGCCGCGGAGATTCCGGAGAAAAAGATACAGGACGAGGATGACGACCGCGGCACCCTCCAGCAGGGCCCGCTCAACGGTATCGAGTGCCCGTGCCACCAATTCGATGCGGTCATGGAACGGCACCATCTTCACGCCGGCCGGCAGCACCCGGTTGATCAACTCGACCTTGTCTTTCACCCCCGCGACGATCTCCCGGCTATTGCCGCCGCGGAGCATGACGGCAATGCCTTCGAGGACCTCGCCCTTCCCGTCGCGCGTGACGCCCCCTAATCGAATCGCAGTCCCTTGGCGAACTTGGGCCACGTCTCGAAGATAGATTGGTGTGCCCCTGTGCGCAGCCACCACGATTTGTTCAAGGTCCCCCACAGAGCGGGCCAGTCCCACCCCGTGGACGACCAACTTATCTCCGCCCTGCTCAATGTAACTGCCCCCGGCATTTTGATTATTCCCTGCGACGGCCGCGTGGACTTGGCGTAGTGTGAGCCCAAAGCTCGTCAATCGATTGGGATCGACGAGGACTTCATACTGCTTGGCCAAGCCACCCAACGTGTCCACATCCGCGAGGCCTGGGACGGCGCGCAGCATCGGGCGGATGACCCAGTCTTGGAGGGTCCGCAAGTCGATGAGGCTCTGTGTCGAGCCCTCGACGAGATACATGAAGACTTCGCTCAATCCCGTACTGACCGGTCCGAGTACGGGCTCGGCGCTTGCTGGAAGCCGGGATCGCGCCTGGAGCACCCGTTCCAAGACGAGTTGTCTGGCGAAATAGATATCCATCCTGTCCTCAAAGACGACCGTTATCACCGAGAGTCCGAATCGTGACACCGACCGCAGTTCCGTTTTCCTCGGGAGGTTCGTCAACTCGATCTCCAGGGGAAAGGTCACGAGGCGTTCGATTTCTGAAGGCGCCAGAGAGGGCGCCCGGGTGATGACTTGAACCTGGACCGGAGTGACATCGGGAAAGGCATCAATCGGGAGGTGGCGGAACGCGGCCACGCCGCTCACGATGAGCCCGAGCATAAGCAGCAGCACGATGAGTCGTTGTTCCAGCGCGCCGCGGATCAGCCGTTCGATCATGGCGCGCCCTCCGACGGCATGTGCTCGCGGAGCAACTCAGACTTGAGGGCGTAACTGCCCTGCGTGACCACTTCCTCTCCTGCCGTGAGCCCAGCCACAACCTGGATGTAGTCGCCCGAGGCCTGGGCGACGGTCACCTCACGGGATTCGAACCGACGCGGTCCTTGCACAATGAACGCGACCGTCCGGCTGCCAACCTGCTGCACGGCTGCGCGCGGGACGCTCAAGACGGATTGCTCGTCCGTCATCAATGTGACGTCGGCGAACATTTCGGGTCGTAATCGGCCGTCAGGGTTGGATACATCCGCCCGTGCCGTCACGGTCCGCGTCGTGGGATCGATCACCGCGCCAACATAGGTAATGGCACCTCGAAACACCGTCTCCGGATAGGCCGACACTCGCAGCTCGATGGTGAGGCCGGTCTTCAGTCGACCAGCCTGTTGCTCCGGGAAATCGGCACGCACCCAGACAGTCGAGAGGTCTGCCACTGTGAAGAGCGTCTTATTGGGATCAATGACTTCGCCGATGGTCGCGTTCCGCTCAATCACTTCACCGGTAAAGGGCGCCCGCAGGAAGACTTGCGCAACCTCCGCATGGGGCAAGGTCTTGGCGGCCAGCCGCTCGATCTCCCGCTCCGTCATGCCGAGTAAATGCAGCTTTTCCTCCGCTTCGTGGAGATCGGCACGAGCATTCTCATGGTCCGCCTCGCGCCGTTGATATTCCCCCGCGCCGATCGCACCGCGATCGATTAGGGCTTTGGCACGCTCCAGCGCTTGTTCCGTCACACCCACTGTGGTCCTCGCTTTCCGATACTCCAACTGAGCCCCTCCAAAGGCGGGGCTGTCGAGTAACAGCAGCCGGTCCCCTTTCCGGACTCGGTCGCCGAGGTTGGTATACACAGCCACGATACGGCCGGGAACTCGCGCGCTCAGATGCGCTAGTCGATTCTCATTGACCAAAATCTTCCCCGCCTGGGCCTTGAGGGCCGTGCGGATCGGCCGGAGCGCTGCTCGATCGGTCTGTAGATGGGTGAGAGTCGGACTCCCATCAGGCAGTTCGATGATACCGGGTTCATTCAACGCCGTGGCCGCTTGGGCAGGCGGTTTCGGCGCATCCTCTTGCTTTGACTGACACGACGTACTCACTATGGCGACCAACAGGAACAGGCCGATCGTTCGATAAACCGGTGATGAACGCCTCACCATGTGAACGTTCATGGCAACCCTCCCACCGCCCGCTCCAATCGGGCCAGCGCGATGGAATGATCGGCTCGTGCCTGGGCATATTCGAGGAGCGTCTGGCGGTAGACACGCTGCGCATCGATGACTTCGAGCAAACTCGCCACTCCATGGCGAAAACTGAACTGGGCGATGTCGAACGCTTCTTTGGCTTGATAGAGGAGTCCTTGCTCGAAGACCTGCATCTGTTCTTGAGCGGTCCGCACCTCCTGAAAATGCTGCGTGATGGTCTGCTCCAGTTCCTGCTGCACGCGAGCCCGTTCGGCTTGCGCTCGTCGATGAGCTCCCATCGCCGTCCCGATCTCTCCCTGTCGGCGATACCACAGGGGCAGCGGCACACTCAGCCCCGCCGTGATGGATTCGTCACCGGCTTCTCGATGATACTGGCCGATCACGGCCACGTTCGGCATGCGCGAGGCGCGTTCCTGTTCGATCGTAAATTCGGCTTGCTCGACCGCTTTCTGTTGTCGGCGAAGTGCGGGATGTCGGTCGAGTGCCTGCTCTATCAGGATATGGAGTTCCAGACCCGCCCTCGCCGTTTCAAACTCCCCCTGGATGGCAAATGATTCTCCGAGGGCCTTACCTGTGACCGTATTGAGTTTGGCACGAGCCACCAGGAGCGCGTTGTCCGCCCTCGCCAGATCCTTCCGTGTTTTTTGGAGTTCAACGGTTGCCTTGACCAACTCGAATTTCGGCGCTTCTCGCGTGCTGACCCGCGCACTCACCAATTTCACAAGATCTTCGACCGTCTTCAGGTTCTCCCTCGCGAGCTGTGCATCCTGTTGCGCCAGGAGCAACTGGAAAAACGCCCCTTTTACTTCGGTCATGACCAGCACTTTTGTTTCGTCCATGCCGGCGAGGGCGCCGGCCACACCTGCGTCGGCGGCGCGTTGTCGGGCTGTGCGTTTGCCCAGCCACTCCAGCGGCTGCTCCACGGTGATCGTCCGTTCGGTGATCGAAACACCGGTATTTGGGTCCCGAATCGACCCACGGCCGGCCGACCCCGTGATGGTGGGATTCAAATAGGCACCGGCCGTGACGCGCTGACTTTGACTCTGTTCCAGCACTGCTTCCGCGCCGTTCATCATTGGGTTGTGTCGGAGCGCGAGTTGTACGATTTGGCTCAGCGTGTATCCGCCCGGGCTCGGTTCTGTGGCATAGCCCGTCGGATATGACTCAAATATCATCGCGCATCCGAGCGCGGCGACGATTCTCCAAACGAGTGCAGGCCTCATGCTGGTTCTCCCCCATCGGCGCCTTGGCGAGCGACTTCCGTTACACGCAGCCACGGACGTGCCGTGCTGAGCGCCTATAACTACGTTGAAGCGTGAAGAGCTGGAAATAAGCGTGGGTCAAACAGTCGGGGGAGGGCGAGAGGAAAAGGTGGTCACCAAGAGCACAGTGGTTGGCGAAGGACTGGGTTGCGGCTGCCACACGGCCTGAGGTGGCGCGGGCGGGTTCGCGTGGAAGGAACGTGCGGCCACCTCCAGCGCGGTGCCTTTGCCGACTTGCGGCTCGCCGGAGAAAGCGAGAACCAGATCAATTGCAAGGTGCTCCGGCCCGTGAGGTAGGAGCGTAATTACATGAAGCGGACAGCGGGTTTCGCCGTCTGCGACCGAGGCATGATCATGGTCGGAGAACTCACACACCAAGTCCGTGGAGAAAACCGTGTGGACCGTGCCACCATGCACGTGATCCGAGGCCCCATGGCGATGATCGGCCTCGGGATGAATATGGACCAACGGCACGGCAAGCACCCATAAGGACGCCCACATGAGAACCGCGAGGCGAAACCATGATGCGTTGCCATGCTTTAATCGCATTGAGTACTTAGCGTAGCACAGTTCTCTGCCCTCATCAATCAACGCCATCCTTACAGGGGCCTATCATTGCTGCACAGCGTATCCTATCAACCGGCGAAGCTCTGAGCGTCGCGTGACGACATATCCGACGGGATTAGGACACCTTTACGTTGACCATCCCACCGACATTGGAGCGGCGATACGACCCACTTCCACCTGAAACGCTGCGGCTCAGACACAGTAGTGATGATGACTTGCCTTTAGGCCTATGACTACCCGAGGTTTCTCCTCTCTCCGCGCGGTGGAGCGAAACACCATGCAGTTAGACAACCGATGCAAATAGCACCGTCTGTTGTTGTTTGACGAGGACCGGCAGCCCTCGCTTCCCAACAAAGCCACCGCGACGAGGGCGATTAGGAGGCCGAACGTCGTGAGTGCTATATATTCCTCCTTTTTCAGAAACCCACAGATAACCCAATAGTGCTGAAAAATACCGACCGATCGGCCGGTCCGAATAACTCACTCCCGATCCCTATATCGGCGACGACTCGCGAACTGATCTGATGCCGAAGACCGATCCCGATCCCTGTCGGATTCCGTTGGCCCATCAGATCAGATTGACGGGTGAAGACGTTGGCTATGATGGTATCGCGAAAACTTGTCGGATACCCGAGGGGATAACTCACCGCCGCCACAACCCGGTACGTTCCACTCCGTTCCTGGCCCTGCGGTGATCCTAGAAACGTATAGCCGACATTGAGATGGGTTCGCCATTGCCCGAACGAGCGCGTCATGACCCCGGTCACCGCGGTATCGACTCCCTTCGCATTCACACCGGTGGGAAACCCCAGTTGTACGCGGGCTGCGAAGGCCGGCAGGCTCAGGGTCTCGGTATTGAAGTTATACAGCGCGCCGACCGTGAGATTGCCAGATTTATCATCCCCCACGACGGACCTCGGGTCCGTCGACACATCGCTACTCAACTCCAATTGGGTATTGTTCAAGGCCCCGATGATCAGCTGGGGCTGGAACACGAGCCGGCTGTCCCCTCGCTTGCGGTCACTAAATAATAGTCCTCCCTCGACCCCGATCTCTCCTTTCGGCACCACATAGGCATCTTCAATGGCAATGGGACGGTTGGGGTCCAGATTGTCGTGGTCCAACGCCCAGACGACGGTCGGCACTATCAGTAGGAACAGTATGACAACCCTGGAGGTATTACTCTTCACTGGTGACCTCCTGAGTGCCCGGACTGTTCGCCTGGCGCTCCAGGTTCTACAGTTGGCACTGAGCCCGAGTGGTGGGGTTGTCCATCACGCACAATGAAAGGATTCGTGGCATCCGCACTGGCCCAGTAGTAGGCCTGGGTCACGCGGTAAATTTCTTGGCGCTTTTCCTCCCAGGTCGGCAGGAGATCAGTGGTGAGGATGTCACTGATGTTGTCATGCATCATGTGGAGGTTATCGAAGATGTTCGCAATCTCGGGATACTCCGCCGCAAACTTCGGGCTCAGTTCTGCCGTCATCGGCATAAACGTCCATTCCACCGGTGGCTTGTCCAGGTAGCCGTGGTAGGTACGCAGGATCGGCGCCACGACGTGCTCTTTGGCGTCCAGTGTCGGGGCTGCGCCCAACGGGTCATACACGGCGACTTGCAGATAGTGATAGGCCCAGATCGTCGCGTTGAAGAGCGGGAACTTTCGGCGGAACGATTTGGAATAGGCAAAGGTATCCAACCGCTGATGATCCAGTCGCTTGGCCGTAATCGCATACTGACTCTCTCGGTAAAACGCCAGCACCTTTCGAATGGCGGCCGCTTTATCCACCAAGTCAGAGCTATAGATGTCGTATGTGGCGCGATGCAGGGCATGGGCTTCATCAAAGGTGTTCTGCGCCTTCCAGGCCAACTTCATATAATTCGGCGCGATCGCTTCCTCGTTCGGATTGAGAACTGGTCGAGACGCAATAAACCGGAGCGTCTCCTTTCGAGCCCGGTCCTCGATCGCAGGGACATCCTTGGCGCCGGTAAGCAACAGATTTTCATAGAGATTGGAATGTCCAAAGTCGACCCCGTTGAATTCGATATCGAGCGCTTGCAGGTTTTCTCGCAGGGCAAAGTTCCAGAGCGCTCGGTAATAGAACCGCTTATCCCGTTGCTCGATCTGGGTGCAGGCCCCCGTGACGCCGGCAATGAGAATCGCGGCGCCGAATAATGCCACTAGCTGTTGCGTACGCATGGGTGTGCTCCTCTGGAACGCTTGAACGGATCCGCTGTTCACACACAGCGGACCAGACAAGCGAACCTGTCAGGTGGTGTTCTGATCACACGGTCTGGAAAAGGAAACGGTGCGTCAGCGCGCGCGAGGAGGATGAAACTGATCCGCAAGCAGTGTGAGAGGAGGGGCAGCGGAAACGATGAGACTCAAAAGGCCCCCTACGGTGAAGAGCATCCCCACCGTATTCATGGCGGCCGAACCCATGCAGGTTGAGCAAGAGGGGGACGCATCATGGTGCAGATGATCTGAGGCCAGGTGATGGCTCCCCATGAGCGGGACCATGCACACCACAGAGAGACACACCAGAATGAGCAAAACCAGTTTAGACATCGCTTTATTCATCCTACATCAGCCCACGGGCGTGGTCAAATGGCGACACCTGCTTCAGAGTGTGAGCCTTCACAAGACGGCAAGGTGCATCTCGAAAATGTTGCCCAGGTCGACCATAGTGGTAAATGAAGCTCCCCGCAGCAAGCTGCGGGGTATCACAGAACTAAACCATTCGGAGCTGCCGGAGATCTTCGCGGGGGTGCCCTTGCCGCTGCACGTACCGTTCGACGGTCTGCCAGTTCGCTCGCGCCCCCACCGTCGCCACATCGTACCCGTCGGTCCACAATTCCCCGCCCCACAGCACCCGTTTGACGGCAGGCTTCCGTCGAAAGATTTCCCGTGCCGTGATGCTCTTGAACATCTGCACAATCCGTCCCGGCGCCATGTTCGGATGGGCACTGCAGCGCAGATGGGTCTGATTCTGGTCCGTCCCCATCGCTTCCCTCTCGATTGGAAATCGTTCCGCAATCTCAGCCGCCATTTCCTCGATGATCGCCGTCACCGCCTCATCCAGCAGCGCCTTGCGGTATTTCACCGGAAACGCCATATGGTAGTGGATTTGCCATGCACAGTGAGCCCCCTTTCTGACTTCTTCTTCCTTCTGGTCCGCCATACTCCAGAGGGTACCAGAGAAGATGATCCCCGTAGCAAGCTACGGGGAATCACAAGTTGAATTTGGCTGCTTCGGCATCTTGGTCTTACACGCTCTTTGTTCCGTTGATCGCTCGCACGCCGCATCCGCACCCTTCACGCGACCCGCACACGCCGGAGTCGCAAGCTGTTCGTCACCACGCTGACTGAACTGAACGCCATGGCCGCACTGGCGAGAATGGGACTGAGCAGAATGCCGAAGGCCGGGTAGAGGATGCCGGCCGCGACCGGAATGCCGACGACGTTGTAGACAAATGCCCAGAACAAATTCTGTTTCATCGTCCGCATCGTTCGCCTGGCCAGAAGAATAGCCGACACGACGCCGTGGAGATCGTTCCGCATCAACGTCACGTCGCTCGCTTCCAGGGCGATATCGGTGCCGGTGCCGATCGCGAACCCGACATCGGCCTGCGCCAAGGCTGGAGCATCATTGATGCCATCGCCCACCATCGCGACGACCTCTCCTGCCTGCTGACGGCGTCGGACCTCGACCACTTTGCCATCCGGCAATACCCCAGCGACCACGCGGTCGATCCCGGCCTGCCGTGCGATGGCCTCTGCCGTGCGGTGGTGATCCCCCGTCAGCATCACCACCGTGAGCCCCAGTCGTTTCAGCCTGTGTATGGCTTCACGGGATGTCGGCTTGATCGGATCGGCTACCGCGATCAACCCCGCCAACTTCCCGTTGATCACGATATACATCGGCGTTTTTCCCTCACCGGCTAGACGTTCCGCTTCCGCTTTCATTGCGGCGAGATCCACCGCATACTCACCCATGAGTGCCTCATTGCCGACAGCCAGCGCGGCGCCGTCTACCACGCCGGTCGCGCCCCGTCCCGTGACGGAGTGGAACGAGTCTACCGTCTCGAGGGACAGCGCCTGCTCCTTCGCATACCGCAGGATCGCCTCCGCCAGCGGATGTTCAGAGGAGGTCTCGATCGAGGCGACCAGTCGTACGAGATCGTTTTCAGACCACTCTGTACCCAAAACCGGTACCACGTCCGTGACGGTCGGCCGCCCTTCGGTGATCGTGCCGGTCTTATCCAACACGACGGTGTTGATCTGACCGGCCCGCTGCAACGCCTCGCCGCCCTTGATCAAGATACCCCCTTCGGCTCCCTTGCCGGTCGCCACCATGACGGCAGTCGGCACGGCAAGTCCCATCGCGCAGGGGCAGGCAATGATCAGGACCGCCACCGCCGCGGCAAACGCACGCACGGCCGGCGCCTGGTCAACGGTCACAAACCAGATCACAAACGTCGCGATCGCGAGTGACAGCACGATCGGCACGAAGATCCCGCTGACCTGATCGGCAAGCCTCTGGATGGGTGCCCGTGAGCCCTGAGCATCACGCATCAGCTTGACGATATGGGCCAGGACGCTGTCCGCCCCCAGCGTCGTCGCGCGATACCGGAAGGCGCCGGTCCGATTGATCGTGCCGCCAATGAGGCGATCCCCTGGCTGTTTCTCGACCGGCAATGATTCGCCCGTCACCATCGATTCATCGACCGCGCTGGTCCCTGAAATGATGGTTCCATCTACAGGAATGCGTTCTCCCGGTCGCACGATCACGATCTCCTCGCTCTGCACTTCGTTCACTGGGATGTCTATCTCAGCGCCGGCCCGCACCACCCGCGCCGTGTTCGGTTGGAGTTCCACCAGACGCCTCAAGGCCGCAGAGGTCTGTCGTTTGGCCCGTGCCTCCAGCGCGTTGCCGGTCAGGATCAGCGCAATGATCATGACCACCGCCTCATAATAGAGGTCCGGCAGCACGCCCCGATTCAGAAAGAACTCCGGCGCCACAGTCGCCAGCACGGAGTAGAGGAAGGCTGCCCCTGTGCCGACTGCGATGAGTGTGTTCATATCCGCCGAGTGATGTCGGAAGGCGGACCAGGCGCGCACGTAGAAATGTCGCCCTGCCCACCCCATGACGAGCAAGGTCAGCGCGAGCAGCGTGTACGAGAGCACCCATGGGGTGAACGCATAGAGCCAGGGAGCGACGGCGTGGATGGCGGGGGTCATGGATTTCATCGCCCATCGCATGAACGGATCGGCAACCGGTCCATGAACATCCGCCTCGGCAGACCCCATGAGCGGCATGGACAGTGCCATGGCCAGTAGACCGATGCTTCCACTCCACAGCGCCTTGTGCCTGAGTTCCCGATATTCTTCCTCCTGCGCCCGATCCTGTGCCTCCTGCTCATCGAACGCGCTCTGATCCTGCGCGCCTAGTTCCGCGCCATAGCCGGTCTCGCGGATCGCCTCGACCAGGACCATGGGGGAGGTCACCATAGGATCGTACGTGACGGCGGCATGCTTCAGCATGAGGTTCACTGAGGCGTTGAGGACGCCCGGCGTTGCCTGCAACGCCCGTTGCACTCGCGCCTGACAGGCGGCGCAGGTCATTCCCTTCACGGGAATCATGACCTTCTCACGGGTCGTTGCTGTGGTTCCGGTGTCAGTCGTCTCTGTCCGGTTCCGTTTCTCTATCCCCATCACAGGAATCGTGGTTGGCATGGTATTCTCCGAGTCAGTCTCCTCTTGCACAATGAGCCGACCGCGCAACATGCTCATCCCGCAGGTGAATTCGAAATGGCCTGTCTGTGCCGGCGTCAGCTCGAGCGAGGTCTTTCGGAAGGCGGGCAAGAACTTGCGGACCCCGAAATCCGAAAAGACGATCTCTTCCGAACAACCTGACCGTTCTCGTCGGTCGAAGACGAGCCGGACCAGCTTGTCCCTCTTCACGCTTACCACGGCTGGGTGATAGCCGCCTTCAACCACAATGGCGACCTCCTGGACTCCCTCCCCGTCGATCCCGGCGTTCGACACCGGCTGTCGGGCCAGAAAGAAATACCAATTGATCCAGGCGATTAAGGAGATGCCGCCGATGATGACGATCCATTCCATCATGCTCATGCCACCCTCCTGACCAATTGGGTCTCATATCCTGCCTCGGTCACAGCCTGGATAATCTCCGTGGGAACGATTTCCCTCGGGTCATACACGACGATCGCTTCGCCGACCTTTACGCTGTTTACCTGCACGCCGTCGAGCCGGGTCAGCGCCTTCGTGACCTGTCCGACGCAATGCCCGCAGCTCATCCCGGTGATCTTCAGGGTCAATTCGTCCATGGCGAACCTCCTCAGTGAGTGGGTTTCGCGCGTCTCACAATCAAGAAACGCGCATCCTTCACCCCTTCAGACGGAAGAGGGCGCCAATTATTACAGTGTCTGTGGATACAATTGGGCTGGCGTGGGGATCAGGCTAGGACTCGCCGTTGCGGATAGTGCCGGCAGACTGGTTTATTCGCACGTGCAATTCAGACAGCCGTGTGTGCTGCAGGCACCGCAGGACTGCTCCAGGCTGGCGCGCAAGGCTTGACGGGCTCGGTGCAAACGAACCGTGAGATTGCTTTGGGAGATCTTTAACTCCTCAGCGACGCGTTTCGGAGAGTCGTTCTCGAGATCGATTCTCCGGATGAGCTCGGCATAGTTCGAACGCAGCATCGGCAGGAGACGGTGAAGGCAGGTGCAGACGGTGGCTTTCACCTCGTCGAGTGGAGGCTCCGTATCGTCTCCAGAGAGAGTCAGTTCTTGGAGAAAGGCTTCATTGCGACGAGCGTCCGCACCTTTCGACCGATAATAGTCGATGAGGGTGTGGCGAATGATTGTATAGAACCAGGCCACTACACTGTCATCATTTCGTACGGAATGGTGACGTTGAACGGCTCGGACTATACTTTGTTGCAATAAGTCCTCCGCCAGAGTCTCGTCACCGACACAACGACGTAAAAACACTCGGAACGCAGACTCATGCCCGAGAAGCCGTTGGATCATGTCGTTCAGGTGAGGTTCCGGAGTCCCGTTCGATGCGGCAAAGAAACCCTCGCCTTGTGGTTCTGATTGGTTCCTCTTATTCATGGAGTGCCTCATGATTCGTAGCCTACCGTCTCTCCAGACGCGCAACAGATGCTAGACGTTCAGAAATATCATGCAAGGCCAGTCTTGTCCTCTCATGCGTCGGAACCGCCGTGCTCGCAACACAGCGCGGTCGTGTCTATGGGCCCACCTATCAGACATTCCTTGTAGATTCGATACGCCTTGAGCGCCCACTCTTCGCCGGGACAGCCTTGCATCGTCATGGCCACGTCGAGGAATTCAATCAGTTCCTCCTGAGAGACACCCTTCTCATGGGCCATCCTCACATAGGCCCTGATACAGGGTTCGCAACGAATGGTGATGGAGACGACCATTGCTGCCAGCAGTTTAAATTTTGCTGCGACCGCCGCATCCCGATAGGTCTCCTGGCGCATGCGTAGTAAGCCGCCGGTCACCTGTGGGCTCAAGCGACGCAGTTCCGCGAACAGACTCTCGCGATCCGTTGTCATCGTTTTTCCACTCCCTTCTTCATATCAGCCGTTGTTTCGTCTTCGAGGCTCATCAGAATCGGACAGTGACCGGTGGGCCGGCCAACTCTGCAAGCTCGGATCAGGGCTTTCAGGGCCTGGGCCAGCGCTTGTAAGTTTTCAACTTTGGATTCCACCTGCACCAGTTTCGCCTGAGCCTTGTTCTGTACCTCGCCACAGCGAGCCGTTGAGGTAATCCGCAGGGCAAGCAACTCATTGATCTCGCGGAGCGTGAAGCCCAACGCCTGCGCGTTCTTGATGAATCGCAACTGCCGTTCCTCTTGGTGACTATACAGTCTGTACCTCGAAGGCCTCCTTGCTGAGGGTCTGAGCAGATTCAAGCGCTCGTAGTAACGGATTGTTTGGATATTCACTCCGACAATTTTTGCAAGCTGACCGATAGTCAGTTGAGCAGCCACGTCACCACCCTGGAAGACAGTCTACACCTTGCACTCTGGTAGAGAGTCAAGCGCTTCAAAATACATCTGATACCCCTTGACCCGGTACTACGGTACGGGCTGTAGCATGGCATTTGGAAAGGAGGTGATTGCGATGTGTCCATGGGTTGAACAATTTGGCTTTTGCCCCTATGAGGCTGCCTCTAAGGTGTGGCAGTGGGTGCATAACCTCGTGAGCTGACCGCTGAGAGGGCAGAAGGGCGGCTTCTCACGGTGCCGCCCTTCTGTGTCTCCTCTTCGTTGAGACAATAGCGTGCGAGTTATTCCGCCTCGCGTCTGAGACGCGCGCAAGTATCCATCCTGAAGAAAAAGTTGAGCATGGGCTATAAATTAGATGAGAACAGACCTCTTGAGCGTTGTTGACCTGCCTACTGGCCTGTGTTATCGGAAGCCTGTCTTTCTCCTGTATGGAGGTTAGCCATGAACACATGCTGGCGTCCGGGATACGTTGGAGTCCTACTGGCAATTACTCTCATTGGGTGCACGTCTGGTCTCCCGCGCGAACTGGTAGAGCGCAACGATCATGCAGGGCTCGTCCAGTGGTATCAGCAAGAGGCAACAGTCCTTCGTGCCAAGGCTGACCAGATGCGCGCGATGGCTGACGAATATGCCAAGCCGGCCTATCAGCCTTCTCCCAAAGAGACCAGAACGGAACTCATCAATCATTGCCTGCGCTTGTTTAATTACTACACGAAAGCGGCGGAAGAAGCGGAGGCACTGGCCAAGATGCACCGAGAGCGTAGCCCGGCCATTCCCTAAGAATGGCACAGTGCACTGGGAACTCCGGTCCGTAATCAGCGAGACGTACGCTCCAAATACGCCGTGATGTCCCTGACCTCCTGATCTGTGATCTCCCGTCTTCCCATGCTCTTCATGTTCTGTCGCATCCGCTTCACTACAGCCGTCCATTCTAAGGCTGTGTGCTGTTTCGGATCAGGGAGAGCGTGGCATTGTGCACAAGTCTGCTGAAACAGCGCGGCACCCGGTGAGTCCGGCATGAGCACTGTGCCCGGTACCAATGCCCGCATCGCGTGCTGTTGAAGATACTGCAGCAATGTCTCTTCTTCCTGGGAGGACGGAGCTTTCACCTGCATCATCATGCCGCGCATTCCGGCCATCATCCGCTCGCGCATCAACATTCGGCCAGCCACACGAGGCCAGTCTTCTGCCGTGTGCATCCGCGGACTGGGAAGATTGTGACATTGAGTGCAGTAGGTGCTCAGCAATTTTGCCCCACGGCTTTCTGGCTCAGGAAGGTCTTGAGGCGTAATGCCTGGCGGTAACATCCCGCCCATCATCTGCTGCATCATGTCCTTCATGTGGCCCTGGTCCATCATGCCCTGATCGTTCTTGTCATCCATGCCCATCATCCCCATCATCGGCATCATGCAGGACACCACGGCACCCATCAGAAACAAGCTTGCACCACTGAGGACCAACACCATGGTTGTGAATAGTCGGCTAGAAGGTTCGCTTCCCTGCGTCATCGAACATCCTTCCCATTTCGTAAGACTGACGCTCAGCACACAGCAGAAAGAGAGTCCGTTTTAACGCACGACAGCTGAAGTTCTCTTCTTCTCGCACATACACGTTTCATGGCGGAGTTTGCACCTGGCCTTTGACGGGGCGATAGAAGCGACCGAGAGTATAGGGAGAGACACCGAGCCAGTACAGCACTTGCAAGGCCGTCCACAGTCCTAAGGTCCTCACCAAGCCACATCGTTCGATTCGGCGCGAAGAGGTCGTGACGGTAGCCGGACATTCGACGAGGCGGCCCCTGGCCTTCAGGGATTGCAGGAGCGCAACATCCTCGAAAATTGGAAACGGCGGAAAGCCGCCCATAGTGGTGTAGTGATGGCGTTTCACAAAAATCGCCGCGTCTCCATAACATAGTCCTACCTTATGCAAACGACGAAATAGCCACGTCAGGAAGCGTGCGCTGGATGTTGAGCCGGCGAACGTGACCGCGAAGCATCCACCAACGATGTCGGGACCTTGTAATGCCTCCTTGATATGCTCCACAGCGTTGGCAGGTGGAATCGTGTCGGCATGCACAAACCATAAGATATCCGCCTTAGCCAGACTGGCGCCCGCGTGCAACTGCCTTCCACGGCCGCCTTGCTCCCGCATGACGCATGCGCCATGCTGTCGGGCAATCTCTGCCGTCATGTCCTGACTCCCGCCATCGACGACGATCACTTCTTTATGGCCTCGCAAGCGAGCTATGGCATGCAAGGTGGCGTCAAGCTCATCCGCTTCATTCAAAGCCGGGATGATAATCGAAAGGTCCGGAAGCGACTCTGCTTGGAATCGTGAGTGCTGTTGCGCCATGCGGCGTGCTCCTTCGTTCTTCAGCGATGCCATATCGTGACGACCCGGAAGATCAACGGCGGGAGCAGCAGCATCTGGGCCACCGAGCTGACGCCCACGGCAACGCCCGGAATGAGGGGCATCTCTGCGGTATAGCTCCACCACTTCGCCCCGTAAATCATGATCCATTCAAGCGGAATGATCATGACAAGCCCGGTAACGGCCATGAGCGCATACCCTCGCAGCCCAGGATGCTGAAACCATCCTGGCTGACCAAACCAGATCCACCCGATGCAGAACATGAGCAGGACGAGCAGGCCGTCGCCGAGACTCATCGAGAAGCACTGCCACCAGGGAATAGAGGTTCCATCCCTTGCAACGTAAAGCGTGGACTGAGCGCGTTCCCAGGGATAATTGAAGACAACCGCCGCAATAAAGATGCGTGCTAGAGTCGTGGCTAATGGGGTCCTTGAAGCGTCCTCCCACAACCGGCTCATCGTCCGCCACCTGTCGCGACACAGCCAGGGGACCGCACCGTCAGAGTGTTGCTCTAAAGAGCCCTGCTTCTCAGAGCACGGTGACAGTGAAGTGTTCACGCCGTTCGGCTGCCCCCGCCCGCTGGATCTTGACGGTGATTTGCCATTCTCCTGCCATGCCAAAGTTGGTGTTTGCCTGATACACGTCTCTAGTCATGGCCGCTGTCTCTTCCATCACAGTCATCCCTGGCATCGTCATGGTCACATCAAACGTCACCACGGCGTCTCTGACGGTTCCTCCGGAAGCATCGGTCAGCTTCACGCGCAACACATTCTCGCCCACTGTCGGTTTCGCAGGAATGGTGGAAAAGGCCACCATCAGATCCCCCACCCGTTTTTCAGCCTTCGTGTTATCACCCTTCGTTCCGGTCATCTCATGACTCCGGCCTTTGTCCCCCATGTCCATCTGTCCCATGTTGTCCTTGCCCATATCCATCTTCTCCATCGGCATCATGCACATACAGCCCGACACCACCGCCGGCATCAGGGACGCTGCAACAAACTGGGTTATGGATGTCATCGCACTTCCCTCCTTGAGGTTGTTATTAGTCAAAGATTCTCTAACGGGACGAGACGTTTCTCCGCCCCGGCCTCGACAGGTGCCTCGGCCGGCAGAGACCTGCCCCGCCACAAGGCATACAACACCGGAATGACGACCAACGTGAGCAGGGTGGACGACACCATGCCGCCGATCATCGGTGCCGCGATCCGCTTCATCACATCCGCGCCGGATCCATGGCTCCACATGATCGGCAACAGCCCGATCAAGATGGCCGACGCCGTCATCACCTTCGGCCGCACACGCTGGACCGCGCCTTCGATAATCGCCAGGTGAAGATCCGCTACGGAGTGAAGCCGCCCCTCCCGTTCCCACCGTTCATAGGCTTCGTCGAGGAAGATAATCATGATCACCCCCGTCTCAGCCGCGACGCCGGCCAAGGCAATGATCCCCACCCAGACGGCCACGCTCAGGTGATACTGGAGCAGGTACAGATACACAATTGCCCCGATCACCCCAAATGGCACCGACAGCAGCACGATCAGACTCCGAGTGACGGACCGAAAATTCATGTAAAGCAAGACGAAGATCAGAACAATAGTCACCGGCACCACGATCCTGAGGCGGGCCTTGGCCCGCTCCAGATATTGGAACTGTCCCCCCCACTCCAGTCGATAGCCGGGCTTCAGGCGGACTTGCTCGCGCACCACCCGCTGCGCCTCGGCGACATACCCGGCCAGATCCCGTCCCGTCACGTCCACGAACACAATGCCGGACAGCGAGCCTCGTTCATCGCGAACCGTGGGGGGGCCGGTCACCATCGAAATCTGGGCGAGCTGAGCCATGGGGATCGTCGCTCCACTCGGCGTCTCCACCAGGACGCGTCGCAGTGATTCCGGATCGTCCCGCAGGGCCCGGGCATAGCGGACATTAATGGGATACCGTTCTCGACCCTCGACCGTCTGTGAAATGTTTTTCCCCCCGATGGCCGACTCGATGACGTCCTCGACATCTTCGACGGTCAACCCGTACCGGGCGATCGCATCACGATCGACCTGAACATCCAGGTAGTAGCCCCCTGTGACCCGTTCGGAATAGGCGCTGCGTGTCCCGCGAAGTCCTTGCAGGAGGCTTTCGATCGTGAGTCCAATTCGCTCGATCTCAGCGAGGTCCGGGCCCAGGATTTTAATGCCGAGATTGCTGCGGATCCCGGTGGCCAGCATCTCCGTCCTGGTCTGAATCGGCATCCACCAGATGTTCGGCATCCCAGGGAATTTCAGCAGCGGGTCCAGCTCAGCAATCAGCGAATCCCAGGTGACGCCTGGCCGCCACTGCTCTTCGGGCTTCAAGGTCACCGTCGTCTCGGCCATACTGAAATGGGCGGGATCCGTGGGTGTTTCCGCTCGCCCGACTTTTCCGAACACATGATCCACCTCCGGAAACTGCTTCAGAAGCTGGTCTTGTCGCTGTAAGAGCCGTGTCGCCTCGGTCACCGAAATCCCCGGCAACGCCGTCGGCATGAAGAGGATCGTCCCTTCGTTGAGCGGTGGCATGAATTCGGAGCCCAGCCGTGCATACAAAGGAACGGTGACGGCCACCGCCAGGACGGCGAGGATGATGACGAGCCACCTGACGCGCAACGCACCGGAGACGATGGGCCGGTACAGTCGCAGCAAGACTCGATTGATTGGATTGCTCTCCTCAGGACTGATCGTTCCCTTCAGCAGCCAGACCATCAAGAGCGGTGCAACTGTGATCGAGACAAGGGCCGCAAAGAACATGGCCGCCGTCTTGGTGAACGCAAGCGGCTTGAACAGACGCCCCTCCTGAGCTTCGAGTGTGAAGACGGGCAAAAAGGAGATCGTGATGATGAGGAGCGAGAAGAACAGCGGCTTGCCGACCTCCTGCGCGGCCTGCACGATGACGGCTGCCCGAGAGCCTGAGCGACCGCCGCGCTCCCATTGCTCCAAGCGTTTGTGGGCATTCTCGATCATCACGATCACGGCATCGACCATCGCGCCGATCGCAATCGCAATACCGGCCAGGGACATGATGTTGGAGGTGATCCCGAGATAGTACATGGCGAGAAACGACAGCAGGATCGCGACCGGCAATGTCAGGATGGCCACGAGGGCCGAGCGGAGATGAAACAGAAACAACAGGCTGATCAGACTGACGACCACGCTCACTTCAATCAGTTTTTCCTTCAGCGTGGCGATGGCTCGACGGATCAATTCCGACCGATCGTAGACCGGAATGATCTCCATACCCGGTGGGAGCGACGGGCCGATTTCGGCCAACTTGTCCTTGACCCGCTCGATCACCGCCAGCGCGTTCTCCCCATAGCGCATGACGATGATCCCGCCCACCGTCTCGCCTTGACCATCCAGTTCCGCCACTCCCCGGCGCATATCCGGCCCCAGCACGACCTGGGCAAGATCCCGCACCGTAATCGGTGTGCCTTGCTGATCCGTCCCAACGGCGATCTTGCGGATATCATCCAACGACCGGATATACCCTCGCCCGCGCACCATATATTCGCGCTCCGTGACTTCCAGCACCCGTCCTCCGACATCGTTGTTACTCCGCTGGATCGCCTCGATGACCTTCTTGAGCGGAATGTGATACCCGAGCAGCTTCGTGGGGTCCACCTGCACCTGATACTGCTTCACGAACCCGCCTATGGACGCGACCTGCGCCACACCCGGCACGCTTTGCAACCAGTAACGCAGATACCAGTCCTGAAAGGTCCGCAGGTCGGCGAGGTCGTGCTGGCCGGACTTGTCGACGAGGGCATACTGAAAGACCCAGCCGACACCGGTCGCATCAGGGCCAAGCGTCGGCGAGACGCCCTCCGGCAGCTTTCCCTTGACCCCTTGCATGTACTCCACGACTCGGCTTCTGGCCCAGTAGATGTCCGTTCCATCTTGGAAAATGATGTAGACAAACGATAGCCCAAGAAAGGACTGGCCCCGGACATTTTTGACTCGGGGCGCCCCCAGCATCGAGGTCACAATCGGATAGGTGATTTGGTCCTCCACGAGGTCTGGGCTGCGTCCCGGCCACTCGGTGAAGATGATCACCTGCACATCAGACAGATCCGGAATCGCATCTAATGGCGTGTGATAGACGGCCCATCCCCCCCAACCCATCAGGAAGAGCAGCGCGAGCGAGACCAGAAATGTATTTTTTGTACTCCACTCGATGACCCGTTCGATCATTTTTCACCCATCTCGTTCCGAATGCCTCTGGTAAGGCCGCAGGCCGGATGCCCTTCTCTCTGTCGCATCACGGGATGAACCCACGATGAGATTTGGCCAAGTTCTCAGCTTCTTTTTCTGCATTCCTATAGGCCGCGGCGAGGATCGTACATTGTTGGACAAAATCAACCTTAGGACTGCCGTGGGACATCATCCGCTGTGCTCGTTCTGGATCCCTCCGGTATTCCTCCACCATCTGATCCATTTCCTTCGCCTTCTGACGGAGCCTGGCTGCTTCATTCTCATACCAAGCGACCAACGCCACATGATCATTCCTGGCTAACAGCTCAGCAGGAGGAGTGGCGACGAATGAGCAGGCTGACAATCCCAGCGCCACCAGAAATACAAGCATTGTGATAAGTCTCGTTCGCCAAACGCTTTCCATGGTCGTCTCCTTTTCACATTCCCTGCATGCCAGACATACCCCCGCCGCCGCCTGCGGTGACGGAAAACATTTCCTTCACATCGGCCTCGCCAGCACGCTGCACGGTGACGGTCAGGTCCCACCGGCCACCCATGCCAAGATTGACCTTCGCCTCATAGGCCCCGTCCTTACCGGGTTTCATCGGCACCGTGGCCGGCATCATACCCGGCATCGGCATCGTGTAGGTGAGCTGAACTTTTGCGTTGACGACCAGATTGCCTCCCTCACCTTTCACGGTGACCCGGATGAGATTTTCGCCAATCCGCGGTGAGGCGGGTTCTGTCGAGAGCGCAAGAGTCAGTCCCCCTGCCTTCTTGTCTCCCGACGCCTTCGCCATTTGCGTAGTCTTCTCCGGCTGTGTTTCTCCCATTGGCATGCCACCCATGTCCATCTGTCCCATCTGCGCCTGTTCCATTTTGATGCCGCCCATCCCCAGCGAACCCATCATGTCCATGGCGGCCATGAGCTTGCTCTCCGAATCGATCAGAAAGTTTCCGGATGTCACCACCCGGTCACCTGCCTCGATCCCCTCCTGAACCTCATAAAAGGCTCCGATTTTTGGTCCCACCTTGACTTCCCGTGGTTCAAAAAGCCCTTCCCCGCGAACCAGAAAGACCTGCTTCCGCGTTCCAGAGTCCAGCACCGCCTGTTCGGGAACCGCGACCTGGTTTCCGCGATTGATCTTGAGCAGCACGTCTCCGTACATCTCCGGCTTGAGTCGTAAACCAGGGTTCGGTAATTCCAGGCGGACTTTGACGGTACGAGCTTGCTCGTTCAGGTAGGGGTAGATGTACGAGACCCGTCCATAAAACGGTTGTCCTGGATACGAGGAGAACGTGATAGCGGCTTGCTGATCCACCTTGACAAACGGGACCTCGAACTCGTAGATCTCGGCATTCACCCAGACCGTCGACAAGTCCGCGATCGTGTAGAGCCTCATCCCGGGCTCCACAAACATCCCCCTGAAGACTTTTTTCTCGGTGACGTAGCCGCTGAAGGGCGAATAGATCGGTATCGCGGTCTTGGCCTTGCCCCTCCGAGCCAACTCGTCGAGCTGTTGATCCGAGACCGTCCACAGGCGCAACCGGTCGCGTGCCGCGTCCACCATGTGCTCCGCCTGCTCTTGCACTTCGGCAAGAGGACTGTCTTTCACCTTGGCTTGCGTTCGCAGCGCCAGCAGGTACTCATCCTGGCTGGCGACCAAGTCAGGGCTGTACAGTGTGAACAGCGGCTGACCCTTGTGCACGACCTGTCCCGTATAGTCCACCAAGAGCTCTTCCACCCATCCCGAGACCCGCAGGTTGATATGCGTAATGCGTTCTTCGTTGTAGTCCACTCTGCCGACCGCCCGGACGGTGGTCTCAAGCGGACGTGTTTCGACCACCGCTGTCTTCACGCCAATCAACTGCTGTTTCGTCGGCGTCACCATGGCATAGGCCTGGGGAGGACCGGTTTCCTGGCTCGGAGACATCGGCATCCCCTGCAGGCTGCGCTCCTTCTGCTCCGTCTGGCTTTGATCGGACGTCTTCTCGTCAGGGGGAAGGACTTGGTGTCGCTCCCATCCGGTCATGAACCATGACCCGAGCGTCAGCATCACGATTCCAGCTCCGGTCGCGATCCACATGGTTCGTCTTTGACTCCACATTTTCGTCATCATGACATCCCTCACTCTTTACAATTCCGTGCCGATGACCTGTTCGAGCTCAGCCACGCGGGATTCGCGATCGACCAGCACTCGCCAGTACGCCAGTTGAAACTCCCGCAAGGCCCGGTCTGCGTCGATAAGATCCAGAAAGGACGTCCTCCCAGTGCGATACCCGGCCCGCGCGGCTTCCACGCCCTGCTCGGCCTGGGGCAGCACCGTGGTCCGGTACAGCACCGCCACTTCCCAACTCGCCCGGACTTTTGCCAGCAGGTCCCGGATCTGGAAGCGGGTCTGGTTTTCCGCTAGGTGGAGGTCTGCGCGTGCCGCCGCGACCGCCGCCCCAGCCTCTCGCACTCTGGCGTCGTACTTCGGCTTGGTCCAGAAGGCGAACGGCATGTTGATGGACACCACGGCGCCGAACCCGTCGTTCGCATGAAAGTTCTGGAAACGCTGGAACGCCACACTGACATCCGGGTAGTACTGGCGCTGGGCCAGCGCACGAGACTGTTCACTCCGCTGAATGGACAATTCGGCAGCCTTCAGTTCCGGTCTGGCCTGCACCGCCATCGGATACAGGTCCTCAAGGTCTTTCTCGAACCGCCCCTCACGCGGCTCCTGTGGAGGCCCCAACGGAAACCGTGGGTCCCGATCCAACAGTGTGTTCAGTCCACCCTGGGCGCTGTCGCGACGCTGTTCCAGAAGGGGGAGTTGCTGATACAGGGTGGAGAGCTCGACCTGGGCTTTCAATACATCGACCTGACTGCCCTTCCCAGTGCGGAACTTCGCCGTCGCGATCTCAAACAACTGTTTGAGCAGGTCGATTTGCTCGTGGTGGATTTGGAGCGCCTTATGTGCAAAAAACAGGTCGTAGTAGGCCTGCTTGAGGCGGGCGATCAGGTCCCGTTCCTTCGCGCGCAAGGCCTGCTCAGTCATGTCGGCCGAGCGACTGGCCACTTCCCCCTTGAGGGCCAGCTTGCCTGGGAACGGAAATGTTTGCGACACACCAAAGATCGCATTCTGCGTTTGTGTCACGTTGAAGGTCTGGGGGAAATTCCAGAGCTGAACTGATAGTGTCGGATCATCCAGCGACCGCGCTTGCGGCACCCGTTGTGTGGCCGCTTCCACGTGCTGCCGCGCCGCCTGGATTTCAGGATTCCGCGCCAAGACGTCCTGGATCAACCCTGACAAGCCCAACGTCGCTGACTGAACGCGTTCATCCGCATCGGCACGGTCTGGGAGTCCACCGACACACATCACTCCGGCCACGGCCATCGTGAGGCACTGGCGTAATGGATTCCATCTCATGAGAATCCTCCTTCACAAACTCTTGGGCTCGGTACTCCAGCTGAACAACCGGTTCTCGGTGCAAACGACCGAGCAGAACGGCCTAAGTCGTCCAGCACGAAGACTGAGCAGTAGGATTTAGAACAGGTTGAGAAAACTCAGGATGGGAGGATCAAATGCGAAGCACGATGGTGCTCGTCCGAAGCAGTTGAGACGAACTGTCTGAAGGTAAGGGGAACGGAGGCTTGAAAATCCCGTCTAGCGGCGGCGATGAGAGGAGAGAACCCAAAAGCGCGTCTTCCACCCACAGCAGTGGGCCATCATAGGACGGCTGGGGCTGACTCGATGCCTCGACAGTGAACGTCTTAAACGCGTCGCAGACCTGCCGTGCCGGTTGCTCTTCAGGTGTGGAACAGCCATTGCCCATCTCCGTGCTTGAACTGCTGCTCACCGGCAAGAGGCAGGCATAGGCGTTGAAGCTCAACACGAGAAGAAGCAGTACCAAGGTCGTTGAGAGGAAAGGACGGAAGCGGCGCATGGAGCGTCTCCTGAACAGGGAAACCTTACCACTCTTTCAGTCTGCTCGCAAGAGTGCCCCGCCTCTGACTGTTATACCACTGGTCGCAAAATCGATGAACGTCTGAGCCTGAGGTTCGATCCATTGCGGACCGGTGCCGGAAACTTTGCAGTCGCAGCACATCGTAACCACGTTGGCTATCCACCGTTCAATCGGTTTCGTCGATTCTCCCGCCATTTCCACCTCCTCTGACGGTCTGGGCAAGACTTTCATGAATTCTTGAACAATTAAGAACTTCCGAGATTCGACATGCAAAGAGATTGCATCTTCGGACAGAACAAGAAGGACCATCAGGCACGCCACAAACTGTAGGAAACTGGCGTGAGATTCCGTTCCGACAGAGAAATTTGTTGGCTATCCTTTTTCAACAGTACACCACTCAACAACGGGGTGAGCCATGGAGAAGAAACGAGTGAAGAACCCCCATGCCGTCGCATTGGGCCGTTTGGGGCTCAGAAGGGAGGCCGAGCAAGAACCCTTGCCATGACACACGAACAGCGACGTGCGGCGGCTCGTCATGCTGTCCAAATTAGATGGTCAAAGGAAAAGATGGAGAACAGGTAGCCGATGAATTACCCATTACAAGAGCTGAGGGCCATAACTTTGCTACGGCGTAGAGTGACTCCCATATATTTGTCATGACATCATCCACATTGCTTAAACCTGCGGTTGCAGCCTCCCAATAGCTGTCTGTCGCGCACGCTTTCGGATGATTTGTTGAGTAAACACAATATTTAAACCACTTCAATTGTATGCAACCAGACAAGATAACAAAATTGGAACAAGGCCAGATGCTGCCAAAGCGGCTTATTCACTATTCAGCTGCCCGTCGTGGGGCGACGTACTGTCCCAAATCAAACCATAATTTTGCTGACCACATGGTCACTCTGCTCGTTGAAGTGCTTAAAGACTACGAAGGATGCATCATGAACATTGGAGGGTATACCCCTCCATACCAGCCTGGGACCTACCCAGAGGGATTCCTGGATATCAGTCTCTATACTCATGACTTACCTGAGGTCGCAATCGGAATTGTGTTTGGTGAGAAGAATCCAGAAGGTTATCCAGTACGGAGGGAGTTCGAATCGGAGGCCTGGCAAAGAGAGCGCCACAATCCGCTACTCACTAACTTGACGGCCATCAATTTCGATGAGGCCTGGAGAATTGTCTGCCTTCTGGGCCAACGACTCAAGGTTCAGAGTCTCACGCTCTCGTACGGAACGTAATTAGCTCTGCTCATCCGTTAGCGTGACCCATACGTCATTGATGGCAAGAACCTCAATGGCATATTTGCCATGGGTGGCGATGAAATTCCCAAGTACATACACCATTGCCGAACAGCCTGCTGCCGCCTGGTGTAATCGTTTAATCAATTCAGATCGAATCAGCTCTGGTCCCAAGTGGATACACGCAATCAAAGTAGCCACCCGTTCGCATGGAAAACGGCCACTGTATCGAAAATGATACTGCGCTACATGTTTGGAATTGTTGGACCTAGTTAGACCGGATCAATGCAAATCGGTAACAAGACAGTGTCTCCTTAACGAGGGAGCTTACGATAGTACGGGTTGATGCTGTCCCAATCTCGGCGTTCCTCTACTCTGCACAGCAGCTCATTTTTGACACGTCTTTTGTGTACGACAGCGCGGCTATTTTTAGCGCCTCGGACATTGTTGGATAGACGTGCAGCATGTGGGCGAAGTCGTCGATACTCGCACCAAAACGAAGCCCCATTGCCGCTTCGTGAATCACCTCCGCCGCGTTCATGCCGTGCATTGACACCCCCAGCACCTTCTTCGTGTTCCGGTCCGCCACCATCTTCAGGACCCCTCTGGCCTCCCGGACCGCCCCAGCTCTGGGAACGAGGGACATAGGAATAAGGCGACAATCGCACGCGTACCCGCGAGCATTGGCCTCCGCATCCGAAAGTCCGACTACGCCCACTTGCGGGTCGGTAAAAATCGCTCGCGGAATCACGGCGTGATTTACCTGACGGCCCCCTTTGCCGTTCAGAGCATTCTCGGCGGCAATCCCGCCGTCCTGCGCACCCACAGGAGTCGCCATCTGGCTTCCAGTGTAGGAACCAATCACGTCTCCGGCAGCATACACGTGCCCGGCAGAAGTGCGCAGCTCCTCATTCACCTTCACGAAGCCACGTTCATCCAGATCGACTCCTGGAAATTCAAGCCCGAGATGTTCCGTATTCGGTGTGCGCCCCGTGGCAACAAGCAGCTTCGCCGCCTTCAGTTCCTTCTGCCGCCCATCCACCTGGAGCGTGACAACGACTTGCCGTTCATCGCCATGCACCCGGCTCACCGTGGCTTTCGTATGGATGGCAATGCCCTCCTCACGAAAGACGGCTGCCACTGATTGGGCAATCTCCGGCTCGTAGGCCGAAAGAATTTGCTCTCCGCGTTCCAGAATAGTGACGCTGGTGCCGAAGCGCGAGAACATCTGGCCCAGCTCAAGAGCGATGTAGCCGCCACCGATGATGATGAGCGACGCCGGAAGTTCTGTGAGCTCGATGTCTTCGTGATTGGTGAGCAGGTCGCTTGTGAGATAAGGCGTTTCATGAAGCCCTTGAATGTCTGGCACTGTGGGCGAGCTTCCAGTCGCGACAAGGAACCGAGGCGCTGAGAGAACCTGTCCGTTCACTGTCACCTCGTTGGGGCCGCTGAAGCGGGCTGCTCCTTCAACAATGCGGATGCTTTTAGAGTTGGAGATAATGCTCTGATACTTCTTGCCCCGGTAGTCTTCAATCACGGCATCCTTCTGCTGGATAAGCGCGCGGAAGTCGAAGCTCATTGAGGCAGGAGAGAGCCCTGGGTAGCGCGGATTCTTCGAATCGTAGAGTATTTTCGCGGCTTCGATGAGGTTCTTTGACGGCAAGCAGCCACGGTTTACACATGTTCCCCCGAGCGTTCGCACCTCGGTCATCGCGGCCGTTTTTCCTCTTTCTGCCGCACGAAGCGCTGCAGCAAACGCCGTCGAGCCGGAACCGAGAATCACAAGGTCAAATTCCTCCGCCATCATTTCCCCTCCTGGGTGTGTTGTCCGAGAATTGGCTTCAGGGTCACGCGCACTTCTGGCGCCGCACGAAGTAATAGCCCAGCACGGCCACTCCGATGAACAGAACAAGAAGGCCCATCAATAGGGCATCGTTGAGAATGAACCCGAGGCCAAGAGCGGTGACCGGACCGGCGACCATAAACGGCGCGAAGCAGCAGAGTGCTGCAAACGCTGCGCCGCTTATGCCGACCGCCATGAGCGTTCGGCCCACCCATGATGGCGCCTCGTGACTATGTGTTTTCCCGTCCATTGCGTCTCCTACGGGTGAACGGTGGAGGGATAGCCCGCGTTCTTGGTGGCCTCCAGCAGCGCCTCGACCTTGGTCTTGGCGTCATCGAAGGTGACAAGGGCTTCCTTCTTCTCCAAGTTGACATCGATGTTCTCGACGCCTTCGACCTTGTTCAGCGCTTTCTTAATCGTGATCGGGCAGGCCGCGCAGGTCATGCCACTCACCGACAGGGTGACCGTTTGCGTGGCGGCCCAGGCGAGCGCGCTTAAGACGGCCGAGAGGGCGATGACAGTGATGAACTTTTTCATGCGTTTTCCTTTCAGCAAAACAGCGGCAGAATGTAGGGGAAGGCACGCGCGATCCCCGTCAGTGCGGCCACGATCCAAAAGATGGTCTTGTACGCCGTCTTAACGTGCGGCACGGCACAGACCTCCCCCGGCTTGCAGGCTTGCGCGGGTCGGAAGATACGCCGGTAGGCGAAGAAGAGCGCCACGAGTGCTGCGCCGATAAAAATTGGACGATACGGTTCGAGCACCGTCAGATTGCCGATCCACGCGCCGCTGAAGCCAATCGCCACCAACACGAGCGGGCCGAGACAGCAGATCGAGGCGAGGATCGCCGCGAGGCCGCCGATACCCAAGGCGCCGCGACCATTGTGCGGTTCAGACACAGGGTTCTCTTTCTCCGACCTGGACAACCTCTCCATGCACCACCTATTTTCGAGCGCCCGCAGGACACGCGGCCAGACACAGCAGACCAGCTATCGGTACCCAGCACGATCCCACTCAGCGGTCCCTTTCCACTCCATGAAGCCACGGCCTGTTTCTCCAACTCTTGCCCATTGATTCCAGTCTAAACTCCGTACTACGGTACGGAATCAAGGGGAATCTTCATGGCTTCAGAATTAACGATAGGCCGAGTGGCGAAGCTGGCCGGGGTGAATGTCGAGACGATCCGTTATTACCAGAGACGGAGGCTGCTAGCCGAGCCGGACAAGCCGCACATGGGCTATCGGCGGTATTCGGCGGACATCGTGAAACACATCCGCTTCATTAAGCGGGCGCAAGCCCTTGGGTTCACATTGGAGGAAATCGCCGAACTGCTACGGCTGGAGGAAGCCCGCGCCTGTGCGGAGACTCGCGCCCTGGCTGCCCACAAGATGGAGCTGATTGACTGGAAACTGACGGGCCTCGCGGCGATGCGGAAAGCGTTAGCTGGTCTGGTTCAGCAGTGCGATAGGAAACAACCGGCGAAGGGCTGCCCGATCATTCATGTGCTCGAACAGGATTAAGTGTCCCCTTCATCAGAGAGGTGGCTACTTTGAATGTGAAAGGATGGCTACTTTCGTTGCAAACAGGTGGCCAGTTTGAATGCGAACAGGTGGCTGTTTTGGCGCGAATACGCACCCAAGGCATTAGCGATCCAAACGCTCAAAGGCTTACCATTGACTTGCTCGTTAAAGTAGATCGATACCCCGGAGCCATATTCATTGTGGTGACTATAATGCCCACGGTAGATATGGATTATTGCCTGGCCGATGTACTGTACAGTGGACCCCTCCGTCAAGACACTAATGCAGTGAGTTTAAGAGGGTAACCGTTTACATGCAGCGGAACGGCGCTGCCCCGGTGTTCTGTGTCTTGTTGTGTTTCTGGGCGAGGGTGTTCGGTCTTACCGAATTGATCCACAATCCTGGCTCCGCCTCCACTCGCGGTCCGGTAGACCTCGTCCGGCGTCACGTAATTCAACGACTGGTGTCGTCGCTCCGTGTTGTAAAACACAAAGTAGTCCGTTAATCCCCGCTGTAATTCAGACAGCGTGCTGTACCCTCTCAGATAAACGTCTTCGTACTTGACGCTCCGCCAGAGCCGTTCCACAAAGATGTTGTCCAAGGCCCGCCCGCGCCCGTCCATGCTGATGGCGATGCCGTGCGCCGTGAGCACACCGGTGAACGCCTCTGAGGTGAACTGGCAGCCTTGATCGGTGTTGAAGATCTCGGGGGTGCCGTAGCTCTGCAAGGCGTGCTCCAGACCGTCCACGCAGAACCCGCTCTCCAGCATGTTCGACAAGCGCCAGGCCAGCACGCGACGCGAATACCAGTCGAGCACGGCCATCAGGTACACAAATCCACGCGCGAGGCGGATGTACGGGTTGAGTAGGACGCGCGCGCCATTCCGGTCTTGCGACCAGCGGTTTCGCACGCCCTCTCGCCGAACCGGACATGCACCTTTCGCTATGCATCCGGCTCTCCAGCAAACGTGGTGAAGTCAGGATGTTGCATCCAACCCCGCTTGTAGCGCTCTACCTTGAGCAACGACATCTGAAATTGCTCGCAACCATCTTCTTGCCAGACCCGACGCGTGCGTCGGATACGACTGGGACGGCGGTGGCGTAACAGCGTGCGTACGTGGGCCTTCGGGTACTTCTTGCACATCCATCGCCAGAGTCGGTCGCCGACATACCAGTCCAGATTCGACAGGATGTCTTTGGCTCCGGTGCAGTGACGATAGAAGTGGGCCCACCCACGCAGGATGGGGTTGAGTTTCTGGAGGAGTTCGATCAACGGCAGTGGTGTGGTTGCTCGTCCAGTGAGTTGCTTGACCTTGTACCGCAGATCGGCAACCTTCTCCTTCGGAACCTCGATGCGCGGTGTCCATCCATACCGCGTATCCCATCGCATTCTGACCCGGTGTCCAAGGAACTCGAACCCATCGGTCAGAGGAGTGATGCGCGTCTTTTCGGGTGAGAGTGTCAACCCCATGCTTTGCTGCAGTACGGTCGCCAGCTCCTCCCGTTCAGCCGCTGCATCCTCTGCAGCACCACTGACAAGGACGATAAAGTCGTCGGCATAGCGGACCGGGAAATACACCGGTCGGCCGGCCCGGCGGTCGGAAGAACGTGCCTCCATCGCCGCGGTGATGCCATCGCAACTCCGTCGCGCCCTGCGCTTGGTCTGATGATTGACCCAGCGCTCATATCGCTCTTCGATGACTGACAGAGCGATGTTGGCAAGCAAGGGCGAGATGATTCCGCCCTGAGTGGTGCCAGCGTCGGTTCGCAGAAACTGCTCTTCCGAGAGTGCCCCGGCTTTCAGGAACTGCACCAGCAACCGATTCACCCTGCGATCCGCGCAGTGCTGACGCACGCGGTTCATCAGCAGGTGGTGGTCGATATGATCGAAGCAGCCCTTAATGTCCCCCTCGACCACCCATTGATACGGGGTGTCGTGACGCTTTCCGTCTACTGTGCTTGTCTTGCGTGGCCGCGTGGCCATGCGAATATGCTCGAGTGCGCCGTGGCAGCCCCGCCCCGGACGGAATCCGTACGAGACATGCCAGAAGCGTGCTTCGAGTATGGGCTCCAGAAACTGCTTGATCGCCGCTTGCACGACGCGATCAGTGACCGTGGGAATTCCCAAGGGTCGGAATTGCCCTGGTTTGCCCGGCTTGGGGATGAGTTTGCGACGGCACGGACTCGGCCAGTAGACGCCGCGCCTGAGTGCTCGGTGCAATGCTCCCAAGTAAGCGCCTTCACCCTGTTGCTGGCGAATGCGGCCCACGGTCATCCCGTCGATACCTGGTGTGCGCTGCCCTTTGTTCCGGGCCACGCGATCCCAGGCGCATCGTAAGCTACGGATATCTGTGATCCAGTTCCACAGTTCACGATACGCTTCGCCGGGATGCTGTTGACTCCACTGATACAGCGTTCGTTGCACGCCGAGTAGCCACACCGTATCGGTGTGAAGATCCGAGTCCACGGATCGTTCCTCCGGCTTCAAACGCGTATCGCTCACCTGTCCCCCTTCGCCATGTGGCCGGTTTTCCCGACCTCGGACTACTACGGAGACTCCGTCCCCATTGACCTTCGTACCCGGTCGCCGCGGATAGCCCTTGTCCGTCAAAGGCGAATGCCAATAGGTTCCCATGTTCCGATTCCCGACCTGTGTGTCTGTAGGTGACGTGCTCTACCCCTGGTGGCTCTGGACGATGGCTCAGAGGACATCCCATCGTCGGATGCGCGGGGCGCATCCTTCAGTTGGCAACATCAAGACCAACCGAATCGCACCACAATCCCTCCACGCCATTCCGTCATTGAGGGTTGGCTGCTCTAAATACAGAGGCTTCCGGCGCACGCTTCGTTGTCTCACCATAGACCCTGTGGTAGCCCGGCTCGTGGGGAGTGGCCCACGCCCGGTACTGTTCAGGCTGCTCTGCTTATGACACCCCGCCATCGGCACGTGGCGGAGCTTTGCAGCCCCCTTCCGCTCGGTTTCCTTCCCGAGCGGGGCAGCATTCCAGCTGCCGGTCGGCAACCAGCCGGCGTGATTGGTCTTTCTCCAACCGCGCCTGCATGGCGCACTAATATCCGTACTCCAGACCTGGTTGGGCCGTGTGACCACCACGCCTCGAAGCAAGTACGGATGCACCGGGTGCTGCAGGTGTGGGCGACTGGTATTCGGCCCCGGGGCCATGCCCGAAAGACCCAGGATGCCCATCAACCGCTGGACCCGCTTGCGGTTGATCGGGTGCCCGACCCCGCGCAGGTACTGCCGGATCTTGCGGCTGCCGTAAAACGGATGCCGGGTGTATTCCGCGTCAATCAGTCCGAGCAATGTCCATTCCTGCGCGTCCGGTGTGGCGGCGGAGTGTGGCGCATAGAGCGTGGACCGCGTCACCCCGGTCAGGGCACATTGCCGGGTCAGGGGCAGTGGTTCATGAGGGCCCACCCAGCCTCTCCGCGCGGCTACAGGCATAGCCCAGACTTTTTTTGAGCCAGTCCAGCTCCATCTTGAGCCGCCCGATCTCGGAATAGAGCCGTTCCGGACTCGCCGACGGGTCCGCCGGTTTCGGACCGCGCTTGGCGTCGAAGAGGTCTGCCGCCTGGGCGTGCAGTTCCTTCTTCCACTGCCCCACCTGAGTCGGATGAACCCCGTATTCCTGGGCAATCTCGTTCACCGTCTTGACCGCTCGGGTCGCCTCCAGGGCCACTTTGGCCTTGAACGTCCCACTGAAATGTTTGCGCGGACGTGCACTCATGACCTGCTCCTTTTTACAGCAGGCTACCACCTTAAACGACTGTCCGGAAATTGGGGTCCACTATACGGTTCCCCAGCAGCGCCACGTTGGAAGCTCTCGATTATCGACACCCGCGGGGAATCGAGAAAAGCGTGATCGCGTCCCTGGCCACGGGTCAGTGGATTCGCAGTCATGACAATGTGTTGATCGTGGGGCCGACCGGTGCGGGCAAGACGTATCTGGCCTGTGCGTTGGCCCAGATGGCCTGCCGGCTGGGCTTCTCCGCCTTGTATTTGCGACTGCCGCGGTTCTTCCGGGACCTGGCGATCGCCAAAGGCGATGGCCGCTATGGCCGCGTGCTCCGGAGTCTCGCCAAGACGGACCTCGTGGTGCTGGACGACTGGGGGCTGGCTCCCTTGACCGACGAGCACCGCCGCGATCTCTTGGAACTCCTCGATGATCGCCACGGGCGGCGGGCCACCCTCGTGGCCAGTCAACTCCCGATCGATCACTGGCACACGGCGATCGGGGAGCCGACGCTCGCCGATGCCATTCTTGACCGGCTCGTGCACAATGCCTATAAGATCACGTTGAAAGGAGAATCGATGCGCAAACGACTGGCGAAATCAGGCGGAAGTCGGCCACCGAAGACAGATCACTGAGGCCCTGCGTCGCGGGGCTCCGAGGGGTGGCCGGATTCGCTCGGAATCGGCGGCCGGATTCAGCGGAATACGCAAAAAGCATCGGTGTCATTTACTTGTTCGCTATATTATCCCTGGACTTCTATTCTTGGGTGGCGTGTTGTACGGGTGGATGGTCCTATTACCGGAGTTGAAAGCCCAATTTCTGGATCATTGAGGCAAGAGTCTCGAAGTCATGCCGCAATCGCGTTGCCCGCCAGATATAAAGGCTGGATAACTGGGGAGATGACAGCCTGAAACGAATGTCATAATCCTGATCAAAGTAAGGTTCGATACACCAATGGTAAAACAGTTGTGGCGGTTGAGCGATCGGGTCTTCGCGAAGAAGACGAGCTAATTTACGACCAATTTGAATCGAGGTTTCAAACACCACATACGGACCGAGTCCACGATACCGATGTCCCTCGCAAGAGGCGATCGTGCGCATGAGACCGGTGCGGTTCATGGTTGCCACCAATGGGGCAATGCCTGGATCGATGGTGGAGTAGGGTCGTGGTGGTCGCTCTGTTTGGGATAACGAAGTCAAAAGCTGCAACATCTTCACCTCCAGTTTATCTTTAAAGAAGCGTAGTGTGACTGAGACTTGTGAAATGGCAGGGATTCCTGCCAGCTTGGAAATACACTTGGCAGGTGATTTCAACGAACGCGAACAGCTGCGGATACGCTTAGCAAGGCGCTAACCGATGAAGCTTTAGCACAGCTTTTTACTCAGGACAGCAAGCCAGACGAGCCAAAGCCAATCACCAACCTATGGGTCTTTCATCTACGCCACAGGCTTCGTTTGCAGTATCCGGGAAAAAGGAATAGCGCAGGTCTGTGCCAGGCTGCATCAATTTCCAGACTATTGCAGCCATTAGTGGTTCAGCACGCATCGGAGTGTAGGCCTGCCTAACACCCTTAGCGGTCTATCGATTGGAATGGCACCTACTCCTCAACGAGGAGCGACTTGATCAGAGGGACGATCACCAATGCGCCGTTCTGTACCCATCCAGAGACGGACAAGATTATCGGTATGCTTGGACCAGATGAGGATAGTCACCAGACAGGCGAATAACACGAAGAGCCAGGATCGATGAAACAGCAGCGCCACAACTGGAAACAATCCAAAGGCGACGAGTGCGCCACCGGAAGAATATTTCCACAATAAAACCACTCCGACCCATATGCCCATGAGGGTGAGCCCGACCCAGGGGGCGACCCCCAGCACCGCTCCTAAGGCCGTGGCCACGCCCTTCCCTCCTTTGAAATTCAGAAAGACGGAATGGAGATGCCCAACGATAGACGCCAGAGCCACGAGCAGAATAGCGGATTCTTGGTGGAACAGTAGAGTACCTATCCATCCGACGAGCCATCCCTTCCCAATGTCACCGACCAACGTCAGGATCCCAGCCTTTTTCCCGCCGACCCGCAAGACATTGGTGAATCCGACATTCCGGCTCCCCGCCAGCCTGGGATCAGGCGAGCCCAACCATCGTGATACGACGACGCCGAAAGGAATCGATCCTAAAAGATACCCTCCGATACTTGCCAAGAACACCACCCAAATCAAAGAGCTCTCTCCAAACACGATTCGAAATATTCTAAGGATTTACTAGCCTATTGGCTGAAGACTCGAAAGTAGCTGATCCTGTTGCCTCATACTTGAGAGAAACATTCTGGCAAATCTGTTTTCTCTACCGATACTGCGTTTGATACGCGCTTCGACGCGGAGCGTGTCTGAAACAGCAGAGAACGTCCAACTCATTCGTCGCTATTTTCATAGAAAAATCATGGTCTTATCATGCCGCATCTTTGTATGGAAAATTACTTCCGACCGCGCCTCTGTCAACAGATTTAGTTCGCGTAATTACTGTTACCGTCTGGGAAAAACTTTCATACATTCTTGGATAATCAAGAGCTTGCGAGATTCGACATGTAAGGATTTTGCTTCTTCGGACAACAGACGAACGAGATTGTCCTTATGTCTCGTCCAAATAAGGAGGCTCACGGTGCAGGCAAATCCGATAAAGAGCCAGGAGCGATGAAACAGGAGCGACACGATCGGAAACATGGCAAAGGCAAACAGCGCGCCTCCTGAGGAATACCTCCAGAGGACCACTGCGCCAATCCAGAGCCCCATCAGCGTGAGTCCGATCCACGGAGCGACGCCCAATGCGGCGCCCAGCGCCGTCGCTACGCCTTTTCCCCCTTTGAATCCGAGGAAGAGGGAGTGCAAATGGCCGATGATCGAGGCCAAGGCGACGCCCAACACGGCTGCCTCTTGCTGCAGAAGCAGGGTTGCCGCCCACCCTGCCGCCCATCCCTTCCCGATGTCACCGGCTAATGTCAGCACGCCGGCCTTTTTCCCACTCACCCGTAGGACGTTGGTAAATCCGACATTCTTGCTGCCTGCTGATCGTGGATCGACAGTGCCCAGCAGGCGTGACACCACCACGCCAAACGGAATGGACCCCAGGAGATAGCCGAAGAGAGTGAGAAAACCGATGAGCCAGGGACTGTCCATCAATCGTTGACCGGATCGTCGAATGTCGGCGACCGACGGCCTGAGTGACTACAGGCCCTTCGCCCCGACCTGACGCCAGAAACTCCAGACATATTGCGCGCCTGACACATAGCCCAGGATGAGGGAGAGATACAAGGTGACAATGCCGGCCAGATGCAAGTTGCCGATCATTTCCACCACGGTGCCTTCAAGGAGCAGTAGGACGATGGCGACTACCTGCAAGGCCATTTTGTATTTACCGGTGACTTCGGCCGACATGATCATCCCTTCGGAAGCCGCAATCGCGCGAAGGCCGGTGACTGCGACTTCCCGAGCGATGATCAGAATCGCCACCAGCGCGGTGACCCGATCAACCTGCACCAGCAGGATCAACGCGGAAAGGACGAGCAGCTTGTCGGCGATGGGATCCAAGAGCCGGCCCAGTTTCGTGATCTGGCCGGTTTTCCGTGCGACGTAGCCGTCCAGTAAATCCGTCACTGCCGCGATAACGAACACAATGGCGGCCGCAAGGGATCGATCCGGTGTGGGGTCGAGCAGGAGCATGACGAACACCGGAATCAGCAGAATCCGGACGAGCGTCAGTACGTTGGGCAGATTGATATTACTTTCCTGCCCTGCCGACCGCATCAAGACCAGCCCGGCTTCTTTCCAGCTTTCTCCCATGATCCTGTCTGCTTTGTCTGCGTAATGACTTCCTTACACAATGCCGTGTTTGAGCAGGTCATGCAAGTGGATCACACCAGCCAGCCGATTCGGTGGTTCGATGACCACTAAGGCCGTGATCGAATATTGTTCCATCATCGCCACGGCCGTCGTGGCCAGTTCATCCGGTCCGATGGTTTTTGGATGGCGACTCGCGAGATCGCCGGCCGTGACCTTGCTGAAGTCCCCGCCTGCCTGGATAAAGCGACGCAGGTCGCCGTCGGTGACGATCCCGTACAAGGTGCCCTTGGCATTCACGACGGTCGTCAGTCCGAGTTTCTTCGAAGTCATCTCCAATATCGTGTCCGCGCCGGATACATCGGCGCGCACACGAGGCAGATGTGCTTCCCGATGCATGAGATCACGCACCTTGACGAGCAACCGGCGGCCCAGGCTGCCGCCAGGATGGAATTGTGCAAAATCGTCGTGCTTGAATCCCCGCTTCTGCAGCAGCGCGACTGCTAAGGCGTCGCCCATGGCGAGGGTCGCGGTCGTACTGGCGGTCGGGGCCAAGCCCAGCGGGCAGGCCTCCTCATCGACCGAGACGTCCAGCGTGACATCGCTGTTCTTCGCCAACGTCGAGGTCATCTTGCCCGTCATGCCCACGACAGGCACATTCAACCGTTTCACGAAGGGCAGCAGTTGGAGCACCTCTTGCGTTTCCCCGCTGTTTGAAATTGCGATCAGCACGTCCCGGCGTGCCAGCATGCCCAAATCGCCATGCACGCCCTCGGCCGGATGCAAAAAGAACGATGGGGTTCCGGTGCTGGCTAAGGTTGCCGCAATCTTCTGACCGATGAGGCCCGACTTGCCCATGCCTGATATGACGACTTTCCCCTGGCATTCAAACAGAAAATTGACGGCTTGGGCGAATCGGTCGTCGAGTCGAGCTTTGAGGTCCTGGACGGCGCGAGCCTCGATGTCCAATACGCGAATCCCCTCCCGCACGCTCGCGTCGGCAGACGGACGCCGTGAGGCGCGGGGGTTATGCGTGGAGTTTATCGGCTTGGCGGTGTTGCGGCTGCGTCGCATATACGTAGTACCCGTGAGAGAAGTGAGTGAAGCGCGTTGAGCGGAACCATGTTCGGTCCATCGGACAAGGCGGAGTCGGGGTCAGGGTGGACTTCCATGAAGAACCCGTCGCAGCCGGCTCCTGCCGCCGCGCAAGCTAAGGGTTCGACGAATTCACGCTGGCCGCTGGATTTCGTGCCGCCCCCACCAGGCAGCTGCACACTGTGCGTGGCATCGAAGACCACGGGGTATCCGAAGCGACGCATGATGGGAAACGAACGCATGTCGACCACCAGGTTGTTGTAGCCGAACGACGAGCCCCGTTCCGTCAGCACAATACGGCGGTTGCCGGCGTCTTCCACTTTCTTGACGGCGTTGCCCATTTCCGGAGGCGAAAGAAACTGCCCCTTCTTGATGTTCACGACCTTGCCGGTTTTGGCGGCGGCAATCAACAAATCGGTCTGGCGACAGAGGAAGGCCGGAATCTGCAGAATGTCCACCACGCGTCCCGCCTCGGTGGCCTGCTCCTCCGTGTGGACATCGGTCAACACCGGGACACCGATCTGTTGCTTGACCTTGGCGAGGATGGCCAGCCCCTTGTCCAGACCGGGCCCTCGGAACGAGGTGATGGAGGTGCGATTGGCCTTATCGAAGGACGATTTAAACACATAGGGCATGCCGAGCGCCTTGGTGATGTCCGCGATGCGTCCCGCCGTGTCCATGACGAGTTGTTCGCTCTCGATCACGCAAGGGCCCGCGATCAAAAATGGCTTATGCCCTGCCCCGATCTTAAACTGTCCTAAATCCACTTCGTGCGCCATAGTCTCCAATGAGTGTCGTGTAAGTCAGGGGATGCTCAAACTGGTCTTTCAGCAAGGCCGCAGACGAGACAGAACCGCAGGCGTAGCGGAGCTACGTCGAGGATTGTGCCGAGTCGAGAACGCCGTTGAAAGGCAGTTTCAGCATTCCTGTTCAGTGGCCGCACTTGCGGCGCAACGCCGCCCCCACAAACCCGCTGAACAACGGGTGGGGGTGATGGGGCCGTGATTTGTACTCGGGATGAAACTGCGTAGCCAGGAACCAAGGGTGGTTCGGCAGTTCGACGATTTCCACCAGGCGTCCATCCGGCGACAAGCCGCTGAGCACCAATCCCTTGGCCGTCAGTTGTTCACGATAGGCGTTATTGAACTCGTACCGATGCCGGTGTCGTTCCCGCACCTCGCTGACACCGTACATTTTTTGCGCCAAGGTGCCCTCACCCAACTTGCAGGCATAGGCCCCGAGTCGCATCGTGCCGCCCTTCTCGTTGACGGATTGCTGGTCGGACATGAGATGAATGACCGGATGTGGCGACTGCGCATCGAACTCAGCGCTGTTGGCGCCTGCCAGACCGGCGACATTCCGCGCGAATTCGATCGTGGCGCATTGCATGCCCAGACAGAGCCCGAGGAACGGAATCTGATGCTCTCGCGCATACTGAATCGTGATGATCTTGCCCTCGATGCCGCGCGCGCCAAACCCGCCAGGGATGAGAATGCCGTCGGCCTCGCGCAGGATCCGTTCCGTCCCCTGACGTTCCACATCTTCGGATTCGATCCAGGTGACGTTGACCCGGGTTTCGTGGTCGATTCCGCCATGCACCAGGGCTTCCGCCAGGCTCTTGTAACATTCCTTCAGCCCGGCATATTTGCCGACGAGTGCGATGGACACTTCGTGTTTGGGATGCTTGATCTTCTGCACCATCGCATCCCACTCGCGCAGGTTGGGCGGACCCGTCTCCAGTTTGAGCTGGCGCACGATCAGTTCATCCAGCCCCTCCTTACGGAAGACGATGGGGACTTCGTAGATCGTCTCGACGTCTTTGGCGGTGATCACCGCGTCCTTCTCCACGTTGCAGAACATGGCGATCTTCGCCTTGAGCTCCGGCGGGAGATACCGGTCGGTGCGGCAGAGTAGAATATTCGGCTGAATACCGATTTCACGCAGCTTGTTGACGGAATGCTGGGTCGGCTTGGTCTTGAGCTCACCGGCGGCCCCGATGTACGGCACCAAGGTGAGATGCACATAGAGGACGTTGTCGCGCCCCACGTCGTAGGGAATCTGGCGAATGGCTTCCAGAAACGGCAGACTTTCGATGTCGCCCACCGTCCCGCCGATTTCGACGATCGTGACGTCCATGCCCTGCGAGATCCGCATGATGCACTGCTTGATCTCATCGGTGACATGCGGCACGACCTGTACGGTTCCACCGAGGTAATCGCCGCGACGCTCCTTCGAAATGACGGAATGGTAGATCCGGCCGGTCGTGTAGTTGTTCTCGCGCGTCAAGGTCAACGAGGTATACCGTTCGTAGTGCCCAAGATCCAGGTCTGTCTCCGCCCCGTCTTCCGTGACGTATACTTCGCCATGCTGGTAGGGGTTCATGGTGCCGGGATCGACGTTGATGTACGGGTCGAGCTTCAAGAACGTGATCTTCAATCCCCGGCTTTCCAAGAGGTTGCCGATGGATGCGGAAGCCAGCCCCTTTCCGAGCGATGAGACGACTCCTCCGGTCACAAAGATCAGCTTGCTCATCGTGGCACCTTCTGTGTGTGAATGCGGCGTAACTTCATGCTTGAGTGATCCCGAGACTGGTCGTGCCGCCGCATAGTTGTTCCAGCGCGCCCGGCACGTCGTCGGGGCTATCGATGCGGACCGACTGATGGGCGGTTTCCCACACGCGGATCCGAATGCCGTGTTCCAGTGCGCGCAATTGTTCGAGCTTTTCCGCTTCTTCCAATGTTCCCGTCGGCAACGCGGTGAGCCGGCTCAACGTCTCGCGGGTGTAGATGTACAGGCCCAGGTGAATGAAATGTAAGCCTGGCACGGCGGCTCGTTTCGGGTCGTCGCGCACCAATGGAATCGGTGCTCGTGAAAAATACAAGGCATAGCCGTCGCGATCCGTGGTCACCTTCACGACACCTGGGTTATGAAGGTCTTGGTCGGACTCGATCTGTCGCTTCAAGGTTCCCATCGGCGCGTCGCTCGCCAGAAACGGTTCCACCAGGTCGGTGATCAGGTCGGGATGGAGAAGAATTTCGTCTCCCTGTAGGTCGACGTAACAGTCGCCACCTCTGGCCTGCGCGACGGCAGCCACGCGATCCGTGCCGGTGCGATAGGGCTCCGTCATGATGACCACCTTCCCCCCGAATCGCTCGACAGCTGTCTGGATACGTTCGTCATCCGTGGCGACCAGCACCTCGTCCACCACGCGGCATGCCTTGGCCTGTTCGTAGACATGTTGGATCATTGGCTTGCCCATCAGGTTCACCAGCGGCTTACCGGGAAACCGCGACGATCCGTAGCGGGCTGGAATCACGACCGTGACCGAACGTTTCACGTCAGCTCTGCCCCAGGGCATCCGCCAGCTGGGTTGCGGTGACGGTGGCGGTGCCGACCATGCCCACGACCACCCCGGCGGCTTGATTCGCGAGCATGGCGGCTTCCCGCATGCTTGCGCCGGTCGAAAGGGCCAAGGCCAACGTCCCGACGACCGTGTCGCCGGCTCCCGTGACGTCATACACCTGACGGGCACGCGTGGGAATGTGCCAGTGGTCGCCGTGACTCTGGTACACACTCATGCCCCGTTCCCCTCTGGTCACGAGAACAGTCTGGCACCCCAGTCGCTGGCGAAGGATCATTCCGGCTTTGTTGATCGTCTTGTCATCCTCCCCTTGCACGCCGGCGGCCTGGGTGGCCTCAAGATGGTTGGGGGTAACGACGGTCACACCTTTGTAATAGCTGAAATGTTCCACTTTGGGATCGACGATGATGGGGATCTTGCGCTGTCCGGCCAGGCGAGTCAACTCCGTCATCAGCGAGGCCGTCACGACACCCTTGGCATAGTCCGAGACGACCAGGCAGGAGAGCTCTTTCAAGCGGGATTCCACATAGCGAAGCATGCGACGTTGCAGGAGACTGGAGAGTTCGTTACGCCGTTCCACGTCGTAGCGGACGATCTGCTGGTTGTGGGCGACGACCCGGGACTTCCTCGTGGTCGGGCGGCTCTGATCGATAATGACCCCGCCTCGCCCTTGGCGGCGTCCGCCTAATTCCTTCAACAAGAGTCGCCCGCTCTCGTCCGCGCCGATGACGCCGCAAATATCCGCTTGGCCGCCGAGCGCCAGAATATTATTGAACACATTGGCTGCGCCGCCGAGCTTCAGAGATTCCGACTCGACGTGCACGACGGGCACAGGGGCTTCCGGCGAAATGCGGCTGACCCTGCCCCAGACGTAGTGATCCAGAATCAGGTCCCCGATGACCAGGACACTGGCTTGGGGAAAGCGCTGGATGTATGTGGCGAGGGCAGCCTGATCCACCGTCGGATCCTCGCCCGCCTGCCCGTTCGACGCTCCGGTTTGCCCGGACCGCCCTACTGGATGGCTTTTCCTAACCTTTCCCATCGTACCCATTCCGTCCACGATCCTTGGCCGCTCCACGACCAGTAAATGCGAAATGCTTTGCCGCGCACCTTCTCCGTGCGGACATACCCCCAAAACCGACTGTCGAGACTGTGATCCCGGTTGTCTCCCATGACGAAATACGCGTCCTCCGGCACGGTGACAGGCCCGAAGTTGTCTCGCGGGCTGATGTGCCCGTCATGGATAGGAGGGTCCGTGTGTTGCGTAAAGGCATGATCGTCGAACGGCGTCCCATTGATGTGCACCACTTTGTTGCGCACCTGGATGGTATCGCCGGGCAACCCGATCACGCGTTTGATGAAATCCTTGTCCTCATCTTCCGGAAAGCGAAACACGATGATGTCCCCGCGCTGGATCGATCCGAAGGGAATGAGCGTACGCGAGGAATAGCAGGTGACCGGGGGAAACCCCGGCTGAAACTTGCAGTCGGTCGGCCACTGCAATCCATACGACAGCTTGCTGACCAGAATATGATCACCGACCAGAAGCGTGGGTATCATCGAGCCGGAAGGAATCTTAAAGGCTTGCACCACGAAGACGCGAATCGCGAAGGCGAGCAGCATCGCAATGATGATCGCTTCCGCATACTCTCGCAGGATCGATTTGTGTGTCGGCTGGTCGGCAACCGCAGCGCGGGGTTCCCCGGCCGACGGGTCCGACTGCGTGGGGGGCGGAACAGGGCTCGTCGAGGCAGGGACTTCGTCGGGGCGTGGATTAGGGTCGACGCTCATTCCTCGCCCACCCTCAGGATGGCGAGAAACGCCTCTTGCGGCACTTCCACGCGGCCCACCGCCTTCATGCGCTTCTTACCTTCCTTCTGCTTCTCCCACAGTTTTCGCTTACGGGAAATGTCGCCGCCGTAGCATTTGGCCGTGACATTCTTCTTGATGGCGCCGATGGTTTCGCGCGCGATGATCTTGTTGCCGATGGCCGCCTGAATCGCGATCTCGAACATTTGCTTCGGAATCAGTTCCTTCATTTTCTCGGCGACTTGCCGTCCACGTTGATAGGCCCGTTCCTTGTGCGTGATGAACGAGAGGGCGTCGACCGGCTCGCCGTTGAGCAGAATGTCGAGGCGGACCAACTCGGATTCCCGATACCCGAGGAGTTCGTAGTCGAGTGACGCATATCCCTGGGTCTTGGACTTCAGCTTGTCGTAAAAATCCAGGATGACTTCATTGAGCGGCAGTTCATAGGTGACGACCACGCGGGTCGGGTCTAAATAGTGGATGCTCCGCTGGATGCCGCGCCGTTCCTGACACAGTTGCAACAAGGCGCCGAGATACCGTTCCGGAGCGATCAGTGTGGCCAGAATGAATGGTTCTTCGAACGACTCGATGGAACTGGGCTCCGGCAGATCCGCCGGGTTGTTCAGCTCCAGCACGTCGCCGCTGGTGGTGAGGATCCGGTAGATGACGGTCGGGGCAGTCGTAATGAGCGTCAGTCCGTACTCGCGTTCCAGGCGTTCTTGAATGATCTCCATGTGCAACAAGCCAAGGAAGCCACAGCGGAACCCGAACCCGAGCGCCAGCGAGGTTTCCGGCTCATAGATGAACGAGGAGTCATTCAGCCGCAGTTTGAGCAGGGCGTCGCGCAGGTCTTCGTAGCGGGCGGTATCTGTGGAATAGAGGCCGCAAAAGACCAGCGGCTTCACCTCCTTATAGCCGGGAAACGGCTGATCGGTCGGTCGGGCGGCGTCGGTGATGGTATCGCCGATCTTCACGTCGGCCACCTCTTTCATATTCGCGCAGAGATACCCGACCTCACCGGTCAGCAGTTGCGTGCCCTTGGTTCGTTTGGGGGTGAACTGTCCGACTTCCGTCACTTCAAACAGGCGATCGTTCGACATCACTTTGATTTTCATACCCGGGCGTACGGCGCCGTCGATGATGCGAGTCAACACGATCACACCCTGATAGTTGTCGAACCAGGAATCAAAGATGAGCGCCTTGAGCGGACGCGAGGGGTCGCCGGACGGGGGCGGAATCCGCTTCACGATCGCCTCGAGGACCTCCGGCACGCCGAGGCCCTCTTTGGCGCTGACCAGCATGGCATCGCTCGCGTCCAGGGCCAACACGTCGGAGATCTGCTGCTTCGTCCCTTCCACATCGGCGCTGGCGAGGTCGATCTTATTGATGACCGGGATAATCGTATGATGGCTGCCCATCGCCAGGTTCACGTTCGCGATCGTTTGCGCCTGCACGCCCTGCGTGGCGTCCACCAGCAGGAGAGATCCTTCGCAGGCCGCGAGACTGCGCGACACTTCGTACGTGAAATCGACGTGTCCGGGTGTATCGATCAGATGCAGTAAATAGATCTTCCCGTCCAGCGCCTTGTAGCGGATGGCCACCGCGTGAGCTTTGATCGTGATACCACGCTCACGCTCCAGGTCCATCGCGTCGAGGATCTGCTCCTTCGCTTCCCGGGCAGTCACTGCGCCAGTTGCGTCGAGGAGCCGGTCGGCGAGGGTCGATTTACCGTGATCGATATGGGCGATGATCGAGAAATTTCGGATGAGACTTTGCAAATCCTGGCTCATGTTCCCCAAAATCGGTTCATTATAGTGACCGCCTCCAAGGTTGTCAAAGAAATCGCCCGCCGGTATAATCCGCGCGCGGCGCGGCGTTTCACGCATCAGGCGCGCTCCTGCCGTGCTGTCGTTGTATCACGCCCCGTCATCCCATGACACGATCATCCACCCGTCTTCCGCTGGCCGCCTGGGATCATAGGTATCTCTGGCACCCCTTCACGCAGATGGAGGAGTGGGAGGCCGACACCCCGCTGATCATTGAAAAAGGCAAGGGCTCCTATCTCATTGATGCGCAGGGACGGAAGTATCTCGACGGCACCTCCTCGATCTGGGTCAATCTCCACGGACACCGGCATCCGCATCTCGATCGCGCGCTCACGCGGCAACTCCGACAGATCGCGCACTCCACCTTTCTCGGGCTCACGAACCCGCCGGCTATCCGTCTGGCGCGAGAACTCATTCGCCTTGCCCCGAAGGGTCTGCGACGAGTGTTCTATTCCGATAACGGCTCGACGGCGGTCGAAGTGGCCCTCAAAATGGCCGTGCAGTACTGGCAACAGATCCAGCCGACGGCGGGACCGAAACAGTCCTTCGCCCATTTAAAAATGGCGTACCACGGCGACACCATCGGTTCAGTCAGCGTGGGCAACATCGAATTGTTCCATGCGCGATTCAAGCCGCTGCTCTTTCCGACCCATCAGGTGGAGCCGCCATATTGCTATCGATGTCCGCTTGGTCGGACGTATCCATCGTGCGACATGGCGTGCATCGATCCGCTCGAACGCCTACTCGAGACCCGGCATCGCGAGTTGGCCGGCGTGATCATCGAACCGTTGGTGCAAGCGGCAGCCGGGATGATGGTGGCTCCGCCGGGGTATCTGGCACGCGTACGTGAGCTCTGTACCAGATACAACGTGCTGTTGATCGTGGATGAAGTAGCGACCGGATTCGGACGGACCGGAAAGATGTTCGCCTGCCAGCATGAGGGGGTGACGCCGGATCTCATGGCGATCAGTAAGGGGTTGACCGGCGGGTACATGCCGCTGGCCGCGACGCTGACGACGGAAGCGATCTATCGCGCCTTCCTGGGACGATATGACGAGTGGAAGACTTTTTTTCATGGGCACAGCTATACGGGCAATCCGCTGGGCTGCGCCGTGGCCCTCGCCAACCTCGAAATCTTCCGGCGCGAACAGACCCTCGCGCAGGTGCGGAAGAAATCACGCCTGCTGGCCCGTCTGTTACAACCAGTGGCGGAGTTGCCGCATGTGGGCGACATCCGTCAATGCGGTTTCATGGTCGGCATCGAGTTAGTGGAGAATCGTGAAACCAAAGCCCCCTATCCGCTCGAACGTCGCATCGGGCATCGAGTGGCGCAGATGTGCCGCGTCCGCGGCCTCCTCCTGAGACCGCTCGGTAACGTCATTGCCCTCGTGCCTCCCCTCTCCATGCGGCCACGCGAGCTCACGAAGATGGTGGCAATTTTGCACAGTGCCATCCGTGAGACGACAGAGAATCTTGCCTCAGCATCGTAGAACCTCCTGTCATTTCCGCTGATTTTCGCTCGTCGCGTTCAGTCGTGGTCTGTTCACGCTCGAACAGCGCAGTGACGGTTTTTGTGCACGCCCGATGCCGGGCTGAATGCCGAACATCGAGTGCTAGACTTGATGGCATGCTGTGTGACGCGATGGCCTCGGCGAGCCGCTTGTCATGAGAGCCGGTCGAGTGATCGGGGTCCTGCTCCTGCTTTTGATCCTCCCATTGACGGTGCTCGCAGAAGACAGTCAACAGTCGGAACTGCTGCTCCAACGTATCCAATTCAGCGACACTGCTCGTGTACCGGGGAGCGCGGCCATTCCCTTTTCGATCGCATCCCCGGTGCTGCACACCTCCTTTCAGGCGACGTCCTTCGCGCCCCAGACGACACCCACCAGGCTGAAGGACCTGGTGCCTGACTCTGAACGGCCGCAGACCAAGGGCATCGGTGCGAACTCGACCTGGATGAAGGGACAGCTGACTGCGGAAGGCGAAGTGGCCAATAACGCGACCAATGAAGCAGGCATGTCCTCCCGCATCGACCGGCGCGAGGACGGAGCCACGCGCATGGTGCGGATGGCGTTAACGGGTAATAATGGTCCGATGCGATACGGTATCGCGTACCGCTCCGCGGGAAAGGCCTTTTTCAATTCCCCGGATCAAACAGTGCGCGAGATGTGGGCTGAATGGGGATTGGGCATCGCCAAACTTCGAAGTTCCTCAGGCCAAAGCTGGAATAACGTGGATCTCGACCCGAGTCGTCCGCGGATTGAACAGCAGGTGAACCGGATCGGGATTGCCTTGGTGAAGCCGGCCTGGCCGGAATTGAGTCTGACGTATGCGCGGAGTGCCATGACGAGCAGTTTCACACCGGCCGGCATGGAGCGGCAGCGGAACCGGAGCAATAGCATGGAAGCTGCCCTAGCCTATGCCGGGTTGACCTGGAACGCTCGGCTGTCGTCGAGCTATATCTTGACCAGCGACGACGTGCGGGGGGGCGCGGGATCAACGACGTTCGCCCAGACCCTCGTCGCGACCTATCGTCCTATCAACACGCTGACTCTGGCCCCCACCTTCAGTTATCGAATGGAAACGCAGAGTTGGTCGGGCGCCAAGATTCAGACCCCGACGGCGTCGGTCTCCTTGCTTTACAAACAGAGCCAGCGCTTGCTCGTCAGCGCGGCGGGAGGATACACCAGCACGAAGTCGACGGATGGCCTGATTGAGACGGAAAGTATCGTGGGGCGGGGAATGTGTGCGTTCAGCCTGAATCCGATTTACGGTCATCCCACCACCTTGTCGCTGGAAGCCTCCTACAGCAACACGACCAACCGAACGGTGGTAGGCGTCGATACCGAGGACCTCTCAGGGTTGGTCAGAATTCTCGTCGCGGCGTTGTAAACCCTCTACGCTTCTTACCTGGCTACGCTCCCTCCGTTGCCGTGTCACCCTCTGCAAGACGATTGAGAGACGCGGGGCTTAGAACGATGCGTTCTCCCGTAGTCACACCCTCGCGAATCGTCACCTGGTTGTCGGCGATGCTGTCGATCGTGATCGCGCGATCTTCCAAGCGGCCGTTCTCATTCTGCACCACGATCCACTGTTTCCCGGAGCGTTCGAACACCGCCTGCTTGGGAATGACGATCTTGGGGCGCATGGTATTGCCCGCGATGGTCAATCGAGCGAACATCTCCGGTTTCAATCGTCGATCCTTGTTTGGGACGGTCGCACGGATTTTGATGGTTCTGGTCGCCGGGTCCACGACATCGCCGATGACGGCAATCTTTGCGGGAAACTCGATGCCGGGATAGGCCTCAACCGTCATCATGGCCACCGCACCGACCCGGATCCCCGACAGGTCATGCTCGTAGACATCCGCCACCACCTGCAACCGATCGAGATTCGCGACGGTGAAGAGCGGGGTGTCTGTCCCCGCCCCGACGATTTGCCCCGGCGTCACGGCGCGCTCCACGACAGTGCCGGTGAGCGGACTGCGCAGCTCAAAGCGCGAGGTGATTTGCTGTTGCGCCAGGGGTTTGCTGAGTTCGGCGGCCGGCACACGCAGCGAGAGCAGCCGCTCCTTGGCCTGTTTGAATTCGGCCCGTTCGCGATTCAGATCATTCTCCGCATGTTCGAGATCTTTGCGGGACATCGCTTGGGCGTCGTACAGGTCTTTCGTTAATTCGTAGTTCCGCTCGGCTAACCCCAGTTCTGAAATTTCTTCCACGTAGGCGGCATAGGCCCGGGCGATGTCGGCCGCGTCGATGACCATCAATACCTCACCGGCTTTTACAGCCTGGCCGAGTTTCACCCGCACATCCAGCACGGGTCCCTGGAGGGGCGAGGAGATCTTCGAGTAGCCGTCCTCGGAATAGGTGACGCGAGCCGGCAGGGTCAAGGCCGGGAGCGAGGACGAGGCATCGACCAGCATGGTCTGGAGGTCGCGTTGGCGAGCGGTTGTTGCGGGAGGCACAGCCGGTTTGACCGACGGCGCTGGTGCATCCGGTTGGGTGCACGATGTGAGAGCAAACCCCACCAGGAGGAACAGCAGATGGCGCAAGGATCGTTTCATGGCACTCCGTGTACTTCTCTTGTCTATCGGTCATTCTCTTGTCCAACCAGAGCCTGTTTCCCCGACTGACGACCACGGGCGCCAGTCCGATGCCTCTTCCTGCAGGAAATCCCTCACGGGTATGTATCCCCACCCGCTCCGATATGCATAGCGGGCATGCAGGCCAACAAGCCAGCCCTCCAACCTTGTCGGATTATCGGCATCCTCCCTGCCGGCCGGGTGTGAGCACAGGGGAGATATGTCCTATAACTTATTACAACAAAGGCAAGTTTGGCCTGTCAATCGAGGAGGGGCGGAAGGAGGTGAGCATTGAGAGCGGCGTGAGAAAGGGTAACACCCGACGCTAACATAGTTCGATCCGCGCGCCGCGCGAAAGGTTCAACCGATCCGATGCTCGACCTTCTTTCAGGAAGACTTCCACATACCCGTTGCTGTTGATGAGGGCTTGGGGGGTGTCGGTGGACCCTTCCGCATAGGTTCGGACAAGTCCGTCGATGGTCATGCCGCCCACTCGTATTAACGGCTCGGACCGTTTCGACACTGCGCGGACTTCACGAATGTGGTAGGAGGTGAGGTTGGAAATCACGTTGCCGAACCGATCGATGTATGTGATCTCCCCTGCCATCACATGTTTGTCCCAACCTGGCTCCGCCAGCGGAAGCCGTTCGTAATTCGGCACAATTCTGCCGAACGAGCCGAGCGGCTGCCCCTTGGTCAACCAGGCGGCCGCGGGTGCGAAGAGGTCCCGACCATCAAAGGTGGCGCCCTCCGAGTCCAAGCGGTACTGCCGGTTTTCGATGTGCCGGACTTCGACGCCGCTTTCCTCCTGACAGACATGAGTCAGGATTCCGTTGTCCGGTCCGAGAAAACAATACCGCGACGAGGAGACGAGCAGCGGCCGTCTGGTCGTGCCGACGCCCGGGTCGACCACTGCGACATGGATTGTGCCGTCTGGAAAGTAGCGATAACAGGATTTCAACAGGTACGCGGCGTCCGCGACATCATGCGGCGTGACGTGATGGGAGAGATCCACGATCTGCGCCTGCGGGTTGATGTTGAGGATCACCCCCTTCATGCTGGCCACGAAGTAGTCCCGGTCGCCGAAATCCGTCAGCAGGGTAATGAGAGGAATGGTTACCGGCATGGCAGGCGTAAGATGGAGAATCCAACGGATCGCTGTACCGGCGTGCTGAGGGCTGATGTGGTAACCAGTGGCATGATCGCTAGAATTCCTCGAAGCGAATTTCCATCACTTCATATTCGACGACTTTAGCCGGAGTCGTCACTTCCACCACATCGCCGACCCGCTTGCCGATCAGGGCCCGGCCGACCGGCGACTGCACCGAAATACGGGAAAACTTGAGGTCCGCCTCATCCTGTCCCACGAGGGTGTATTGTTTCTTGGCCTGTGCCTCCTGTTCGATCAGCACCACGGTGGCGCCGAACACCACAGTCTCACTCGTACGGCCGGCGATGTCGATGATCCGGCAGTCGGCCAGCTTGCCCTTCAGCTCGGCCAATCGAGCCTCAATGAAGCCCTGGCGTTCCTTCGCCGCATCGTATTCGGCGTTTTCGCTCAAGTCGCCGTGTGCGCGGGCTTCCGCGATGGCCTCGATGACCCGCGGTCGCTCCACCTTGTGCAGCCGATCCAATTCGGCCTTCAGCGCTTCGTACCCTTTTCTCGTGATCGGTGTCGGCATATCTTCCCCCCGATGACCATTGAAACCGGTGCCCTGGATGGTGAGTCAGTCTGCCGACTCGCATTCAGGCGGGGCCTCATTCAGCCGGAGGCCTTTCCGGTACCTATTGACGCATGTCTGATTGCCCGCGCTCCGCTTAGTGCACCCGGTGATACTCCTGCAACGCTCGAATGGCAAGTCCCTTTTTGAGCAACGCTTCAATCCCCATCACGGCAGCCAGCGCACCGCGCATCGTGGTGTAGTAGGGCACGCCCTTGTGCAACGCTTCACGTCGAATGGACAGGGAATCTGTCTGCGCCGACGCCGTCCGTACGGTGTTGACCACCAGGGCGACCTCACCGTTCTTGATATGATCGACGATGTGTGGCCGTCCCTCCTGCACCTTGTTGACAATGTCCACCTGCATTCCCTGCTCGGTCAGGTAGGCAGCGGTTCCGGATGTGGCGGTGATCCGGAACCCTAGCGCGACCAGGCGTTGGGCGACATCGCAGGCCCCGGCCCGGTCCTCGCTCTTTACACTCAGAAAAGCGGTGCCGGATGTGGGCAGGATGGCGCCCGCGCCGGCTTGGGACTTCACGAAGGCCCAGCCGAAATCGCTGTCGATGCCCATGACTTCCCCGGTGGACTTCATTTCCGGACCGAGCAGCACATCGACCCCGGCGAACTTCGTGAATGGAAACACGGCTTCCTTCACCGACAGATGAGCCGGCCTGGGGGCGGTCGTGAAATTCAATTGCTGGAGTGACTTGCCCACCATCACTTTCATGGCCAGTTTGGCCAGGGGAACGCCGATGGCCTTGCTCACGAACGGCACGGTGCGTGAGCCGCGCGGATTGACCTCCAGGACATAGATGGTCTGATCCTTTACGGCAAACTGGGCGTTCATGAGTCCAATGACACCCAGTTCCAGCGCCAGCGCGGTCATCTGCCGGCGGATTTCTTCGATCGTCGCGGAGTCCAGGGTATAGGGTGGCAGCGAACAGGCCGAGTCGCCTGAGTGGACGCCCGCTTCTTCGATATGTTCCATGATGCCTGCAACGACCACGGTCGTGCCGTCGGAAATCGCGTCGGCATCAACTTCGATGGCATCGCGTAAATACTTATCGATCAGCACCGGATGTTGCGCCGAGGCCTTGACCGCGGAATGCATATAATGCAGCAAGCCGGCTTCGTCATAGACGATCTGCATCGAGCGTCCGCCCAGGACGTAGGAGGGCCGCACCATCACCGGATAGGTAATGGCGGCCGCGATCGTCAAGGCTTCTTCGACGGAATGGGCCATGCCGCTTTCCGCCTGGCGTAAGCCGAGTTTGTCGAGCAACTCGCGGAAGCGGGCGCGGTCTTCGGCGCGATCGATGGCATCCGGGCTGGTCCCCAGAATATTGACCCCCGCGCGAGACAGGGAGAGGGCAAGCTTTAACGGAGTCTGTCCGCCGAATTGCAACACCACCCCCATGGGCTGTTCTCGCTCCACGATGTTCAGCACATCCTCCTCCGTGAGTGGCTCGAAGTAGAGCCGGTCGGAGGTGTCATAGTCCGTGCTGACCGTTTCTGGGTTGCAGTTGACCATGATGGTTTCGATCTGTTCCTCGCGCAACGCCATTGCGGCATGCACGCAGCAATAGTCGAACTCGATCCCCTGCCCGATCCGGTTCGGGCCGCCGCCGAGAATCACGACTTTTTTCCTGTCGGTCGGCCGCGCTTCGCATTCCTGTTCATAGGTTGAGTAGAGGTATGGCGTATGAGCCTCAAACTCCGCGGCGCAGGTGTCGACGCGTTTGTACGTCACGCCGCGGGGAGCGGTCCCTTGCCCCAGTGCCGCCCGCCAGCTTCGAACGGTGCCCTGTGACACGCCGAGGAGCTGCGCCAGTCGTTCGTCGGCAAATCCCAATTGTTTGGCTTCCAGCAGGAGCTCCGGTCGGAGTCCGGCTGCGCCAAGTTTCGCCCGTTCCGCGACAATCTTCGGTTCAAACTCAATGATTTCGCGAATCTGTTCGAGGAACCAGGGATCGATCTTCGTCAGGGCGAAGAGTTCCTGATTGGCCATGCCCAGCCGCATGCCATCGGCCAGCCGCCACAGCCGGTCCGGGAGCGGTGTGCGAACAGCTTTGCGGACCTGTTCCATCGCTTCTTCCCGATCGAGCGATGGCGGCACGCCGAGATCCAGACCCATCTTGGAGCTGAATCCGAACTGATCTACTTCCATCGACCGGATCGCCTTCTGCAGCGACTCCTTGAACGTCCGGCCGATCGCCATCACTTCGCCGACCGATTTCATTTGCGTGGTCAGGGTCGGATCAGCGCCGGGGAATTTCTGGAACGCAAAGCGGGGAATTTTCACGACGACGTAATCGATGGTCGGCTCGAAGGAGGCTTTCGTCACGCCGGTGATGTCGTTGGTGATCTCGTCCAGCGTATACCCGACTGCCAGCTTGGCGGCAATTTTCGCGATGGGAAAGCCCGTCGCCTTCGACGCCAAGGCCGAGCTGCGAGAGACGCGCGGATTCATTTCGATGACGACCATCTCGCCATTGACCGGGTTCATGCCGAATTGAATATTCGATCCGCCGGTGTCCACGCCGATCTCCCGGATGATGCGCACCGCCGCGTCGCGCATCAGTTGATATTCCTTATCGGTGAGCGTGAGGGCCGGTGCCACGGTGATGCTGTCGCCGGTATGCACACCCATTGGGTCGAGATTCTCGATCGGACAGATGATGACCACATTGTCTTTCAGGTCACGCATCACTTCGAGCTCGAACTCTTTCCAACCGATGACGGACTGTTCGATGAGCACCTGGCGGACCGGGCTCATGGACAGACCCCATTCCACCTGCGTGCGGAATTCCTCGATGTTGTAGGCGATGTTTCCGCCCGTTCCGCCCATCGTGAACGACGGGCGAACAATCGCCGGGAAACGAATCCGCTCCAGCTCGCGTTCGGCTTCGGCGAGCGAGGTGGCGACGCCGCTGTCCGGCACGCGCAGGCCGATTTTCCACATGGCTTGCCTGAACGCATCGCGGTCCTCGGCCTTATGGATGGCGTCGATCGACGCGCCGATGAGCTTCACCCCGAACTTCTCCAGCACGCCCCGTTTGGCCAATCCGATCGCCGTGTTCAACGCGGTCTGTCCGCCCATCGTCGGCAGGAGCGCGTCGGGGCGTTCGCACTCAATCACCTTTTCGACCGCGTCGAGGGTGATCGGTTCAATGTAGGTCCGGTCGGCAAAATCCGGGTCGGTCATGATTGTGGCGGGATTGCTGTTGATCAGGATGACGCGGTAGCCCTCTTCTTTGAGGGCTTTACACGCCTGGGTACCGGAATAGTCGAATTCACAGGCCTGTCCGATCACAATGGGGCCGGAGCCGATCAAGAGAATGGAGCGAATGTCTGTCCGTCGTGGCACAATTGACCTCGAATCAAAAAGTTAGCCGGTCGGCAATGGTGCCTCGGGCATGGGCCCCACCGGGGGCCGGTAGGGTTGGATCGGACCGGACGGGATTGCCGGGGTTTTTCCCGCTGGATGATAGTGTTTCATAGCGTCGGGGATCCAGGCCTCGATCTGATTGATGCGGGTGACATCAGACGGGTGCGTCGAGAGAAATTCCGGGATCGCCTGCTGGGAACGGAAACAGAGTTTGTTGATCATGGCGCGTGGGCAACCGCTCATCCGCTCCCAAAAGGCCACTGCTTCGCGCGGGTCGTAACCGGCCTCGGCCATCAAGCGCAGGCCGATGAAATCCGCTTCCGATTCCTGCCGTCGGTCGAAGGGCAAGGAGACTCCGACGCCATAGACGGTCATGGCCGCCATGGCGGCATCCGGCCGTCCCGCTGCCGCGCCGGCGCCCAGGGCTGCTAATTGTCCGATCTGTTCGAGCACGCTGCGGCTCATCCGTTCGGCTCCATGGCGCTGGAGGGCATGCGCGACTTCATGCCCCATCACGGTCGCCAGCCCGTCTTCTGTCTTCGTCACTTTCAAAATGCCGGTGAACACGGCGACCTTGCCTCCTGGCAGAGCGAACGCGTTGACGGTGCGATCGTCCTGAATCACGGCGAATTCCCATTGGTACTCGGGTTTATTCGCCGCCTTTGCGATGCGGTTCCCCACCCGGTGCACCATTTCGTTGAGTTCCGGATTTTCGCTCAAGGGCGCTTGCCGAAGCACCTCTCGAAAGGCCGAGAGCCCCATCGCCATTTCTTTTTCTTCCGAAATGTAGATGAACTGCTCCCGCGCGGTGCCGGGCGCCCGCTGGCAGCCGGCGAGCGATTGCATCAGTCCGGTCGCCCCGCCTATGAATGCGGCGGTCGAGAGGACGGAGGCGGCGCGTGCCCCAAGCGCCAAAAGTCTCCGGCGACCCATCGGGGTGTTCAAGAGACTCTCGATTGAATGTCGGTTTGACGGATCCATCACGTCTCCTGCATTCAATCAACATCGGGCCCGGGATGCAACTCACCGCCTCAAGGCATCCACAAATACATGAACTGCGGAGACCCGCCTCTCACGACCGACAGCAGGTCAATATTCGCCAGGTTCGCCAGGCTTGGCGCCGGCGCGACCAATCGGGAGTAGACATTGTTCTGGTATTCCCCCGGCCGGCGGTAGGTCACGACTCGGGCCTCGATGAGGCCGGCTTTCTTTTTGACCAGCTCGATCGCATCATCGAGGTAGCCGATCTCGTCGACCAACCCGGCGGCTTTGGCCTGTTCGCCGGAATAAATCCGGCCGTCAGCCAGCTTCTTGATCGTGTCGGCGTTCATGTTCGGGCGACCATCTTGCACGACTTGGAGGAACCGCTGATAAAAACCGTCGATCACACCCTGAAAAATCGCCCGTTCTTCCGGCAGCATCGCCCGGAACGGCGATCCCATATCCTTGCGCGGGCCGGAGGTCACGGCATTCGTTTCCACGCCGACCTTCTCGAGCAATCCCCTGGCATTCACGGTCAGCATGATGACGCCGATGCTGCCGGTGACGGTCGACGGATGAGCGAAGACGCTGTCGGCTGCCGCCGCGATGTAGTACCCGCCGGAAGCTCCCACATCCATGATCGAGGCGACAATCGGAATCTTCCGGCTGGCCTTGAAGCGTTTCAACTCGTGATAGATGATATCGGAGGCCGTCACCGTGCCGCCCGGACTGTTGATCCGGAGAACCACGGCCTTGATGCGCTCATCCTTTGCGGCCTTCTCGAGCTCCTCCTTCACGGTCGCCAGCATGCCCGGCGAGGGATAAAACCCGTCTTTGTTTTCGGAGCTGATCACGCCCGACACATCCATCAAGAGGACCTTGTCTTTTCCCGTTCCGCTGACCTTGTGTTCTTCGAGGGCGCCGGGGCCCGGCGGCAGGTTGATCGTGACGCAGGCGGCCTGCATCAGCGCCAGAGTGAGCACGACAAAACCGCTGCAGAAAGGCCAAGCTCTACGCATGGTGAGTCTCCATCATTGCGGCAAATTGTTCGAACAGATAGGCGGAGTCATGAGGGCCTGGCGATGCTTCGGGGTGATATTGCACTGAAAAGACCGGACGATCTAGACACACCATGCCTTCAACCGATCCGTCGTTCAAACTGGTATGGCTGAGTTGCACCCGTCCGAACGGCGTCTCCACAACCGGAAGGGCATGCCCCGCGGCCGGCGCCTCGGCGGGAAACCGCACGGCGAAATTGTGGTTTTGGGACGTGATTTCCACCTTTCTCGTCCGCAAGTCGATTACCGGATGATTGGCGCCATGGTGTCCGAACTTCAGTTTGTAAGTGGAAAACCCAAGCGCGAGTCCGAGCAGTTGATGTCCCAGACAAATGCCGAATATCGGCACCAGGCCGATCAACTCGCGCAGGGCCGTCATCGCATAGGGCACCCCTTCGGGATCGCCGGGACCGTTGGAGAGGAAGATGCCGTGGGGATTGAGGGCGAGCACGTCGCTCGCCGGCGTCGATGCCGGCACGACCGTGACCTCGCACCCGACATCGACCAAACGCCGGAGGATGTTCTGCTTCACGCCGAAGTCATAGGCGACCACCCGCCAGGACTGACGTGGGGGCTGTGCGGCGTCGGGCGATGGCAGAATGATCTTGGGCGCCCAGTTGCCCGTGCCTTCCGACCAGGCATACCGTCGATCGCAGGTGACGGTCGCCGCCAGATCGCGCCCGATGATGCTCGGGGCCTGACGGGCCTTTTCCACCAAGCGGCGCGGGTCCAAGTCGATGTGGGAGATCACCCCTTGCTGCGCGCCCCGCTCCCGCAGATGTCTGGTGAGCGCCCGGGTATCAATGCCCTCAATCGCGACGATCTGCGCGGTCTGCAAATACTCCTGCAACGTCGCCTTGCCGCGCCAGTTACTCGCCAGCCGGCTGGATTCCTTGACCACGAACCCTTCGGCCCAGATTCTCGTCGATTCGACGTCTTCCGGCGTGACGCCGTAGTTGCCGATGTGCGGCGCCGTCATGGTCACGATTTGACCGCGATAGGACGGATCAGTCAGTACTTCCTGATAGCCGGTCATGGCCGTGTTGAAGACAACTTCGCCGCCGGTCTCCCCTTCCGCACCCAAGGCGCGTCCTTCGAAGATGGTTCCATCGGCGAGCGCCAGAATCGCTTTTTTCACTCTCACTCCTTACCGAGGGATCCAGGATCGCACGCGGACGGTCAGCAGCGCGATTCCAAGTCCCACATTCACGATATACAAAACCCGCACCGGTTTGTGCAGCTGAAAGAACGCCTCGAAGGCCGCTTTCCTCGCCTCGTCCCCTTTGGAGGCAAACGCCTGGGCTTGCAGGGCCGCCGCCTGGGGATGCAGCACAAACGTGATCACGCCCGCAGTGAGCAACATCGCGCCGAGCAGGAGCCATTCGGTGCGCGTGATTTCCTGCTCCGCCAGCCCTTTTTGAAACAACCAGGCTCGCCAGACAATACCCGCGATCAGGATCGCCGCTCCGCCGAGCACAAGCCGGTTGTAGCCGTCGAATGCGCGCGTCAAAAAGAATCCGCCGGTATCCTGGCCGCCGAACGTGTTGAACACAGCGGGGATCACGGCCGCCACGAGCACCAGGAGTCCGCCAATCCAGACGGCCAGGGCCAGCAACTCACAGGTGATACAGGCGATCAATCCTTGGCGCACCGTCGTCGATTCCTACGCCTGTTGCCCGGGACGATCCAGTTCGTAGACCACCCGGCCCGAGACGATCGTGGTCGTCACGCGCCCCTTGACCTTCCAGCCCGCGAAGGGGGTATTGCGACTCTTGGAACGAAACCGCGAGGGATCGACGTGCCACTCGCGGTTGGCATCGACAATGGCCACATCCGCCGGTGCGCCGACGGCCAACGTGCCGGCGTTGAGACTGAACGCCTTGGCGGGCGCGGTCGAGAGTTTGTCCACGGCAGATTCCAGCGTGAGCACCCCTTCCTCGACCAGGGCCAGCGTCAGCGGCAAGGCCGTTTCGAGACCAACGATACCAAACGGGGCTTCGGTAAATTCCTGCTGTTTCTCCTGCGTCGCATGCGGCGCATGGTCGGTGGCAATGACGTCGATCGTGCCGTCGCGTAAACCCTCTTTGATCGCCTGCACGTCCAGACTCGTCCTCAACGGCGGATTCATCTTCGCGTGGGTATTGTAGCCGCGCGTCACTTCTTCCGTGAGGGTGAAATGGTGCGGGCAGGCTTCCGCCGTGACCTTGAGTCCGCGCGCTTTGGCTTCGCGCACCATGCGAACCGAGCCCGCCGTGCTGATGTGAGCCAGATGCAGCCGCGCCCCGGTCAGTTCCGCGAGCGAGACGTTCCGCGCGACCATCACATCCTCCGCCGCAGAGGGGATCCCGGGCAGGCCGAGTTCGGTCGAGATGACCCCTTCGTTCATGCAGCCGCCTTCTGAGAGGTGCAGATCTTCGCAATGGTCCACCACCGGCACGTCGAACGCGCGGGCATATTCCATCGCCCGCCGCATGACCAGACTGTTCATCACCGGTTTTCCGTCGTCGGAAATCGCGACGCACCCGGCCCGGCGCAGGTCGCCGATCTCGGCCAGTTCTTTGCCCTCGGATCGTTTCGTGATGGCGCCGATCGGATACAGGCGGGCCGTGCCCGCAGCCTTCGCGCGTTCCAACATAAACTCGGTGACTGCCTGGTTGTCGTTCACCGGGTTGGTATTGGGCATCGCGCAGACGCTGGTGAAGCCGCCGGCGACGGCCGCGTCCGTGCCCGACTGAATCGTTTCCTTGTATTCAAATCCCGGCTCACGAAAGTGCACATGAAGGTCGACGAAGCCGGGAACGACCAGCCGGCCAGCGGCAGGAATCACCGTCGCACCGGATGGGACGGCGAGGTTCGGCCCGACCGCCGCGATGGTGCCGTTGTTAATCAGGACATCCGCGACGCCGTTGACGCGTCCGGGATCGATGACATGACCGCCTTGAATCAATAGTGTCATTGTTCACTCATACAATCAAAGATATAGATCGACGTCGAGGTCGCCGACTCAGATGGTTTCATCCCGCTCCCGACATGAGATACAAAATGCCCATTCGCACCGCGACGCCGTTGGCGACTTGATCCAGGATCACGGACGACAGACTGTCCGCCACGTCCGGTGCGATTTCCACACCCCGGTTGATGGGCCCAGGATGCATGACGATCGCGCCGGGCTCGGCCAGTTTCACCCGGTCGCCGGTCAATCCGTACTGCCGCGCATACTCACGGATGGTCGGGAACAGGGCCCGACCCTGCCGTTCGAGTTGCAGCCGCAACATCATGATCACATGCACGCCGCGCAACCCTTCGTCGAGGTTGTGATAGACCCGCACACCCAGTTGGCTGATGTGCAGAGGGATCATGGTCGGCGGGCCCACGACCCGCACCTCCGCCCCGAGTTTGGTGAGGGCAAAGATATTTGAGCGCGCCACACGGCTGTGCGCCACGTCCCCGACGATCGCCACGCGAAGGCCGGCGAACCCCATTCCCCTGCTGCGAATCGTATACAGATCCAGCAGTGCCTGAGTCGGATGTTCATGCCACCCGTCTCCGGCATTGATGACCGACGACTTCACCCCGCGTGCGAGCGTCTCGGCCGCGCCGGCTGAGGAATGTCGCAGGACGATGATGTCCGCCTGCATCGCTTCGATATTTCGTGCCGTGTCCAGGAGCGTCTCCCCTTTGACCACGCTGCTGGAGGACGGAGAAAAGTTGATGACATCGGCGCTGAGCCGTTTGGCGGCCAGTTCGAAGGAGGTTCTGGTTCGCGTGCTCGGCTCGAAAAAGAGATTGACCACCGTCTTGCCGCGCAGCGCCGGCACCTTCTTGATTTCCCGCCCCGACACTTCCTTGAAGGAATCCGCTGTCTCCAGGATCAAGGAGATATCGTCAGCAGACAGATGGGTCAGGCTGAGCAGGTCTTTCCGTTTGAGCCCCACGACAATGTCTCCGGTTACGCCCTGAGGATGACCACGCGGTCCTCTTCCCCGTTTTCTTCGAGGTGGACCTCGATGGCCTCGTCGCGCGAGGTGGGAATGTTCTTGCCGATGTAATTTGCCTTGATGGGCAATTGCCGGTGGCCTCGATCGACCAACACCGCCAATTGAATCTCCGCCGGTCTCCCTAGATCGATCAGTCCGTCCATGGCGGCCCTGATGGTCCGCCCGGTGAACAGCACATCGTCGACCAGTACCACTTTCAAATCGGAAATTTTGAAGGGGACCGAGGTGGTGCGGAGAATCGGTTGATCTTTCCGTAGCGAGAGGTCGTCTCGGTAGAGCGTGATGTCCAGTTCGCCGATCGGGATCTGGGTCCCCTCAATGTCATGGATGCGGCGGACGAGGCGATGGGCCAGGTGCACGCCCCCGGTTCGAATTCCCACCAGCGCGAGATCCTGAATACCTTTGTTACGCTCCAAAATCTCGTGGGCGATGCGGGTCACCGCGCGGGCGATATCGCCGGCGTCCATGACCACCCGCTCCTGTCGTTTGTCTGGTGTCGGTTCGGTCGTCATCTGGGGCCGATCTGCCGGAGGCATAAAAAAACCTTCCCACCGGTTTGGATGAGAAGGTACAGGTTGTCGGACGGCTTGGGGCCGCGGATCGTCATCATGAACTCCTTACCCACCTCACAGGATGAGCGTTAAAGGCGAGCCGATCTTAGCGAGTTGCCTCTACTGTGTCAAGAATGTCTGGCGGGCGACAGGATTGTTGCAGGCGATTCCCTTCATTGACTCCCTGCATGCCATTTGTTAGCTTCGTGCCCTTGAGAGCCGGTCGGTCTCTCCACAGCATCAGAATCATCAGCTCCCATCGTGAAAGGATCGCGCATGACTTCCTCGTCTGGTTCCGCCGCAACGCCTGATCTCCTGACCGCCCTGGCCAACAAAGCGACACACCTGCGTATCGAGAGCGTAAAGGCGACAAGTGAGGCCGGAAGCGGACACCCTTCCAGCTGTTGCTCCGCTGCAGACATCCTGGCGGTGTTGTTCTTCTCGGTCATGCGGTATGAGCCGAAGAATCCGAAGGCCCCTAACAGCGATCGCTTTGTTCTGTCGAAAGGCCATGCCGCGCCGCTCTTGTATGCGGCCTGGGCGGAAGCGGGACTATTTCCCAAGTCGGAATTGCTGAAATTGCGTACGCTTGGCTCCGATCTCGAAGGCCATCCGACTCCCCGTCTCTCATTCGTCGATATGGCGACCGGTTCGTTGGGACAGGGGCTTCCGGCCGGGGTGGGGCTCGCCTTCAACGCGAAATCGATCGATAAGACCGACTATCGCACCTATGTGTTGATGGGCGACGGCGAATCCGTTGAAGGATCGGTGTGGGAAGCGGCGGAAGTGGCCCGGCACGCGGGGTTGGACAATCTCTGTGCGATCGTTGATGTGAATCGTCTGGGGCAAAGCGACCCGACCATGCTGCAGCACGACATGGACGCTTACCGCGCTCGTTGGAGTGGCTTTGGCTGGAACGCCATCGTCGTGGATGGTCATGACATCGGCGCGCTCCTGGCGGCGTTCGACGAGGCGGCACGAACCAAGGGCCGGCCGACGGTGCTGTTGGCCAAGACCTTCAAAGGTCGCGGCATCTCGTTTATGGAGAATCATCCGGAATGGCACGGAAAACCATTGAAGAAGGGCGAAGAAACCCAGAAGGCCCTGGATGAATTGACGCGTCAGCTGAAGCCTGTCTCTGTGGAGCCACAGATCAAGGCATCGACTGCGACCAAGGGTGCTCCTCCCACCAAAGGGGCGATGGCACCGGCGCCCTACAAAGTCGGTGACTCCGCCGCGACGCGCGAAGCCTTCGGCGCAGCGCTCCTGGCCTTGGGGGAAGCCAACTCGCAGGTGGTCGCCCTTGATGCGGACGTGAAAAACTCCACCTACAGCGACAAATTCGGAAAGCGGTTTCCCGATCGATTCCTCGAAAATTTCATCGCCGAACAGAACATGCTGGGCGCGGCGGCCGGAGTGGCGGCTTGCGGGAAGATTCCGTTTGTGGCGACCTTCGCCGCCTTCTTCACCCGGGCCTATGACTTCATTCGTATGGCGGCGATCAGTCAATCAAACATCAAGCTCGTCGGCACCCATGTGGGTGTCAGCATCGGCGAGGACGGCCCGTCCCAGATGGGATTGGAAGATTTGGCCATGATGTCGGCTCAGCCTGGTGTGACCGTGCTGTACCCGTCCGACGCAATGTCGATGTATAAGCTGGTAGAATCAGCTGCGAGCCACAAAGGGATGGTCTATCTCCGTGCCGGTCGGCCCAAGACGCCGGTGATCTACGGCGCAGAGGAGACATTCCGGATCGGCGGTTCTAAAGTCCTGCGGCAGAGCGCGGCCGATCGGTTGACGATTGTTGCGGCTGGTGTGACGCTCTTTGAGGCGTTGAAGGCCCATGACCAGTTGAAGGCGGCGGGCATCGCGACCCGCGTCGTGGATCTTTACAGCATCGTGCCGGTGGATCAGGCGACCTTGATCGAGTGTGCACGTGCGACCGGCGGACGATTCCTGACCGTCGAAGATCACTATGCGCATGGCGGCCTCGGCGATGCCGTGTTGAGCGCCCTGGCTTCAGAGGGCGTGCGGGTTCGCAAGCTGGCCGTGCGCGAAATCCCGCGCAGCGGCAAGCCGGATGAACTCGTGGACCATTTCGGAATTGGAGTACGCTCGATTGTCGAAGCCGCCAAAGAAATCGCCAGCACCGCCAACCGTTGAACGGTCCAGTCCTGGTGCGCATGCCGGGTTGAACCAAATTCCCCTTCTACAGATTCTCAGCGCCCAGGATCGACAAAAGGTCCTGGGCGAAATGACAGAAACCCGCTACGGCAAGGGCGAGTACATCTTTCGCGAGGGCGATCCGACCGAATACTTCCACATTGTGAAGGAAGGGTCGGTGAAGTGCGTCAAATCGTCGCTCGACGGCAAGGAGTGTACGCTCAAGGTGCTCATGCCGGGCGACCTGTTCTGCTGCGATGCTTCGGCCTTCGATGGTGCGTCCCATCCTGGCACGGCCCAACCCATGGGCGATGTCAGTGTGCTTCGCATGAAAAAGGAAGCCTACTTCAAGATGCTCCGGGCGAATCCGGATGCCGCGATGGAAGTCATCCGGTATCTGGGAAACCGCCTCAATGAGGCCCAGGAAAAAGCCAAGGTGCTCGCCCTCGATCGGGCCGACCAACGATTGGCGTCCTTGCTCGTGAATCTGGCAGAACGCAGCGGTATCAAGGACCCCAACGGGATTCGGGTGACCGTTCGTCTGACGCGTCAGGATATGGCGAACATGGTGGGCGTGACGACGGAAACCGCCATCCGGATCATGGTGCGCTTCAAGAAGGATCGTTTGGTGACCGGCACCGCCGCGCGTCTCGTCATTCGTGATCTCCCCAAGCTGAAACTCCTCGCTTCCTCGTAATTTTTCCCACTACAGCGCCACTATCGTCCCAAATATGACAAATGTCATGTTTTATTGCCGACGGCCTGAGTATGGTGCAGGCAGAGGCGCAGCATTCGATGACGACGAATGTGGATCTGAGAGTGAAGGGCTCTCAGGCGCTGAGTGAATCAACAGAACTACGGGAGGCAGACATGCAAGAGCAGGTAGGACATAACAGGCAGGATCGCAGTCGGTGTAAGACAGCGTCCGTGTTGGGATTGACGTTGGGGATGCTGGCAAGCATGGCGTTGTCCGTTCAGGCCAAGACCCACGACATCCAGATGACCGCCGTTGAGACGGACATCGTCATTGACGGCGGAGGGGAAAAGTATGCGGCTTGGACTTTCAATGGGCAGTTTCCAGGTCCGGTTGTCCGAGTCACGGAGGGCGATACGATCAACTTCACGTTGACGAACCCCGCCACGAATAAGAATCCGCATGCAATGGACTTCCATGCGGCGGAAATCGACTTCTTGAAGAATTACCGGGCCGTTAATGCCGGAGAGAGCATCAGCTTCACCTTTGTGGCGAAAAAGCCAGGGTTGTTCTTCTACCACTGCGGCGCGCCGCCGATGATCCAACATGTGGCGCGTGGCATGTTTGGCGCGATCATTGTCGATCCGAAGGACGCCAAGGTCTGGCCGAAAGCCGATCGCGAGTATGTCTTGGTGCAATCGGAGTACTACAAGAATCCAAACGATGTGCAAGCGATGTTTGATCGAAAGTATGACGGGATCATGTTCAACGGCGGCATCTTCAAGTATCACCCTTTCGTAACCGGAGGGGGCAAGCTCGATGCCAAACCGGGAGAGCGCGTGCGCATCTATTTTGTCAATGCGGGGCCGAACGAGTTTTCGTCGTTCCACCCCATCGGCGAAATCTGGGACAACGTGTATGAGAGCGGCAATCCCGCCAATAACCTGAAAGGGGTGCAGACCTATGTCGTGGGGCCTGGCAGCGCGGCCACGTTCGATGTCGTCGTGGAATCCGCCGGAGCCTACCCGCTGGTGACCCATTCGCTGACTGGTGCATTGCGCGGAGCGATCGCGGTTCTGTTGGCGGGACCGGATGCAAAGCCGGCTCCGTTGATGCCGATGGTGCCCTGGGAGTTGCCGGCCTCGAAGACCGAGACCACGCCACCGCCGGGTCACTGACCGTCGTGGGGGCCGGCCGTCCATGCGGACCGCCGGCCCTCCTTGGAAAAGGGCACACCGTGATCCATTCAGATGTCCAACGTTCATGGTTTCTGGGAGATGCCGATGCGGAATCCTGGGATGATAGGGTTCTTCCTTGTCCTGCTGAGCGGATGCCTCGCAATCCCGGCCGTTGCCGAAACCTCACAGGAGCGCGTGGCGCTTTTCTTGTCAGGACCAGACTGTTCCGCTCAATACCAGTCTATCGTGGCGGCCTTGACTCCGATTTCAGGCGTCGCCCGCGTGGATCCGGACAGCATTCCTGAGCATGTCTTAATCGATGTGTCGAGCGGGGTCGTCCTTCCGGAGGAACTGCTGGCGGCCGCGCGTCGTGCTCTCCCATCGGCCGTGAGTTGTCAGGTCGATATTATGAAGTCCTGTATCTCCGCCGGCCCCTCCTCGACACAGCCTTGACCGGCCCTTGCAATGAGCCGACGATTCAGGGAGACTCCCGACGCGCAGTCAACAAGACATCATGCCTTCGACCGGAGTCATGGGAAAAGTCAGGAGAGTCTTGGCCCGGTGTCTGGCCACGGCGGCAAGCGTCTTGGTTCTGTCGGCTGTCAACGCAGTCGCCCAGGAGGCCGTACTTGAATTCCCCATCCGTCCGTTCAATGTCGATGTCATGTTGCGGCAGCAGACCTTCGCCCCGGACGACCGCGAGATCGGCGTGCAACTGGGGATCACGGCGCTGCGGTACAGCAATGTGGAAGTGCGGACCATCTATCAGTACTTCAGTATCCATTCCCAGGAATTCAAGACGGACCAGCATTCTGTATTTCTGAATCCTCGTTGGAACAACTTCATCGACATTTTGGATTTTCCCACACATAAACCGATCAGCCGCCTCATCCGCCATGCATTGTTCGGCCCATTGGAAGACCGGGCCGTCCCCTACATCGGCGCGCTGGCTGGAGGCGTGTTGCCCGGTCCGGGGAACCGGGCGCCGGGGCATTTGATCGGCGCTCAGGTGGGGGTCCGCTTTCCCGTCGCACAGAGCCTGTCGGTCGATATCAGCGTGCAATACAGTCAGTATGGTGTGGATTTTCGTGGTGAGGCGGGGCAGGCGCAACAATGGGTCTTTCTGACGGGGGTTCGCTTCTAATGTGGATGCGGCGGTCAGGGTACCGGGTAGCCATGATGGCCTTGCTCGCCCCGCTGCTGCCGGGCTGCGGACTCCTCATCGATGTGGTCGAACAGGTCTGGCCCGTGACCGGCAACAGGGTCGATATCATCTGTGAGCGTGAACGGGTCCAAGTCGGGTTGACCATGGAGCCGTTTCGACCGTTCGTGTTTCCGACCATCTGGACCGATGAAGGCGCCAGGGTGACCGGGCTCGATGTCGAACTGATCAAGGCGATGACCGATGAACTTTCCCGACGCTGCGGTCGCCCGATCACCCCGGTGCTCCACCTGGTGCGGTTCCGAGACCTCTTCAGGCTGCTGAACGAGGGCCATTTGGATTGGTTTGTCTCGGCGGTGGCCACCAATACGCCGGCACCGAGCCGCGCCGGGGTCGCCTATTCCCTGCCCTATTTTTACGGCGGCGGCATCAGCGGGATCACGAGGAGCTCTGCCGTGATCGATCGTGTACAGGCCAATGTCAGGGAGCAAACGCTCCATCCGGCTGCCGATCGATTGACCGCCACCAGTCATGCCTTGGACGGGCTGACGATTGCCGTGCAGGGTGAAACGAGCGCGTATTATTACGCCGAGGCCAATTTGGGTGCGAATCGCTTGCTGGTCTGTGATTCGCTGCCCGCGGCGTTCGAATATGCCGACGCCCAGACCGAGCCGCGCATCGATGTGATCCTTGGCGCGCAACCGGTGCTGGAGTATATGGTCAAACGAGTCCGCAGGGACTGGGCGCTGTTGACCCGTGACAACGGGCTGCCGCTCTTCCTGACCAAGGCCGAGTATGGGGTTGTCGTGGCGGAAGAAAGTTACCGGCTCAGATGGCTGCTGAACGACCTGCTGCTGAAGTTGGATGAGTCGGGCCGGCTTCGGGAGATGCGGGTGCGATGGCTCGACGAGGACTATGCCTTCCCCCGGCGTGCCTCGTTGGAAGGATTACCCTTCGATGTGGAAAAAATGGCGGCTCACTATGTCCAGGGAACCTGTCGTCTCAAACCGTTGCCGTGAGGCGTGAAAGAGGAGCGTGACATGAACAGTCGCATGATGGTGAAGGCGGTGCTCATGCTATCCGTCCTGCTTCAGCCGCCGCTGACCTGGGCGGTTGAGCGAGCTGAGGTGGAGGAAACCGCGCGGCTCCTCGCAAGACTGCTGGAGTCGGGGCGCGCCGTGATCGAACGGAATCAGACTTTGATCGACGATCCTCACAAAGGGGATAAGGGACTGACGCCGGAATTGTTTGAGGCGGAGTTGGTCCGGGAGTTCCGGGCTAAGTCCGGCATCGATCTGACCGCCTTGCCGACGGCTCCCGTGTCCATCGTCATTCCCCCGCTTGCCAAGGAACTGCTGCCTGTGTTGGTGCAGGCCAGCCGCGATGTGGTGCGAGATGCGCAAGTCGTCATCAATCAGCGCGGGATCGGATACAAAAACTTTATTCCGGCCACCTGGGGTAGCCAGGCTTCGGCACGGTTTTCCAAGTCTTCGCACGTGCGTCTTAAACAGACTGCGCTTGACGCGCGAAATCCGAAAAACGAACCGGATGAGTACGAGGCGTCCGTGCTGAAGTGGCTGGCTGCCAGGCCGCGCGCAGAGGCCTATGTGAGCGAATTGACCGAGGAGGGAAAGACGCTGCGCGTGGTGATGCCGATCTACTACGCCAAGGATTGTCTCGCCTGCCACGGAGAACCCAAGGGGATGCTGGATATTTCAGGCTATCCGAAGGAAGGCCATAAGGAAGGGGATCTCGCCGGTGCGATCACGGTGACCGCCCCGCTGAGCAACCGCTAACCGCCTAGGACTTCTGCGCGTTGTCGTCGAAGGTGTGAGTCGTGGCCTGTCAGGGATTCGGCGCGACGAACACGAGTACTCGCAGCCGCTGTGCAGTATGGTTCTTCACGCCATGCTCCTCCCCTGCCGGCGCCATCGTGCCCTGTCCCGGTCCCAATACTTGCTTCTCCGACCCGACCTGAAAGGTGCCTTCGCCCTCCAGCACGATGTAGACCTTGTCCTGTTCGCCGTGGATATGTCCCTTCTGTTCCTGCCCCGGTTCAAAACAGTACACGTCACAAAAAAACCGGGATGTTTCGAACAGATTGTTCTTCTTCATCTTGTCTGGACTGAACTGCTGAATATCCGAAAGGGCGATCACCTTCATGTTGGGCGCTCCGCGGGTCAGGTTGAATGTTCCGTGTGACGTGACTGTAACCGAGTCACGATGCTATCGACTGAGATCAAATGTCTGGACAGTCCCAAGTCCTGTGCGGGAATGCCCATGGCCAGGCCGAGCAGTTGCGGGAGATGGAGAATGGGGAGGTTCAGTGCCGTCTTGACCGCCCGCCCCGCGCGTTCCTGGTAAATGTCGAGGCTCATGTGGCACAGGGGACAGGGCGTCACCATGAAGTCGGCTCCATGGTCCCGGGCATCCTTCATATTGGTACCGGCCATGGCCACGGCGATGGCCTCTTTCTCCAGGATGATGGGGAACCCGCAACATTTGGTCCGCCCCGCATAGGCCACCGGTTCTCCCCCGACGGCGCGAATGATCTTTTCCAAGGAGCTGGGGTTCTCGGGATCGTCGAAGCCCAGTTCCCAGGAGGGGCGCAGCATGTAGCAGCCGTAAAAGGGAGCGATGCGAAAATCACGAAACGACGAACGGACGGTATCGGTCACCCGGGTGATCCCGAGATCGCGCACGGCGATCCAGAGGAGATGCTTGACCTGGACGCTGCCGCCGTAGGTGATACCGTCCTGTGCCAGGATCTTATTGATTCGTTCCAGTGTGGCCGGTTCCTGTTTTAACCGTCGATTGGCTGCGCTCATCACCCCCTGACATGTGCCGCAGATAGTCATCACGTCCAACCCCAAGCGCTCGGCCTGGGCGAAGGTGCGGGCATTCAGCGCGAGGGCAAGGTCCGGGTCGGCTTCCCCGATCACCCCGGCTCCGCAACAGGAGGAGGCGGCGAGCTCGATGACCTCGATGCCCAGGCGACCGACGATGGCCATGGTGGATTGATACAGTTCTGGAGTGGCGCCCTTGGCGGCGCACCCGGGATAGAGGGCAAATTTTAATGGCATAGGTCTCGTCGTATTTGGAGCCGGGCTCTCGTCGTCACGATAGCCGATTTCCCCCCTCAATGAACAGTGTCTGGCCGAAGGAGTCAAGCCCACGACAGGGAGGCCGCATCACGCCGGCCACGGTTACGGAAGTTTAGACACCGTCTCTTTGTAGCTCTGCTTTAAATCGTCAAGGGTCCGGCTCAGGTTCTCTTTCAGTTTGCTCCAGCCTGAACTGGTGGACTGGCTCACGTCATCGAGCTGCTTCCGTGCCTCGTTCTTCTTGCGTTCGAGGTCCTGGAGCGCTTTCTGCATTTCTGATCGGGCTTCCACCGAAGCGGCGTTGGTCTTCTTTTGCAGCTCGGCGATCTTTCCCTGCATCTCGGTCAGTTCGGCCTGAAAGGTCTTCTGAAACGCCTCTTTTTGCTGCAGCGTGTACTGTTTGGTGGACTCGACGGCTTCTTTGGTGTCCCGCAGGACCTTGTCCGTTGTGGACGGTTGTGGCTGGTCCGCGGCGGCGAGCGCTTCCGTCCCGATGATCGCCGGCGACGGTGCCACGAAAGACCAACAGAGCAGGGCTCTGCCGGCTAGCACCAGGATGGTCCTGGCAGGATGCGATGATCGGCCAGTCAGGGTACGGACCGGAGGCGAATTCGTCAATGCATGTGGCATGTTCTCTGCCCTCCCCCCGTTCCATGGCCGGTTAAGGTTTTCGGCAAGAAGAGCCGAGAAGGAACTACAACGACGATCGTCCCGCAACCTTGACCCGTGGTGTAAGACCTATGAGCGGTGAACTTCCTCAAGCAACAACCCCCGTTCCTACCGATCCGTTGGAACAACTCCTGATTGAACGTATCCGCAAGGGCGCCATTGAATTGCCGCTCCTGCCGCAGGTCGCTTCACGGATTCTGGCGATGGTCTACGATCCCGATGCAGAGGCGGCCAAACTCGCCGCCTTGATTCACCAGGACCAGGCCTTGGCCGCCCATGTGATCAGAATCGCCAATTCTCCGGCCTATATGACCCGCAATCCGGTCGTCTCGCTTCAACATGCGGTGTCCATGCTGGGCATGAACCTGATGTCCGAGCTGGCCTTCTCCGCGTCCATCAAAGGCAGCGCCTTCAAAGTGCCGGGATGGGACGATGAAGTCAAGGGGCTCTGGCACTATTCGCTCGCCAGCGGCGCCTACGCCAAGGAAATTGCGCGCATGCGGCGATTCAATGTGGAAAGCGCCTACCTGTGCGGCCTTCTGCATGGCATCGGTCGGCCCGTCGTGTTGCAAACCCTGGTCGCCCTGTCCAAGGAGCAAGGGACAACCCTCAGCAAAGAGTTGGTGCATCAATTGTTAGACGGCTATTATATCCAGGTTGGCCTCCTGGTCGCAGACGAATGGGGCTTGCCGCCGCCGGTTGTGGAGTCGATCGGGTTTCATTCGGACTACAATTATGCCAAAACCGCCAAGCAGGAATGTATGACCACCTGCCTCGCCGGTCGCATGGCCAAACATTTTCTCGATCCGGAAGCCCTGGATGAGGCGACCTTGCGTGAGCATGTGGTCTTCGCCGATCTCAATCTGTACCCTAAGGATGTTGATGCGCTGCTGGCTCACAAGGACAAGATCCGCGCCGTCGTGGAGGCGATGCCGTTATGATGCCGAGCAGCGCCTATGACATCGTGGTAGTCGGGAGCGGACCAGCCGGCCAAAAGGCCGCCATTCAGGGCGCCAAGGCCGGCAAGAAGGTCGTGCTGATCGAGCAGGAACAAGGCATCGGCGGTAATTGTGTCTATCGCGGTACCATTCCCGGCAAGACGCTCCGCGAGACCGCGCTACAGTTCGAGCGGCTAAAACGTTCGAACGAAGTGTTCGAGGGCCGGCTGCGGCTCGATCTCCCCATGACCGTCCTCCTACACCGGTTGGACGAAGTGGTCAAGGCCCACGAATGTTATATGGCCGATCAACTCGCCCGAAACGGCGTCACCTACCGGCATGGCCGTGCGCGGCTGGTGTCGCCCCATGAAGTGCAATTGGAAACGATCGACGGGGCCTCCCAGACCCTTCTCGCCGAGACCATCGTGTTGGCGACGGGATCCCGTCCCTGCTCGATTCCGGAAGTGCCGGTCGATCATGAGCACGTGTTGGACAGCGATTCCATTTTGTCGATGATCTACCTGCCTCGCTCGCTGACTGTGCTCGGCGGAGGGCCCATTGCCTGTGAGTATGCCTCGACGTTCGCGTTGCTCGGCGTGGAGGTGACGCTGATCGATCGGGCTAAAAGTCCCTTGCCGTTTATGGATTCGGAGATCGTCTCAGTCTTCCAGCGTGGACTGGAACGCCAGGGTGGACGGTTTTACCTCGGCCAGACCGTGACTGAGGTGGCCTGGGACGGTGTGTCGTCCGTTGTCGCGAGGTTGGCGAACGGCATGGTGGTCAAGAGTGAAAAGATGCTGGTGGCGCTGGGACGTCAACCGAATATCGAGGAGCTGAACCTTGAGGCGGCGGGCCTGTCGTTGGATGAGAAGGGGCTACTGCCGGTCAACGATCATGGGCAGACGGTGGTCCCGCACATCTATGCCGCGGGTGACATGTTGGGGCGCCCCCCGGCATTGGCGTCACAGGCGATGGAGGACGGCCGGCGCGCCGTCAGTCAGGCGCTCGGGCTACCCGTCGGAGATTCGGCCAACCAGGTCCCTATCGGGATCTACACTATTCCTGAAATCGCGTCCATCGGACTCGATGAGGAGCAAGCCGCGGCCCGCTATCGCGGGCCTCTCGTGGGTCGTGCCCCGTTTACGGAAATCGCCAAGGGGCAGATTACCGGTGCTTGCGACGGCCTGTTGAAACTCGTCACCGATCCTTCGGGCGAACGTCTCCTCGGCGTGCAAATCGTCGGTGAGAATGCCACCGAACTGATTCACCTGGGACAGATGGCCTTGCAGGACGGTGCGAATATCGATCGCTTCATCGATACCATTTTCGGCTTCCCCACGTTCGCCGAAGCCTATCGCGTTGCCGCCTTGGACATTCTGGGACAGCGCCGCAAACGACAGGAACTGGCCAAAGCCGCGTAACGTCCGTTCTGGCCGTCCCTCTCCCCTTCCGCTTTGACCCCCACACCCAATGTGCGCTACTCTCCGGATCGGCCGGTCGTCCGATCACTGGAGGGTGTTCGCATGAACCGTGAAGAGCGGCGCCGCGAAGAAAAATTGCACGGCAAGCAGGCCAAACACGCAGTTGGTGAGTCGACGTTCCTGCGTGACGCCCAACTGCATCACCAGGCCGGCCGGTTGGATGAAGCGGAACGCGGCTATCGCCTCCTGCTGGACCGGCGCCCGTCGAATCCTGATGCCCTTCACGGCTTGGGTCTCCTCCTGTACCGGCGGGGCCACCTCAAAGAAGCGCTGTCCCGGCTTGCCGAGGCCCGCGCCGCCGACTCCCGCAATCCGGTCTATTGTTTCAATCACGGCGTCGTCTTGCAGCGGGCCGGGCTGTTAGACGAGGCGCTCGAAGCGTACGGCCGAGCCATCCAACTCAATCCGCGCTACATCGAAGCTCGCACGAATCTCGGCAACGCCTACAAAGATTTGCGTCGATTGCCTGAAGCGCAGGCCACCTATGAAGAGGTGCTTCGGCTCAATCCCGAACATGTAGAGGCGCACAACAATCTCGGGGTGGTGTTGAAAGAACAGGGCCGCCTAGAGGAAGCAGCCGGGGCCTACCGGCGAGCCATCGCGTTGAAGCCGAATCATGCCGAGGCACACAACAATCTCGGGCTGGTGCTGTTGGAACAGGGGCAGACCGACGAGGCCATCCGCAGTTTTGAACGGGCCCTGCAGGCCCATCCCGGCTATGGCACGGCACTCTATAACCTGGGGATCGCCTGGATCTGGCGGGAGGAGATGCCGCGGGCGTTGCGCTGTTTTGCCGAAACGGCCCAGGCAAAACATGCGCATGGGCGACCGGTCACCGACACCTCGGTCTTCCGTTCCCGGCTCAAGCATGACGCCGAGCAGGTCGCCTATCTTCTTGAGCGTGGCCTTCTGGGAGACACCTGGCGTGGGTACCATGAGGCGCTCATTCATGTGCTGGCGCAGATTGAGGCGGCGCCCGGTGCGACCCCTGGAAACCGGGTCCTGGTCTCCCCTGCCGATCTCCAGCCGATCGCACCTTCATTCAACCAGCTGTTGTACCTCGCGCCTTGTGACACGATGCCGGAAGGCGCGTTGGCGTCCGATCTGGACAGTGCCGCGATCGAGGCGCGGTATCTGGGGACCCAGCCGGAAGTCACGACGATCGACGGACTCTTGTCGGAGGAGGCGCTGCGTAGACTGCGGGAGTTTTGCTGGACGTCGACGATTTGGAAGAAGGATTACGAGAACGGCTACATCGGGGCCTTTCTGGGTGACGGGTTTGCCTCTCCCCTGCTCCTGCAAATTGCGGAGGAACTCCGCCGGCGGCTCCCGCGCATTTTCGGCAGGCACCGCCTCACGCAGGCCTGGGCCTTCAAACACGACAGCGCCAGGCGCGGCCTGAATATCCATGCCGATGCGGCGGCCGTGAACGTCAACTTCTGGATCACCCCCGACGAGGCGAATCTCGATCCGGAGAGCGGTGGTCTGGTGGTCTGGGACAAAGAAGCGCCGAGGGACTGGGACTTCAAAACGTACAACAGCGACAGCGCCCGCGGCAGGATCTATGACTGGCTAAAGGAGCAGGGTGCTCGCGAGATCACGATCCCCTACCGGGCGAACCGGGCGGTGCTGTTCAACTCAGACCTGTTTCACGAAACCGACGACATCGCCTTTAAGGAAGGATTCACCAACCGGCGGATCAACATCACGCTGCTGTACGGGCATCGGCATCGCCCCTGAGCAGTTTCTCGAAATCTTCCGCGCAGACAGGGCGGCTGAACAGGTATCCCTGCACCTCGTCGCACCCTTCTTCTCGTAACCGTGCCAACTGCCCTTCCGTCTCCACGCCTTCCGCCAGCACCGAGAGGTTCAAACTGTGCGCCATCGCGATGATGGCCCGCGTGATCTTCACGTTGTTTTCGTTCGTCAAGAGGTCCCGGACGAAGGATTGATCGATTTTCAGGCGGCTCAGCGGGAACCGTTGGAGATAACTGAGCGACGAGTAGCCGGTGCCGAAGTCGTCGATCGAGAGGCGGACGCCCATCGTTCGCAGGCCTTCCAGCATGGTCACCGAGGCTTCGACGTCCCGCATGGCGATCGACTCCGTGAGCTCGAGTTCGAGTTGCGACGGATTCAGCCCGGAATCCCGCAGCGCATCGGCCACGGTCGCAGGCAGTGTGCGCCCGTGAAACAAGGAGTTGGAGACGTTGGCCGAGATCGAGATCGCAGGAAGTCCTGCCGTCTCCCAGGCCTTCACCTGGCGACAGGCTTCACGCAGCACCCATTCATCCATGGAACGAATCAAGCCGGTGTCGATCGCGGCGTTCAAGAACACGCCGGGCGGGACCAGGCCGCGTTTGGGATGTTTCCAGCGCACCAACGCTTCGGCGCCCAAAATCGTGCGCGAGTGGATGTTCAGTTTCGGCTGGTAAAAGACCACGAACTCTTCCCGCTCCAACGCGCGGCGGAGTTCGTTTTCCAGGTCGAGCCGTTCGGCCGCGGCGGCGTTGAGTCCGGATGAATAGAACTGGCAGTTGTTCCGACCCTGTTCCTTCGCGTGGTACATCGCGGTGTCGGCGTTCTTGAGCAGCGCTTCGACCGTGGACCCGTCCGACGGATAGATCGAAATGCCGATGCTGGCCGAAATAAAAATTTCATGCCCCTCGATAATGAAGGGATGGGCCAAGGATTCCAGAATGCGCCGGGCGACCCGGCCCGCGTCTTCCGGTTGCGGCAGGGCCGTTAGGAGAATCGTGAACTCGTCGCCCCCGAGTCGCGCCAGCGCATGGACCGGCTCATGGTCGGCATGCCGACTGACGGAGTCACTCTGCCGAACGGACTCGCTCAACCGTTCCGCGACGCGCGTGAGGAGTAGATCGCCCACCGTGTGGCCAAGCGTGTCGTTGATGATTTTAAAGCGGTCCAAGTCGATGAAGAGCGTTGCCAGGTGCTGATCGTGTCTCGCGGCGTAGGAGATCGCATTCGACAATCGGTCCTTGAACAACACGCGATTGGCCAAGCCCGTCAAACTGTCGTAGTACGCCAGTTGATGGATGGCACGTTCGGCCTGCTTCCGTTCGGTGATGTCCTGAGCCGTGCCGATGACCGTGACCTCATCCACTTCCTCTTCCCGCACGGCCTCGGCCTGCAGATGGATAATGAAGTCGGTGCCGTTCGGCAGCACGATCCGGTGATCAATGTCGCAGGGGGTCTGCTGGGCGACCAGCTTTTGCAGCGCGCCCGTCACCAACGGGCGGTCGTCCGGATGCACGAGATTCAAAAAACCCTCAAAGGTTCCGGTGAAATCCTGCGGGCGCACGCCGACCAATCGACAGAGTTCGTTCGACATGGCGAAGCGATTCGTCTTGGGGTTCCAATCCCAGTTGCCGATGCGGGCGATGCGCTGCGCGAGCTCCAGCCGGGATTCGCTCCGGATCAATGCATGCAGAACATTGTTGGTGCGGAGCATGTAGCGGACGTGATGGCACAGGATCGTGGCATTCACCGGCTTCGTGATGAAGTCGGTGGCGCCGTGCTGATAGGCCTGGGCAATGGAATTCACATCGTCCAAGCCGGTGAGGATCAAAATGGGGATACGCTTGCCGCGCGGCAACGAACGAATCCTGGAACAGGTCAGGTACCCGTCGACCTCCGGCATCATGATGTCGAGAATCACGAGATCAGCCGGTTCCGCCTCAAACTTGCTCAACGCCTCCTTGCCGCCGGTGGCTTCCACGACCACCATGCCGGCCGGCTCCAGCGCGTTCTTCACGAACAACCGTGTCACAGGGTCATCATCGGCGATGAGAATGGTCGGACGGGCTTGACTCATAATCTCGGTCTCACTCGAACATGGAGATGGTGCCGCACATCGGCATACGAGGGACTGACGGCCCCGGCTATGGACCCTGGGGCAACGGGAACGACGCTCCTGCCTTTCACTCGCATCAGCCTATCAAAGTTTTGAGGAAGTGCCAGCGAATTAGCAGTTGTTGAGGCGTGCATCTGCTAGGGAATCTCCCGGGGCCAATCGGCACTCACGGGAGAGCGAAGGGCGTCGGGTCCCTGGTCATGCGATACCGCCATGACTCGGCGTGTCGATACCCGCATCCAGAGGTTGGGGGACCTGTTCACGGGCCTCGATCACGATGCGGCCGAGGAGTTTCCGGACCCGGCTCATGAGTCCGCCCATGGTCAGTAACAGGAGCGTGACCATCATGAGCAGCAGCGGGACGATCACGAGGGCGACATCCAGGGCCAGATCGTCCTCCGACCGCGGGGCGGCGGCATCCGGGGGCGTGGCCACGGCAAGTCGGACCCAGCCGGCAATCCGGTTGTCCCGACGGATCGGCTCAACCACGATCACCGCCGGCCTCCCCTTTTCCATGCCGGATGTGATGATGCTGCTCTGGCTTTTACGCGCGTTCATCCAGGCCGCGTCGTGCAGTTGCGTGCCGATGGCGGCGGGATTGCCTGCAGCCACGACCACGTTGTCTTCCGTGATGACGGCGGACGATAACAGATTGGCTTGCGGCGCATGTTGTTCCAGCGTCTGCTGGATCGCGGCGAGGCTGTCGCCGCCCAACGATTCAATGAACCAGGCCAGGGTTCTGGCCGTGGCGTGGGCGCTGCGCTCTGCCGTGAGGATGGCGGTGGCGTTACGCTGGGCGACGAGAGCGCGGTCATGTTCCGCCAACATCAGGTAGAGCGCCGCGGCGCAGAATCCTGAGACGAGCAGGCTGATCAGGAGTGCTGGAAGCCAGGTGCGGGGCAATTTCGATGTGGAAGCGGGCGCATCGGCCATGCTGTATCCTCCTCGACAGGAAAGAGCGGCCGGGTGCCGCCACCATCTTATGATTCGTCGGTGCGTTCGTAGGGTTGCCGGGTGAGGTCCTTCACAATGGCTTGTAGGCGAACCCAGTCGTCGGGTTGCAGGGTCACGAATTCGAGCCCGATGCGTCCATTGCGGCACCAACGTACCACGGCTTGCTGGACCGTCAATGCCGCCTCGTCAGGCGACTGATGCATGCGTACGGTGAGGGTGGTGCCGGGATGGACCGCCGCTTGCGTCAGGATGCCGCAGCCGCGCAAAGACAGATCAACGACGTGGCCCTCCCCCTCCACTCGGTTCACCGACGAGAAGGAGCTGTGGAAACGGACGGAAACCCGCTGATGTCGGCGTTGGTCCATGATGACGTGGGGTGAAGCGACGGGCGACGACCCCTGATCCTTGTCGGCGAATCTGTGCGCTGCAGGCGCCATCGTCTGCAGGCAGCACTAGCCCTTTATATTGCCGATTGGTTTCAGTTCCGCCACCTTTTTTGTGATTCCCGCGTGGTCCACTGTTTCGACCACGTCGGAAATATTCTTGTAGGCCAACCCGGCTTCTTCGGCGAGACCAGACATGGACACGGCCTTCACCAGAATGCCGTGTTGTTTCATGTCGCGGAGCAGTTGTTCGCCGCGCACCGTGCGTTTGGCTTGTGCGCGCGACATGGTGCGGCCGGACCCATGCATCGTCGAACCGAAGGTGTCGTGCATGGCGCGATCGGTGCCGACCAAGAGGTAGGAGCCGGTCTCCATGGAGCCGCCGCAGATGACCGGTTGGCCGATGTGGCGATAGCAGGCCGGCAGCTCGGGACTGCCGGGGCCGAACGCCCTCGTGGCCCCCTTGCGATGCACCAACCACTGTCCGTCTTGGTACCGCTCCACCTTGGCAATGTTGTGCGCCACATCGTAGATCAGGTGCATGCCGAGCGCATGCGGAGTTGAGTCGAAGACGGCGGCGAAGGCATCGCGGATTTGATGCGTGATGACCTGGCGGTTGGCGAATGCCGTGTTGGCGGCACAGTTCATGGCCCCGAAATACTCCTGTCCTTCCGGAGAACGAAAAGGCGCACAGGCGAGCTGCTGATCCTTGACGGAGATCCCATAGCGGCGCATCGCCTTTTCAAAGACTTTGAGATAGTCGCTGGCCACTTGATGTCCGAAGCCGCGCGAGCCGCAATGGACCATCACCACGACTTGATCGCGACCGGTCAAGCCCATCGCCGCGGCCGTCTCCCGATCGAAGATGCCCTTGTCCGACAGGACCTGCACCTCTAAGTAGTGATTGCCCGATCCTAAGGTCCCCAGTTGGTTGATGCCGCGTTCAATGGCGTAATCCGTGACGTGTGTCGGGTCGGCCCCTTCCAGGCATCCCCGCTCTTCGATTCGATCCAGGTCTTCTGCCCAACCGTAGCCGTTGGCGATGCACCAGCTGGCGCCTTTGCGCATGACGTCCCGAAACTCGCGCCGGTTGAGATTGACGAACCCGCGTGAGCCGACACCGGCCGGTACGCGGCGAAACAATTCCGTCATCAACAGTTCAAGTTTGGGCTGGACTTCAGCCAAGGTCAGGTCGGTGCGGATCAACCGCATGCCGCAGTTGATGTCATAGCCGACCCCGCCTGGAGAGATCACCCCGTCTTCGGGATCGAAGGCCGCGACCCCGCCGATGGGAAAGCCGTAACCCCAATGGCCGTCGGGCATACAGAGCGCATAGCGGTGAATGCCGGGCAGGCAGGCGACGTTGGTGACCTGATCGAAGACTCCGCGATCCATGCCGCCGAGAATGGCCGGACTGGCATAAATTCTCGCGGGGACCAGCATGCCTGCCTTTTCAGATGACGGAATTTCCCACAGGTAGTCGTCGATGCGGTTGACCAGCATGTCGGTGTTGAGTTTCATCACGTCACTCCATGGTCAGTACGTGCCGGATCGTCTGAGCCGCACAGTCAGACATCCAACACGACTCTGGCGGTCCACCTGTTTCCGTCTTGTGTGACTGCGTAGAGATGTTTGGTCACGCCCTTGACGTCTGACCGAAGTTCCTGCTTGGCCGGATCGACCGGCGCGCCGGTGACATCGGCATGTAGATGCCAGGCTGAGCCCCCGGGCTCCTGTGCCAACGTCAGTGAGGCCCGGTGAAATACGACGCCGTCCGCATCTTTGAGATACACCAATCGGCTTAACCATTCGAAGAGCAAGGTTTCGATGTCCGGCTCGGACAAATCCAGGGTGCGGCGCCAGGTTGGTGTCACGCTGGCCGGGTCGGCCAGACTGTGCAGGAGCGCCTCGGTTGCGGCGTCGAAGAGCGCCGAGAGAGAGTCGCCCTCGGCCTCGAAGGCCATGTCGGCCATCGCGATGTCGTCGAGGAATCGAAAGGTGCCCGACATGGGCGTCAGCCGTGACCGGCGCGGCGGCGCGCGGCGGAGAAGATCGCCCGGACCTGCTCGATCCCTGGAATGGTATGGCCGAACGGCAGCGGCACCTTGCCCTTGAAAAACATACGCACACCCAAGGGGAGGACGTGCAGGATCCGTTGCAGATTCGTGCCGACCACTTTGAGCGGCATGAGCGCTTCGTTCAACCGCCCTTCCTGCCGGACGAGATCGACGAAGCCGGTGATATGACGGGCGCCCTCCGCATCGGTCAAGCCGTGCCGGATGGAAGAGCGGCGCAAGCGGATAATGGCTTCCATCGGTTGCACATCCTTGGGGCAGACTTGCACGCACATGTTGCAGCGTGTGCAATCCCAGATGCCGTCGGCCTCCTGCAACGCCGAGAGCCGCACTTGTTTGGCATCGGCCGGTTCGCGCGGGTCCGCGACAAATCGTGCCGCCTTCGCGAGCGCGGCCGGGCCGAGAAATCCCTTCGACACTTCATGCGAGGTGCAGGCGGCCACGCAGGCGCCGCACATGATGCAGGCATCCACGTTGTGAAACTGGTAGGTCTCCGGCAGCAGCCGCAATTGCCCCGATGGTCCGTAGCGCTTCGTGGGATGGGTGATCGGCGTCAGCCAAGGCGTGACCGCCCGGATCTTCTCCCAGAAGGGCGCCATATCGACGACCAGGTCTTTGATGAGTGGAAGGTTCGGCAAGGGCTGAATCGTAATCTTGCCGTGCCGCTCCAATTCTTTGCGGACGGAGGTGCGGCAGGCGAGTTTCTCTGTGCCGTTGATGTGCATGGCGCAGGAGCCGCAAATGGCGGAGCGGCAGGAATAGCGCAGCGCCAAGCGGCCGTCCAATTCGTTCTTGATGCGGATCAGCGCTTCGAGCACGGTCAGGCCCCGCCCGATGTCGAGGCGATACTCTTCCTGGTGTGGGTGCTGGTCTGTTTCGGGATTAAAGCGTTGGATGGTGAAGGTCAGGCGCATGACGTTCTGGCGTGGCGTGAGAACTGAAGATGTCAGTGTTGAGTTTTGAGTGCTGAGTTGTCGGTTGAACCGGGAGACTTCTCAGCGACTCAACACTCACCACTCAAAACTAAATACTCAGACATTGGGTTGCCTATCCGAGTTCGAAGACCTTGGGATAGTTCGTCAGGTTGCGGCAGCCGTCCTTGGTGACGAGCACCATGTCTTCGATGCGCACGGCGCCCAACCCCGGATAATAGAGCCCGGGTTCCACCGTCACGACGTGCCCTTCCTGGAGCAACGATCCGGTCCGGCTGATGCGCGGCGCCTCGTGGATGTCCAGGCCGACGCCGTGCCCGGTGCCGTGAAAATATCCCTGCATGCGGCCGTTGACCAAACCGGTCTTATAGCCCGCCTTCTCAAACCGATCGCAGATGCCTTGATGGATCACCGCGCCGTCGGCGCCGTCGCGAATGTTGGTGATGGCCTCTTCCTGCGCGTCTTTGACGGTCTGGTACAGCTTCGTCAATTCCGGCGAGGGCCGTCCACGAACCACCGTGCGCGACATGTCGGCGAAGTAGCGGGAACCGGCCGAGCGCGGGAACACGTCGAAGATGATGCTGCGGTGCGCCGGCAAGGGGCCGCTGCCTTCGTCGTGCGGGTCACAGGCCTGCTCCCCGCCTGCCACGATGGTATGTTGCGCGATGCAGTCGCATTCCATCAGGGCGACGTTGATCAACTTCTTCACGCGTTCGGAGGTCAACACCTCACCGTCCAGCCAGAGCACGTTGTCGCGAATGTCGGCCCGACGGAGACTCGCATGTGCCGCGGCCACCGCGGTTTCAGTTGCCCGTTGCGCCGCTTCGATGTGGCGGACCTCTTCATCCGATTTCACCACGCGTCGCTCATAAAACGGTTCGCGCTTCGTGCGGAGCCGATAGCCCAGTTCCTGCAGTCGTTGTGCATGGAGAAACGGGAAGGTCGGCGGAACCAGGATGTCGCCCAGTCCTGCGTCCTGCAGCACCAGATGGATCACATCGATATTGCCGGGATCCTTCACACCCAGAGATTTCGCGCGCCGTTCCAATTCGGAATAGGACAAGACACGATCGACGGTGGCCTGATGTCGCGCGCGGTCGACTTCCAGGTCGCTCATGATCATCAGGCGCTCCCCTTTCACCTCCAGATAAATGAAGGGATCGGGCGCGATGAACTTCGTCGCGTAATAGAGATTCGAGTCCGTTTCGCTGGCGGCGATGAAGAGGGTCGCGCTGGGGCCGGGAGTCTGGTTGTGCTCGGTGGAATGGCTCATGAGGTCGAGGCGATCAGATGATTCGGATGCTATCATGCGGTCCGGAGGTGGTCAAGGCGTGGCCGGCACACGCGCCGGTTGTTGCGGCACATCGACCGGCGGCGGTGTGGAGGGCGGCGTTTGAATCTCCAACGCCGGGTCGAAGAGCGGTTCCTTTTCTTCTTGCGGCGAAAGAATGTCGATCGGCAGCATGACCGTGTTCTTCAACAGGTCGAACGCGAGTTGCGCGACGCCGGTGAGTCCCGTGGTGAAGGACTTCATCGGCAGATAGGTCACCTCCGGATCGTCGATCGATCCCTTGACCTGGAACAGCGCCGTCGCCAACCCCTTCCGGTCCCCGGCCATCAGGCGTCCGAAGAGCGGAATGGATTTCAAAAACTGCGAATAGGAGCCGAACGGACTTACGGCCCAGATCATGTCGAGTTGGTCGGTGGGCATGTCATAACTGCCGACCGCGGAGATCTTCAGTACCGGGCTGTCCAGGATGATGTTCTGCGTTTTGACGAGGCCGTTCTGCACCGTCAGGGTGGCACTGGCCCGGTTGTACTGGAGCCCTTCTTTTTCCAGATCGACCTTGCCCTGCAACACGGCCGGTAAGTTCAGGATGGAGAGGATCTTCCAGATGGCGCGTTTTTCGGTTTTCAGGATGCGCCCGTCCTGCAATACCAGTTCAACCTTTCCATTCAGTGTGGGCAGGAGGCCGTGTGGATTCCGTCCGTGCCCGCGTAGCGCGCCGGTGAGTTTCATATCCCCGGTCACCGGCTGATCGTTGGCGCCGAGGAGCGGGAGCAAGGCTTCGACGGGAATGCCGGTCATGCGCACCGAGGCTTCCGTTTCCGCTGGCTCGCCCTTCGGCAGGCGCACCACCATTCGCCCCGCCGCATGGCCCGTGCCCGATTGCGTGACAATTCGGTCGAGATCCAACATGCCGTCTTGAATGGTCAGCCGCCCCGAAAGCCCGCCGAAGCGAAGATGTTTGTAGAGGCCCTTTTCAATCGTGGCGGTGGCGCTCACCTGGCTGGTCGAGGCCAGCGTCTCCAAAAATTCCCGAATCGGCGACCGGTGGCCCTTCGGTATGAGCAGGTCGAGATCCATCTGGGCCGATTCGATTTTCACCGCGATGACCGGCTTCGTCGTCCAGTTTTTTAATGCGCCGGACAAACTTACGTCGCTGTCTTTGATGCGGAACGACAACTGCTTGATGTCGGCGATGTTTTTCGAAAACTTCAAGCGAAGGTAGAGATCTTCGACCGATCCGTCCACGCCCTTCAGCGTCATCAAGCCGTTGGTCAGCGCCAGCCATCCGCCCGCTCGCCAGTTCCTCCACTCGGCATCCGACCCCTTCACGTCCATGGACACTTCGAGATTGCCCGCTTCGAAGCCGCTCCGGTAGACCCATTCCGGCAGGCTGGACACCGACACGGTGCCCGTGGCCAGCGAGGCGTCGATGGAAAACTGGTCGCCGAGGATGATGCGCCCCTTCAACGGCAGCCGTAACGGCGGTACCACGAGTTCGAGGCGAGAGATGACCAGGCCGATGCCTTTGACGGCGTCGGCGTCGAGTTCCAAGGAGGCCGGTGAGCCATAGGGCTTCTCGCCCAGCGTCGGCAGCACGAGTTTCGCGTCGTTCAATCCGATCTCTCCACGCAGATGCGGTGCGCCTGACGGGCCGGACAACTGCATCTTGGCGCTGACCGTGCCGTAGAGCAGGTCGTCGGGAAAGGCGCCGGCCGAAAGCATCTGACGCAGTTGCGTGGCGTTGCCCTTGGCGCGAATGACGAAATCCTGGAAGACGCTGGGCGTGCCCCCGCCGATCATGCCGTTGAATTGGAGTTGCGCCTCCCCCACATTGGCCGTGACCTGATCGAACTGCACGCCGCCGGTTTGTGAAAAGATGATCCGCCCTTGCATGGCCGTCAGTCGTTGCGGCAGCGAAGGATTGAGAAGGCTGACTTGCTCGGTCAGCACCTCCCCGCCTGCGAACGTGATGCCGTCCGGTTTGTCCAGCGGGCCGACGAGGCGGAACGTCGGATGGGTCTGCCCTTCGATCTCACGCGACTGCGCGAGCAGCGAGGTGAGCTTGTCCGCGCGAATGGTCTTGGTGAGAAATTTCACCAGATCAGCCGCAGTCATGTCGCCGCCGATGTCCAATTCCATCCAGGGCCCATCGTCCAAGAACGAGACCACGGCCTTCCCGTCGGTGATCTTCAGGTTGCCGTATGCGCCGCTCAGTTTCCCGACACGGATGCGTCCCGGTTCCACCGACACCGTGGCCGAGAGATCCTGGGTCGGCACCAGATCGTTTCCAATGAGCGCCGTGCCCTTCTCGATTTGGAAATCACCGGTCAGTGAGAGTTGCGGGCTGGGTGCGGTCGCGCCGGTTAAGGTGGCGGAGAGGATCTCCACCGTGCCACCCAATTGGCGTCGTTCGACCAACGCCGGCAGTTGGGGGTGGATCCACTGTGCCGGAATCCGCGCAAAGAGTTGGCGAAGGTCGATCGAGGGCGCGGTGAAGGTGATGGAGAACGTGGGTTGTGTGGTCAGCAGCCCGGCCATGTTGGCCTTGCCGGTAACGGCCAGTTCATCGACATTGGCGGCGACGTCGGTGAGCACCACGTCGTACCCGGCCACGCCGGGGGCCACACGAATACGGCTCTGCAGGCTCGCGCCGCCTTGCAGTTGCGGGGGGACCGGCCGGGGACCAAAGAAATCGGCTGCCTCACGCAGGCGCAGGTTGGTCGTGTCGATCTCCCCCTCGAATTGAAACGCAGGATGCACCGAGTAGGGTTCCTCGGCCGCCAGCGACGAGGACGACTCGCTAAGGCTGATCGTGCCGGTCAGAGAAAAGGACGAAGGGGCGTCGGCGGCCGGCAGCGCGGCGGAGATATGCAAATCGCCCTGGGCCTTGCTTGGGTAGACCTTGAGCGCCATTTCGACCGATTCCAGCTTCGTGGTGCGGACGCCGTCCGGTCGCGCCTCGTCGGTGACAGTGATGTGTCCCTTCTGAATGGTGGCTTCCCGGATTTGCAGCAAGCGGCTGAACATCTGGTAGGCTGATTCGTCCTTGGCCGCCGAGGGCAATCCCGCCAACACGTTCCAGTGGCCCGATCGATTGCGGATCAACGTCACCGTCGGCTCATCGAGGAAGATGCGTTTGGCCACCACTTGCTTCTTCAGCAGCGGGAGCAGGCGCAGTACGATGTCGATTTCCTTGGCGGTGAAGACGACGTGGCTTGGGTCGTCGTGGCCGTAGACGCCGACGTTGCTGAGTTCCAGGCGGAGGCTGGGGAGCACCACCAACTTGACACGGTCGACTTCGATCTTACGGCGGAGGCTGGTTTCGAGCTGCTGGAGAAAGAAATTTTTGAGGATGTCGACGCCGAACAGCTCGCGCGAATACAGGAGGAGGAGCACACCCACCACCACCAGGCCGAGCAGCGACAACACTACCGTGCGGGGACGAACCCTCACTCCACCTCCAGGTACGTAGCTCAAAAGCGCAGTGTACTGGATGCGCCGACGTGAAATCCATACGGTGCGTGCCTCCACGCCTCACCTTTCACAGTTCACGTCCTGCGTGGACGGGTCTATAATGCGCCGGCCGCCGAACGGCGGACACTGGGGGAATCACGAGTGGGCGATGACACATCGACGACACGACCGCGTTGGGGCATTCTTGCCCTGCTGTTTGCGATCAGCGCGGTGACCTACATGGACCGGGTGAACATTTCCGTCACGGCCCGGCAAATGATGCCTGCCTACGGCATGACCGATCAGGACATGGGTTATGTGTTCTCGGCCTTCGTCTTCGGCTATGCGCTCTGCCAGATTCCCGGCGGCCGCCTGGGTGATCGTTGGGGGGCGCGGGTGGTATTGGCCTGCGCCTTGGTCTGGTGGTCTCTGTGCACGGTGTTGACCGCCGTGGTCGCCACGCTGCCGCTGGCCGGCCTGGTCGGCACCGTGGGCGCGCTCGTGATCGTGCGCTTCCTGCTCGGTGTGGGCGAATCGGTCGCCTTGCCGAATTTCAATCGCGCCGTGGCCGACTGGATGCCGCCGGGACAGCGTGGGCTCGGCATCGGCATTGCCATCGGTGGTATCGGCGTCGGCGCGGCCATCACCCCTCCCCTTGCCTCCTGGGTCATGGTGAACTATCGCTGGCAGTCGGTGTTTTATCTCTCGGCTCTGATCGGCCTGGTGGTCGCGATCCTGTGGGTGTTTTGTTCGCAAGATCGGCGGAGCGGCAGAACGACAAAGGCACAGACGAGGTCACTCCCGATACCCTGGCGGCGGATCCTCTGTTCCCGGTCGCTCTGGTGGCTCGTTGCCAGTTATGCCTGCCTGGGTTACGTGGCCTACATCTATATGAGCTGGTTTTATCTCTACCTCGTGAACGTGCGCGGGATCGATCTCTTGCGCGGCGGCTGGCTGGCGGCGGGACCCTTTCTCGCCATTCTGCTCTTCTGCCCGCTCGGGGGCTGGGTGACAGACAAGCTCGTGCCGACGCTCGGCCTGCGCAGGGCCCGGCTGTCGATCGGGCTGCTTGGTATGGCATTGGCCGGCGGGTTGATTGCCGTCGGGGCCTGGGTGGAGTCGCAGACCATGGCGATCGTCTGCCTCTCACTCGGCGCCGGATGGCTCTACTTTACCGTGGGAGCCTACTGGAGCGTGACGACGGATCTCTCCAAAACCCACGCGGGGACTCTGTCGGGCGTGATGAATACGGGGGCCAACGTGGGCGGCGTGATTTCCCCGAGCCTCACGCCCTGGCTGGCCGATCACTGGGGCTGGACGGCGTCGCTGCTGGTTGCCGCCGGCATCGCGCTCTGCGGCGGGCTCATGTGGACGAAGGTCGATCCGACGGAGGGACTGAGGGAGTGAAAGAATTGGGGTGAGGCCTTGTTATACACGGAGCAGATTCGAGGGGCAGCGGCTCGATGCGTTCATGACCAACCAGTCGATGGGCGTAGGCAAGGGAGGCGTGAATGTCTGCAGGCTCCAGCCATGGATAGCCACGAAGAATCGTGTCAGGGGTGTCACCGGCGGCGAACATCCCACGTACATGCTCGACCGCCAATCGGCGACCGCGGACGATAGGCTTGCGGAGGAGACGTGACATCACTCATCAAGACCCTGGCGAGACGCAATTGGTTTGTTTGCGCAATTGGCACAGGCGCAACCGGGTCAGCTGAGCCCAGTATGCCAGTGCCGCATGCACATCGTTCCAGGAATCGAACACCTCTGCGTCGAGAAACCGTCCGCCTACCCGCCGATCGACCGCGGCCGCCAACACTTCACCGGACACTGCGTCCATGAGTTTTCCCTCGATAGCGGCGGCGCCTTTGAAGAGTGGCTTGCCGGTCGCCAGGGTCTTGATGGTGGACGCCACGAAGGCCACGTTGAACGGCGCAGGCACGCTCGAAACGATATCCAGGACGGGAAGGGATTGCTCCGCTTCGGTCAGTGCCGCCTGGAGGCGAAAGGTGCGCGATTCCGGCTCCGTCACCATCTGATAGTCCTTGGCCAGTTCCTGGTACAGGAGTGCGTAGAACGCATCGGCGATGACCTGTGCGTGTTTTTGATCGAGACCCAGGACCTTCGAATCTGTGCCCCGCCAAATCATCACCGGATCAAGGAGGAGTTTATCGTAGGTCGCCTTCTCCGACCACTCGACCTGCTGGTTCCGATAGACCAAGAGCGCTTCGTCGCCCGTGCCTTTGCGCATCTGCGGATAGAGATCGTGGAGGAACCCAGAAGGCTCGACCGACCGGGCATGTTTCGTCGGGGCGCAGGCGGCCAAGGTCAGGAAGGCGGTTATCGAGAGTAGTATCCATCGACAAGTCATACGGCCTCCTTCCGAAGCAGCCGGCTATGCTCAGGAATCGCCGGCACCAGTTCTTACGTCCGGCACCATTTCTGTACTTGCGACCGATGAACTCGCTGGGAACCGGCAATAGTACCCCTCAGGCCGCCAAGGCGGTGGCCCGCACGGATTCCAAAATACGAATCAGATTGTCCATCTCTCCTGGCTGAAACAACCCGTCTGGCCCATGTGGACTGAGATCGGTAAAGGGCGATTCATAGAGTCGGGCCGGTTCCATGACGCCATGCTCTGTCAGGTGGTCCACGACGAGGTTGATGAACTCAAGTTGGTTGGCGGTGAACGTCTTAACCGTAATGAATCCCGCGAGTGCCTCTTTGGCCGCGCTACGATCCATGCCGACGAGCGATCGCACGAAGAGGCCTAGACCTTGAGCGTGTCCCGCGGCCCGACGGATATCGTCCAGCGGAGCAGCGCCGCCCTCTGCAAGCACACGCTCCAATTCGGAAAGGTCTGTGGCGGTGAGCGGCTGGTTCATGCGCAACTTGGCAATCACCACATGGTCGAGGTGTTCGCGCAGGAACGCTCGAACTTTGGCCAAAAACTTAGTCTGGTCAGTACCTACCGAAAAACCGGGAAGAACAACTTCCGTCTCGCTCCCCATGAGATCTTCAAGGTCGGTGTAGACGGGCTGCCGGCGCCGCTTTTCGATAAACTGGACCAACTCGCGCAGCCGGCGACGCATCGCCTCTAGGATCGGCACCGTCACGTCCTGCCACCATTCATCACTCTGCATATCCTGGATCAAGGCCAGCTGCTCGCGGACCATCGGAATGGCGGCCTTTTCCTCCAGCAGTCCCACAATCTCCCGGACGCGGTCCCGCAGGCGGGTAAATTCAGGCTCGACACGCAACAAGGCCAGCTGCAGCCTGAGAACGAAGAGATCGAAACGCTTCGCCTCCTCATTCTCGGAATTGAGTTCGGTAGGCAGGCCTGCCACCTGGTGGGAAAGCTCAGCCAGCGCGGGAGGTTCCAGGATCGCCCAGGCCCCGGGGTTGGCATACTGTTCAACGAGACGGCGGTGAGGCCGGACGACGAAGTTATTGATGTTCATCGCGGCCACCTCCCCTTGCAGCACCGTAGCGAGGGATTGACGCACCGCCGCTGTCGTTGTCGGATACCCATAGAACGCCGGCGCCTCCGGCATACCCGGGATAGGCACCTCTTTCGCCTGACCGTCAATCGTGGCAATCAGTTCCAACCGTGTCTGAAAGAGGCGTTTGCCTAGGGAGGCCGCCGCCGTACCCTCAGTCCCTGGGATGTCTTGGCTGAAGAATTCCAGATTCTGGCAGTAATCGAAAATGTAGAAGGACTCCTTGTGACGGCCTGGTCCGAAGAGATCATTACAGAGGCGCGTACCACGCCCGACCATCTGCCAAAACTTCGTCTTGGATCGGACCAGCTTGAAGAAAATGAGGTTCACGACCTCCGGAATGTCGATGCCGGTATCCAGCATATCGACCGAAATCGCGATATGCGGTGCCTTGTCCTTATTCGAAAAGTCATCGATCAGGCTCTGCGCATATTCCGTCTTGAACGTAATGACCCGAGCGAAGGCACCTTTGAAATGCGGATAGTTGGCGTTGAACCGCTCGGCGATAAAGTCGGCGTGGGGCTGATTTTTGGCAAAGATGATCGTCTTGCCGAGCCGATCGCCGCCGGCGACCGTGAGCCCCCGGGTCATGACATGTTCCAGCACCTTGTCGACCGTGTCCGTATTAAAGAGCCACGTGTTCACCGCTTCCGCCTCGACACGGTTCGGAACCGTGCCGTCGTCGCTCCATTCCAGGGCGTCCCACTGGTCTTTTTCGTCTTCCGAGAGCTCGTCGTACGTGATCCCCTGGCGCGGAAACCTGAGCGGCACCGAGACCGCTCGCGGCGGGACAAGAAATCCGTCGCGCACCGCCTCCTCCAATGAATACGAGTCGGTCGGCACGCCGTTTTCAAGGTCGAAGAGGCTGTAGGTGTTCCGGTCCACTTCGTCCTTGGGCGTCGCGGTGAGGCCGACCAGCAGGGAATCGAAATAATCGAAGATGGCGCGGTACTTCTGGAACACCGAGCGGTGTGCCTCATCGATGATGACCAGGTCGAAATGTCCCACGCCGAACCGCCGCTGGCCGTCAGTCGCCTCGTCGATCAGCCCCATCATGGTGGGATACGTCGAAACGTAGACACGCCCCTCCGCGTTCTTCTCGGTCACCAGGTTCACAGGGGAGGCATCCGGTAGGTACCGTTTGAAGGCGTTCACCGCCTGATTGACCAGCGCCACACGGTCGGCAAGGAACAGTACACGCTTGACCCAGTTGCACCGCATCAACAGGTCCGCAAGCGCAATCACCGTGCGTGTCTTCCCGGCTCCCGTCGCCATCACGAGCAGCGCCTTCCGCTCATGGTCGCGCTCGAACGCCTCAGCAATCCGGCGGATGGCGCGCGTCTGGTAGTGGCGCTCGACGATTGTCGGGTTAATGGACGTCTGGGCCGGCGAGCGTCTGGTCTTGCGCCGCTGGATGATCAGGTCCAATTCCGCTTTCTTGTAGAAGCCCTGCACCCGGCGCGGTGGATAGTGAATATCGTCCCAGAGCCAATGTTCATAGCCGTTGGAATAGAAGATGACCGGCCGCCGCCCGAACTGTTGTTCCAGACAGTCGGCATAGAGTTTGGCCTGTTGCTGCCCCACCCGCGCATCGCGGCGTGTGCGCTTGGCTTCGACCAACCCGATGGGTTTACCGTCGTCGCCCCACAGCACGTAGTCCACGAAACCCTTGCCCTGCTGGTTGGGCATGCCGCTGACCTCGAACTCACGGTCATGGGGGTGATCCAGCGGCCAACCGGCTTCCCTCAGCAACAAATCGATGAAGTAGTCGCGGGTCTCGGACTCGGAGTAGTCGTGTGGATCGGGCTGAGCCGCTGCCGCCTTCTTGGCCTCGGCCACCTCGGCGCGCAGGCGTGTCAGTTCCTCGTTGAGCGCGGTCTTGTCGGCCAGGAGCGCCGAAAGGTTTTCGTCTTGTTCACGCAAACGCGCTTCCAAGGCCTGCAACTGCTCTGCGCTTTGCGCCGTTGCCCGCTCCGGCCGTGGCAGTGAGGCCGGAGCGAAGGCGAGGCCCGGCGCCGGTCGAGCCAGGCGCCCGTACATGCGTGCGAACCAGTAGGCCACATGAAACAGCTCGCGCACCGCAGCGAGCCCATCCGCCTCGGGCACGGGGCGGTGGCTATGGACCGCCCGGTTGCCGAGGGTGTTGATCACCCGCGCTTTGCTGAACACGGCCTCACCGGCTACCTGCTTGAAACTCGGATCGTGAATCAGGGCGGAGAGGTTGTCCTGATAGGGAAGCTTCAGTGCCGCGTCATGTTTGTAGGCCCACGCGACGGTCAGCTCCAGTGCACGCCTCGCATAGAAGCACGCCGTGCGGGGATCGGTATACACTGCCCCTTCCGCCTTCGACGCGGCTTCGAACACAGCGGTCCATTCGCGTTGGAGAAAGAGGAACTGGCTCACAGCCCCGACTCGCCTCCCTGCGCCTTGTCTGACTCCAGTTCCGCGTTGAGCAGGTGCACATAGCGACGATAACTGAACACCCGATCGCGTTGGCGGCGCGTCATCTCTTGTACAATGCCAAGATTCTGCAAGTGCGCGAGCGATTTGTTCACCGTCGCGGGTGTCAGCCCTGCCGCCTGGACGAGTGTCGCCGATGTCGCCAGCGGTTGCTTCTGCATCGCCTGATGCACAGCGAGCGCGGAGGGCGCCGCACGGCCGAGCCCCGCGATGCGGTTGCGATCGTTGTCCACCAGGGTCAAGAGGGCGTGTGCGGTCATCATGGCCTGTGTGGCGGTGACGGCAATACCTTCCGCAAAGAAGTCCAACCAGCGTTCCCAGTCTCCGTGCAGGCGCACGCCGTTGAGTAGTTCGTAATACAGTGCGCGGTGGGTTTTGAAAAACAGGCTAGGATACAAGAGCGGCTCGCGGAGGATGCCGTCTGCGACGAGCTGCAGCACGATCAGCAGCCGTCCGAGGCGACCGTTGCCGTCAAGGAATGGATGGATCGTCTCGAACTGCACGTGTGCCAGCGCCGCCTTGATCAGCGGCGGTGTCGGCGAAGGCTTGTCGTTGAGAAACTGCTCGAGCGCGGTAAGGGATGCCGATACGGCGTCCGCCGGGGGCGGGACGAACACCGCGTTCCCTGGCCGCGTGCCGCCGACCCAGACCTGGGAGCGGCGCACCTCGCCGGGCGTCTTGCCGCGACCGTGCGGATGATCGAGCAGTGTCGCGTGCACTCCGCACAGCAAGCGGGTGGAGATCGGCAACCCGCCGCGCAGCAGTGTGAGTCCGCGATCCAGCGCCGCGACGTAACGGCTCACCTCCCGCGCATCGTCGATCGGTACGCCTGGTTCTTCGTGGATTTCGAACAGTAGGAGATCGGCTAGCGACGACTGCGTGCCTTCGATCTGGCTCGACAGCACCGCTTCCTTACGGACGAAGCTGTAGAGCAGCAAGTCTGCATTGGGCAAGAGCGCGGTGACCGCATCGAGGCGGCCGAGTGCCACCAGCGCATCGTCGAAGCGCCGGCGCAGCGCGGGGCTCCATTCCACCGGCGGCTGAGGAGGCAGCGGCGCCGGCACAAAGGCCTGGAATGACTCCTCCGGAGAGCGCACCTTCACATAGCGGCCAGGCAATGGACGATGCATGGTGGTCGAGACCCTAAAATAGCAATCGTCGTTATTTTAGGACGGTCCTTTTACCTAAAACAATGTAAATCATGCGCTGCGTGCCCTCGATATGGGGGTGGTGTGGTGTGCTTCCAGCAACAGCGCCTGCCGGCTCATGCGTCCGATCCAATCTTCTGACAGCGTGGCCGCCTCCAGAAACCCTCGGGCACGTTCGATGGCCGCGCGCGCGCCGGTGATCGGATTCGTGATCGTGAAGCGCGGGGCGAAGGGCATACTTACAGTTCTCCCCGGAAAGCGCGGTGTTGGAGGGAGGCGAAGATTTTATTTATCTGAACAGCAGAGGCACGGTGCGAATTCTTCAAAGAGCCAAGATTAGATATTCGTCGAGCGAACTCCATCTGCAATTCAATAGGTGGAACGATGATTCTAAACGCCTTGATCTCCCCAAGCCCTAAGTCTGGGACGGCGATAGCTCGAATACCTCTTCGTGCCTGTCTGAGGATAAAGGGCGAATCTAATAATTGGCAGAGGTATGTCCCGTCAACAATTCTGAGATTGGGTTTTATGGTGCAGCATGAGTACGATGCGAGGAAATCAAAGTCGACCTCCACCCTTCTGGCTTTTCCCAAGTTCACCCCAATCCGTGAATAGATGATGTCGCCCTTTTCAGGCTTACTCTTGCGGGACAGGCGTCGAAAATCTTCGGGGGCAATTCGTTTTACGTCTTCAAACGATATATGACCATTCGCTGAAAGGTCTTTTGCAGAGATGAATGGTACGCCTTGTTCAACTGTTGCTGGCATATTGTGATCAATATCAGTGATGCTATGGCAAAGCTCCTGGAGCATCTTCGTTGGCCAATTCCTATCGTTCGTGGCAGGGTCGCCGAACATGTCGAGGAAGATGGATTGGGTGAGGTTGTCGAGCTTCGCCAGGGCGGCGCGGCGCTTGGCCCGCAGTTCATCCGCCTTGTCCAGGATCGCCGCAATCCGCCGCTGTTGATTTAACGGCGGAAGGGGAACCTTGATACTGGTCAAACTTTCTCGTGTTATTTGAGGCTGTGCCGTTCCCGTAATTGCCTTACCAAGGCCATGATTGCGTAGTGCATAAACCAAAAATTTCAGATCAACTCGAGCTTCGTCGAGATCGTCGAGAGCCATCGAATTGCCAGTGACATACGATTTTGGCTCGCACACATTAATCGCTCCACAGGTTGCTCCACGACATGTAATCAAAACCGTCGGCTTCTCATGATTAAACTCATTGTAGAAACCTATTTTCCCGTTCGCGCCGTAGACCGGATAGCCGTTCTCCGTAAAAGCATTTTGAGGAATAGTGGGCCACTGCTTCGGATTGCAGAAACTGTAGAGCAAAGCCTCGGTCCACGTTTTGGGGTCACTATCCACTAAAGCATCCCCTCCAACTCCTTCATCCCTCGCTGAATCTCTTCTTCCAACTCTGCCAGCTCGACGAGAATTGCTTTCGGCGGGCGGTGCTCGACCGCCTCGTGCACCACTTCCTTGTAGCGGTTGAGCGAGAGGTCGTAACCCTGGGCAGCAATGTCGGCCTTGGGTACGCAGAAACTCTGTGCGGTGCGTGGCCGTTCTCGCTCGGTGCCGGCGCGTTGGTTCCAACGTGTCAGCAGGTCAGGCAGGTTGTTCTTCCCCTGCTCGGCCTCGGTGAGCGGCGCGCTGGGTGTGGGCCCGAGCTTGTCCTCAGGCAGGAGCGGCTGGCGCTTGTCGTCAAGACTCCAACCGTCTGCCGCAACGTCGTAGAACCACACGAAGTCCGTGCCGCCGGAGTTGGTCTTGGTGAAAACGAGGATCGCGGTCGAGACGCCCGCGTAGGGTTTAAACACCCCGCCGGGCAGCTTGATTACGGCGTCGAGCTTCTGGTCTTCCACCAGGACGCGACGCAATTCCTTGTGGGCCTTGCTGGAGCCGAAGAGGACGCCGTCGGGCACGATGACCGCCGCCCGCCCGCCCGGCTTGAGCAGCCGCAGAAAGAGTGCGAGAAATAACAACTCGGTCTTCTTGGTCTTGACGATCTGGAGGAGGTCCTTGGCGGTGTTCTCATAGTCGAGGCTGCCGGCGAAGGGCGGATTTGCCAGCACCAGCGTGTATGTCTCCTCCTCGCCCGCATGGTCTTGCGCGAGGGAGTCGCGGTAGCGGATGTCCGGGCTCTCCACGCCGTGCAACAGCATATTCATGCTGCCGATACGCAGCATCGTATTGTCGAAGTCGAAGCCGTGGAACATGCGATGGTGGAAGTGCTCTCGCTGATCCGCGTTGTGCAGGAGTTTCGGAAACCGTTCGCGCAGGTACTCCCCTGCCGCCACCAGAAAGCCGGCCGTTCCGCAGGCCGGATCGCAGATCACGTCGGTGGGTTGCGGCGCGGTCAATTCCACCATCAACCGGATGATGTGGCGCGGCGTGCGGAACTGGCCGTTCTGCCCGGCGCTGGCGATCTTCGCCAGCATGTATTCGTAGACATCGCCTTTCGTATCGCGCGCCTCCATCGGCACATGGTCGAGCAGGTCCACCACCTTCGCCAGCAGCGCGGGCGTGGGGATGGTGAAGCGCGCATCTTTCATATGCTGCGCGTAGGTGGAGTCGTCGTTGCCGAGCTGCCGCGCGAGATCGGTACGCAGATAAGGAAAAAGGTGCTCGCCGACCAGGGTGAACATGTCTGCCGGGGCAAAATGCTTGAAGCGAGACCAGCGGTAATCTTCGTAGGAACGGCCCTTGGGATCCTCGCCTTCGGGGAAAATTCGCCGCTCTATCGGCTGCTTGAACCGATTGGCTTTGTTCTCTTCCAGCGTATGCAGGTCGTCGAGTCGACGGATGAAGAGGAGATAGGTAATCTGTTCGATCACCTCCAGCGGATTCGCAATCCCACCGGACCAGAAGGCATCCCAGATGCGGTCGATTTGGCTACGGATTTCACCGGTGAGCATGCACGATTCCTTTAGCCCGCATTATTCATGAGCACTTCTGCTGCAAGTGCCAATTCTAAACGTGCCCGGCAGAATACCTGCTTGTCTCACCGGACACAACGTCCAGATTCGCTTTTGGATTGTTCACATGGAGAGGCGAACGACGCAATACGGCAACGCCTCGCTGAGGCCTATTCCTACCATCCTTCCGTGACATCCGGGGTCACAGGGGAACAACGTCGTCTCACGTCACCCGTGAAGCGCATTTTGTGGGGGAAGAACAGCGAGTGGTCCAGAGGGCCTTGCGCGACTTCTGCCGCTCAGGCGCGTTTGACTTCTGCCGGTTGCGGGACGCCGGAGGAATCCAGCTGGTAGGCGTACGCTTCCTTCATCTTCACGTTGCCGCTGTCGGTGTAGACGAACAGGCGTTGGCCGTCGGTGCGGGTTTTGACGAGGCCGTAGGCCGTACGGCTGAAGCCGTAGAAGGGGCCGCGCTTTTTGGCCTTCTTCTCGTCCTGGAGGCGGGAGAGGCCTTCTTCTTCAAAGAATGCCACTAGTTCGGTGGCGAAGATGAGCGGTTCCGGCACGCGCGACCATTTGCCCAGGGCGCCCATGAGCGTCGCGCGCGGGTGGATGTATTCTTTGCGCGCGTTTTCATCGCCGCTCGACACCACGCTGACGATGGGTGACACGGCCTGAATGAACGCGCCGGAAAAATCGGCCGAGCCGTGATGCGGGACCTTCAACACTTCCGATCGCAGATTGAGGGTACCCTTGTTGTGTTCGCGCGCGAGAAAGCGGCTGGCCTCGTCGTTCAGGTCGCCGGAAAAGAGGAAGCTGAAGCCGCCGTAGCTCAGGCGGAGCACGATCGAATGCCCATTGATGGTGTGGGAAGCGGAATGGCCGGGAAAGCCTTCGTCGCTGTCGTTGAGCGAGTCATGGCCGATGCGCGGTCCCGTGGGTGGTTCACCGAGAAAGCGCAGCGCCGGGGTGCCCCCGACGTCTGTGGTGATCGGCCCTAATATGTCGATCCGCAGGTCGTCCCGATTGAAGAACTCAAAGGCCTGATTGTCGCCGAGTTGCAGGCGCCGGAAGCTGAGCGGGCTGCGGCCGTTATACGTGGCGAGGGTCTGTTTCCATTTCTTGAACGGCTCGTTCATGTCCCTGTCGTCCACCTCGAGCAGATTCTCTTCCAGGCCCGTGAGGTAGAGCCGGCCATCCACCGACTTCGTCGGGCCGAGGAGTTTGCTGTCCGGCACGGTTTTATTGTTTATTTTGCTCGGGCGCTTCACGATGCCGTTGTGGTAGACGCGCTGCGGTTGCATGAAGAACTGCTTGCGTTTGACCTTGTTGGTTTCGGATTTGAGGATCTCGCTGAGGCCGGAGAAGTGGTCGGCGTCGCCGTGGGTGACGACGAGGCAGTCAATGTCTTTCGGCTGTTGGAGACTGGTGCCGCGAAACCGCCCGGCCAGGTAGCGCGCGAACATCTGGTTGTCGCCGCCATCGATGAGGATGATTTTGCCGTCGGGCGATTCGATGACCATGCCGTCGCCCTGCTGGACATCGACAAAATTGACCTTCAGGACCTGATTCTCTGCGACGGGCCTGGTCAGGTCGGCGACCTTGATGCGAGGGGTTTTGATCGGTTCGATGTAGCCGGTGATGGACTCGGGGAGGATGCTGCCGTCGGGCTTTTCGCGGAAGACCGTGATGCTGACTTCGAGGTAGGTGGCGGCCTGCTTCACCACGGTAATTTCGTCGCCCCACCCGATCGTGCGGAGGTACTCTTTGCGACCCCGTTCTTTCCACACATCGGCCAGATCGACGTTGAGCACGGCTTGGTCAGACATCTGCGTTCTCCCTGGTCAGACTGTTGAGGATGACGGCGGCGTTCTCGGTCGCCCCTCTCCCTGCCTCGCCCCGCAAGGGGGTGCCTCAGTCGACGGGCTCCCTGCGGCCTCGGTCTCACGCTGCCGTCCTGTTTGGCGCCTTGCGGCCTTATGATGTCGGCGTCAGAATACGCCGTTCATCGGGAGAAATCACGCGGTCCACCCTCTTGCCGACGGAATCTCCAGCCTGCTACATTTGCCCCATGACCATGCAATTTCAGAAAAAAGATCCGCGTGCCACGATCAGCACCCCCTTCGGTGAAATCCGGATTCGTTTTTACCCGGACGATGCGCCCCGCCACGTCGAGAACTTCATCAACCTGGCGAAGATGGGGTTTTACGACGACACCACCTTTCATCGCGTGGTGCCGGGCTTCATCATTCAGGGCGGCGACCCGTTGAGCAAGACGCCGGATCGCCTGTTGCACGGCACCGGCGGCCCCGGCTACTTTCTCAATCCCGAAACCAACGACCGGCCCCATAAGCGCGGCGCCATCTCGATGGCGAAGATGCCCCGCGACGGCAACAGCACGCGCGACTTCAACGACAACGGCTCCCAGTTTTTCATTTCCCTGCAGGACAACAGCGGCCTCGACCGGCGCTATTCGATTTTCGGCGAGATCATCCGGGGCATCGAAGTCATCGACATGATCGCCAAAATGCCGCGCGACGAACGGGACAATCCACTGGAGCCGATTCGCATGAAGGTGACGGTGAAGGAGTAGGAACCAGAGACGCTCGACTGTGCCTACCATCGTTGTTGAACGACCGAATCCCCTCTCCCGTGTGATCTGTCCCTGCTGCTTCCTCCTGCTTGCTTTGACCATCGCGGCTTGCGACGGCCAGCGCCAGCGCCTGATGACAGAGCATTACTCTTCCTACCCAGAGAGCGTCCGCCGGTCTATTGATAAGGGAAATATTCTTCGCGGCATGACGGAGGATCAGGTCTACCTGGCGTTGGGTTCACCGGTGTGCAAGAAAAGCGTCGACGATGAAGGCCGATCCGTGACCGTCTGGCTGTACCCACCCATCGGCCGCGATGCCTGCGTCACCAGCGCCTTTCGCGTCTACTTTGAGCAGGGTGCCGTGACCACCTGGGACTATTTCAAGATCCCCACCCGATATACCGATCCGGCCGGCGGCGTACCCGCCTATTAGCAGACTGTCGAGAAAACTCGCCTAGCATCGTTCTCGGTCGCTCGTCCGCCCCTGCGTTCCGAAAAATTACGCCTCAGTCGCCGTGCTTCCCGCGGCCTTGCTGGACGGCCTTTCTGAACAGCCTGTCACGCGAAGCGGGGCTCGCCAGCTTACGTGCCGACATAGCCTTCGTCCTTGACGTGTGGGGTGTATGACGGTACGATGATCGATCGATAATCGGTAAGGAGGTGCTGCAGTGTCTGTGACGACTATCTCGCCGAAGTTCCAAATCGTGATCCCAAAAGATGTGAGAGAAAAGCTTCACCTGAGTCCTTCTCAGCGCTTGCAGGTCCTCGAAAAGGGTGGCGTGATTACCTTGGTGCCGGAAGTGCCGCTCAAGTCGCTGAAGGGAGCACTCAAGGGGATGTCTAGGACAGGCCTCCGAGAAAAGAAGGATCGTGTGTGAAGATCCTGTTGGATTCCAGTGGATGGATCGAATTCTTTACGGGGGGACCACTCGCTGATCGTTATGCTGCCTACTTTTCTTCCCGCTACGAGATCATTACGCCGACCATTGTGTTGTACGAGGTCTATAAAAAGATCAAGCGCGAGCGTGGCGAGGAGACTGCGATCCTATTTTGCGGACGACTTCATGCGACCAAGGTGGTTCAACTCACCGAATCTATCGCCTATTTAGCCGCGGATATCAGCCTTCGGCACGGTTTAGCGATGGCTGATGCGATCGTCTATGCGACGGCCCTGGACCAGAATGCGGATGTCGTGACGGGTGAGGCGAATCTGAAGGATCTGCCTGGAGTGCTCTATGTGAAGTAGTGGTTCTCTGCGCAAACAGGTCATCCTGCAAGGCCGCAGCGAACGAAGAGCCGAGGCGTACTGATTAGTACGTTGAGGTTCTGAGGGAAGCGAGAACGAAGCTGAGAACGAGGGGTCGCTTTCTCAGGCAGGTTGCTCAAAAAGCCCGTCCAACAAGGCCGCAGGCGAGAGAAAACCGGAGGCGTACCCTTAGGGGTGCGTTGAGGATGGTTTCGAGGGGAGATTGAATCTGGAGATCTGTTTAAGGAAGCTTACCGCAGAACGGTCAAAACGACCGTTCACCTAGGCCGCAGCTAACGAAGGAGCGAGGCGTAGCCATGCGCTACGTTGAGCGATCTGAGAGACGCGAGAACGACGGTGGCGGTCTTTTTCACCGTTCTGCTCTAGAAGAAGGCCAGGCTGGCATACGTCACCGTCGAATTATACTGATCCGTAATCCCGCGATCGTACCGCAGCACCTGCCCCGTTTCAGCCTGGATCAACCGCAGCATCGAGTAGATCGGCGAGAAGCCGGAGATGCGACGCTGGTCGTTTTCCTTCTGAATGAACTTCGCGAATTCTTCCGGGTCGCGGTTCTCGACATGTTTCAACATCTCGAGATCGGTCTGCATGCAACGATGAAAGGAGAAGTCCGTCGGCGGTGCCGAGTCGCCGTAACGCATGCCGATGTGGGCCAGTTCCGCGCCGACCACCACGCAGTACGACTTGCCGGTGGCGGCGAGCGCTTCTTTTAAGGCCTGAAGAAACGTCTCGACCTGCTCCCGGATCTGCGGATCGCGCAAGCTGTCCGCCGAAAACGCCGTGAGGATCGGAACAATCGTAAACGCCTGGTCTTGGCCGAGAGTCTCTTGCAGGAACGGCAGCTGAAATTCCAATGCATGTTCATTGTGATGTGCCAATTCGTCGGTGAAAGCGGAGGGGATGTGCGCGCGTAGCCGGTCGGTGACCGTGCGGTCGACTTTCACGAGCCCCAATGGTGTCTGAAAATCTTTGTCGGTCACCGCGACCGGGTGTTCCAGTCCTGAGTGGGCGGTGCCGATCAGCACGTAGAGATCAGGCTTCTGGGCGTCCTGCAGTTCTTTATAGGCCCAGGCATAGATCGGTCCGGCTTGTTTCATCTCGTAGGTGGGCGCGACGAGCGCCTTGATGAGTTTGCCCTTGTGTTCGGAGGCTTTCACCTCCGGCCCTTCCTTCGAGACGAAGAAGCTATTGATCTGGGCGCGCAACTTGGCGGGATCGGCTTCATAGCTGCGACCGGCAAATTGCGGTGAGCGGGAGGGGGCCTGACGATAGGCGGCCAGTGCCTGCTGCTTGGCCTGCTCGGTGCGTTCACCTTCCAGAAAGAGTTTGGTATCCAGATCGGCCAGCAACTGCTCGACCTTGTTCGGCATGAGAAATTCGCCGAAGCGCTTCAGATAAATCGCGCCGATGTCCTGGACGCTATGCTCCCCGTCAAGGTGCTGCACGATGAAGAAATAATTCAACGGCAGGACCAGACGTTCCTTGCTCAATCCGGTGGGGTCCCAGAGCACGATGAACTGCTCCTCCCCTTCCTTGATCGGCGAAAATTGTAGGTTGCGCAGCAGCGGATACTGCTTGGGATCTTTGGCGGTCATGGTCGGTGTGGATTCCATAATGACGCGCATTGTAACGGAGCAAACTTCTCAGGCGCAACAGCCTGAGCAGGATGCGGAAAAACGCCTCCAGCGGCGTTCTCGGATCGTTCAGAGGCTCAATGTACGACCCGCAGTACGCCTCGCCTCTTCACTCCCTGCGGCCTTGCTGGACGACTTGTTGAACATCCTGCGGCGCAGCAGGTGCTTCGCAATGTACAGCCTGGTCGCTTTTCACGAACAATCTCGTGGTGCCGGCGATGGCTTACTGATTCGGCGGATGGGTGCTGTTGCGGCGGCTGAGGACGATGAGGGTGGCGACGGTCAGGAGGAGAAGCCACAGCGTGGGGCGTCCATAGGAGGTGTCGGAAAATTCGATGAGGTCGGTCAATCGGCCGATCAGCAGCGACATACGGGCCATGACCGTATAGCCGAAGGCTGCGCCGAAGGAGATCATCAAGAACAGAATGCCGGCACGCGCGACGGTCTTGCCAGGACCCGAATGTTCCACCGAGAAGAAGAAGTAAAACAGCACGGACACCACACCGATCAAGATGATGATGCCGTTCAGGTGGCTGGACGGGTTGAGCAGCGAATAGTCGAACGTGATGCCGCCGCCCGGTGCGGCGCTCAAGAGCGGACGCACGGTGTCTTCGATCTGCTTCAGGATGAACGACGAGATGGTCCGGGGAATTGCCAACCCCGCCCCGACGCCGACGATGAAGGCGAAGGCATAGCGCGACAGCCAGGCCGCCTTGGGCACGTAGCGTGTGAGCATGAGCATGCCGATACCCACGGGAATCAACAGCGACCATTCCCCCTTGTCGAGGATCGGTCGGACGATCAAGGTCATCACCACCGTGTCGTAGGTCTTGACGATGGTGTAGCCGAGCGAAACGCCGACATAGAGATGTTCGGCGAGCTTGAACAGCGGATTGTCCTCGTAGAGGAACGAGAGGATGAACAGGGTCAGTCCTGTGGCGATCCAAGCGCCGAGTATGACGGAGAATGACAATTCCATAGGGCCTAGGATCCCATCCCGTCCTGCCGGCGCTGTTGCCGCCGCAGTGAGAAGTAAAAGATGTTGCAGGTGGCGACGAGGACGATGATGGCCAAATGCGTGGCCGACTGGGCATCCATGCCCGCGACCGCTTTCCCCTTCTGGCCGATCAACGTTTCGTATTCCGCCGCGCCGCGCAGGCCGCCGATCAAGCCATTGATCTGCCCGCTGCGCAACAGCGGATACAGACCCGGGGCAATCACTCCGGTGCAGCCGCCCCCGAGTTCGAACTTATATTTGTCCTTGCCGAACACGTACCAGGCTTCGACGCCGGGATTGCCCGCGCCCAGACTGACCGCATAGGTGACGTCGCGCAGGTTCTGGACGCCCGCCAATACCGGGAGGCCCTTGGTGGGTTTGCCGCCATAGTCGGCGGGAAAGGCGTTGTAGAGGTCCTGCCCCATGTTCAGAATGACGGCGCTGCCGCCTGGACTCCAGCCAAGAAAGACGTAGTCCTTGCCGTTCTCCTTGCCCGCTTCTTTGGCCGTTTGCGACAGGATTTGGTCGGCGAGACCGGTGCCGGAGACCCAGAGCGTCATGGCCACCACTCGCAGATTCTTCTTGAATGCATGACGCAAAATGGCGATGGCCTGCGGATAGAGTTCGGGCTTGGACGCGGGATCGAAGTCCAACGACAGAAGAAAGACCGAGCCTTCCGGCAAACCCTCGATGTAGTCGTAGACGCCGCGCACTTCTGAGGAAATTTTGATGGGCAGCCCGACCGGGAACAGGAGCGGCAGCAGCGTGCAGAGGCCGATCACCAGGAAAATGATCCGCCGGTCGATGCGCAACATGCGTTCGGCGAGACTCATTCCTTGCCTCCGCCCAGGTATGAGCGTTCCACGCCGAAGATAATTTTGAACGAGAGGGCGACGGCGCCCAGGCTGACACCGATCAGGATCGCCCGCCGCACGGAGGCGTTGAGCACATTCAGAATCCAGCTCGACAGATCGCCGCTGAGCGGCAGGATATATTCGCCGAGCGGCACACGCCCCATCATCACGATCACGGCAGCCACCAACAGCACGGCGGCCTCGCGGCTCCGCGCGCGGAACGACCGGTAGGCGGCAGAGGCAATGAAGAAAGCCAGGATGGCGAACATGGTGCCCTGCAGCGGCACGAGGGTATATGAATACACCCAACCGAATGACGTCAGCGCGCCGTCGATACTCTCCTTGCCGTTATTCCAGAGTCCCACGATGATGGTGCCGAGCATACCGACATAGAGCACCAGGCTATAGGCCCATCCCGCTTCCTTCCGGCGAATCTTGGCCGCATGCAGGTGAAAGAGGCTGGTGATGCCGAGCACAAGCGCGAAGCCGCCGATGATCTGCAGCCACTTCGTGACGGTGGTGAGCAGTTGTTCCGAGGCCGGATGCGGCACGTAGTATTGCGCGGCCATGACCAGTCCCGTGATCATGGTGATGAGCAGCGGCAATTGTCGGCGAAGGAAAATCATTTGAGATCCTTAAACAGGTCCAGCAGCGGCTGCGCCCAGTCACTGCCAGTGATCACGGCGAGCGTCGCCAACAGGGTGCCGACGCCGATCACGCCGAGGATAAAGGCCTTGCCCAAGTCCTGCCCGCGTAGCGTGCCGATCTGGATCGGTTCTTTCGAGAGGTAGGCGCTGGCGGCGTAGAGTTCCTCACCGATCAGGGTATAGTCACAGGTGGTCACGAAGAACGGCAATTGGTGATCCGAGTCGGTGCCGGCGATTTGAATGGCGCCGGTACTGGCGCCGGTTTCCGTCAGCAGCAGCGATTCGGCAAAGTAGGACCCCATAAAAAAGTTCGCCGCCGGTTTCCGCCGGAGCATGATGCCGTCGACCGCCGCCGTGTAACTGAACTGATCGCTGGTGATGAAAAAGTTCGCGTCTTCCTTGAAGAGATCCGGCTTCCCTGCCTCCATGTAGGCCTGCTTGGTGATTTCCTGGCAGACCGCCATCGTGATCGGTTCGCGATGCGGTACCAGCAGTTCCGTTTCGTAAGACGCAGCCTTCTTGGCGACGCGTCCGAGGATGACGGCGGCGGCGATCGTCGACGGATCGTTCATATCATGTGCGCCGGTCATGTACAGCACCGGTTTGCCCAATTCCGTGGCTCGCCCGATGGCTTCATCGACGGCATCCAGGCCGGGAATACGGCGGAGGAAGATATCTTTCCGCTTGGCCAGGTTGATGGCATAAAACACGATCACGCCGAACATCAAGGCCAACACAAGGTTGTTCACCTGGTTCCAGTTCATCCAGTTCGGTTCCGCCGAGGCGACGACCGGCGGCGCAATGAATCGTTCCTGCCCATTGACGGCTGCGACGGTGACGGCATAGGGCTGGCCGGATTTGACCTCCATGCCTTTGCCGTTCTTGATCAAAAAAAGATGCTCATTGGGATTGCCCGCTCTCGTCCACCAAGCCGACTTCCCCTCGCGGACATAGCGCGTATTGGCAGGAAATTCTGCCACGACCTTCCAGGCCGTGGGGTCCTGGGGCAGGCCGCCCTCGTGGACCAGAATTTGGTATTTCGTACCGGCACTGTCGCTCGCAGAAGGTGCCCAGAGTACCGTCAGGCTTCCGCCTCCATCGCTGGGGGTATCGATCACACGCAGTTGTTGCGGCATGGTCTGCGCGGGAGCGAACGGCGGCATCAGCGCCGGCAGGCAGATGATGAAGATCACGATGAGGACGCGAGGCAGCACGCGGCTTAGGCTCCTTCGATCACTTCGATGTTGGCGCGCGGCACCACGGTCGTCGTGCCGTCCGGGAAACGGACTTCGAGCACGCGGACTTCGCTCTCGGTCGGAATGGCGCGCAGTTCCGACGGGAGTCCTGAGACGGCGCCGATTTTGCCGAACAGCGGGTCGCGAATGATACGGACCGGGTCGCCGAGCTGAATCCCTTCCCGTTCGGCCTGCGCGACCTTCGTGGCTGCCGCCGGCCCGCTGTGCGGGATGATGATTTCGGGGCGGATCACGCCCGCGCGAATTTGCGTGGCCCCTGAGATCGACGCCTTTTGTCCCGCATGGGCGGAGAGCAAGGCGAACGTCTTGGGCGCCATGGGAATCGTGCCGAACCCTTCCGTCAGAATCAACGTGAAGCCGACTTGCTCGGTGCCGGTGATCGCAACGCCCAGATCATACCCGAGCAGCGCGCGCAGATCCTTGTCGTGGATGCCCCCGACGACCAGGCCGACGACGCCGAGTTCTTTCGCGCGCGCCATGGTCGCAGCGGAGAGAAACGCGCCTCCGACGACGACCTTGCCCTTCATCGATGGGTTGAGCTGTTCCGGCAACAGTGGTTGATCAGGCGTCTTCACGCCCATGACCAGTTCACCGCTGGTTTCTCCTCCGATACCGAAGATGCCTTGTACGAGGCTGCAGGTGGTTTCGACCGTGACGCCCTGCTCCGGATGGACATCGGCGATGGTGCCGTCGATGTAGCCGCGAAGTTCCAACACCCGCGGAGGTTCACGCAAGAGGATCTGGCCCGTGATCGTCGAGACAGATTCCACGGTGCCGGTGATCGGCGAACGAATTTCCGTCTTAAACCATTTGATGAAGGGTTTGTTTTCAGCCAGGACGTCGTCTTTCTGGACGGAGTCTTTTTCCTTTTTGACCAGATAGTCGTTGATTTCATCTGGTGCGATGCCGAGTTGGTTGGCCAGGTTGAGCGGCACGACCTTTCCCGGCAGCTCGGCGCGGGCCACCGCGGTGTGGGCCCGCACGGCGTCGCCGATTTGGACCAAGACCGAGCCAGGCAATGGCAGCATGCGCCGACGGCGGACGGTCGTCCGTTCGGTGACGGTGAGGCCTGGTGTGTAACTATGCGCCATAGTCGGTTGCTGAACACGCCTTTCAGCGACGTTCTCAGTTGCTCATTCCCCTCGCCGTACTACAACAGTACGACTCGGGGCTCTTGCGCCTTGCGGCCTTGCTGCAAGACGTTGTGAGCAACCTCTCTTTGCCATAAGCCATTCGCATCAGCCATCAGCTCCCTGCTGGATACAATCCAACCGCCTGATACCAGCGTGTCAGCATGGCGACCCGGGCGGCTTGATCCGACGGGAGCTGTAAAGGCCGGCCGCGCCCGTCGAGCATGAGACCGACTACCCCGCCTTTCACCGTTCGCGTGAACGATTGTCCAGGTCCCTTGCCGAGGTCCACCTGCTTCGCCGGTTGCAAGGTGACCGTGGCTTGCTGATCGCGGGTGAGACTGAATAACTTGAGATCGCCGAACGCCAGCGTGCCTTTTTCGATGCGTCCATCCGGCAACGCGATCTCGTAGTCGGCGCAACGCTCCCCGTCTTTGCCCTGCCCGATCGGCGCAATGCACGTGCCGAGATACACCATGCAATCGCGGACGAAGACATCGGTGGCTGCCTGTTCATTGACGGTAGAGAGCACGCCGAGGTGCGGCATCATGAAAATGCTGTCCACCGAGAGCGTCGTCACGCCGAGCGGTTCATAGGCATCGACCATCATCAACATGGATTGGATGCGGCGTGGCGCGTGCGAGAGGATGCCGCCGCTGCCGACGATCAAATCCAACTTCAAGAGGTCGATGAGGGTTTTGCCGGAGGTGCGTTGCTCGAACACATCGGAGATGGTGCGTTCCTGCTGCAAGCCTTTGAGCCCGGTTGCGAGCGACTTATGATGAATCAGTGCCAGCCGCAGGGCCTCGCGAGCGATGGCATGTTCGATTTGTAATTCATCGAGCGATTGCGGAATGGTCGTGGGGCGCACCATTTTATTCTTAATGCGATTCCTGAGGGTCTGTTCGTCGATGGTGAACGGTACCCAACGCATGATGTTGTCCAGACCCGCTTCGGCCAGCACGTTCGAGATGCTGTACGACATGCCGAGGTTCGCGCTGACCGTACGGTTGAATAGGCCGCCGAATACCGAGAACACGTCGGTCGTCGCGCCGCCGATATCCACGCCGATCAGATTGATGCCTTCGCGCTTGGCGATGGTTTCCATGATGACGCCGACAGCGGCCGGAGTCGGCATGATGGGGGCGCCCGCCATCTCGATCAGTTTCTTATAGCCGGGGGCCTGCTGCATGACGTGTTCAAGGAACAGATCATGGATCTTGTTGCGCGCCGGCGCGAGGTTTTCGCGCTCTAATACAGGCCTGATGTTGTCGGCAAATTCGAGCGCCGTCTTCTCGCCGAGAATCTTGCTGACTTGCGGCTGCGCATCTTTGTTCCCTGCGTAGACGAGCGGCAGGCGGTAGGTGCTCCCGAAGCGCGGACGAGGTTCGGCTGCGGCGATGTACTCAGCCATCTCGACCACGTGGGTCACGGCGCCGCCGTCGGTGCCGCCGGACATGAGAATCATGTCGGGCCGCATGGTACGAATCCGTTCGATCTTTTCGTAGGGCAACCGTCCATCGTTGGAGGCCAGCACGTCGATGACGATGGCACCGGCGCCGAGTGCGGCACGTTGGGCGCTTTCTCCTGTCATGTTCTGCACCACGCCTGTCACCATCATCTGCAAGCCGCCGCCGGCGCTGCTCGTGGACACGTAAATATCCACGCCTCGCTTCGGGTCGCCCTGCGCGGCCTGGTTGGGCGTGATGATGCGGTCGCCGTCCAGAATGGTCCGGCCCGAGAGTTCTTCGATTTCAGCAATGGCATTGAGCACGCCGCGGGTGACGTCTTCGAACGGAGCCTCGACGGTGGTGGGAGCTTCGCCGCGGTAGGTCTGGCGATATTCGTCGCCGACCTTCTCGATCAGAATGGCTTTGGTGGTCGTGCTGCCGCAGTCGGTCGCGACAATGACGTTCAAGGGATGTGTGGGGTTTGATGTCGCGGGAGACTGCTGCGCTGCCGTCATCGAGCCGGCGCTCCTTTGGACGCTGCGGCCTTAGCTTCGATGAGCGCGGTGAGGCGCTGCAGTGAATCCCGTTGCTCCAACAGGCGGGCGACCTGTGCGAGTTCGCTGCTGTTGAAGATACATTCCACGATGGGAGCCAGGAAGTGCAACGCCTGGCTGCCGAGAAAATTCATGGGGCCCATCGATTCGAGGAAGAGCGTGGCCGGTGCCGTCATGCGCCGTGCCACGATGGCCTCGGCGATCCGTTCAAGCAGCGCGAGATCTTCCGTGGTGAAGGCCTGATGTTCGGCACGCAGGGCAAAGGCATGCCGGAGACCGGCTCGGAGATCTTGGGTGCGACGGGAGAATAATCCGGATGAGAAGACAGCCATAAGTGCTTGTCAGATCAGCTTAAACGATTGGTTCGGCATTATATGAAGGGGCAGAAGGAGAGTCAATCAAGCGACTCCGCCACTGCCTGCGCGAGTCGAGCTAGTGCTTTGTTGTCTCCTCGGGGGGATTGCCGGATGCCGGTGGGCAATTGATTCCAGCGAAGGGATTGAGCGGGTTCACGCGCGGCGTACAGCGTTGGGCTTCCGGCGCCGCCTTCTCCCCTGCGGCTTGTGAGCCGGTCGGCGGCTGCGACTGATCGGGTGGGATTGGTGGGCGTTGTCCCGGTGCCGTCATCGGTGAAGGTAACGGAGGAGCGAAGGCATTGGGCGGAAGCGGGGGAAGCGATTCGGCCTCCGGGGTCGAAGGAGTTTCGACCGGGGGGGTGTACCCGCCGGGTGGAGAGGGTGACAGCGTGCTGATGGGTTTGCAGCCCTGTTTCCCCTTCGGCTGATCCGTCAGCATGGTGCCGCCATTGGGCGCATCACAGCTGTAGATTTTTGCCAGGGCTGCACCTGGCACAAGCAGTCCCACGAGGGTGAGTCGCAGGAGGTGCCTCCAGATCATAGTTGTGTGCCTCGTGTACGATGAGACTGAAGCCGGTTCGTACCGTTACGCGACGCCTGACGGATCCTTGCGGACTATAGGCGTGACCGGAGGGAGAGTCAATCGGCGGAGGTCGGTGCTCTGCGGAGGATCAGGCACCTACCCTTCTGATTGTCCGAACCATTTTTTGAGCAGGCCCAAGAGGCCCAGTTCCGGCTCCGGTTGCCGGTCGGGATATTCGATCCAAGGTTCCTGTGAGCCCAGGTAGATGCCGTCGCGGTAACTTTGCTGGCTACGCAGTTGCGTGTAGCCTTGCTCGTGTAACAGGTGGATCAGCTGTTGCAGGGCATCGGCCGTACTGGCGGCAGCGGGAGTGAGCAGATGGACGGCTTCATATCGCAAGCTCGCCTGGAAGCCGGACGAGGTTCGCAGAAATTCCACGGGACGATTAAAGCCTCGCTCCCTGGCATCGAACCCGGCGAGTTGATGTTTCTCTCCAGCCGGCTCCGGCATGGCGACTTACAAGGCGCGATAGACGGCCAACAGATCGCTGAGCGCGATGGTCTTGTTCTTGAGAATGACCCGCTCCGCTCCCAACACGTCCAACGCTGCGACTTTTTCCGTTCCGCCCATGAGGCACTTGCTCCCCAGCGCGAGAACCCGTTCGCATTCCTTTTCGACCTTGCCCTTCACCACGGGATTCACCTTCAGGATGTCCATCATTTTGGCGCGGGTTTCGGCCAGGTGTTTTTGCAGCTCCGCCTCAGGATATTCCTTCCGCGCCGCTTCGTCTTCGCAGCGGTCGATGTACTGGGTCAGAAAGACATAGAGCCGCACAAAGGTTTCGGCGATCTCGATATGTTTCGGAGTGAGCTGGTTATCCGGCATGAGATCCTCCTATCACTGTGGTCTTGGAATGGTCGTTACGTTGATGTGCGTGGCACGCCCGGGCAGGCTCTGCCTCACAGCTTGACTTTAATGTCCGTACCTTCGACCGTGACTTCGTAGGCGGTCACCTTGGCCGAGGGATTGTTCAGACAACTCCCGGTCTTCACGTTGAATTGCCAGTTGTGCCACGGGCAGGACACCACATCACCTTCCACGTCACCCTCGCCCAGCGGTCCGCCACGGTGGACACAGGTGTTGTCGATGGCGTAAAACGCACCGTCGACATTGAACACGGCGATGGCCTTTCCGTTGACTTCCGCGACCATGCCGGCTCCCGGCTTCACGTCAGCGGTTCCTGCAATTCTGATCAACTCGCCCATAGATCCTCCCTGAGTACGGCTGTCTTCCCTGATCCGGCGCCTGGTCAGCGACCCGTAGCCGGTCGTTTAATTTTGTCTAATAAACTCTCGATGCGACTCTTGGTCGCCGATACGCCGCCCGTTTGCAAGGCTGCGGCGAGTTTGGCCGCGATCTCGCGAAAGGCCTGCGCTTGTGGGGACTCGGGCTTGGCGACGACGATGGGGTTGCCGGTATCCCCGCCTGCGCGAATGACGGGATCGATCGGCACCCGCCCCAGGAACGGAATACCCAGCTTCTCGGCCGCGCGCTCCCCTCCGCCATGGGAGAAAATTTCCGTCCGTTCTCCGCAATGGCCGCAGACGAAAAAGCTCATATTCTCCACGATACCAAGCAGCGGCACATTGACCTTCTGGAACATCATCATGCCCTTGCGCACATCATGCAGGGCCACTTCCTGCGGGGTCGTGACCGTGACGGCGCCCGACAGGGGAACGAGCTGGGTCAGCGTGAGTTGGGCGTCCCCCGTGCCGGGCGGCAAGTCGATCAGCAAGTAGTCCAACTCGCCCCATAACACATCCCGGAAGAGTTGTTGGATCGCGGTGTGCACCATCGGACCGCGCCAGACCACCGCCGTGTCTTCCGGGACGAAAAACCCCATCGAGATCAGTTTGACGCCGTGGCTTTCCGCCGGGGCGATCTTGCCGTCTTTCTGTTCGGGGGGTTTCTCCACGCCCATCATCATCGGGATGTTGGGGCCGTAGATATCAGCATCCAACAAGCCGACCTTGGCGCCGGTCAGCGCGAGGGCGACCGCCAGATTGACCGACACGGTGGACTTGCCGACCCCGCCCTTACCGCTGCTGATGGCGACGACGTGTTTGACGCCGGGGATAATATTCTGCTTGGCGGCCGCCTCATCCTGGTGCGGTGCGCCGGATTGTTCCTCTGCCATGGTGATGCCTCCTCCACCCCCGCCGTTCCGGTCGGAACGCGGAGCTCGGCTGCATATTAAGCTATCGCTGCGACGAAAAGAAATGGGCCAGTAGACGCAGAGCGGAGCTAGGCAGAAGGGGCTTGGAGCCGTTCGGGGCGTTCTCTGTGCAGGTTATAGGTCAGGCCCAGCAGCGAGAGCGAGTAGATCAACCATTTTGATGGGTCGAAATTGTACCATTTCGATCCATTCCGGTAATCGTGGGAGTACGTATGGTGATAGTTGTGGTAGCCCTCGCCGAAACTGATGAAGGAGATGAGCCAGCTGTCGCGGCTGCTGTCCTGCGTCCCGTGCGGTTGGGTGCCGACCATGTGACAGAGCGAGTTGATGGTGAAGGTGGAGTTCAGTACGAGTACCGTGCGCAGCACTCCGGCAAGGAGGAAACAACCGAGCCCGCCGGTGAAACCGCCGTTCAGGTATCCGGCGACAAAGGGCAGGAGGAGGCCGGAGGCGACGATCAGCCAATAATGCCGATGTTGCCACATCACCATTGAATCGGTGCGCAGTTTGGCTGCGAACCGGTCTTCTCGATAGGGCGTGTTCTTGAACAACCAGCCGACATGGCTGTGCCAGAAGCCCTTGGTCGCATTGTACGGATCGGCTTCCTCGTCCGTATATGCGTGGTGGCGAATGTGGTCGGCGCACCAGAGCAGCGCGGAATTCTGGACGGCCCACCCGCCCATCACCAGGAGGCAGGCCTTCACCCAGGGATGGCTCTCGAAGCTGCGATGGGTGATCATACGGTGGTACCCCACCGTGATCCCCATGCCGGTCACCACATAGAGGATGGCCAACAGCGTCCAGTCCAGCATCGTGTAGTCATAAAAATAGGCGAAGAGCGGAACCCCGATGACAGTCAGAACCGTGATCGTGGTGAAGAGGGCTACCGTGCCCCAGCAGACGGGTTGTGTGGATGAGTCGGCCATCGTACTCCTTCGGAACCTGTGCGCCACTCATCGTCACAGTGCACCGTCGTGGTAAAGGTGTTGGTGAAAGCAAACGGCGCACTCTACCGGAGCCGGGAGCGATTTTTCAAGGGAAGACGTGGTGCGCTGGACGGTATGATCAGCCCATCAAATATTCAGAGGCGCCAGGGCGGTGTATACTGCAGGAAAGTGCTCTTCACGTCGTCCGGGAGGACTACATGACGCTCGACCCTGCCCTGCTCGAACCCCGTATTCGTGCCATCGGTGAAGATTTAGCCAGCCGGTCCAGCGGGATGTCGCCCGGTCTGTTCGATTCCCGTTGGTGGTCGCAGGCGGCGATCAACCTGGCGATGAAGGACCCGGCGTTCAAGGCACAGTTGTTTCGTTTCATCGATGTGCTGCCGTCGCTCAAGGATGATGCGCAGGTCGTGCGGCTGGCCGAGGAATACTTCGGCGAGTTGAGCGACCAGTTGTTCGGCGCACAGTGGGGGTTGAAGGCCCTCGCCGCCACGACGTTCGGCGCGGCGCTCAGCGGCAAGGCCATCCGGCATCAGGTGGAACAGATGGCGACCAGTTTTATTGCCGGAGCCTCCGTCGATCAAGCCCTGCCCACTCTCCAGCGGCTTTGGGGCCAGGGCCGCGCCTTCTCGGTGGATCTTCTGGGCGAGGCCAGCGTGAATGAACGGGAGGCGGATGCCTACCGCGACCGTTGCCTGGCCGCCTTGCGACGTCTGGGCGAGGTCTGTCCTGCCTGGTCCTCCTCTCCGTTGCTGGAGCGAGACCATCTCGGGCCACTTCCCCGCATCCAATTCTCGATCAAGATTTCCGCGCTCTATTCGCAGCTCGATCCGATTGATTTCGAAAGCAGTTACCGCGCGGTGGCTGCGCGGTTGAGGCCGCTGCTGAATGTCGCGGGCACACTCCCCGCCTCCATCATCTTCGATATGGAGCAGGCGGAGACCAAGGAGCTGATCCTCAGCATCTTCATGCAGCTCTTCGACGAGGAGCCGTACCGCACCTTTCCCCATGCGGGGATTGCGCTCCAGGCCTACCGCACCGACACGCAGGAGGATGTGCGGAGGTTGCTTGCCTGGACGAAGGCGCGCCAGGTTCCCATCACAATTCGCCTGGTGAAGGGCGCCTACTGGGATTCTGATGCGATCCGCTATCGCCAGCGCGGCTGGCCGATGCCCCTGTTCGAACAGAAATCCCAGACCGACGTGAATTATGAATCGCTGGTTCGTGTGTTGCTGGAACAGTCACACCTGATCAGACCGGCGTTCGGGACGCACAATTTGCGAAGTCTGGCGGTAGTCGAAGCGGTGGCCGAGGCCCTCAGATTACCGACGGCAGCTTGGGAATATCAGATGATCTACGGCATGGCGGAACCGTTTCAGCATGCGATGAGTGATCGGGGTCGCCGCCTGCGACTCTATGCGCCGGTTGGAGCATTGCTGCCGGGCATGGCCTATCTCGTGCGCCGGTTGTTGGAGAACACCTCCAACGAGTCGTTCTTGCGCAAGGAGTATGTGGAGTCACAGCCCTTGTCCCTGCTGTTGTCCCCTCCCGGCGTCGTTCCGAACCACGCTGCTTCTGTTAGGCCGACCGGTCACGACGGGACTCACCCCGCCGAAGCTGAGTTCATGAATGAGCCGGTCTCCGATTTCTCTCGTGTCCCGGTCCGGCAGGCGATGGCCGCGGCTCTCGATCACCGACGCGCCCTGCTTGGACAGCGTCTCGATGTGATGAAGCTGGCCTTGCATCCTCCGACCGGTCCGGACCTGTCCTCCTTCAATCCGAGCCGACCGGGTGAACTCGTGTCGGTCGTGTCGAGTTATCAACCTCCCGATGTCGCGTCACTGGTGAAGGCGGCTGAGCGTCACGCAGATGCGTGGAAGGAACGGTCGGTTGCCGATCGTGTCGCGGTAATGCGCAAGGCCGCCTCCCTGATGCGGGCGCAACGCTGGGAGCTCGCGGCCTTGGAAGTGTACGAGGAGGGAAAACCTTGGCGGGAGGCTGATGCCGACATTGCCGAGGCGATCGATTTTCTGGAGTATTACGCGCGGGACATGGCACGGCTCGATCCTCCGCCGCATTTGGGCCGGTATCCCGGTGAACTCAATGAGCTGTACTGGACGGCGCGTGGGCTTACCGCGGTGATCGCGCCGTGGAATTTTCCCCTCGCGATACCGACTGGCATGGTGGCGGCGGCCTTGGTCGCAGGCAATCCGGTGCTCTTCAAGCCATCGGAGCGCGCCTCGGCTATCGGCTACCAACTGGTGCGAATTCTGTTAGACGCCGGGGTGCCGAAGGGGCTGTTGCAATACGTTCCGGGAGGACCTGATCTAGGGCGTGAGTTGGTGATCTCGGCGGCGGTGCGGACGATTGCCTTTACCGGTTCGAAAGACGTGGGGCTCAGTATCATCGAGGCAGCATCCACGCTACAACCGGGGCAGCATGTCGTGAAGCGGGTCATTGCCGAAATGGGCGGAAAGAACGCCATCATCGTCGATGAAACCGCGGACCTCGACGAAGCGGTCACCGGCGTGGTGCAGTCGTTTACCAGCTATGCCGGGCAGAAATGTTCCGCCTGCTCACGGGTGATCGTGTCGGACATGGTGCACGACGCTTTCCTCGACCGGTTAAGTGATGCCGTGATGAGCCTGCGCATCGGCACGGCCGACGATCCTGCCACGCAGGTCGGGCCGGTCATCGATTCACGCGCCAAGCGGCGCATTCTGGACTACATCGAAATCGGGCGGCGTGAGGGACGCGTGGTGGTGGATCGGTCGACGGAGGGGCCCGGGTATACAGTTGGTCCGGTGGTGATCGCGGACATCGAACCAAACCACCGGCTGGCCCAAGAAGAGATTTTTGGTCCAGTGCTGGCCGTGATGCGAGCCGCGTCGTTTGAGCAGGCGCTGCATCTGGCCAACGGCACGGCCTATGCGCTGACCGGCGGACTCTATTCGCGCAGTCCCCGGCACATAGCGCGTGCCCGTGAGGCGTTCGATGTCGGGAATCTGTACATCAACCGCGCCATCACCGGTGCGTTGGTCGGTCGTCAGCCGTTCGGCGGACACCGGCTATCGGGCGTCGGTGCGAAGGCTGGGGGCGACGACTATGTGAAGCAATTCCTGGTCGCCCGCGTGGTCAGCGAACAGACCCTCCGGCGCGGATTCGTTCCGACCCTGTAGGCCCGGTGCCGATTTCACGCTGACTTCTTCCAACTCTTCGGTGATGTCCGTGATGTTACCGCGGTCGTCCTTCATGGCGGCCAATTCCTGCCGTTCGATGTACTTCACCAGCCCTACGCCTCTGGCGAACCATGCGGTCATGACATCGGTGCCGACCGCCGTGCGATCGACCGAAGAGAGCCGGATCTTGAGCGTCATGCGCGCTTCCACTCGGACGGCGTCCGGATAAGTGCCGGCGGGGACGGTGATCGATTCTTGGCCCATCACCGTCGACAACCCTTCCACGTCCACATGTTCGTTGGTGCCATCTCCATCGATGTCGCTGCCGAAGTCGATGTCGGTGCGGTTGAATTGCTGAAACGATTGCGACACTTTCATGGGGAAACGGATGATTTGGTAGGGCGTCAATTGCTTCTCCAACGGTGTGCCGGGCTCGGAGCCGTAGTAGACGACGCCGGCGGCATCGCGCCGGTAGAAGCTGTCGGAGGGGCCATGGTTGCCGGGATTGGTATCGTGGAACACGGTGACGATGAGCCCGCCCTTCAGCGTACGGGTGCCGGTGACGGTGGACACGTTGCTGAAATACTTATTTTCGATGGTCTGCAACGGCCCTTCCGAGATCTGTCCGCGATATTGCCAGCGGGTGCCGACGGTGTCGGGAAAATAATCCGCAGACTGTGCGATGGTCTGTCCGCCCTCGGCTGCCTGTGCCTGAGCCGGTCCGAAGAAGAGGGTGGTGGCGCCGAGCACGCCTGCTGCAATCACAGTGGCACGAAGGAGATGCTGAACTGTCACGGCTGTCCTCCAGTCAAAAAAATCACGGTACCATACCCGATGGGCCGCAGCAAGACGCCCTGAGTCTGTGGCGGTGTCTTGCCTTCTCCCCGTCCGGCTCGCATAATCGCCAGCCGTGATGCCGGATACATACTCATCCTCTTCTTTCCCAACTCCTCAGTCCCGTACGGTACTCGTGACCGGCGCGTCGGGCGGGATCGGTCGCCGCCTCTGTCTCGCATTCGCACGCGACGGGTTTTGGGTGGGCGTCCATTATTTCAGTCACCGAGAAGCGGCGGAAGACACCCTTGCTGAATTGACGGCAGCTGGTGGACAGGGTGACTTGTTCCAGGCGGATATCCGTTGTCGAGACGACGTGCAGGCGATGGTCGACGACCTGCAGCGCAGGCGTGGCCGGTTGGATGTGCTGCTCTGCAATGCCGGGATCGCGGCCAGCCATTTGGTGGTGCGCTTCCCGGAAGCAGACTGGCAGCGGATCATCGAGACAAACCTGAGCGGGACCTATCGCAGCATGACAGCGGCGGCCGCCGTGATGACGACCGGAGGCGGGTCCATCCTTGTGATTGGCTCGTATGCCGGGTTGCACGGAACGTTCGGACAGGGCGCCTATGCAGCCTCGAAGGCCGGACTCCTCGGCCTGGTGCAGACTGCGGCCCGCGAATGGGGGCCGTACAATATCCGGGTCAACCTCGCCTGCCCTGGATGGCAACCAACCGGTCTGGCCGGCGAGTCCTATCCTTCCGTTGAGCACTTGCAGGATCATGTGCTGGGGCGGGTATCCAACCTGAATGATGTGAGCATGACCATCTGTCGGCTGGCGCAACTGCCGGACGTGTCCGGGCAGGTGTGGAATTTGGACAGCCGGATTGTCTGACAGGATGCTGAAAACGTTCCCCGAGCTACCTTTTCAGTGGTGCGTCTCCTTGCAACGTACCATAACGGTCCTCCCCAGTCGTCGTGTTCCCTGCGGCCTGGCGGAAGTCGTGTAGAGCATCCTGCTGGGAAATTGAGTCGTCGATTTCGCAGGACGATACAGTGTGTGTCACGTGTGGTAGATGGGAAGAACTGAGAATGGGTAACGGCGTATTTGTCGCGGGAACGGATACGGGAGTTGGAAAAACACTCGTGTCTGCCGCGCTGGTTCGGAGGCTTGTGCGGCTGGGCTGTTCGGCCGGCGTGATGAAGCCGGTGGAAACCGGCGTGTCTTCCGGCTCTCCGGATCAAAGCGATGCGGCCCGGTTGATGGCGACCGCTCACGTGAATGATTCGCTCGATCTGGTGTCACCCTATCGCTTTCCTTTGCCGCTGGCGCCGTTGTCCGCCGCCTCCGCCGAACGACAGAGGATCGATCAAGACCTCATCATGGATCGTTACGAGCAGTTGGCTGTGCGGCACCACTGTATGGTGGTGGAAGGCGCCGGTGGTCTGCTCGTACCGATGGGCCAGGATTGGGATCTCCGCGAATTGATCGTCCGCCTCCGGTTGCCGGTCATTCTGGTTGGGCGGGTTGGGCTTGGCGGGATCAACCACGCGCTGCTGACCTTGGAAGCGCTCGAGCATCGCAAGATTCCCGTCGTGGCGTTGATGTTGAATGAACCAGCGTTTCCCGGCGGTCCCATTCAAGCGGAACAGCAGAGATCCACGGTGGCGTTGTTGCGCGAGCGGGTCTCGGTGCCGTTGCTCGGTCCGCTCCCCTATCAGTCTCGTGCGGATTGCGCGTGGCCTGATGCGGTCGATGCGGCCGCCGACAGTCTTCCGGTCAGGGAGTTGGCCGAGATGGTCCTGACCATGGTTGCTGGAAGGTCTTGATCGCCTGTTCGAGGTCCTGAGCCTTGAGAATTGCCGAGATGACCGCCACTCCGTTCGCTCCTGCCGCGAGGATATCTCCAACCCGGTCAGCCGTGATGCCGCCAATCGCAAACATAGGCAAGGTGGTCAGTGTGCGGGCCGCACGCAACCCCTCCAGCCCGACGACAGGATCGTGATCGGCCTTGGTGGCCGTACTGAAGATCGGGCCGAACCCGATATAGTCCGGCTTGAGCTGTATGGCCTGCCGAACCTGTTCCGGCCCATGGGTCGACAGCCCAATCAGCTTCTCTGGCCCCAACAGCCGTCGCGCATCGGCGACGGGCAGATCGTCCTGACCGAGATGCACGCCATCTGCGTTCACGGCCAAGGCGAGGTCGCAACGATCGTTGATGATCAGGCAGGCTCCGACCTCCGTGGCGGCCTGGCGCAGAGCCAGAGCCTGGGTATATGCGGCTTTCATCGTGGCCTGTTTGTCGCGATATTGAAAGAGGCGGACACCCAAGGCCGCGGCCTGGCGCAGCACGTCGACGAGCGGACGATCAGGCCGGACGCTCGGGTCTAAGACGAGATACAACCCGGTGAGGAACTGGTGGTGTGTGGCGTGAGACGTGGCGTGCTCCCTGGCCTCGCCGCTCGGCTAGGAGGACTGGCCGGCGAGAAAGCGATCGAGGAACGTCGTGGAGACATGCCCCTTTTGGAAATCCGGATCGTTGAAAATCTTCCGGTGAAGCGGAATTGTCGTCTTGATTCCCTCGATGACAAACTCATCCAGGGCCCGGCGCATCCTCGCCATGGCTTCCTGGCGATCCCGGCCATGGGTGATGAGTTTGGCGATCAGCGAATCGTAGTACGGGACCACGGTCGCATTGGGTTCCATGGCGGAATCGACCCGGATGCCTAATCCGCCGGGGGCGGAGTATTTCGTGATCTGCCCGGGGCAGGGCGTAAATTTCTCCGGGTCTTCGGCATTGATCCGGCACTCAAAACTGTGCCCGTTCAGTTTGATGTCCGGTTGCTTGAACGAGAGCGGCATGCCCGAGGCGATACGGATCTGTTCCTTGACCAAGTCGATGCCGGTGACCATTTCGGTGATGGGATGCTCGACCTGGATACGCGTGTTCACTTCCATGAAGAAGAAATTGCGGTCCTTGTCGAGGAGAAATTCCACCGTACCGACGTTGCAATAGCGGATGGCTTTGACGGCCTCGACCGCAGTTCGTCCGATTTCGCGACGGAGCCGTTCATCGATGGCCGGCGACGGGGTTTCTTCCACCAGCTTCTGGTGGCGCCGTTGGATCGAGCAGTCACGTTCGCCGAGGTGCACGACATGGCCACGGTTGTCGGCCACGATCTGTACTTCGATATGCCGCGGTTCGAGGAAGTACCGTTCGAGATAGACGCCGTCGTGCCCAAACGTGGACTTGGCTTCGGCTTGCGCTGCCTGGAACGCGCGCGTCAATTCCTCTGGCTTGTTCACCACGCGCATGCCGCGTCCGCCTCCGCCCGCCGAGGCCTTGATGATGACGGGAAAGCCGATCGTCTTGGCGGCTTCTTGCGCATCCTGTTCGCTCCGGAGTTCGCCTGGACTACCAGGGGTGACCGGAAGACCTTTCTTGGCCACGACTTCACGGGCTTTGGATTTATCGCCCATCAAGGCGATGTTTTCAGAGGTCGGGCCGATGAACTTGACGCCGATCGATTCGCAGACTTCAGCGAAGTGCGCATTCTCAGACAGGAACCCGTATCCTGGATGAATGGCATCCGCGCCGGTGACTTCCGCGGCACTGAGCACATTCGGGATGTTGCGATAGCTGAGGGCGGCTTCGGGTGGGCCGACGCACACATGTTCATCCGCCGCTCGCACGTGCAGGCTTGCCGCGTCGGCTTCGGAATGAATCGCGACGGTCTTGACGCCGAGTTCTTTGCACGCCCGGATGACCCGGAGGGCGATTTCTCCGCGATTGGCAACCAGCACTTTTTTAAACACGAGATACTCCGCTGCGTGTCATGCCAGGTCTCTGTGTCCTACTCCACGCCATCGTCAGGGTCACGACTCCATCAGGATCGGCCGACTGGTCCGGCGATGGCCCGTACATGGAGTTGGAAATTCATGGGGCAGGAACGTCCCGGACCGGTTCCATCACGAATCCCCATGACCGTTGCGTCTAGGGTGTGGCGCCGGGGTCGATCAGGAAGAGCGGTTGTCCATATTCGACAGGTTTGGTGCTTTCCGCCAAAATTTTGGTGATCCGTCCGTCGGCCTCGGACTCGATCTCGTTCATCAGCTTCATCGCTTCCACGATGCACAAGACCTGGCCCTTCCGGACGTAATCCCCCTCCTCCACATAGGGATCGGCATCGGGGGACGGCGATCGATAGAAGGTGCCGACGATTGGCGACGTAATCGTGACTAAGCCATCGGTGTCCGCGGGTTGGTGGGCTTGCGCCACCGGAGCCGTGCCGGACGAGGTCGATGGGTGTTGTACCGTTTCGACGGTGTGCGTTGTAGTGGCGCGAACGGTCGGTTCGTGCCGGAGACGAATGCGCACCCCGCTGCGTTCGATTTCCAATTCTGTGAGGTGATTGCGCTTCAACAGGTCGGCCAATTGCTGAATGTGCGCCGCATGTTCCGGCTGCAGCAGCATCTGGTCGGCTCCCGACGGGCGAGGGGCGAAGGCGCTCGGAATGACAATCGGTTTGCCGGCGTTCCGGCTCTTTCCGGTCTTTTTACGTGATGGGCTCAACGCACGCGCTCCACAAATTCACGGGTTCTGGTATCGATGCGGATGGTTTCCCCGATTTCCAGGTACAGCGGCACCTTGATCGTGGCGCCGGTTTCAACCGTCACCGGTTTGCTTCCGCCGGAGGCCGTGTCGCCTCGAACACCCGGTTCGCCGTCTACCACCTTCAGCTCGATGAAGTTCGGCAACACGACCGTAATCGGCTTGTGCTCGTAGATGAGGATCTTGGCGATCATGTTTTCTTTGAGCAGGTCGGCATTGCTGCCCAACTGACTTTTTTCGTAAGTCGACTGCTCGAAGGTCTCCGTATCCATGAACGTGTAGGAGTCGTTCGTGGCGTAGAGGAACTGCATGTCGCATTCTTCGATCTGGGGCGTGTCGAATTTTTCTCCCGAACGGAAGGTCCGGTCGAGGACGTTGCCGGAAAGATAACTCTTCAGCTTCGTCCGGACAAATGCCCCCCCCTTGCCGGGTTTGACGTGCTGGAATTCCACGATATAAAAGGGTTGGCCTTCTACCATTAACGGGCTGCCGTTCCGAAACTCTGCGGTCGAAATCACAACAACTCTCCTTGGTACAACAGGTTCAACGGCGCGAAGTCGTAAGGTGCTTCTTCACGTCCGTGCGCGAGCGCGACGGTGTGCCACCTGCTTCAAGATGGGCGGTCAAGGCTTCCAAGGCCAGCAGATACCCGGTCGGACCGAATCCGGCAATCTGGCCCAGGGCGACCGCCGCGATGAAGGAGTGGTGGCGAAACTCCTCTCGCTGATGAATGTTCGACAAGTGAACTTCCACCGTGGGCAGTGCAACGGCGGCAATCGCATCACGAATCGCAATGCTGGTGTGGGTATACGCAGCCGGATTGATGATGATGCCGTCGAAATGCCCACGGGCGTTCTGAATCCAGGTGACCAGCTCCCCTTCCATATTGGTTTGCTTGGTCTGTACCGCAATCCCCAACTCGCCGGCACGGCGGGCGATGGACTTGTTGATGTCCGGTAACGACATCTGCCCGTAGACGGACGGTTCTCGCGTGCCCAGGAGATTGAGATTGGGACCATGAAGCACAAGCAGCCGCAGCATCTGTCTGTCGCGCGCCCCGGTTGTCAGTAGGCTGCAATGGATAGGGATGCCAGCAGCGGCGGCATTCTAACAGGCTACCGGGGGTGGGTCAAACGCTGATCGCAGAGTGGCACGAGAAGCCAGGAGGACTAGCGTGGGCCAGACTCAGGGTGGCGTTTGGATTGAATGGTTCCGAGCCACGCTTCGAGGCGGGCAATCGTCGCCGCATGTTTCATGGTGGACGGTTCCGGTACCGATGCACTCACGGGTGTGGCAGCCGCTGCGTTTGTCGCTGGTGTCGATGGCCGGATCGAGTCGGAACCGACGGCAGCAGGGCTCTCGATCCTGAGCTTCTCGGATGTAGACTCAACCCCGAGACGTTTTTTCTCGCGCCTCGCGGGCGGCGCGTCGATTGGTGCGCCGGTAATGGTCCGCTTCAGGGAGAGCGCTTCCTCGTCGAAGGGATTGGCATTGAGGATGGCCATGCACGAACTCAGGGCCTGTTCGGTGTGCCCTTCGCTCTGGTAGAGCTTCGCCAGAATACGATGCGCGCGCAGATTATCGGGGCGTTGTTTCACCACGTCTTCGAGAATAGACTTCGCCTTCGCCGGCTGGCCCAGCTGGTCGTAGACCCGCCCAAGCGCGGCCATGGCGGTCACAAAACCGGGATAGGCTTTGAGGCCATCTTCGAGGACGGCGGCGGCTTCCTGCCACATGCCGGCCTTGATGTACTCATCTGCGAGGGGAAGAAAGTCTTTCGAGCGAGGATCTTTGGCCACGGCTGTCGCCAACCGATCAATTTCCGCGGCAATGGCCGGATCGATGCGCGGAGATGCTGCCACGTGCGACTCCTTAACGGCGGGAACGTCCAACCGGCTTCGTCGTCCGACGAGCGGTCGGCACTGTCAGGATTCGGTCGAGAATCCGGTCTGCGACGTCGCGTTTTGGCAGAAGAGGAAGCTCCTCGGCCTCGCCGTCTGCAGCCAGCAGGACAACCCGGTTGGTGTCCGACCCAAACCCGGAGCCTGCCGCCGACACGTCGTTGGCGACGAGCAGGTCAACGTGCTTAGCATGCAGCTTTTCTCTCGCATGGGCAAGGAGATCCTCGGTTTCTGCAGCGAACCCGACCAGCACTTGCGTCGTGCGGCGCTCGCCTAACTCTTGGAGAATATCGTCTGTCGGGGTGAGATCCAACTGAGTGATCGGGTGGTGACGCTTCTTGAGTTTGTGCTGAGATGGGTGTGCGGGACGAAAATCTGCGACCGCGGCGGCCATGATGACGGTGTCGCTCCAGGTAAACCGGCTCAGCAGGGCCTTCCGCATCTCTTCGGCAGTGGTCACGGGACAATAGTCGACGCCGGTCGGCGCAGGAAGTGCCGTGGGGCCTGACACCAACACCACCTCCGCACCCCGCATCCTGGCGGCCTCGGCCAGTGCATACCCCATCTTTCCCGACGACCGGTTGGAAATAAACCGTACCGGGTCGATCGCCTCCTGTGTCGGGCCGGCGGAGATGAGTACCCGACGCCCGGACCAGTCTTTTCGCGGGAACAGTGCGGTCTGGAGGGCTGCCAAGATTCGCTGTTCATCAGCTAATCGTCCCTGGCCGGAGCGGCCGGACGCGAGCGGCCCTTCCTCGGGTTCCACGATCACCGCCCCGCGTGCACGGAGCGTGGCGACATGTTCTACCACTGTCGGATGTTGCCACATGTCCCCGTCCATGGCGGGGACGAAAATCACGGGACATTGGGTCGTGAGGAGCATCGTCGAGAGGAGATCATCGGCGAGTCCAAGCGCGGCCTTGGCGAGACAATTGGCCGTGGCCGGCGCGATGACGATGGCCTGGGCTTGCTCCGGCAAGGAGAGATGGAGCATTTCCTGGTGGGCTTCGAAGAGATCCGTCGCGACATGCGACCCGGATAACACTTCAAAGGTCAAGGGGGTCACGAACCGGCAGGCGCCGGCCGTCATGACCACGTTGACTGTCGCGGCTTCTCGCCGAAGCAGGCGCAGCAGACTCACCGCCTTATAGGCGGCGATACTCCCCGTGACGGCGAGCACAAGGCGGACACCCGGGAGTGAGGGGCCGGTGGTCTGCACGAAGGAAGACTACTCCTCGCCCTCCGGGGCGGCAGCGGGCTTTGCGGTATCGTCGACGTAGACGCTCAGCTCTTTCTTGATTTCCTTCGCGTCTTCGCCGGTCATCATGGCGAGGCGCTCGGTTTCGCCTTCCTTCACGCGCTTGGATTCCTTGATCGCATCTCGGGCTTCCTTGCCGACCAGGAATTTCACCTTGTGGCGCAAGACTTCGTCGAGGGCAATGCTGGTCTCTTTGGTGAACTTGGACGAGGCGGTCATGCGTGCCCCCTGGACCAACTGCTTCGCCCGTTGCGCGGCAACGATCACCAAACGGTGTCGGGAATCGAATTCGTCGCTGGAGTATTCAGGCAATAACGTCAACATTTCACCCATGATTCGGCTGCTCCTTTGATGCGGGGGCCTGAGCGGCATTGCCAGACTTCCCCTCTTTGTCGAGAATAAATTTTTCTTCCAACCAGGTCATATTCAGGCGTTTGGTTTTGGTCCGTTCCGCCAGAAAAATGCTTTCCAGTTCCTTCAACGACTGCTTCAGGTCGTCATTCCGGACGATGTAGTAATACTCGCGGTAGCTCCACACTTCTTCTTTGGCCTTCTGCAGGCGGCGTTGAATCTCTTCCGGCGAGTCCCCGGCCCTATTCTGCAATCGTGTGCGCAAGGTATCAAACGAGGGCGGAAGAATGAAAATATAGACGCCGTCTTCAAACTTTTTCTTCACTGAGCGGGCACCCTGCACGTCGATTTCGAGGAGCACGTCGATGCCCTGCTCCATCTTTTCTGTCAATTCCTTACGCGGGGTGCCATACAAGTTACCGTAGACATGAGCCCATTCCACGAACTCGTTCCGATCGATCATCTGCCGGAATGCCGTCTCGTCCAGGAAATGATAATCCTTACCGTTTACCTCTCCCGGCCGCGGCTTCCGCGTGGTGTAGGATACCGAGTGCCAGAGACCAGGGACGTTAGCCGTGATCTGTTTGCACAGAGTTGTCTTTCCGCTTCCCGATGGTGCGGAAATGATGAAGAGTATGCCCCGTCGTACTTGTGCCGGTTTCTCGTTGGGTGGAACGGGCGCGGTGCTCATAGATTCATCGTGCCGTCGACAAGACCGGCGTTACTCCACATTTTGGACTTGTTCGCGCAATTTTTCCAGTTCGGCTTTCATGCGAACGACCAGCGCGGCAATGTCGGCGTCATTTGCTTTAGAGCCGATTGTATTCACTTCCCGTCCCATTTCCTGAAGCAGAAACTCCAAGGTCTTCCCCACGGACTCCTTGCTGTGGAGCGTCTGGTCGAACTGTAGCATATGTGACTCGAGTCTGACCAATTCTTCCGAGATGTCCGACCGGTCGGCATAGAGGGCGAGCTCCTGCTGGAGTCTCGCGGGGTCCGGGAGTTCGGTCTGGAGAAGGGCTTCAATCCGCCCCTTCATGCGACCAAATGCGTTGGCGGCCAGTTCCGGTGCTCGATCCGCCACAACGGATTTCGCGATGCGAATCGCGTCCAGATGCGCATGCAGGTCCTTCACCAGCGCATCCCCTTCTCGTCTACGCATCTTTTCCAGGTCCGTCAACGCGCCACCGAGGGCTCGCACGACCGTTTTGCCCAGATGTTCTGTGTCGACCGGTTCATCGGTGATCGAGACGATGTCCCGAAATCCGGCCAACAGGGAAATATCGACGGTGCCTTTCAGCCCCAAACCTTTTTGCAGTTTCTTGAGGGCGACATGATATTGCTTGGCGAGCGCCTGATCAATCTGGACGGTTTTCAGGCTCCCGCCGGCGGCATGAACGGAGACCGACACATCGACCCGACCTCGCAGGCAGCGTTGCTGGACGGTTTTTCGAATCTGGTCTTCCAACTGTGCGAGGGAACGAGGCACTCGCACCGCCACTTCCAGAAACCGGTGATTGACTGAACGGATCTCCACGGTGACGCTTGCGGTCTGCGACGTCACGTCTTTTTTCCCATACCCCGTCATGCTCCGGATCATCGTACGGTTTTCCCCTCCCAACGGCACTCTGAAGCGATCGCGCAGTCTCGGCATTTCGGTGCGCGCGCGAGGCACACGTATCGGCCGTGCAGAAGGAGCCGTTGTGATCCTTCCGTCCACTGGCGTGCAGGCAGCAACATTTGTAGGTCAGCTTCAACTTTGTCCGGATCAGTATGGCGAGTCAGGTGCAGGCGTCCGGAGACGCGTTTGACATGGGTATCAACCACCACAGCCGGCTTGTCGAACACATTGCCGAGGAGCACATTCGCTGTTTTTCGCCCGACTCCCGGCAGGGTCGTGAGGGCGTCCATCGTATCCGGCACCTCACCGTGAAATTGCTCGGTGACGACCTTCGCGCACTGCATCAGATTCTTGGCTTTTGTCTTGAAGAATCCGGTTGGGCGAATCAGGGCTTCCAGTTCTGCCGGGTCGGCCTCCGCATAATCGCGTGGGTGGTGATACCGGCGGAACAGATTCGGCGTGACCTGGTTGACACGCTGGTCCGTACATTGCGCCGACAGGATGGTGGCCACCAGCAGTTCCCAGGGGGTGCGGTGGTCCAATTCCACCTTCATAGCCGGTGCGGTGTCTCGTAACGTCGTGAGGATGCGCTGGAGGCGGCGGCGTTCCGCGGAGGCGGAAGATGTCGGTGTCACGACAGATTTCATGATGCGTTGCTGATGGGCACCAATTGTGCAGCGCTTAAGATCGAGATGCAAGTGCCAGGTCCTGTGGCGGTTGGTCCGGATGCTCCGCAGGCGCTGAGAAGGACGGCACCACAGGGAGGAGTGTCTCAAGGTGCGCGATCAACGGGCGTAAACTGTCCCGGTTCAAGGCCGAGATGCCGATGGCATGATAACGCGCACTCAGCGCGGTGACTTCCTGTGCGGCAAGCCGATCACACTTGTTGAGGACCATGACCCGTGGAATGGTATCCATGTTCAGCGACTGAAGGATGCTGTCGACCGCCTTGATCTGCTGATCAATATCGACTGCGGAGGCATCCACCACGTGGAGCAGCAGGTCGGCATCACGGAGTTCTTCCAGGGTCGTACGAAAGGCGCCAACCAAGTCTTTGGGCAGGTCCCGGATAAATCCCACGGTATCGGTGACGATGACTTCCCGGTCGTGCGGGAAGCGTAGGCGGCGACTGGTGGTGTCGAGTGTTTCAAAGAGCCGATCCTGTGCGGGGATCTCGCTGTGGGTCAGGGTGTTGAGCAGCGTGGATTTCCCGGCGTTCGTATATCCCACGATGGAAAGAATGGGGAGCCCCTGCCGGATACGCTTCGCTCGGCGCTGATCCTGATGGCGGGCGACATCCGCAATTTCCCGCTCCAGGTGCGCGATGCGATCGCGGATGCGGCGGCGATCGGTCTCCAGTTTGGTTTCGCCCGGCCCTCTGGATCCTATGCCTCCCCCAAGACGTGACAGCGAGGTACCGTGTCCAAGGAGCCTGGGGAGCAGGTAACGAAGCTGGGCCAACTCGACCTGTACCTTTCCTTCCCGCGTGTGAGCGCGGCGGGCAAAAATATCCAGAATGAGCTGGGTCCGATCGATGACTTTGATGTCCGTCACCTCGGAGATCGCTCTCGCCTGTGCGGGAGCAAGATCCTGGTCGAAAATGATCAGGTCGGCGCCCTTTTGGAGCGCGCGCATCACCATCTCCTTCAATTTCCCTTTGCCGAGCAAGTACCGTTCGTAGCCTTCCTGGGTGCGTTGAACGACACGGTCAAGGACGCGAACGCCGGCCGATTCGGCCAACTCGCTGAGCTCTTCCAGATGCTCTTCCTGCTCGGCGCGACTTCGGGGTGATGCGCTCACCAGAATCGCGGATTCCGTGCCGGCGGATACCGTATGGTGAGTAGCTGAACGCTGGAGGTCGCTTTCGAGCGTATGCAGGAACGTATCCAATTGGAGGTCGAGTTCGTGGAAGGGGACCGGTTTAAGCAGACGGCAGACCTCGCCCTCAGGGTTGGGCGGCAGCAGATGGGCCAGATGCAACAGACTGGGTTCCCCTTCCTGGGTGACACCGAGCACGCCGATCAAATCCAGCCGCAGCATCGCGAGGTGGGTGATGTCTTCCTGACTGAGCGGCTCTTCGTGCAGATGTGTCCGGATGAGTCGGAGTCCTCGGAGTGAGTGTGCGCCGACTCTGAATTTTGCCAATGATTCGATGGTGGGGGCGCACCCCGGCCCGACCAATACCTGTTCGATGACTCCGCGGCGCGTGATGAGCAGTCCGATGGGACGGCGCATGTCGCGTGAGAGCTGGCTCGCCGTGCGCGCCAGTTCGGTCGTGATCACGACCGAGGCCGGAATGCGCCGACGGTACAACCGCTCCAACGCCGCAAGGTGACTGGCTTTCAGGCCACTGATTTGTCCGTGAATGGTGGCGATGGTCAGACTCCCAAAGTACTTGAGTGTTACCGTCTTCGGCCAGTGGCTCCGCCAGGTGCGGCGGAAGGCAACACACAATCCGGCAGGGCTTCGCCGTCCAGCGCCGTGACCTGGCCGAGGAGCAGTGCCCGCTGCCCTGCGGCGGCGATCATCGCTGCATTGTCGGTGCAATAGGAGAGAGCCGGGAGTCCCAACTCTATCCCCTCTTGGGTGGCCCGCTCGGTCAATTTGGCCCGCAGCCGGGAATTCGCAGACACACCGCCGACGACCGCGAGTGCGGACACCCCTGCTCTCTCGACCGCTGCGAACGCCTGTCGCACGAGGACGTCCACGATGGCCTCCTGATAACAGGCTGCCAAGTCGGCCTGCTGCTCGGCGATCGCGTTCGGGGTCAGGGTTTGAAGGTGATAGAGCAAGGCGGTTTTCAATCCGCTGAAGCTGAAATCCAAGGCCCCGGTTCTCACACGAGAGCGCGGGAACCGCACCACTGTCGGGCGCCCCTTGCGGGCGGCAGCATCGATGAGTGGCCCACCGGGATAGCCCAGGCCCAGCATCTGCGCGCCTTTGTCGAAGGCCTCTCCGGCCGCGTCGTCGATCGTACGTCCCATGAGCCGAAAGCCACCCGACTCGTCCGCATGAAACAGATGGGTGTGGCCACCTGATGCGATCAACACCACGCAGTTTCGAGGAAACGCCGGGCGATCGATCCAGGCCGAAGCGATATGGCCCTCAAGGTGACTGACGCCGACCAACGGAATTCCCAGGGCGTACGCGATGGACTTCGCGTAACTCAGCCCGACCAAAAGGGCGCCGGCCAGGCCAGGCCCTTGCGTCACGGCGATGGCGGTGAGGTCCTGCCATCCGAGTCTCGCGTTGTCCAAGGCCCGGCGAGTGACATGATCCACATTTTGAATATGCGCGCGCGACGCCAATTCCGGCACGACCCCGCCGAATCGCTCATGCACCGCCTGTTGGGAGGAAATGATATTGGAGAGGACATGTCCGGTGCCATCGAGCACGGCCGCAGCGGTTTCATCGCAGGATGTTTCAATTCCCAGGATTGGGCCGAGGACGGTAGTGGCGCCGAAGGTGGTCATGCTACAGACAGGTGCCATACAGTTCGTGCGGTTGCCGACATGACCCTACGCAGGATGAGCAAGAACAGCGTTGAAGCCCAATAGCCATGGGTAGGAGCTGGGACGGGATGAGCCGAAATCTCATGAAGGACGGTTTGCGCTTCGAAAAAACGACAACCCCCGGATCCGATTGAGGACCGCGGGGGTTGCCGGTAGTACTACAGGATCTCAAGTACGCGTTGACCCTACCCTGACGGATGGCCGTCGAGCTACACGCCCGCCATGGCCTCCTGTTCGATAAACGCTGGTGCGCCGTCTCGCAGGACGACCTTAATCTTCCGGTTGTCCTTGAAACGGCCCTTGATGAGTTCTTCGGACAACGGATCACCGATGGCCCGCTGGATGATGCGGCGCATCGGGCGCGCGCCATACAGCGGTTCGTACCCTTCCTTGATGAGCCACTGCTTGACCTCGTCGTCCACGTCGATGCTGACGCTCTTGTCGATGAGGCGGAGATTCAACTCCCGCAGCAGAATATCCAGGATGTGAATCAGGTGATCCTTCTCCAACGGGTGGAAGACCACGATTTCGTCGATCCGGTTCAGGAATTCCGGACTGAAGGACCGGCGAAGCTCGCCCATCACTTCATCCTTCCTGCGTCCTTCCTGTCCGCTCTTTTCATCATTCTGGAATCCGAGCGAGACACCCTTCTGGATCAGCTTGGTTCCGATGTTGGACGTCATGATGACGACCGTGTTCTTGAAATCGACTTTCCTACCCAGGCTGTCCGTGAGCACGCCGTCATCCAGGACTTGGAGAAGCACGTTGAACACGTCCGGATGCGCTTTTTCGATTTCGTCGAACAGAACCACGGAGTATGGGCGGCGGCGAACCTTTTCGGTCAGCTGCCCGCCTTCTTCATAACCCACGTATCCGGGGGGTGCTCCGAAGAGACGCGAGCTGGTGAACTTTTCTTGGTATTCCGACATGTCGATGCGAATCAGCGCATCTTCACTGTTAAAGAGGAATTCGGCCAACGTGCGGGCCAACTCCGTTTTCCCGACACCGGTCGGGCCGAGGAAAATAAACGACCCGATGGGCTTTTTCGCTTCCTTGAGGCCGGCCCGGGATCGACGAATCGCGCGGGCGACTGCCGAAATGGCCTCATTCTGCCCGATGACCCGCTTGTGGAGGAATTCCTCCATGCGGAGTAATTTGTTGGACTCTTCCTCTTCCAACTTAAAGAGAGGAATGCCGGTCATTTTTGACACGACATAGGCGACTTCTTCCTTGCCGATCGTCGGCTTGTGCTTTTCCTGATTCTTTTTCCATTCACGTTTGGACTCGTCGAGCAGTTTTCTCAAGCGTTCTTCTTCTTCCCGATGGCGCACGGCTTCTTCGAAGTTCTGCATCGAGATGGCCAGTTCTTTTTCACGCGAGATCTTCTTGAGTTCCTGCTCCAGCGCCTTGAGTTCAGTCGGCAGCGCATAGGTTTGTAACTTGGCGCGCGAACCGGTTTCATCGATCAGATCGATGGCCTTATCCGGCAGGAATCGATCAGTGATATAGCGATCCGCCAACTTGACCGCTTCGACGATGGCGTCTTCGGTGATCTCTACGCCATGGTGCTCTTCATATCGGTCGCGCAGGCCCTGGATGATACGGACGGTCTCATCCGTGCTCGGCGGTTGCACATGAATCGGTTGAAAACGCCGTTTGAGTGCGCCGTCCTTCTCAATGTGCTTGCGGTATTCGTCCAGCGTCGTAGCCCCGATGCACTGAATTTCACCGCGCGACAGCGCCGGCTTGAGCATGTTGGAGGCGTCGATCGAGCCTTCAGCTGCGCCTGCGCCGACCAGCGTGTGCAATTCATCGATGAAGATAATGATGTTGCCCGCCTGCACGATCTCCTTCATCACCACCTTCAACCGCTCTTCGAACTGGCCGCGGTACTTGGTGCCGGCGACGAGGGAGCCCAGATCGAGCGCAATCACCCGACGGGAGAGGAGATTGTCGGGAACCTCCGACGCAATGATCCGCTGCGCGAGGCCTTCGACGATGGCGGTCTTGCCAACGCCGGATTCGCCGATCAGTACGGGATTGTTCTTGGAGCGGCGGCTGAGGATCTGCAGGACGCGTTCGATTTCATCCGCCCGTCCGATGACGGGATCCAATTGCCCCTCTTGGGCCAACTGGGTCAGGTCACGCCCGAATTCATCCAGTGCGGGGGTGTTGCTCTTGCGGTCTCGTTCCCGCGGGGCCGACTTTCTGAGGAAGGTGACCGTCAGCTGCCTGGCGGTGAGCAGGTTGGCGCCAAGACTCCTCAGAATCTTTCCGCCGATGCCTTCCTCTTCACGCAGGAGGCCGAGCAAGAGATGCTCACTGCCGATATGGTTGTGACCGAGTAACCGGGCTTCTTCCACTCCGTACTCGATGACTTTCTTCACCCGCGGGCTGAATGGAATTTCGCCGAAGGTCATCGTTGTCCCGCCGCCCGGTAGATTTCGCTCGATCTCGAGACGGATCTGTTCCGTGGAGAGGCCCATTTTCTTGAGGATCATCAGCGCAATCCCATCCGTCTCGCGAAGGATGGCCAACACCAGGTGCTCGGTGCCCAGGTAATCGTTCTGATGGCGCTCGGCTTCTTCACGTGCCAGGATGATGATCTTGCGACCCTTGTCCGTGAACCGTTCGAACATCCCGCCTCCTTATGGTGATGGGGTCTGTATGAGAAGCCTTAGCTGAGTGATGTGATGCAGATTGACGACTCACACACTCGTCATGATGTGATTCTAACTACCGCAATATGGGGTGTCAAGGTATTGAGCGAATCGCGGAAGGCGCGCTACGACTGTCGAATCGCACGCGCCTGTGCACGCGCACGTGATCGTGAAACCGGCGTCATCACGGTGCTCGTGTTTGACAGTCAAAGAATCATCTCGATACAATCCCGCACCTTTCAACCGGCTCCGCACCTCAGCGTCTCGCGGTCTCACGTATGAAAAGTAAAAGTATCGGCATCCTGACGAAACCAAAATTTCCGGAAGTCAAGGCGACCGTCCAGGCTGTGGTCAGCTGGCTGCGTTCCCGGAACATCGACGTGCTATTGGATACGACCGCAACCGCCCTGCTCGGGGAACCGGGCGGGTTTCAAAAAACCCAACTGGCCAGCAAAGCCGATGTGCTTCTGGTGTTGGGCGGAGACGGGACCATGTTGAATGCGGCGCGGCTGGCCGGCGAGCGTGGAATTCCGATTCTCGGGGTGAACATGGGCGGACTCGGCTTCCTGACGGAAGTGCGCTTGGAGAATTTGTATCCGTCGCTTGAGCGGGTCTTTGCGAATGATTTCGTGCTCGACGAGCGGTTGATGCTGAAAACCCATGTCCATCGACATGGAGAAACGGTGGCGCGCGGGGTCATGCTGAACGATGTGGTCGTCAGCAAGGGCACCCTTGCTCGAATGATCGAACTGAAGATTGCCATCCAAGGGCAGTTCGTCACGAATTTACGCGGTGACGGGTTGATCGTGAGTACGCCGACAGGTTCTACCGCCTATTCGCTCTCCGCGGGCGGACCCATCATCAATCCAGCTGTCCCGTCCTTGATTCTGACGCCGGTCTGTCCTCACACCCTGACGCATCGCCCCTTGATCGTGCCGGCCACAGCCCAGATTGAAGTGATGTTGACCAGCAGGGACGACGGCGCCATGGCGACGCTGGACGGCCAGGTTGGCGTGGCATTAACACAGGGAGATACGGTCGAGATTCACGCCTCCGAGCATTTGACCAGGCTCATTCGCTTTCCGGAAAGCAGCTATTACGAAGTGTTGCGGGAGAAGCTGAAGTGGGGCGACGGGTGACGAACCGGCGGGCGCGCTAGGCGCGCCCGCGTTCGATATGGGCCAACATGTCTGCGTTCGACGCGAACTTGAATTCTCCGATGGCATCCGGTGAACCGGCATGAGCCTTCTCGACGGCATCCAAGACTTTCAGACCGTCGAGGTCAACCGGCCTGCTCTTCCGTTCCTTCAGCAAGCCCTGTAGCTTTGCCAGCACTTCCCCTGCTCCGGGGCGTGGCTGTCCGGCCTTGGTCCCCAAGTAGCGCGCAATCACTTCCGCGCACCAGTCTCCATCCCGCTTAGCGATCCCGACGAGACCTTCGCTCGCCTTTCGCGCCCATCCGGCGAGAAACACGCCGTCGACCACCTGACCGGACTTCTCATCATACGCTTGGAACAGGGCATCGTCCGGATCGTTGCCGGTCTTGGTAGGATTCGTGACATAGACGCCGTTCTTGTAGGGCAGCCCCACTGTGTCATCGACCCGATCACCGACGGCAAAGACCACGCTATCCACGGGGAATTCGTAGTACTGTTTGAGGCCGACTGCGGCCGTATCGTCGCCTTTCGGTTCCAGTTTGTTTTCTTCCATCTCCAACGCCCGCACGCGGTTGTTGCTGTCGACCAGCACCCGTTTGGGTGAAGCGAGAAAACGGAAGCCCATTTTCGAGGGGCTGTCGGTCTGCTCACATTTGGTGAACTCTGCCGTCAGGCTCGCCAGCACCTCGTCTGCGTTTTGACCGACGGCGGCGAGTCGCTCCTTGATACGTGCAAATTCCTTAGCGATGCCTTCCTGATCCATGTTTGAGCAGACGGCCCTGATTTCTTTTGGATTGTACTTGCGTTCGACGGGGCCGCGGCGGGCGATCGCCGTGACGCGTTCGACTTTCTTGTACCGAATCAACCAGTGGGCGATATCGACCATCACATCGCCGACTCCGATGATAGCCACGTGTTTGCCCATGTCGAACGGACGGTCGCCGAATCCAGGCAGGCGATTAAAGTGGTAGACGACGTCTTTTGCATGGAACACACCTTTGGCAGAATCGCCTTCGACACCGATGGCTTTCGTGCCTTGCGCTCCGATTGAGAAGGCGATTGCGCTGGCGCCCAATGCCCGCAAGTCCTCCACGGAGAGGTCTTTCCCCTGACCGACGGAGACGTTGCCGAAGTAGTGCACGTTGGGTTGTTCGAGCATGTCCCAATATTGCTTCTTCAATCCGCCACGTAGTTTGAGTTTGCTGGGGAAAATCCCATATTCCGCCAACCCGCCAAACTTGATGTCGCGATTGAGGATGATGACCTCATGACCCGCATCCGCCATGTTCTTGGCCAGGGCCATTCCGGCGGGGCCTGCGCCCACGACGATTACCACATGTCCGCTTGTCTCGGAACCGGTTGCGCTCATTATCTACCCTTCAATGTATATCTAGAATGAATCGTGATGATCTTCGACCATCCGATGGCCAAAGAACCCAAAATTTTTGGCACGTTAGCATAGGGGTTGTCGGGCTGTCAAAAGCGGAGAGGGCTTCCGACAGCCCGGCACCGACTCGTGTCGCTGCCATTGTGACGGCACATTAGGTTTCTATCCGCCGGCGCTGCCGACCGGCCCGCCGGCCTGGGTCATCCTCCAGGGGTCGAGGAGTTGAGAGAGTCGTTTCTCCGGCAACACGTTCTGCTCGCGGGCCACTTCGCGCACGGTCTTTCCGGACTTGTACGCATCCTTGGCCAGCTTTGCGGCTGCCTCGTACCCGATGACCGGAGCGAGGGCGGTGCACATCGCCAGGCTTTCCTCGATCAGGCTTTTGCAGCGTGCTTCGTTCGCCTTGATGCCCGAGATGCACTTCACGGCGAAGTTCGTCGAGGCGGTCGCGAGGAGCTCGATGGACTGCAGTAGGTTGTAGGCCATGACCGGCAACATGACGATCAATTCGAAGTTGGCGGCCTGGCCGCCGACCGTGATCGTGACGTCGTTGCCGATGACCTGTGCACAGACCATGGTGACGGATTCCGCAATGACCGGATTGACCTTTCCCGGCATGATGGACGATCCGGGTTGGGTCTCAGGCAGGTTGATTTCGCCCAGTCCGCAGCGGGGGCCCGAGCCCAGCCAGCGAATATCGTTGGCGATCTTCATCAGGCTCACGGCCAGGGTGCGTAACTCCCCGCTCGCTTCCACCAGGGAGTCCTGTGCCGATTGCCCTTCGAAATGGTTGACCGCCTCCTTAAAGCTGCAACCGGTTTCCTTGGAAATGATGGCCATGACCTTGGCGGCGAATTTCGGATGACAGTTCAGGCCGGTGCCGACTGCGGTCCCGCCGAGTGCGACTTCGCTCAGGGCAGCCTGGGCCCGTTTCATCCGCGCGATTCCCAGTTCGATCTGTCTGGCATAGCCTCCGAATTCCTGGCCCAGTCGAACCGGCGTGGCATCCTGTAAATGGGTGCGTCCGATTTTGACGATCTTGTCGAACTCGCGGGCCTTGCCTTTGAGCGCCTTATGGAGCTCGGTCAAGGCCGGGATCAGTTGCCGCTGGATGGTTTCGGACGCTGCGATGTGGATCGCCGTGGGAATGACGTCGTTGCTCGATTGCCCCAGGTTGACATGGTCGTTCGGGTGGACCAGCTTGCTGCCTCTGGCCCCGCCGAGCAATTCCGTCGCCCGGTTGGAGATCACTTCGTTCGTGTTCATGTTCGTGGATGTGCCTGAACCGGTTTGGAAAATGTCCACCGGGAATTCCGCATCGAGCCGCCCATCGACGACCTCGGTGGCGGCACGCACGATGGCGTCGGCCGGCTTTTTGTCGAGCAGTTTGAGCGAGTGGTTCACCGATGCAGCGGCGCGTTTGATCAGGCCCATGGCCCGGATCATGGATCGTGGAATACGCAGCGAGCTGATCGGGAAATTTTCAATCGCGCGGGCGGTTTGCACGCCGTAATAGGCATTGGATGGAACCGGCAGCTCCCCCATCGTGTCGCGCTCCATGCGCGTGGCGGTCGTCAGGGATGTGGTGCGGTCGGACGGGCGTGAAGCGTTCTTCATCGTCGAATCTCCTCGAATGGCTGGCGGTTAACGTGCAGGAACGGCGCATATTAAACGCTCCCCCTGCGGAAGCACAAGCATCAGCTGTGTCCCTAGGCGGCTCTAGCTGTGACGTCGTCGCGGGGTCCGGCGGATCACGGGTGAGGATATGGGTGTGGGAGTGGTCAATCAAAAAGAAAAGGCCCGCGCATGCGCGGGCCTTGCTTCAGAACCCCTGTCGGGCGATCAGGCGACTTTGACCTCGATCTGCTTGGGCTTCGCTTTTTCCGATTTCGGCAGATGCAGATGCAGGATGCCGTCGGCATATTCCGCCTTCACCTTGCTCTCATCGACCGTATCCGGCAGCGTGAAGGTTCGGACGAACCGGCCATAAGACCGCTCGATCCGATGGTACTTCTTGCCTTTCTCTTCCTTCTCCTGCTTGCGCTCTCCTTGGATGGTGAGCACCCCGTCTTCGACGGTCACCTTCACGTCTTCCCGTTTCACCTCGGGAAGCTCTGCCTTGATGGCATATTCAGCTTCGGTCTCGCTGATATCCACGGTCGGGGTCCAATCAGCCACTGTCATGACTTCCTTCCCCTGCCCGACGTTGCCGGCGGATGAGGGATGCGCAATCATGCGGTTTAAACGGTCGGACATGTCCTGCAACTCTCGAAACGGATCCCATCGTACGATCGCCATGGAGAAACCTCCTTGTGTGTGTGGATTGTCGATAGTGCGCTTGCGACATCCTACTTACTAGTTTGGAGGTAATCTCCTGTCTGCTGAAGTCAAGAGCGTCCAGCAGAGGAGAATGTTCCGCGCCGGGCCTTGACATTAGGGTGCCCGTCATTATTTAGTAGCCCCCTTCATACAGGGAGGTGATCGCCATGTTGGAATTCATATCCTACGCGTTGCTCGGCGGCATCATGTTCGTGACGTCCGTGGTGGTCTGGTGGTTCATTGGCCGCACCGAGTAGCCCACCATCGGCCTACCGCCGGTCGATCGGCACATAATGCCGGTCGTGTTCGCCGGAGTAGATTTGGTCAGGCCGGTACAGCTTGTTCTCCCGCAACTGCTCCAACCAATGCGCCAGCCACCCGCTGACCCGCGCCATCGCGAACAGCGGGGTAAACAGATCCACCTCGATGCCCATCTTGTCGTAGATAATGCCTGAGTAGAAGTCGACGTTGGGGTAGATGCCCTTCTCCTTCAGCCGCTCCCCTGCCAGTTGCTCCACCGCCACCGCCACTTCGTAGAGCGGAGAGGTCCCGCAGACATTGAACAGCCGCATGCAGAGATCCTGCAGGACCGTCGCGCGCGGATCTTTTACCTTGTAGACCCGATGCCCGAACCCCATCAATTTGTTCTTGCCTTGGAGCCGAGCCTCGACCGCCGACTTGGCCTGGGCCGGCGTGCCGATGTCCCGCAACATCATGACCACTTCTTCGTTGGCGCCGCCGTGCAGTGGCCCTTTCAAGGCGCCGATCGACGACGCCACCACGGTGTACGGGTCAGCCAGCGTCGAGGCCGTGACCATGCCGGCAAAAGTCGACGCGTTCATCGTGTGTTCCGCGTGGAGGATCAAACAGTCGTCGAAGACCTCGCTCCACAGCGGATGGGGCATGTTCTCCGTCAGCATGTAGAGAAAGTTCTCGGCAAACGGCAGGTCGTCCCGCGGGGGAATGTATTCGTCCCCGCGTCGCAGTCTGGCCCAGGCGGCCACGATGGTCGGCAGTTTGGCGATTAGGCGTACGGCCGACCAGTAGTTGTTCTCGACATCTTTGACATTGCGACCGGGGTAAAACATGCCGAGCGCCGCGACAGCCGCCTGCAAGGCATCCATGGGATGGCCGTGTTCAGGCATCACCTTCAGCAGGTCCACAATACGAAACTTGATCCGGCGATGGTGCGTGACATCGTTGACCCACTGTGTCAGCTCGCTGGCGTTCGGCAGTCGGCCGAACAGTAACAAGTAGCTGGTTTCGAGGAACGATGAGTGCTGGCACAGTTCCTCGACGCGAATGCCACGGTATTCAAGGATTCCTCGCGTCCCGTCCACATCGCTGATGGCGGATTTGGCAGCGGGAACGCCGGCAAGGCCCGGCATAAAATCGTGCGGCATAGACTCACTCTCCTCTCTCAATAGAACAGGTGACGGGCTCTGAGCGATGCGGTAGACGGTTTGACGGAGTCCGCATCCGTCCGGCTTGATGATGGAAGCCGACCCGCTTCAGCTTACCATGATCGAGCCGATCGACCCAGCGGTCACCTTGAATTGATGGCACTCGCTTGGCATACTACCGCGAAACGATCGTGACGTTCGAATGAGGGGCGAGACGTGACGCGGTTGGCGCGCAACCTGGTGGGACTCGGGCTTCTGGGCGCCGGTGCGGCGGCATTGTGGTTAAGCAGCGGTGAACGGCCGGCCGAACAAGCAGGGTCGACCGTTTCACCGGGCTCACAGCGGGTCGGACGCAGCACGCTGAGTCACGGAGGTCCCGCGGCCGGTTCCTTGTCCGAGCCGTCTGGGCGTCTTCCGCCCTCCGGGCGAGATATTCGGTCCGATACCCACTCCGACGCCACAACGAGGTGAGGCATGAGCCGGTCGTACTGGCTGCCGTTGGTGCTGTTGACGATGATGAGTGCGGTCGTTCCTGTGTGGGGCGAGGACGAACAGATATTTTTTGCCGTCGTCAGTGCCGTGCCGAAAGATAAGATGCGCATTTCCGCGAAGGTGTTGGCGGAGGGAGCGGTCTCGGATCTGAAGCTCATTCCTGGGGATGCGGTCGCCGGGAATCCGGTCTGGCGGACGTTGGAAGTCTGTCACGCGTTGAAGCTCGAGGGGGCGAAGATCGCAGAAGGGCTGAAGGTGTTCTCCGCCCGGGTGCTCGATGCCAGCATGCTGCCGATGGCGCTGCAGGGATATGCGGGCGATTGCCTGATCAAGAAGGCCGTCGAGATTGCCCCGCTGGTAGATTGAATGAAATGGGGTTGAGTTGTAAGTGATGAGTCATCACTTACAACTCACCACTGAGCACTCATCACTTCTGTGAGGCGCATTCGGGACAGACGGTCGGCTCTTCCTCCGCATCACATTCCTCGGCGGTGAGCGGGAATAATTGCTCACACACCCGGCAGGTGCGGATTTCGAAGTAGGCCACGCCCTTCTCGTCGATTTCGGTGGGCAGCAGCAATTCCAGCGGATCGTATCCCAGGCGGGCGTCGTCCTCGAAGCGAATCACGGCCAACCGGTCGTTGAAGACCTCGAAGGTGGCTTCCGAGCCCTTTCGTTCCAACCGGTGTCCGACCACAAAGACCGGCTGGCCTTTGCGTTTGGTTCGCAGGTCTTTCAAGGTGCGCTGCGTGGCGGTGGCACAAGAAAACTTGCCGGTCTGGTCGCTGGTGTCGGTTCCGAAGATTGGCATGGGTAATGACGAGTGTTTCGAGGTTAATGGCCTGCGTCCATGTAACACAGGTGAAAAATTAGCGTCAAGGGAACCTGGAAGGAAGGAGCGAGAAGCAGCGTATGGCGGAGATCACGATTTATCAGAAACCCACCTGTTCAACCTGCCGTGAAGCGGTGCGCTTGGTGCGCGAGAGCGGGCAACCGTTCACCGCGATCAACTATTACGAGAAGCCGTTTACCAAGAGTCAGCTCAAGGCGCTGTTGAAAAAGGCCGGTCTCTCCGCACGCGAGGTCCTGCGGACGAAGGAAGATCTCTACAAGTCGTTGAAGCTCTCCGACCCCGCTTTGAGCGAGGACCAACTCTTGGATCAGATGATCGCTCACCCGGATCTGATTCAGCGGCCGATCGTGGAAAAGGGTGACAAGGCGATGTTGGCGCGCCCGGCCGATACGATCAGCGAACTCTTATAAGCGGATTCCAGGCAGTCCGTCTGATGGTCGGGTGCGATGTCGGCGTGGGAAGAGTGAGGGTTCAGATGTTTGCCTATGGTTCAACTGACCGTGTGTCGTTCCTGGGGCGGCTGCTTCAACGTCTCAATCTGCGGTTTCCGTCGCTCTTTCTGTTGTTCGCGCTCCTGACCGTGGCTGACTTCATCGTGCCCGACGTGATTCCCCTGGCCGATGAAATCGGGCTCGCGCTCCTCACGTTGCTCTTCGGCATGTGGAAAGAGCGCCGCATCCTTCGTTCCCCTGCGTCCGGTCGTGTCGGCCGTTGATGGGTACGTGGGAGCTTGGTGGCCGTTGTTGTAGGAACCGGTGAAGCGCGGGGCGGCTGGGGCGTGAGGTTTCGATTGGAACGGCTACGATCGATCGAGATGCCCGAAGCGCAGTTTGCCGACCGCCGGGTCGATCCACACCTTGAGATCTCCGGACAAGACATGCAAGAGCGTTTCCCCTACCAACTGACGTCGCCATCCACGCAACACCGGAATATCCGGTTCCTCCAGCGGTGAGGCGCGTTCGACAAGAGCTTGTAGATCGCCGGAGGTGGCGATCATGGTCGGCGCGATGTTTTCCACCGCCGCGCGCGACTTGAGCACGGCCTGCAGCAGTTCCAGTATGCCCGTGGATTCCGGGTCCGGCTTGCGATCACGCGGTACGTCCGGCCATTCGGACTCGGGGCGCGCCAGCGCCTGCTGCATGGTAGCCAGCAACGCTTGCCCGTTGCGTTCGACCTCCGAAGAATACATGCCTCGCATGCTGCGGAGTTGCTCCAGCGTCCGTGGGGTTTGACGCGCCAATTGAACCAGCACCTCATCGCGCATCACGCGTCCCCGGGGCACGTTGCGGCGTCGCGCCTCGCCTTCACGCCAGGCGGCGAGGTCGCGGAGGACTCCGGCGGCGCGCGGTTTGAGACTATCCCATCCCCGAATCCGTTGATACCGCTCTTGCGGGTCGCGCGCCTGTGCGCCCAGCGAGACCTCCAAACGGGAAAATTCTTCGTCCACCCACTCGAGCCGACCCATGACGGACAATTTCTGGCGCAGGTGCCGGTGAATGGGCAGCAGAAACGTCACGTCGTCCAGCGCGTAGACCAACTGCTCCTGACTCAGCGGGCGCTGACTCCAGTTCGTAAACGTATGCGCCTTGTCGAGCTTGACGCCCTGCACCCGCTGCACCAAGTTGGCATAGGCGGTCTGCGCACCATAGCCGACCATGGCGGCGGCGATCTGGGTGTCGAAGAACGGTTTCGGGAGTCGGCCCGCATGGTGCGCGAACAGCTCAAGGTCCTGCCGCCCGGCATGCAGGACTTTTTCGATCCGGGCTTCGCAGACGAGTTCCCAGAACCGAGCCATCGGCGCCCCGGCCTGAACGGCGGGAAAATCGATGACCGCCGCGACGCCCTCTGCTGCGACTTGAATCAGTTCCAGTCGCGGAATGAAATGGTCCTCTCCCATGAATTCGGTGTCGATCGCGATCACGCGGCTTTCCGCCAGGCGGTCGCAGAGGGCGTCGAGCATGTCGTCGGAGGTGATGAAGGATTGGTCCGGTTGTAATGTGGCCATGGGTTACTCGGTGGGACGATAGTCGCCGCGGGAAATGGGCGGTTCGGTGTTGCTCAGGCTGAGGTACTCTTTGAGAAATTGATAGGCTTCGAGAATGCGTCGGAGTTCGGGTTCGGAGCTCCGGTCGCCGTTGCGGGCATCGGGGTGGAGTTCCTTGGCGCGTTGCCGGAACGCGGTGGTGACGTCGGTCAGCGGGGTGCCGAACTCCAGCCCCAGCAGCTGGTAGGCGTCGTAGGCGTTGTTGACCTCGCCGCTCGTACCGGCGGGACTGCCGTCTCCTCCGGCGGTCTTCAAAAAGTCGGCCAGGTTGATCTTGCGACGACGGCGACGGGGGCGTTCCCGTATCTCGCTGTCCAGTTCATCCCAGCGGTCTTCGACGAATTCCAAACGCGACTCCAAGCGCGAGGCGCCGGAGACATCCCTCACCCGGTCCAATTCGTCTTCGATTTGCCCCAAGGACCGTTCCACTTCTTCAAGCGCCGGTTCGATGCGAAAGTAGCTGTCCACCCGCTCCTGCATCATGAAATCGACCGCAAATTCCATGCTGTCCACATTCTTGGCGCGCAGCATGCCGATCCGTCGTCGCATGCCTCGTTGATATTTAAACAGGCGATTGGTTGAGAAGGCCACAGGTCCTCGTCCGGCGAGACCTCGCGGGCGTGGGGCAAGGTCGTCCGCATCTTAGCACAACGATTTCCGGATGGTTAAGGGGCGAGGGCGGGAGAATCTCACAGGAGTAAAAAGGCGGCGGCCGCGACGATGGTCGGCGGCAGAGCTGCCAGGGCCAGTTTGGCAGGACTCACGCTTTCTTCTTCAAAATGGTTCCGGAGCAGCGCCAGACCGGCCGGGTTCGGCGCGTTGGCAATGACCGTCAAGCCTCCACCGGTGACTGCGCCTGCGACCAGCGCATACTTAAAGGCATCGGAGAGGCCATCGACCAAGGAGCCCAGATAGGTCAACGCGGCGTTGTCGGTAAAGGCGGTCAAGAACGTCGTGCCGAAGAACACGGCGTGCTCGCTTAATTGCGAGAGGATCGGTTGTAGCCACCATTGTTGTTGTCCGCCCAGCACTTCCAGCCCGGCCAGAAAAAACGCCACAAGCAGCCCCTCGCGGAGGAGCAGCCGGTTTTGATACCGCTCATAGGCATGGGCGAAGCCGAGGAAAAAGAGGAAGAGGCCCATGAAGATGGCCGGATGGTGAGCGAACACGACGACCCCGGCCAGCATGAACAGATGAATCGCCACCAAGGGGAAGGGTGTGGGGGCCCCGTCGCTCTGGCGCTCTTCGCTCGGGAGCGCGGCCAACTCTCGTCGAAACAACACCGTCAACACGACGGCGTTCACGAAGACGGCAATCGCCGCCTTCCATCCGAAGGTGGAGGCCATGAAGGTCATATCCCACTGCCAGGTCGCCGCGACCATGAGGATGGGGGGCGCGGCAAACGGGGTCAGGGTACCGCCGATCGACACGTTGACGAACAAGACGCCCAACGTGGCGTATTGCAAATTCGACGAAAGGCCATGGCGAAAAAACCGATCGCGGAGGATCAGCGCAGCCAGGGTCATGGCCGCGGCCTCGGTCAGCAGCGACCCCATCAGCGGAACGACCGCCATCACCGTGACATAGAACGCCACGTTCGACGGAAGGGGCAACAAGCGGCTGAGCACCTGCGTCGATCGCCGCGCCGTTTGCAGGATCGGACGGGATCCCGCGATGACCATGATGGCAAACACGAACATCGGCTCGATAAACGGATAGGCGTCGATATACCGCAACGCAGCGGTCGCGCCATCGGTGATGAACATCGCCGCCATGAGGACCGCCGCCCAAAAACCAAAGACGACTTCGACCTCACCCAGGAGATGCCACAACCCTGCATGGGCCGGACGCCGATGGGCCAGGTGTTGGAAGAAGGAGGTGGCAAAGGTATGCGTGATCGCCGTGGCGAATAGGATGGTTCCGATCACTTGGATGGTCGTCGGCGTCACGTCGCGTTCCTGATTGAGATCACCGCACCGGGGGGCTGTCGTGGAACGGACGCACCGGCTTGGGGCAATGACTGCTGCTCGTACTCTACCTGGATTACTCGGCTGACGCCAATGAGGAAGAACAAATACGGCGAATGTGTAAACGGCAGGTCAGCGCGCGTCGTCGTCGATTTTGATGCGGCGCCGGGCGACCCCGGAGGCACGGGCGGCGGCAGCCACGGCTTTGGCCACGCGCGGCACCACCTCGCGGTCGAAGACGCTCGGGATAATGTAGTCCTCAGAGAGGGCATCCGCCGGCACACAGTCGGCGATGGCCTGAGCGGCCGCGAGTTTCATCGGTTCGTTGATCTCGTCGGCCTGGACATCCAGTGCGCCTCGGAAAATGCCGGGAAACGACAGGGCGTTGTTGATTTGATTCGGGAAGTCCGAGCGGCCGGTGGCGAAAATGCGCGAGGCCTCGTCCCCGACTTTCGGATCGATCTCCGGATCGGGATTGGCCATGGCAAAGACGATGCGATCCTGGTTCATGCGCTCCACATCGTCTCTCGTCAGGACGTTCCCCACCGAGAGGCCGATGAACACGTCGGCGCCCTTCAATGCGTCGTGGACCGCGCCGCGGGGCCGATCGCGGCGAATACAGGCTTGTAGATCGGTACGGCAGGCCCGAAGCTCCTCCGCCTCCCCCATCAAGACAATGCCTTCTTTGTCGCAGCCGACCAGGTGGCAGGCCCCGGCAGCGAGGAGAATGCGACAGCACGCGGTGCCTGCCGCGCCCAGGCCGTTGACGACGATGCGGACCTCCTCCATCCGTTTGCCGACGACGGTGAGCGCGTTGGTCAGCGCCGCGAGCAGGACCACGGCAGTGCCGTGCTGGTCGTCGTGCATCACGGGAATATCGAGTGATTGTTTCAAGGCGCGTTCGATCTCAAAACAGCGCGGGGCACTGATGTCTTCGAGATTGATGCCGCCGAAGCCCGGCGCGATGCCGCAGACGACACGGACGATTTCTTCGGGGTCCTGGGTGCCGAGACAGATCGGCCAGGCATCGATCCCGGCCAATTCTTTGAAGAGCATGACCTTGCCTTCCATCACCGGCAACGCAGCCGCAGGGCCGAGGTTGCCCAGTCCCAAGACGGCGGAGCCGTCCGTGACGACGGCCACACTGTTGCTCTTGCTGGTAAACGCGTAGGCCTTCGAGGGGTCTTTCGCGATCGCCTTGCAGACGCGCCCGACACCGGGGGTGTAAATCATCGACAGCACATTCCGCGTCGTGACCGGGACCTTGCTCTGCACTTTGATTTTGCCCCCCAGGTGCAGGAGAAAAATCCGATCGGAGGCGGAGAGCACGTTCACCTCCGGCAACGCTTCCAGCCGTTCGAGGACCCGCTCCCCGTGCGCTTCATTCTGCACGTCGAAGGTGATGTCTCTGATCATGCGTTCGGCGTTGGCCGAGACGATGTCCACCGCGCCGAGATTGGCCCCCTCCTCGGCGAGCAGGGCAGCCACTTTGGCGAAGATTCCCGGTTTGTTGAGGAGGGCGAGGCGGACGGTGAGACGATAATTCGAGTAGGGACCGATGTCGTCCGTGGTCATGCTCGTTGACCCGATGAGGTGCGGCGCTTGTGAAGAGTGTACCACAGCCGGGCCGAGGAACAGGACCGGGGATAGATCGGCGTTGCGAGCGCTTCTCCCTGCCCGGCCCCGCGAGGCCAAGCCATGAACCGGACATTTCTACAGTGGCTGGACAGGCCCAAAGACGTGCATTGACTTTTTCCGACAGGTTGGCTACCCTCGCCCCGCCCTTGTGGTGGGCACTTAATTCTCAACTTTCAAGGAGGGGGTTCCCATGAAGCGTGCACTGTTTGCATTCGTAGCGGCGGCCATTCTCGTTGCGTTCACCGCTCCGTCATTCGCGGGCGATGATAAGAAGAAGGACGAGAAGAAGGGCGGCCACTTCTCCCAGACGGTCTTCGGTGACGACAAGAAGAAGGACGAAAAGAAGGGTGGTCACCTCTCCCAGACCGTGTTCGGCGACGATAAGAAGAAGGAAGAGAAGAAGGGCGGCCACTGAGCCCCGCTTTCTGATTCTTTCGCATTCTACAATTGGCCCGCGACTCCGGATGCCGGCGCGGGCCAATTTTTTTTGCCCGCAGCTCCCCGCGCCAATCCTCTGCTCCGCTTCATTGACCCATTCCGTCGGTGCGTGATACGGTTCGCGCATGACCGATCACACGACGTCTCGCGCCCCCAATCGTCTCATTCACGAAACCAGTCCCTATCTCCTCCAGCATGCGTACAACCCGGTGGAGTGGTATCCCTGGGGACCGGAGGCCCTGGCGCAGGCGGCGACACTCAACCGGCCCATCCTCCTCTCCATCGGCTACTCCTCCTGCCACTGGTGCCATGTCATGGAGCGGGAATCGTTTGAGAACGAGGCGACGGCGGCGCTCATGAACCGTCATTTCGTCTGCATCAAGGTCGACCGTGAGGAACGGCCGGACCTGGACGAAATCTACATGCAGGCGACGCTGGCGTTGAACCGGAATCAGGGCGGATGGCCCATGACCGTGTTCCTGACGCCCGATCAAACCCCCTTTTTCGCAGGCACCTACTTTCCTCCGTCGGACCGGTATGGCCGACCGGGGTTCCCGACCCTCCTGAAGAAACTCGCCGAATACTGGGAGAAGGATCGCGACGGTGTGGTGGCACAGGCCGCGAATCTGACCGCGCGGTTGCGGGACGGCATCACGGCGCCCTCCCCGACGACGGTCGGCGAAGCCGAGCTCGATCTTGCCGTGACTCAGTTTGCCGAAGATTTTGATGCCACACTCGGCGGCTTCGGCGGCGCACCGAAATTTCCGCCGGCGACGGGCCTCTCGCTGCTGCTCCGTTGTTATCACCGCACGAAAGATCCTCATACGCTCACCATGGTGCGGACCACGCTCGACGCGATGGCGGCCGGCGGGATTTACGATCACATCGGCGGCGGCTTTGCCCGGTATTCCACCGATGACCGTTGGCTGGTGCCGCATTTCGAAAAGATGCTCTACGACAACGCGCTGCTGGCGCATGTCTATGTCGAGGCCTACCAGGTCACGGGACACGAGCACTATCGCCGGGTGGCCTGCGAGACGCTCGACTACATTCTCAAGGAAATGACCTCGTCCGAAGGGGGCTTCTATTCCGCCACCGACGCCGATTCCGAAGGGGTCGAAGGAAAGTTTTTCGTGTGGACGCCGGACGACGTGCGAGCCGTCCTCCAGGACGACGAGGCGGCGCGCCGGGTCTGCGCTTACTATGACGTCTCCGCTGCCGGCAATTGGGAACACACGAATGTGCTCCATACCGCACACAGCCTGGAGACGGTCGCGAAGGACCTGGGATTGTCCGCTGATGAACTGCGGCAGACGATCGAGCAGGCCAAACCGAAACTCTATGCCGCGCGCGGGCGCCGCACCCCTCCCGGGCTCGATGACAAGGTCATCACGGCCTGGAACGGCATGATGATCAGGGCCATGGCGGAAGCAGGCCGAGTATTCGACGTGGCACGATATCGCGAGGCGGCGCAACGGGCCTGCGATTTCTTGTTGACCAGGCTCTCCAAGCCGGACGGCCGACTCCTGCGGACCTACCGCGCGGGCACCGCCCACCTGGACGCCTACCTCGAAGACTACGCCTATTTTGCCGAAGGCCTGATCGAGACCTACGAAGCAGGCGGCCAGGAGCGGTACCTGCTTGCGGCGGTCCGCCTGGCCGAGTACATCCTCGCCGACTTCGCCGACGAGCAACAGGGAGGTTTCTTCACCACGGCAATCGGGCATGAAGCGTTGATTCTGCGCAGCCGTGAAGGACCGGATGGCGCCACCCCGAGCGGGAATGCCGTCGCCGCCTCCGTGCTGGCGCGCCTGTCCTTTCATTTCGCGCGGGAGGACTTTCGTCAAGCTGCCGCAGCCGCCGTTCGGGCCTACGGCCGACAGATCGCGCGGTATCCCCGAGCGTTCGCCAAAAGCCTGATCGTCGTGGATTTACTCACCAACGGCCCCGCGGAGATCGCCGTCGTGGGGGCGGCCGATGCGGCGGGCACCCAGGTCTTGCGCGCCGCCGTGAATCGGATCTACGTCCCCAATCGTGTGCTGGCCCATCAGGTCATCCCGGATGCTCCGGCCGCGCATCCCTTGCTGCAGGGCAAAACCCTGGTCGACGGTCAGCCGGCATTGTATGTCTGCCGGAACTTCTCCTGCCGTCGGCCGATCACCGATCCGGCGGAACTTCCTGCGTTGCTCGATCCTCAGCAACAAGTCGCTGCGGCGACCTCAGCCCAGAAGGTCTTGAGTGGTTCGTTGCAACCAGGACATGCCACGGCCCAGGGCACCGCAACCTATGCCGCGCGACACATCCATGCGGCATCCGGCCCCGGCTCCTTGGCCCATGGATTCGGCCCGTTCGGTGCGACGGGCCTGACGGTCAGCCGGCTGGGGTTCGGCACCTATCGTGTGGGCCTGCGCGAAGCGGAACAGCGTGAAGCGCTGATCAAGGCGATTCGTTCTGGCTGCAATCTGATCGACACGTCCACGAACTACATGGATGGAGAGAGTGAGCAACTGGTCGGATCGGTCTTGCAGGGGTTGATCCGCGCCGGAGACCTCGCCCGGGAAGCAGTGGTTGTGGTGTCGAAGATCGGCTACGTCCAGGGGCAGAATCTGACGCAGGCGCAGGCGCGGGAGAAATCCGGAAAGCCCTATCCCGAGATGGTGAAATACGGCGACGACATCTGGCATTGCATCCATCCGGACTTTCTTGCCGATCAACTGACATTGTCGCTGGATCGGTTGGGGCTGGCCACGCTGGATGTCTGCCTGCTGCACAATCCGGAATACTTTCTCTCCCATGCCGCAAAGCTCGGCGGGAATGAATCGCGTCCGCTGCCTGAACTCCGTGTCGAATTCTATCGGCGGTTGCAGCGGGCGTTCGAGTATCTCGAAGGGCAAGTCCAAGCCGGTCGCCTGCGTGGCTACGGCGTCTCCTCGAATACCTCCACCGCGGGAGCGGACGAGCCAGGCGCGACATCGCTGTCCCGCATGATCGATGCGGCGACCCTGGCTGCACACAAGGCCGGCATCTCGTCGCATCATTTCACCGTCCTGCAGTGTCCGATGAATCTCTACGAATCCGGCGCGGCGCTGGTCGCCAACACCGGCCCCGGCAACGGCAGAACATTGCTGGAGGAAGCGATGCGGGCAGGCATTGCCGTCTTGGTGAATCGCCCCTTGAACGCGATGCCGGCTCAGCGCGGCGGAGTCGTCCGGTTGGCCGATGTGTCGGTGCCGGCAGTAGAAGCAACCTTCGACGAACAGCGCCAGAAAGTTGCGACGCTTGAAGAGGAGTATCGTACGCGTCTCGCGCCGGCGGTGGCGCACAGTGGACAGGGCATGGTACCGAGTGACTTCTTTCGATGGGCCGATGAACTGAACCGGATCCGGACGCAGATCCAGGGACTGGAGCATTGGGAACAGATCGAACAGCACATGATCGCGCCGCACGTGAACCAAGTGCTGCGGGCGCTGGCGGAGGCGTTCACCGGCACCGTGGCGGAGCAATGGGAATCCTGGCGGGATCGCTATGTGCCCGAACTGCTCGCGCTCTTGAGAAGTCTGCAACGGGAAGCGGCGGAGCGCAGCCGTCTGCGCACCGAGGACTTGCATCGCACCCTCAATCCCCTGCTTCCGGAGGCGCGGCGCGCGGCGACCTTGTCGCAAAAATGCTTGTGGGTGCTACGCAGTACTGCCGGTGTGACCTCGGTGCTTGTCGGCATGCGTTCACCGGCCTACGTAGACGATGCCCTCCAGATGCTGCGATGGGACGCCTTGTCGCATCCGCAGCCTGTGTATGAGACCTGCGCCGGAAAGAAGTAACTTGCCTCGTTTGCGCGATTTGATTATTCTGTGCCTCATTCAATCCACGAACTCACTTCTGCGCCGGAGGTTTCCATGAAATGTTTGCGCCCGTTTGCCCTGCTCGGACTCTGTGCCGTCGCCTCCCTCCTCTTCCTTGACGGCTGCGCGAGCAAAGCGGGAACCAGCGGAGGAAAGACGGTGACGCCGTCCAAACCGCGTGTCGAGGAACAGGTGGCCGCCGCACCGGTCCAAGAAATTCCGCCCCCACCGGAGCCGACGCCCGTTCCCTTGCGATCGGTGGAGATGGCCGCACGCAACGCGACCGGGGAGCAGAATATTCCCTTTCCGGATGTGCTGTTCGATTTCGATCAATACGTCTTACGCGACGATGCCCTCACTGCGGTGGAGGACAATGCCAAACGGTTGAGAGACAATCATGTCACCAAGGTGCTCCTGGAAGGCCGGTGCGATGAAATCGGCACCTCGGAATACAATTTGGTGTTGGGTGAACGGCGCGCCCTCTCGGTCAAGCGGTACCTCGAATCGTTGGGCATGAGCCAACTCCAAGTCGATGTCACGAGCTACGGCAAGGATCGTCCTTTGTGTTTGCAGCACAACCCGGTGTGCTGGCAGAAAAATCGCAGCGTCCACTTCGTCGTGAAAGAGTAGCCCCTCGTCCGGACGTCGTTCGTCCATGGCGGCATGCGCCGATCCGGTCATGCCGCCGGTTCGCTGCTCCTCCCTTTGCCTACGTAACACACAATTTACCATCGTCTAATCGTCCGGGAACACGGCGCGCGTATCGTACTGCGTCAACCATCGGTTCTGGATGCGGAGGCATCAGACCGGGTGGGAAACACATCACGGAGGTTATGCATATGGTCACAGTCAGTCAATTGATGACGAAACAGCTGGTGACGGTCCCGGTCGGAACGTCAGCGGCGGACGCCGCCCGAGTTATGAACGAGCGCCATGTCGGCAGCGTGTTTATCGAGCAGGACGACCGCGTGGTCGGCATTGTGACGGAGTCCGACATCGTCCGGAAAGTCGTCGGAGAGAACAAGCCGGTGCATTACGTGCCGGTGGAATCGATCATGAGCACCCCTGTCATCAGCCTGGACGAGCGCCGGTCGATCACGGAAGCGGCCGACCTCATGCAACATCACCATACCCGTCATCTGGGTGTGTTGAAGAGCGGCGCGATCGTCGGCGTGCTCTCGGTGCGCGATCTGCTCCAGCCGGTGTCGGTGGACGAGTTCTAACTCGCCACCCCATCGGGGCCTCGTCATCGGCGTCTGGCCGAGTCCCAGCCGGATAGATTCTTCCCTGTACAATCCCCTCCCCCGGGTTCTCCCCTGCCTTGGCGGCATACTCCCCGCCGTTCTTTCCGTTCGGGTACAGCCTACGGGCGCCTTGTACGCTCCCCGCGTGGTGAATCGACGGCGACCCGCAGGCTCGGCGGTATGGCGACATGGCGGTGGAACGGCGAAAGTTAGGAAGCTTGCAGTTTGTATCCGATGCCGCGGATCGTGACGACGAATCTTGGCTTGGAAGGATCCGCCTCGATTTTCTGACGCAGCGAGTGAATGTGGACATCCAGCGCATGTTCTTCGAGCGCGTAATCTTCTCCCCAGACGCGATTCAACAATTCCTGCCGGGACAGCACAACGCCAGGCGAGAGCAGAAACTGATGGAGGATGCGAAACTCTTTCGGCGTGAGCTCGACAAGTGTTCCTCCGACCGTTACCTCATGGCGCGCGGTATCCATCGCGAGGCCTTGGGCGCGAAGCACAGACGGAGCGGCCGCCGGCATCTGCTGTCGACGCAGAATCGCCCGGATATGGGCCAGTAGTTCGCGGGAGTGTGGAGAACAGAACACGAGGTCGAATCCGGCCTCCAACTCGGTAAGGCATTCATCTTGGCCGCAGGACTTGTCGAACGGTTGGAGTACGATAATGGGAATCGCAGCGGGAAATTGATCTCGACGGCCGCCCTCCTTCACGAGCAGCTGTCGATCCAGGAGAATCAGCACCGGAGGTCTCGCCCGAATCTCGCTGAGCGCGGAGGCGACGGTCGTCACCACGCAGGTACGATAGCCGTTCATCTCGAGCAATTTCCCCAGTAAACCGGTCGCCGTGTGGTCGGCGCTCACCAACAGCAACATTTTCTCCATGTCGCTCATGCGTCTGAATCCTCCTGTGTCCGGATCGGACTATGGCGGCAAAAGATTGTTCGACGGTAATCGACATGTTACGTGAGGGTAAATTCTCAGACGGTCTTACTCTCTCCGGCGGCTGTTTACACAGTCTTAACCAGGCGGTGACGGTGCCGTCACGAAGCGCACCGATAGTGCGCCCGTGAAATCATCCGGTTTTATCATCTGTACTGTGGGCCGCGATCATGGGCCGATCGGTACAAGCATCACACTATGAGGAGGCTTGAATGAAGTACGGGGGGATGTGTGTATTACAACGGGCTGCGGCGACGCTCGGTATTGCCGGCGCGCTCCTGTTCTTGCCGCTGCAGGCATCGGCAGGCGCAAACGATACCACGCCGGTGGTAGTCGCGCAGGGGCCTGTTCAATCCAGCCAGGGCCTCTCCGCCATGGAGACGGTCCCACAGGCGATACCCACTGCGAACAGTACCGACCGAGAAACATCGGGTCAGCGCCTGTCGATCGAGAGCACCTCGCTCGAAAGTCTGTTGCTCGAGAAAGGCGTGATCACGCAGGAAGACTGGATCCGTCTCAAGGCCGAGGAAGAACGCCGCGTGTTCGAACAGTCATCGGAATTACAGATGTCCGGCAATCCACGCTGGTATGAACGGATCCGCATGACCGGGTACATCCAATATAAGTACAACATGGCGGCCACGAATCGCCTGTTCGACAATCCTTTGGGCGACAGCTTCGGCGACCAGCAGGGCAATGAATTTTACATCCGCCGGATGCGGTTGGTGTTCCAGGGGCAAGTGTCGGAACGGGTGGCCTTCTTCATGCAATTCGCGCTCGAAGGTGGGCAACAGACGCCGGCAAACAATGAAATGATCGATGCCATGGTGGATTACTACCTCACCAAGGACAAGGTGCACCGCTTCCGTTTCGGTCTACAACGCGTTCCCAACGCGTTCGATACGTATCGGTCGAGCACAAACCGGCAGGAAATGGACCGGCACGAATCCATCCAGAGCGGCGCGCCGGGTGAACGCGATCTGGGCGTAGCCTACTACTGGAGTCCGAAGGTCGCACAGGAGCGGTTCACTCAACTGGCCGCGTATCACAACGGGCCCGGCGACTACGGTGTCTTCGGAGTCATGGTCTACAACGGACAAGGCAGGAGCCGGTTGGAGTTGAACAAGGATAAACATATCGGCGCCAAACTCTCCTATCCCTTCCAATTCCGAAACGGTCGACTGCTCGAAGCCGGTGTGCTCGGCTACCATGGCGTGTTTTCCGTGCAGGGAGCCAGCGCGCCGACGGGTACCGGGGCTGCGAAGTGTATCAGCCCATTAACCTCGGAGAGTGGCTGCGATATCAAGGATCAGCGAATCACGGCCTATGTCTGGACCCCTCCGCAACCTTGGGGTATCTTGGCCGAGTTCACCGTGGGGCGTGGACCGAAACGGAATGCGCAGACCAACTTCATCGAAGAGAGCAACGTCGTCGGCGGATATGTGCAAGGGTACTATACTTGGCGTTACTCGGATGTCGGCATGTTGACGCCGTATGTGCGTTACGGCGAATACTATGGCGGCTTCAAATCGATCAACGGGGCGCCGGACGGCCAATCCCGCACCTGGAATATCGGTCTGGTGTGGGAGCCGGATACGCATTTCAGAGTGGTGGCGGAGTGGATGTCCAAGGACGGTTTGAACAGCACGCTGGTTGCGAACCGTGCCCAAAACGACTTCGATGCCTCGCAGATGCGATTCATGACGCAATGGTTCTGGAACTGACGACAGTCTAGTCTGTGGCGGGCGTCCGGAATGAATCTCCAGGACGCCCGCCTTCCTGCTCGCCCGGCCCGCCAGCAGGATACGGAAAAAGCCCGCCGGCGGCGTTCTCGACATCCGTGAATCGTGAAGCGTATCTCGTGAGGATCCTCACCCGTGCTGTCACGCGAGATGAACGACGTTTCACGGACGACGGGTGATGAGGGGAGCCGACTAGCCTGCGACCGTTGTCTTCACATCAAGTTCGTCCCCGTTCTTCACGAACATATCCCCTACAGACACCGGCAGGCCGGCTGACGAGCTCGGCTCGCGTGGTCTCACCAGCCGCCTGGTGCAGGCCTCGGCCTCTCGGAGGACCGCCGGCCCGTGACGAGAGGCGATGCCATTCGTCACAGGATGTGGGCCGCCGACCGAGAAGACAGTACGTCTTGTCGGCTGGCGGCACGATCCTAAGATAGGAAAGGAATTACGGCGCCGGATGGACGGCCGAGGATCTAGGCTCGGCGGACAGCCGCCGAAGGTCGATGGCGAGAATGCGGCCTTCGTCGATATAGGGCCAAGCGGGTCGTTTGTCGGGCGCGGCCAGCGCCGAAGGCTGCGCGAATTCAAGTCGAAAACTCGTGCGCGCAATCGGAACGAGCGGACTGTCGATCGGATCAAAATCCGTTACCATGTTTTGGTTCATGCCATCGGTCGGGAGCGTCCGATCGTTGGCGAGGATCACCGTCAGATACCCGTCCTGGACGAACATCCCGCCGGACGTGACGGCCAGTCCGGTGTTGTTGTCGGAGAAACGACGGTAAAACGTCACCAGTTCGTCGGGTTTGGCTTCAGTCAGCGCCCGGCTGAGTCTCGGAGCCAAGGCCTGGATTTCAGTGGATGCAAAGGCGGGCTTGGGGCTAGCCTGTCCCGAGATCAAGGACCCGATGAAGCCGGATCGCGGAAAGACACGCAGGCCGCCCAGCACCTTCGCCATCTGTTCCGGGGAGATGTCGGCGGGGTGCTGATGGCTGGATTGCGCATGGTCATCCACGTACAGCCGGATCGCGGTGATGGGATCTTGGTACGAGGTGCGTGGCGGCGGCGGGGTGCTGCAGCCGAAGTGCGCCGCGGCGGCAAGGAGCAAGGGGAGGATGACTGTTCGACGCAACATGGGATCCATTCCTGTTCTCCAGTCTCTGGTTCGTGGGAACGCATGATCGGTGGTCATGAACATCGGGGGCCGAATCGCGCGCATCATACCAAAAAAAACAGAAAAGGGAGCGCCTTTTGCACCAGGCGCTCCCTGTCCGTTCCCTCGTCGCAGATGCGATGGAAAAGGAGGTTACCGTGTTCGTTGTTCGGCGATCCGCAGGTCCTGAGGCGGGAGGGTGACCATCGCCCCTTTGTCCAGCCCCAGCTCCTGGCGATTCTTCGCCACCTGCGTTGAGGTCAGCGGATAGAAGTTCGCCCGCGCCACGGTTTCCTGTCCCTGGCGGCTGTTCACAAAGGCCAGAAACTCTTCCACGACCGGATCCAGTTTGTCCTTCGGGCCCTTCTTCACGTACAGGTACAACGAACGGCCCAACGGATAGGCCCCTGAGGTGACGGTCTCGATCGACGGCAACAGGGCCGGTCCTTCGGGCTGGGCGGCAATGGGCACCTGGCGTACGGCTGAAATGTCGAAACCGGCGCCGGCATAACCCAGACCAAGCGGGTCTTGGGCGATCGCAATGATCTCCGAGGCCGAGCCCGGTTGCTCGACCACGTCGTCCACGAGCTCCCCGTCCTTCAGGGCGACATGTTTGAAAAACTCCCTGGTGCCGGAGCGCTTGTCTCTCCCGTACAGGTGAACAGGCTGCTTGGCCAGCGCGGAGTTGCCCATTCCGATTTGACTCCAATTGGTGATGGGGCCAAGGCCGCGTTTATGATCTTTTCCGAAAATAGCATCCACTTCCGCCAAGGTCAGGCGCTGAAGAGGGTTGTCCTTGTTCACATAGATGGCGACTGCATCCATGGCGATAGGCACTTCCAAGGGGCGATAGCCATAATTGGATTCAAAGCCCTTGGATTCCTCTTCCGTCAACTGCCGGGAAGAGGCGAGCAATTCGACCGTGCTCGATCCACCCGTTCCCCGGCCCTGTACCTTGTCCCCACGTCGTTGATAGGAGAGACCCAGCAGGAACTCGCGGATGGCGGCGCTCGACCCGGTTCCTTCGACCGCAATCTGTGCGGCTGGATGAAGGCTGGAGAACTGCGCGGCGAGCTTTGCAATCAGCGGCCGCATCGTATCCGAGCCGGCGATGCTCAGTTTCCCCTGGAGACCGTTGTGGTTCACATAGGGCTCGATTGCGGGGTCGACGTTGGGGCCGCCGCCGCTCAGTCCCGCGTGTTCGGCTGCAGCATGGCCAGCCGAAAAAGCCACTAACGTGCCGATGGTCACTGCCGCCAGCCTCGAAAGGCGCTTCCCCCTGATCCCCAGACCTGTTGTCACGTCACTCATGTCGTTCCTCCGTGTGAATAAATCTGATTCCCTCAATGTCGGCGCGAGTCGTGGTGCACAAAGTTCGTCGGTCGTACCATGCGCGGAAGATAAAATAACGCAATTGCTGTGTTATTAGCTGTTCGTTAACTCCGTGTTAACTCTTGCCGTTCCGGTCCTTCCCAGAGAAGTAACGGTGCCGTAACCGGCTCATAAGCCGGCTGGAACAGTGGTTTTCTAGACTCTGAAGCGAAGGTCGGCGCGAGAATTCAACGAGAATCCATCAAGGAGGTGTTCCATGCTGTCAGAGTGGTTGATGACGCCGGTGTCCACCAACGGCTCATTTTTTCTCTCGATGCTTCTGCTGGTCGCGCTGATCGCCGCGGTGTGGTCCGCGATGATCAGGAACGGGTGGTGAAGTCCAACGGGAAGCCTATGTCGATACACACGAAAGGATTATGAACGGATGACGTTTTCAGAACTGCAACCACGCATCAATCGGATCAACGGGTTCATCGATCGCGTCTTGGATACCGATCTGACCGACGTCTGGATGAAAGGGATCAAGGCCGTCCTCAGTCTGCTGATCCTGACGATCCTGACCGCCCTGACCGGCGGGGTGATCAAGACGTTTCTGGATATCGGCATGTTGCTGCACGCTCCGGTGGAGATCGGGCTCAGACAGATCATCGTCGATACGCTGATTCTGCTCGCAGTGGTGGAAGTGTTCAAAACCACCGTGACCTACTTTTCAGAAGGCCGCGTGAAGGTCACCTTCATCGTCGATACCATCCTGGTGGTGATGCTGACGGAGATCATTTCGCTCTGGTTCAAGGACGCCGATCACGCCAAACTGGTCTCGCTCGGCGCGATTCTCCTGGCGCTCGGCGCGATTCGAGTGGTGGCGGTCCGTTGTTCCCCTGCCCATGGAGAGAGCGCCGGCAAGTGATCTTCGAGTTGGGTGTCGTAAATGCCACGACAGCCGCTGCGGGAAAATTTACCCGACATTAACGTCCCCATGATTCGCCGGTGATTCGATCGCCCTACTCTATATCCTATACGCTGAGTGGCTTCCGTCAGGGCCGCTCGATCCTGTACCCGCCAACCACAAACCAGGAGGACCGCCATGGCGCCTTCACCCCTGTCTTTCGAGAGTGCCGCCTTGATCTGTGATCTCTTGAGCGTTCGCCGGTCGTTGACCTTGGAACAGCTCGTGGCCCTGTTGCCTGAGCTGACCTGGAATCAGGTCTTCACCACCGTCGATGACCTCAGCCGTCGCGGCGAGATCATCCTCTTCCGCCGGGGCTTCACCTATGAAGTCGAATGGTCGGCCGTGAGACCCAAGGCGCTCTCATGCGTCGGGTAAGCACGTCTCACAGCCCTCTCATCGGCGTGATATCCTGACCGCATGGAGCAGAAGGTTTCCCACACGGAACAAGACCTCGATGCGGTGCTCCGGGATCTCCTCGACCTTCAGGAGGACGTACTCGCCGCGCCCGCCCATTCACAGGGACGGTTGGCGAAGCTTCACGCGAACTATCGGTGGAGCGCCAGAAATCTTCTGCAGTACCTGGCCCTTCGGCGCCGCGACCTGCGTCCGTTACAGCATCGGTTAGCCTGCCTCGGACTCTCTTCGCTCGGCCGGTGCGAGTCGCACGTGCTGGCAACGGTCGAGACCGCTCTCCACGTGGTGCATCGCCTGGCGGGCCGGACCACGCCCGCGGACCCGCAGGAGAGCAGCCTCGATTTTGCCTCCGGCAGGCGATTGCTCGCGGACCATACCGATGCCCTCTTGGGTCCCGCGACCTCGGGGCGCGGGGTCCGCATCATGGTCACCATGCCGAGTGAAGCGGCGGACGATCCCCTCCTCATCCATAAGCTGCTGCAGCAAGGCATGAACTGCATGCGAATCAACTGCGCCCATGACGATCCTGCCGCCTGGTCGCGGATGATCGAGCATTTGCGTCGGGCCGAACGCGCCCTCAACCGATCCTGTCGCCTCGTGATGGACTTGGCCGGTCCGAAGCTCCGAACGGGACCGCTCGATTCACAACTGGCGGTTGCGCGGATACGACCGCAGCGGGATGCCTATGGACGGGTGACGAGCCCTGCGCGAGTATGGCTGACGGCGGATGCGCAGCCGCCGGTTCCGGCGGACGCCTGTCTAAGTGTTCCTCGCGAGTGGCTGGCCCGTCTGAAACGCGGCACCGATATCCGCTTGTGCGACGCGCGCGGCGCAACGCGGAGCCTGGAGGTAGTTGAGGTGATACAGGGCGGTTGTTGGGCGGAGGCGTGTAAGACGATCTATGTGGTACCGGGTACGGTCCTGACCTCGGGGCAGCGCACTACCAAGCGAAAATATCGGGAGGCCGCGGTGAGTGCCATTCCCTCCGGAGAGCCCGCCATTGTGCTGCGTCGCGGTGACGTCCTGCATGTCACGCGGGATCAGCGGCCTGGCCGTCCCGCAGCGGTCGATGCCGATGGAACGGTGCTCACGTCGGCGACGATCGGCTGCACCCTGCCTGAGGTGAGCGACGATGTGCGGCCTGGCGAAACGATCTGGTTCGACGACGGCAAGATCGGCGGTGTGGTGGAGGTCGTGGAGCAGCAGCGGATGGTCGTCCGGATCACCCATGCCCGGGAGCAGGGTGACAAATTGCGGGGCGACAAGGGCATCAACCTCCCCGAGAGTCGCCTCCGTCTTCCGGCGTTGACGTCGAAAGACCTCGAAGACCTGGCCTTCGTGGCGGAGCACGCCGATGTCGTCGAGTTATCGTTCGCGAATACGATCGAGGATGTCGAATCGCTCCAGGATCATCTCGCGCGCGCGGGCGACCGGCAGCCGGCCATCGTGCTGAAGATCGAGACCAGGCGCGGGTTCGAAAATCTCCCGGATATGTTGCTGACTGCGATGCGAGCCCCCAGTTGCGGAGTGATGATCGCCCGCGGCGATCTGGCCGTCGAATGCGGCTTCGAACGGTTGGCGGAGGTGCAGGAGGAAATCCTCTGGCTCTGTGAGGCAGCCCATGTTCCCGTGATTTGGGCCACACAAGTCCTCGAATCGCTGGCGAAGGACGGCATGCCGTCGCGGGCCGAGATCACGGACGCGGCGATGGGCGACCGCGCGGAATGTGTCATGCTCAACAAGGGGCCCCACATGCTCAGCGCCGTGCGGTTGTTGGATGATATTCTCCGGCGGATGCAGGAGCATCAAACCAAGAAACGGGCCATGCTGCGCGAGTTGCGACTGGCCCATACCTTGTCGCCGGATCTCGGCCCAGGCCCTATTGCCTAGCAGGATGCGGAAAAAGTCCGCCAGCGGCGTTCTCGCAAGACACGGCCGCCTCACCGACTCGGCGGCGTTCACAAACGTGCCGCACGTTATTCCGCGCGGCGTGAACCTCAGCGGCTCACCGTACCGCAAGAGTACGATTCGCCCCTTCGCTTACTGCGGCCTTGCTGGACGGCCTTTTTGCGCATCCTGCAGTGCTTGCTGACGCGGGAGGGCATGTGGAGCTCACCGCGCGCTATGAGGCAAGAATCGAGTGTTTCCGCAACCTGTTAAGAAGGCCGATCCGGACAGAGGTGTGAGGATGTGTGGATGGAAATCCTGCTGATCGGAGCGGTGGCCTTGCTGGCCGCCGGTCTGACCTTTTTTTCCGGGTTCGGCATTGGGACGATCCTGATGCCGGTGTTTGCGCTGTTCTTTCCGGTTCCCATGGCCATCGCCGCCACCGCGGTGGTGCATGTCGCCAACAACCTGTTCAAATTCGGATTGATGGCCAAGGATGCCGACTGGCGGGTAGTGGCTCGGTTCGGCATTCCGGCCGCCTTTGCCGCATTGGGTGGCGCGATGCTGTTGACGTTGTTCGACCGCCTGCCGGTCCTGGCCGGTTATCGTCTGGGCCCTGCCACGTTTCACGTCACACCCGTCAAGGCTGTGATCGGGGTGCTGATCATGGTGTTTGCTTTGCTGGAATTTTGGCCGCGTTTCCAATCCGTGACCTTCGCGCCGCGGTGGCTCCCGCTGGGAGGAGCGCTTTCGGGCTTCTTCGGCGGCCTCTCCGGCAACCAAGGCGCACTCCGTTCGGCATTTCTGCTGAAAGCCGGCCTCTCGAAAGAGGCTTTTATCGCGACAGGCATTGTTTCGGCAGTGATCGTGGACGCGTCACGGCTCCTGGGCTATGGCATCGGGTTCATGGCCGATCAGTTCACGCGATCCGTCGACCTGGCGGCGCCGGTCCTCGTGGGGACGGTCTGCGCCTGCCTGGGATCCTATGCGGGGATGCGGTTGTTGCAGAAGGTCACATTCGTCGCCGTGCGGATCGTCGTCGCGGCGGGGATGTTGGTGATCGGACTGGGGCTTATCACCGGATTGCTGTAGCAGGATGCTGAACAGGTCTGCGGCGGCGTTCTCCACATCCGTGAATCGTGAATCATGAGACGGAACTCATGAGGATCCGCAACAGAGCTGTCACGAGCGACGAACGAGGCGCGCACTCTTCTTTGGTGTCGGTTCACCCATCACAATTTTCCCGCCGGTGAAACCGGGCGAGGCGCCCCGTGCAATCGATAGCGGAATCCCGGCAGGAATTCGATGGAGCCTGCCTGGCTGTTCTCGAGCTTGCGGTGAAGCGTGCGAACGTGCCGTGCCACGTCGTCCGGGAACAGCTCGTGCCGTTCGCTCCCGATTGCGGCGAGAAAACCCATCGCCGATACGAGTTCACCCTCCCGCTCCAGCATGAACCGGAGGAGTGACAATTCCATCTCCGACACCGTGACCTGCCGCTCGTGCAGGGTCACGACGAAACAGGCTTCCTGCACCGTCAACCCATCATGGGAGAGCGTCGCTACCGGCGCACCGGAATGCGCGCTTCGACGCAGAACCGCTTGCACACGTGAGACGACCTCGCGCGGACTGAAGGGCTTCACCACGTAATCGTCCGCGCCGGATTGGAGTCCGGCGATCCGGTCTTCCTCGGTGCCGAGGGCCGTCACCATGATGATGGGAATGCGGCAGGTGGCCGATGTACTGCGCACCAGCCGGCAGATCTCAGGCCCGCTGAGACCCGGCAACAGGAGGTCCAGCAGGATCAACGACGGACGCAACCGTTGAGTCTCATGCCATCCGCTATGACCATCGACGGCGAGCGCGGTCGTAAACGAGGCTTGCCGGAGCGCACGGTCGAGCAACTGCGCATGCAGCGGTTCATCCTCGATGATCTGGATCAACGGAGCACTCATGACAGGGCAGCCTACGTACCAGGTGTTTTCACCGGCTCAATACCCTGTTTCGACGGCGTAAATTCCACCGGCCCGCTGCGACGGCCTGAACCGGATCGATCAGAATTAACGCGCAAGTAACTCAAGGGTGAATCGCCCGGCATCGCAGGCCTGTACGGTGGCGATCGAGGCCGCGAGAAGGGCAAGAGTTAACCCGCTCTTAATAATTTTTCTATCGTGATGAAACCTCGTCTCTTTACTGTGTGACACGAAAGGATGCCCGTGATGTCCCAAGAACCCACGAACATGCAGCGAGCGGTGTGTGTCGCGTTGTTTGCCATGCTCTATGCCGTCATCATCCTGCCGCCTGCCTGCGCCGGTCCGTCCGACGGGAAGGAGGCGACCTTGCGCCCCTACCAGAAGGTCAGCGGCGTATCCGGCACCATCAACAGCATCGGTTCCGATACCCTGAACAATTTGATCACCCTGTGGGCCGAGGGATTCCGCAAGCAATATCCCAACGTCAAAATCCAAGTCGAGGGGAAGGGGTCGAGCACGGCTCCGCCCGCGTTGATCGAAAATACGGCCCAATTGGGTCCGATGTCGCGAACGATGAAGTCGAGTGAGATCGATGCGTTTGAGTCCAAGTTCGGCTATCCCCCCACCGCCTACCCGGTCGCCGTCGACGCCCTGGCGCTCTTCGTGAACAAGGACAATCCGATCGCGGGACTGACCGTTCCGCAAGTGGATGCGCTGTTTTCGAAATCGCGCCGCCAGGGGCACGCCACGGATGTCACCCGTTGGGGGCAGCTCGGCCATACCGGGGATTGGGCAAACGCCCCGATCAGTCTCTACGGTCGCAACTCGGCCTCGGGGACCTATGGGTTCTTCAAAGAACATGCATTGAAAAACGGCGACTTCAAGGATCAGGTGAAGGAACAGCCGGGGTCGGCTTCCGTGGTGCAAGGCATCAGCGAAGATCGATACGGCATCGGGTACAGCGGCATCGGGTACACCACCTCCGGGGTCAGAATGGTTCCGCTGGCGGAAAAGTCCGGGCAACCGTTCGTGGAACCGACGGAGGCCAACACCAAGAACGGCACCTATCCGCTGTGGCGCTACCTGTATATCTATGTGAATCAAGCTCCGGGCAAACCGCTGTCCCCCATCGTCAAAGAGTTTCTGACCTACGTCTACAGCAAAGAGGGACAGTCGGACGTACTCAGGGACGGCTATTTCCCGGTCGACGCGGCGCTGGCTGAAAAACATCTCGCCAAGATCCGCTGATGGAGCGCAGCCGCATCCTCCCCATGCTCACACCGTTCAATATCCGCGCAGCGCTCGACCGAGCCGCTCGTCACATCATCACGGTCGGTGGATTGGCGACCATCGTCAGCATTCTCGCCATCTTTTTCTTTTTGTTCCGTGAGGTCACGCCGCTCTTTTCACCGCCGAGCGCCAAGCTCAGCCAACGCCTCAGTGTGCCCGCCCTGCTCGAAGAACAGGGACCCGCGCAAATTGCCGTGGATGAACATCGTGAAATTGCGCAAGTGTTCACCTCGCGCGCCGTTCAGTTCTTCGATTTGAAATCCGGGCAGCCCATTCCGATGGAGATGCCGCCGCAAATGGCGGGGCAGCAGATCACCGCGATGGCCTCGGGCGGCGGGACGGGGCAACGAGTTGCGGTGGGGACGGCCGACGGGTCGATGCTCTTGCTGAAGATCGGTATCACGACGCAGTTCTCTGATCGCGGCGAGCGACAGAAGCATCCGTACATTCGAGCCGGCGTACCCATTCCTGTGACGACCAGTCCCATTGTCCGGCTGGCCTATCGTACGACCGACCACGGGACGGTCTTTGCCCTGGCCTCCAAGGCCGGCCGGTTGCTGCTCGTGCGGCTCGCGGCGGACGATCCTTCCGGCGACCATCCCCTGATCACGGAACTGCCGCAGCCGGCCGGTGCGGTAACGGCGCTGGCCTTGGATTCGCTTCTGGAAAATCTCTACGTGGGCCTCTCCACCGGAGCGGTCGCGCACCTCGCGCTTTCAGAAACGGCCGCGCCCGAGCTGCGGGCCTCCTATCCTGTCGCTCCGCCTGCAACCGCCGTGACGTCACTCGGGTTGCTGAGCGGCGATCGCAGTCTCGTGATCATGACCGCGGACGGCGGGGTCTCGACCTGGGGCCTCGTCAGGCGCGCCGATGTGCCGGCCGGTTGGACGCTCAGCCGGATGCATGCGCTGCATGCTCACAAGGGGCCGGTCACGTCCTTCGCGCCCTCACAACGGATCAAAGGATTCCTGACCGGCGATTTGCAGGGCAATCTGTTCCTGCACCATGCCACCTCCTCTCAGACCTTGCTCCGCCTGTCCACCGGCGAGTTTCCGATTCGGGCCGTGGCGTTCGCGCCAAAAGGCGACGGGTTTATGGCGCTCGATGGCGCCGGGCAGCTGTCGTTGTATGCATTGCAGAATCCCTATCCCGAAGTCACCCTGGGCACCCTCTTCGGGAAGGTCTGGTATGAAGGGTACGATCAGCCCGCCCATGTCTGGCAGTCGTCCTCTGGATCGGACGACGTCGAGCCGAAACTCGGACTGCTCCCGCTCGCCTTCGGCACGTTGAAGGGAACGCTCTATGCTCTCCTGCTCGCTGTGCCGATTGCGATCCTGGCGGCGATGTGCACCTCGCAGTTCATGCATCAGGACCTCCGCGCATCCGTGAAACCGACCATCGAAGTGATGGCGGCCCTGCCGACGGTGGTACTCGGGTTTCTGGCCGGGTTGTGGCTGGCTCCCCTCCTCGAACGGATGTTGCCGTCGGTCGTCGCTATGGTCCTGGTGGTGCCGACGTTGGTGGTGGTGGCCTCGCTCGGGTGGTCCCTCTGCCCTCCGGCCGTCACACGCTACCTGCCGCACGGCAAGGAAGCCTTGGTCTTGATCCCCGTCTTGGGCTTCGGGATCGGCGGCTGTCTCTGGGCCAACTCGTTCTTCGAAGACTGGTGGTTTGAGGGGAACATCAAGGTCTGGCTCTCGACGCATATGGGTATTCAGTATGACCAGCGCAATGCGCTCGTGGTCGGGATTGTGATGGGGTTTGCGATCGTGCCGGTGATCTACAGCATTGCGGAGGAAGCGCTCTCCAATGTGCCTAAAAGTCAGATTGCCGGCTCGCTGGCCCTGGGAGCCACGCGCTGGCAAACCGTTCTGCATCTGGTGCTGCTCTCCGCCAGCCCGGGAATATTTTCCGCCGTCATGATCGGGTTCGGGCGCGCGATCGGAGAAACGATGATCGTGCTCATGGCGACAGGGAATACGCCGATCCTGGATTGGAGTTGGGCCAACGGCTTCCGGACCCTCTCGGCGAATATTGCCGTGGAAATCCCCGAAGCCCCGCATGGCGGCAGTCTCTATCGCGTGCTCTTCCTGGCGGCGTTGTTGCTGTTCGTCGTTACCTTTGTCGTGAATTCACTCGCGGAACTGGTTCGCCAGCGCCTCCGGGACAAATACACCCATGGTTGAACCCTCGAAACTGATGAAGGATTTTTGGCGCGGTGGAGAGCTGTTCGTCTGGCTGACGGCATCCGGCGTGGCCCTGAGTCTGTTGATGGTCGCCGGCATGATGGTGTTGATCATGCTCAACGGGCTCGGCCAATTCTGGCCCGGCACGCTGCAGCAGCTGACGCTCAAGAGCCAGGAACAGGTCATCGGCCGTCTGGTAGGTGAAGAGGTCATTCCCGAATCCGGCGCTTCAGGGACGGGAGCAAGCCCGCTGCGCTTTCGATACCGAGTCGGGAACCGGGATCAGTTCGGGTCCGAGTACCGGTGGATCAACGAGGCCGACATTCAATCGATCGCCACCCCCGACGATCTGGCCGTTGTGGAGCGCCGAGAGTGGGGTCCGGCCTTTGGTCGCATCACGGTCGGCACGCAGGATGGTGCGGCAAAGACCGGCTCGGAGAGCACCTGGTCGACCGTCGTCACGTTGGTGGAACGGGCGAATCAGCTTCGTCGACGCATCGAGCATCTTGAGCGCGATGAGATCGGGACCGTCAACCATCGTATCGAACAGGCCAGGCTGGCGCGTCAGGCCCTGGCCTTGAAGAAACAACAAGGGCCGGATGAGGCCGAGGAAGACGGGCGCCTGGTCGAGCGGATCGCCCTACTCGAACGGGACTATGTCGCCAAAACGGAAGTTCTCGATCGCTTGCGCACGGAAGCCGGGCAGGAAGTGCTGGTCTTGACGCTCTCCAATAGCACGTCGGTACGGTTGTCGCTGGATCGAGTGTTGGCGGTGAGCCGGCCGAACGCGATGACGCTCTTGGAGAAGTCGTGGGCCTATGTGCAGAACCTTTGGCAGTTCGTGTCGGGGGAGCCGCGTGAGGCCAATACCGAAGGCGGGATCTTTCCGGCGATTTTCGGGACCGTCCTGATGGTGTTTCTCATGACGCTCGCGGTGATGCCGTTCGGCGTGATGGCGGCGGTATATCTGCGCGAGTATGCCACGCAGGGCCCGCTCGTGCGGCTGGTCCGCATCGCGGTGAACAACCTTGCCGGCGTGCCGTCCATCGTCTTCGGGGTGTTCGGTCTGGCATTTTTTGTCTATGCGCTCGGAGGGACGATCGATCAGTGGCTGTTCCCCGAGGCCCTGCCCAACCCCACCTTCGGCACCGGGGGGATTCTCTGGGCCTCGCTGACGCTGGCGTTGCTGACCGTTCCGGTCGTGATCGTCGCCACGGAGGAAGGGCTCTCCGCCGTCCCCCGAGATTTTCGCGAAGGGTCGGTGGGGCTCGGTGCCACAAAGTTCGAGACTATCCGGCACGTCATTCTCCCCTGCGCCCTGCCGGGCATTCTGACGGGCCTGATCCTCGCGATGGCCCGGGCGGCCGGAGAAGTGGCGCCGTTGATGCTCACGGGAGTCGTGAAGCTGGCCCCGGCGCTTCCCCTCGACGAGTACTTCCCCTATCTGCACCTCGATCGGAAGTTCATGCATCTGGGATTTCATATTTACGACGTCGGCTTTCAATCGCCTAACGTCGAGGCGGCCAAACCCATGGTCTATATGACCACGTTGATCCTGATCCTCGTCGTGGTGTTGCTGAATCTGGCGGCGGTGATGTTGCGCAATCGCCTGCGGCGACGCTTTGCGACGTCGGCAGTGTAATCGGAGAGAGGAGTGTTCATGGATGTTCAACCCGGCAAAATGGTCGCGACGGCGCCGATGGTGACGGTCCGCCCGCCGACGGGGCAATTGCGGCCGGCCCGGCCACAGGCAGGACTGGCCTCTTCCGTGAGCGCCAAGATCTCGGTCCGCGAACTGGATTTCTATTACGGACATCGACAGTCGCTGTTTCGCGTGGGATTGACCATCCGGAGTCATTCCGTGACGGCGTTCATCGGTCCCTCGGGATGCGGGAAGTCCACTCTGCTGCGCTGTTTGAATCGCATGAACGATCTGGTGGAGGGCGCGCGGCACACGGGTCGGGTCGAGTTGGACGGCCTCGATATCTACGATCCGTCGATCAACGTGACCGATCTTCGGAAACGTGTGGGGATGGTCTTTCAAAAGTCGAATCCGTTCCCCAAATCCATCTACGACAATGTCGCCTATGGCCCGCGGTTGCACGGCACCAAAGACAAACGGTCGCTGGATGAACTGGTGCAGCATAGTTTGCAGGGCGCGGGGTTGTGGGATGAAGTGAAGGATCGGCTGCAACAGAGCGCGCTGGGCCTCTCGGGCGGGCAGCAGCAACGGCTGTGTATCGCCCGCGCGCTGGCGGTGCGGCCGGAAGTCATCCTGATGGACGAACCCTGTTCGGCGCTGGATCCCATCGCCACCGGGAAAATCGAAGAGTTGATCTATACCTTGAAGAATACGTATACGGTCGCGATCGTCACGCACAATATGCAACAGGCGGCGCGGGTCTCCGATCAGTGCGGGTTTTTCCTCATGGGCGAACTGGTCGAATTCGGCGATACCAAAACTATTTTCACCACGCCGCGGGATAAGCGCACGGAAGATTACATCACCGGCCGATTCGGGTAAATCGTGGAGGCCACCGGACCATGCAACGACATTTCGACCAAGACCTCGCGCATCTGAAACAGCAACTGCTCCGCATGGGCGGCCTCGTGGAATCGCAAATTCAACAGGCGCTCCAGGCCCTGGTGGACCGGGACTCCGACCTGGCCGTCGATGTGATCAAGCAGGATCACGACGTGAATGCGTTGGATGTCGAGATCGACGAGTTGTGCATCCAACTGTTGGCGCTGCAGCAGCCCACGGCGCGCGATCTTCGATTCGTGACCACGGGTATGAAGATTTCTTCCGAGCTGGAGCGCATGGGCGACCTGGCCGACAATATCGCCCAGCGGGCGTTGGAGCTGAATGTCGAGCCGCAACTGAAGCCCTACATCGATATCCCGCGCATGGCGAACTGGACGATGCGGATGGTCAAGGAATGTCTGGATGCCTTCGTCAATTCCGATCCGGTGCTGGCCAGAAAGGTCTGCACGGACGACGATTTCGTCGATGACGTGAACGAACAGTTGTTTCGAGAACTCCTCTCCTTTATGCTGGAAGACACTCGAACCATCACCCGCGCGATCCGTCTCACCTTCGTCGCGAAGTCGCTGGAACGCATTGCCGATCACGCGACCAACATCGCCGAACTGGTGGTCTACATGGTCGAGGGAAAAAACATCCGTCACGTGGCCCCTTCCGCGAGCTACTAGATGCCCAAACTGGCCGTCCTCGATATCGGCACCAACTCCATCCATATGGTCTTAGCGGAGGTCCAGCCGGACTACTCCTATAAGATTCTCGATCGGTTCAAAGACATGACGAGATTGGGCGACGGCGTCTTCACCTCGCGGCGCTTGTCCGATCAGGCCATGATGCGAGGCCTGGAGGTGATCCGCACGCTCGTCAACCTGGCTCGCAACAAGGGGTACGAACAGATCGAAGCGGTGGCGACCAGCGCGGTGCGCGAGGCGCGCAACGGCGGCGAGTTCCTCGATCATGTGGCGCAACAAACCGGCCTGGTCGTGCGCGTCATTACCGGCGCGGAAGAAGCCCGGCTGATTTTTCTCGGCGTGCAGAACAGTGTCGCCCTCCCCGAAAAGCCGACGTTGGTCATCGATATCGGGGGCGGATCGGTCGAAGTCATCGTCGGCGATCGGGAAACGGTCTTTCAGGCGAGGAGCCTCAAGCTGGGCGCGATCCGGCTGAAGGACCTCTATTTGACGAAGACGCCTCCCTCGAAGGGCATGCTCCGGGAGTTGGAGGAGGCCGTCACCGCTCAATTGAAGACAGGATTGGGCCCGTACAAAACCAAACGCGTCGAACAGATCATCGCGACCTCGGGCATGGCCGGCAATCTGGCCGAAGTCATCCATCTGCAGCGCACCGGACGCCCGCTGCCCCAGCTCAATCTCGCCCACGTGACCGAGAAAGAAATTGCGGCGATGGAAAAGCGCCTGGCCGGCGCCACACTGAAAACCCGGCTGGCCATTCCCGGCTTGGATCCCAAACGTGTGGATACGTTGCTGCCCGCGACGATCGTGTTCCGGATTCTGCTCGAATTACTCGAGAAGTCGGAGTTGACGATTTGCGACAAGGCGATCCGGGAAGGGATTATTTACGACTTCATCCAACGGCATCACGAAAGCATCAAGGCCGAGCGGGACATTCCCGATGTGCGTAAACGAAACATCCTCGCGCTGGCGCATCGGTGCCATGTCTCCGAAACCCATGCCCTGCATGTGGCGGGATTGGCGCTACAGCTCTTCGATCAGACCAAGCCGCTGCACGGCTTCGGGCCGCGCGAACGGGAATGGCTGGAGTTCTCGGCGATCCTGCACGACATCGGATATCTGATCAATTCGCGGCAACATCACAAACATGCCTACTATCTGATCAAGAACAGCGATCTCTCCGGGTTCACCGCCGAGGAAATCGAGTTGGTGGCGAACATCGCCCGTTACCATCGCCGGTCGGTTCCCAGCCGGAAACACGACGAATTCGACGCGCTCCCCGGCAGTAGCCAGCAGGTCATCAATGTGCTCTCCGCCCTGTTACGGATTGCCGATGGGTTGGATCGCAGCCAGTTCTCCGTCGTGCAGCAGGTGGAGGTCAAGCTCGGGAAACCCGTGGTGATCGCTGTGCAGGCATCCGGAGACGCCGAACTGGAGCTGTGGGCGGCACGCGGGCGGAGCGATCTCTTTGAGAAGGTATTCAAACGGCCGGTCGAGTTTGTGACGGCGAATCAGGATGACAACGGCACCTGATTCGGGATTCAGGTCCCCTGCCCGCACCTCGCCGTTTCGCCGTTCCGATTCTTCCGCTGCCGCCATGTTCACCTGCCGGGTTCGAGGTTATCGGACAAGCAGGGTTTGCTTCCGCAGGCCGGGATCATGCCAGAGCGCGTAACTGTGAGGCGGTGAGCCACCAGCTGAGTCGTCCCGTTCCCGGACGCGCGTGTGTCTCGACATGGATGAGGCAGGCCCCGGCCTTCTTGAGCGAAAGTCCAGGGCAGGAGGCGCCCGTCAGCAGCAGGCCGGCCGTCGCGCTGAGATGCGGTTCGTGGCCGATGCACCACACCACGGCATCGGAGGGTAGCGTCGTGAGAAGGGAACAGAGGGCCTGCGGGTCGGCCTCGGGCTCCAGTGTCGCCGTGATACGAATCGGGATAGATTGCTCAAGCAATGCTTGAAGAATGGTCGCCGTTTGCCGGGCGCGCGTCAGCGGACTTGAAAGAATATGTGTCGGCACGAGTCGCATCGCCAGCAGCCCCTTCCCGGACTGTCTGGTCCGGCCTCTCCCCTTCTCCGTGAGAGGCCTGCGCCGTTCCGCTCCTGTCCAGTCTTCGCGTTCGACGGCAATGCCATGTCGGAAGAATAGGCAGTCCATAGGAAGTGCTCCCTCGCGGTCGTTACGTGCTACAGGATGCGCAAAAAGGCTGTCCTCATAAGCCGTCGTTCGTCTCTCGTGAGAACCCGGTTGAGGATCCTGACGAGACACGCTTCAGATGTTACGTCTCACGGATAGCGAGCACGCCGCCGACGGACGCATTCCGCATCCTGACAGAAGGACAGCAGATGAAGCGCCCTGATTCGCCCATTCATACCGGAAGAACATCCCGTACTCAACAGCTGAATCAGACAGCCCTCGCCTATCAGGCCACCGTGCTGCAGCTGATGGCCCGATTGCTCGACGAGGACGCGCCGCCTGAGGTGGTCCATGCCCTGCGCACGCACATGCGAAGAATTCAAGCATTGCTGGAGCTCTATGGCGATGCCGACAACGCCCGTCTGATGGCGCATTGCGTGGGGCGTCTCAGCAAACTGCGCGCGCTGCACGTTTTCGGGCAATACCTGGTCACGATCGACGCATCCCAGGCCGACCTGGCCCTCGTAGATGCCAGGATTCACAAACAGGTGCGGAAACTCCGGCAGGCCGGGGCCTACGAGACGATCGCGCAGGCCGTGAGGGAACTGCCGTTCCCGTCGTCGACAAAATCGGACGCGTGGTTGCTCGAACGGCTCGATGCGGTACGGCATGACCACCAACGCCGGTTGCGGCGGCTGGTCGAGGCGGCGCGGGATTCACCCACACGCAAGCGCCTCCACGCCTTGCGACTCAGGCTCAAGACCGTTCGGTATCAGGGGGAATGGTTCGAACCGCCGACCGACGAACATCGGGCATTGCAAAAAAAGCTCGTCCGCCTGCAAGGGCTGTTAGGCACCTATGAAGAGTTGGCCGATTTTCGTCGCTGGGGGAAACGGTTGAGTACGATGGTGCAGGGTCGGATCAGGAACGATTGGAAGAAAGCGCGAAAGCGGGCCAAGGCCGCACCGGCCGATCTCTCGTGGTTACGCCGTGCGCTTAGTACCAACAAACTATGGTGCCCATCGTAGCGGCGAGTGCCTGGCGGGCCGGAGGCCTCTTACGAATCCGGTGCGGTCAACCGGAACCCTCCCGACACGACCTTAATGCAGGCGGGCGCGGTCGAGCCATCGCTCAGCTTGTGGTTGAGTTGTTCGATGCACCGATCCAGCTCACTGTGGTGCAGCAGAGGATCGTCGCCCCAGAGCAGCGCGTTCAGTTCTTCGCGTGGCACCGCCATTCCCGGTGTGCTCGCCAGCCGGCGTAAGGATTTCCACTCCTGCGCCGATAGGGTCAGCTTCTTCTCGCGATAGACCGCGACGTACAGGGTCTCCACCAGTTCGAGATCCTCGGCAAGATCGTCTTCCTGGGCCGGCGTGTGGCGGGCACGACGGAGAATGGCCCGCACGCGGGCGAGTAATTCAGTAGCCGTGTAGGGCTTGGCGATGTAGTCGTCGGCTCCGCAGTCGAAGGCTTCGGCGCGGCGTTCTTCCGACGAAAATCCCGACAAGACGATGATGGGGATGTTCCTGGTGGACGGATCCTGCCGCAAGCGCGTGCACATCTCACGGCCCGTCAGACCCGGCAGATTGTCATCGACCATGACCAACGACGGTTTGATGCGCCAGACATCCTGGATGCCGGACGGACCGTCGAAGGCGACGTTCGTGCGAAACGAGGCCTGACGGAGTATCTGATCCAACAGCCTCGCCTGACTCTGGTCGTCCTCGACGATTTCGATGACTTCAAGGCTCACGACGGCACTCCCCTAGCCATTCATCGGCTGGGGCCGGATGAAACTTGAATGCCATCGTTCGTCGCTCGCGATAGCTCTGTCGGGGGGGCCTGACGAGATCTGTTTCACGATTCACGCTTCACGGATGTGGAGAACGCCGCCGGCGGACCTGATTCGCATCCTGTGAGCCCCGACTATTCACGAGGGGTTCGTCAAGAAGCCGAATCACAACTCCCTCTCAGTAGCGATCTCATCACCCCCTTCACCGCCTGAGTCACACATGGGCACGATGCCCGTTTCCGTTCACCGTAGCCAACTCAAGCATTGGTACCGTCTTCTTCGCAGAGTGTGACCTTGTCTGTGGGGTGGATCACCGTGTTATGCGCAAGCTTTTTTGCTCGGTTTGTGCCGAGCACCCAGCAATCCGTCGATCGAGAGATCCTCGTCGATGAGCGGCCAATGAATGCCGTATCCCGATGGACTCACCTCAAATACGTGCTGCTGTTCCGGTGTCGATGCCGCGAGCCGATCAGACAATTCAGCGAGTGGAAAGGAAAGTGTTCTCCCATCCACGCCAAGACGCAATCGCCCCTCCTCCACCACAACCTTTTCCACATTGTGATAGTGACCCATTCTTCCTTCTCCGCTCAAACTCATCCCACTGTTGGAGCATGTGCGCGTGTTCCGGCTCGGCTTTCACTTCCATCGAAAGCTTGTCAGGCTCAAGCACGCTCCAGAGAAGGATGCGGGTATCGAGCAGAAGCTTCACGGGCGAAAGGCTTCCCATTCCTCCGGAGAGGAGACTGGGCCAAGAATATCACCCCAGACAGGTTGCCCCTTCTCGCCTCTAACCTCAGCCTCTCTTCCCGCCTCCACCCTCAAACCAGCGCAACCGTTGCTCGCGACCTACAGCATGGCATCGGTCAGCTTCCTCGCCAAAACCTGGCGGTCGAAGTGCGTCAGAACATAGTGTCTGCCGCTTGTGCCGAGTGCGCGACATGGAGTGGGATCACGAGACAGTTGCAAGCCCTGGTTTGCGAAAAGGTCACTCGTCATGCCCGACCCCATCTTGATATGCCATCGTCCTCCCCCGCCGAGAAACCCGGTTCATGTGTTAATACAAGACCCGACCCCAAGAGATACTCCTAAAACACAGCCATAGATAGAACCGGGCCCTCCCTTACGAGAGGATGGAGATAGCAAGTTAAGTTGTCCGGTTTATGTAGTACAGGATCTGTCCGGTATGTTCCCCTCCCTGGTTTTCACCCGCGCGCCGAGATTCTTGCGTGCACAGTTACCCGAGGATTGATGATCGGGCGGTCGCGTGACCGAACGGTCGGGTCCTTCTGGTGCCAAGACGCAACCTCGGATTTGATCAGCTGGCCCTCCGCGTCATAGCGCACCAAGCACCGGGGACCATGGAACACCGCTACGGTCCCATCCGGATACTCGTGGACCCGTACCGTGGCCTTCACATAATGGAAGCGATGCGAGTCGGGCGGAATTTGGAGACTCCGGCCTTGATACCGCACGGTATTGTCGTTGGCGACGACGCGGTCCTCCTGCACACACAGCACATCGGCCAGACTGACTCCCACCCAGGGCACAAACGCGGTGCCGGGTTCTGCGGCAGGAACCGCAAACCGCTGGTTGTAGGCCGGGACGAATCGGGTACGGAGCCACTCATTGGCTGCCGCCCTGTCTGTGATTCCGGCGAACGCCAGTTCTTTGGGCAGCCGATCTTGCAACGTGCAGAAGGCGCGCTCCGACCGGCCCCGCGCTTCCGGCGAATAGGCGGCAATCAGTGTGATGCCCAATTGCCGCAAGGCCCGATGCACCTGCGTCAGCCGCGTCTTGTCCACCTTGCCACCCGCCTCCGCGGTGTACCAATAGTGCGAGCCGCAATCGACATACAGGGAACTGAACAGTCCCTTCGCTTCAATGACCTCCCGCAGACCGTGGAAGCTGCTCATCGTCCCTTCTTCCTCGACGAAGAAGGCCGAGTAGAGCTCATTCGTCGCATCATCCAACGTCACGATCAGATCCCACTGGCAGCCCGGCACCCATTCATGGGTCGAGCCATCTTGCTGGAGCATCATCCCCGGCAAGGGCTTGCGCGGCCGCTTCTTGCGATGCGCGCCACGCCGGGGCGCATGGGCCACGTGACCGTTGGCCTGCAACTGCTGCTTTGTCCAGGTGTAGGAGCGGGTCCCACCATGGTTTGCTTGCCAGTGCTCGTGGAAATGTTTGACCGTCCAGCCGGTATACCGACTCTCATACAGCGTCACCATCTGCAGCGCTTCATCCACCGGGCTCGCACGGGCTGAAGCTCGGCCCAGCCGCTGATCTTCCAATCCCGCTACGCCGTTCGCTTCATAGCGGGTACTCCAGCGGCGAAACGTCCGCTCGGTCACCCCCAAGATCTCGGCGGCTTCCACCATCGTGAGTTCCCGCCGTTGTCGCCGCTCGTACAGCTCTTCAAATCGCATCCGTCTCACCTCCTGTAGGACTGTCGCCCGTGTCATGTGGCCCTCCTTGAGGGCGCACCCTAAACCGGACAGATCACGTGCTACAAAAAGCGGACAGATGATGTGCTAGCTACAGCCCCTCACGAGAGGATTGCTGGGGGTGGTGAATACGGATAGAATATCGTCGGGAACTTCAGTAAAGGAGCGAATGCTATGACTGGAATTCAGTTCGTCACGGATGAGAAGGGGCACAAAATTGCTGTGCAAATCGACCTCAAAAAGTACGGAGCCATCTTAGAAGACTTTTGGGATGGGTTGAGCGGGGAATCTCGCCGCAACGAAAAGGGCATTCCGCTTCAAAAGGTCAAAGCTGACCTGATCAAACTGGGACGTCTGCGTGGGTAAGTACTCCGTTGAGGTCAAGTTTTCTGCGCGAAAAGAGCTCGATGCATTGCCGGATCTCGTGCTCGCTCGGGTGGTTCGTGAACTTGAATCCTTAGCCGATGTTCCACGACCCGCAGGGTGTAAAAGTTGAAGGGGTACAAGGACATGTGGCGGATTCGGATCGGGGACTGGCGTGTGGTGTACCTCATCGATGAAACCGTGAAGCTGGTGAGCATCGTGCGAATTGCGCACCGGCGCGAGGTCTACGAATAGCCGGACGGCACTCCACGGTCTCGCACGGCATAACCCGTAAGCTCCTAAGCAGCTTTTTCATTAGGATCGGCATACCGTTCGAGTCAGGTCGATCTTGGGCTAATGAGGTCATGGGAACGCTGAACATTTGCCGACGAAGCACCAGCCGGATGAACCTAGGGGCGGACACACAATTGCGTCGCCAGATGCGGCGTGGCTCACCGCAACCAAGTCAATGGTTCCTGACGCCGTGTTCTTCGCCCAACATTCCTCTCCCGCTCAACCGTTGCTCGTAACGTGCTGCATGACATCGGTCAGCTTCCTCGCCAAAACCTGTCGATCGAAGTGCGTCAGAACATAGTGTCTGCCGCTTGTGCCGAGTGCGCGACATCGAGTGGGATCACGAGACAGTTGCAAGACCTGGTTTGCGAAAAAGTCACTCGTCATGCCCGACCCCATCTTGATATGCCATCGTCCTCCCCCGCCGCGAAACTGCTTGATGTGTGATTGCAAGACCCTCAAGCGCTCAAGCTGGACTGAATGGTGTCGGTGGGAATTAGGCCCGGCTGGATTCGAGGCGGTCCATGCGGGCTTTCAAGGCGGAGATATCCGTTTCGAGGGTGTGGACGCGTTGGTCGAGCTGAGAAAATGAGAGCCGCAGGAGTGCCCGCATTTCTTTGAACTCGTCACGAATCTCCTCACGGTGTTCTTGCAACTCGTGCCGAATAGTGGCGTGCCCCTCGGCTATGTGGCGGATATCGCTCCTGAGTGCTTCGGCCACCACGCCAAAATGACGCTTGATCTCTTCCATCTGCTCGGCGTTCATAGGTTGCTTGTATAGACCGATCTGCACAAAAATGCAACGCGATTTCTTCCGGGAAGACGAGATTGGTTGCTGATCGGTTTTCGTCGAAATCTCAACCTCTCTTCACGCCGCTGCCCTGCTCATGCGCCGTCAGCCATCGGCCTCCAGCCTCCAACCTCCAGCCGTCCCCCCTCCAACCTTTCTCCTCCCGCCGCCTCCAACCTCTGTCCTCCAACGGACGCACTGTGGTCACTGATGGCAATATGGGAACTTGTTCAAGTGACACCCATATGAATGAAGGTTATGATATGGGCATTCGATAGCCCAAGTACGGGGGACGAGATCATGAAAACCACGATTGAGATCGATCAGCAGCTTTTGCGACAAGCCCAGAAGACGCTGGGCACAGATACGATTAAAGGCACGGTGGAGGCGAGCTTGTGCACCGTCATTCAGCACAGCCAGTTAGAAAAATTGGCTAATGCGCTGGGCACGATCCCTCTCGATCTGACGCCTGTCCAGCTCCGCTCTCAGCGGCACAAACGGCCCTCCCATGTATCTCGTTGACACCTCCGTCTGGATCCATGCACTTCGTCCGACGGGGAATGCCGAGATTCAAGCCAGACTCAAACCCTTGATCGTCAATGGACAGACGACCGTCGCCGAGTGGATTCTTCTTGAACTGGTGACGGGACTGGTCAAGTCCGAGCAGCCCTCCAGTCTTCTCAAGTGGTTTTCGCCGGTGCCCCGGCTCTCGCTCAACCCGGAGTGGTGGGACACTGTGTGGGACTTGGCTGGGCGTCTCAGAAGACACGGGGTGTCTCCCTCGGCAGCGGATTGTCTGATTGCCACGATCGCGATGAAGCACCAGGTTACGTTCACTGCGATACCGACTTCGAGGCGATGAAAGCGATTTTCCGATTGCAGACCCTCGATTGGACCCAGTACCTTCATGCATCCTGAGTGCGTGCGGTGGGACGTGTGAGGCAAGAGGCGTGAGGCAGGTCAGAATTTAGGAGCCTCTCCCGTCTTCATGATCTCTCCTCTGACCTCCAACGCCCTTCCTCCAGCCTCCAACCGTCCCTCCCCCGCCGCGCAACCGCTGATGTGTTAATGCAAGATCTGACCCCCGAGATGGAGGAGGCAGAACGAGAAAAGCCCCGCCGGGCTAGAGATGGTACGTCGCACCGGTCTGGAGGCTCCTGACGGCCAGGAGGCAGGCGCGGGTGACGGCCTCGATCTGCTCGAACGGGATCACCGCCGGTCCACCCTGCTCGATCGACTGGATGAGCCGGGTCATTTCCTCGGTAAATCCCTTGTCTCGCTTCGGTGTCTTGAAGTTGCGGCGGTGGGAACCTTCGTACAGGGATGTCTCCATGAAGTCATCCATCACAAGGGATGTGCCGTCGGCGTGCGCTTCAAATCGTTCCTTGGGAAGTGCGGAATTACCCTCGGCGGTATAGACGATCGTGCCGATCGATCCGTCGCTGAAGGTCAGCGTGACACTGCACTGATCGTCCGTAAGGCCGGAACTGTGGCGCCCGACCCGGCCGGCACAGACGGACGTCGGGAGCGCGCCGCACAGCGACAGCATATAGTCCACAAAATGGCAGACTTCGCCGACGATGCGTCCGCCTCCCACGTGAGGATCTTGTACCCAGTGGTCCGGGGGGATGCGCCCGGCATTGACGCGGTAGAGCATCACGAGCGGGTTCGTCCGCGAGGCGAAAAAGTTTCGCGCCTCTTTCGCGTGGGGCGAAAACCGTCGATTGAATCCCACCATCAACCGAACCCCATCGACCGACTTTTTCTCATACGTCGCGCGAATCTCCTGCAGCTCGTCCTCGGTGAGACAGAGCGGCTTCTCGACAAACACGTGTTTGTCCGCCAACAGCGACCTGACCACGAGGGATGCATGGCTGTCATGGCGCGTGCCGATCAGCACGCAGTTGATCGCCTGGTCGTCCAGGATCGACTGGGCGTCGCTGGTACAAAACGCCGCGTCGATTTTTCCGGCAAGGGTCTTCGCGCTGATCCCTGAGGCGGTGCAGATGCCGCGAATCGCGACGCGGTTCAATGCCTGCAGCGGCGGCAGCAGCATATCCTTCACATGGTTGCCCGCGCCGATGATCCCCATCGTCACGGCTCGACCGGCCTGCCCCTTCCCCACGGCGATGGTACGCGGCAAGGAGCGCGCGCGGTCGGAAGGATAGGTAATGACCATGGCGATGTACGGCGCCTTCCCCTCCATCATTAACGAGTAGGCCGATTCTGCCTGTTCGATCGGGAACCGATGGGTGATCAAGGGCTTCAGGAGGACCTTGCGATCCGCCACCAGTTCGAGAAAGGCCTGCATGTTGCGTTGTTCCGTCCAGCGGACATAGGCAAAGGGATAGTCTTGCCCCTGTTCCTCATACCGGCTGTCGTACCGCCCCGGGCCGTACGACATGGAGAGGCGCAGGTCGAGTTCTTTCTTGTAATAGGGTTCTCGCGGCACATTCATGCCGACCGCACCGACCACCACCACCCGCCCCTTCTTGCGGGCGATTGCGCCGGCCATTTCGATGGGGCCGTTGTCTGTGGTGCTGGCCGTAATGATCACGGCATCCACGCCATGGCCGTCGGAAAAGGTCGCCGAAGCATCAAGCAGCGAACCGGACTCGACGGCCAGGTCCGCGCCGAATTGGCGCGTCAATTCCAGTTTGGAAGGATCGAGGTCAGTTCCCAGCACGCGGCAGCCGGAGGCTTTCAGCAATTGCACCGTCAGTTGGCCCAGCAGCCCAAGACCGATCACCGCGATGCGGTCGCCCAGCCTCGGCTCCGCCTGGCGGATGCCCTGGAGGGCGATCGCGCCGAGTGTGACAAACGAGGCATCCTCGAAATCGACGGCATCGGGAATCTTCACGCAGAGATGTTTCGGGACGTAGACCATTTCGGCGTGAGACGCATAGTTTTGTCCCGCGCAGGCCACGCGGTCGCCGATCGTGAAGCCGCCTGCATCCTGGGCCACCTCCACGACGGTACCCGCGCAGCTGTAGCCCAGCGCCACCGGGGCATCCAGCTTGTCGAACACGCGCGACAGGGTCTGGGTGAGTCCATCCTTCTGGATCGAAGCCAATACCTTTTTGACTTTTTCCGGGCGCTCCATGGCCCTGCTCATGAGTGATTGTTGGGCGCTGTGGACGGTCGATTTTTCGGTGCCTGGGCTGATGAGCGAAGCTTGATTGAGGACCAGCAGGCCGCTTCCGCGCAGCGCGGGCGGAGGCACGTCCGCGACCTGGATCGTGGCGGATCGATTATGTTGAAGGATCTGTTTCATGGACTCGGGACGGTGCGATTGGACAGGATCAGATCTTAGCGCTCCCCCTTCAATAGCTGGCGCATCTGTTTCCAGGCCAGGCCGAATCCCCAGGACTCGCCGCGGGTCTGGCCCCGATCGGCAGTCCGATCGTCTTCAAGGTTGGAGAGTCTGGCGGCCGTATCCTTGAAAGTGCGGTCCGTGCGAAAAATCAGCCGGTACTGTTCCAAAGCCTCGGGCTTGTCACCCAGTTGTTCCAGGGTGCGACCCAACAGGTAGCGGACACTCAGTGTCTGTTGATGAGGGGCGTCGTAGTCGGCACAGGCTTTTCGAAAGGCGGCCACGGCCTGAGGCACCTGACCGAGCGCGCGGTAACAGAGCCCGATCTGACCGAAGGCCCGCACATGATAGGCGGGATCTTGCGCCGCTTGCTGGAACCGGGCGATGGCTGCGATAAACTTCTGGGACTTTCGGAGTGCCATCCCCTGCTGATAGGCAGTGTCCGCGGCCTCGGGTTCCTCTGCATCGCTGTAGGCTGGTCGTGCCGCAGCTGCTGCGAACGGTTGGGTGAATTGCTCCGGCCGCTCCGGCGCCGCTTCCCCCTCGCCCGCCGCGATGCCGGCCAGATCCTCAAGCTCGGACAGCGGAAGAATGCGATTTTTTCTCCGGTCGAGCGCGGCCTGCGCCAGCAGTTTGGCCGTGATGCGCGGAGCCTGCTGGGCGAAGCCGTAGGTCAGCGCCATCTCGCAGACCTGATTGATCAGGCGCGGATTCCCCTGGCTCAATCGATACGTCAGTGCGCAGGCCTGAGGACTGAAGAGTGGGCTGGTTCCACCGGACAACTGGATGCGGTGATGGATGTACTGGACCACCTCCTCTTCCGTGAAGGGTTGGATGTGGTAGTCCACCACGACACGTTGCGCAAATTGCGTCATGTCTACTCGCCGGAGCAGGGTCTGGAGGTCCGGTTGGCCGGACAGAATGATCTGCAGTTGCAGCGATTTCTCTCGATTCAAATTGGAGAGGAGTCGCAACTCTTCCAGGAGCTTCACGCCCAGGTTCTGCGCCTCATCCATGATGAGCACCACGCGGCGCTTCCGAAGCGCTTCCTCCGCCAGAAACTTCGCGAACAGATGCTGTGCCTCGACCGGGTCGAGTTGTTTCGTATTGAGCCCAAGGGCCAGCAGGATCCACGGCAGCAGATAGTCCACATCGTAACGGGCATTGGTCAGGAAGCCGATGGAGTAGAGGTCGCGATTGTCCCCGATCAACTTGTGCAGCAGCGACGTCTTGCCCGTGCCGGGATCGCCGGTCAGCACCATGAACGGGGCTTCGGTGAGGAGGCCGTACTCCAACAGACTGTAGGCGGTGCGGTGCGTGGAGCCGAGATAGAGAAACTCACTGTCCGGCAGCAGCGAAAACGGTTTGCTGTGGAGGCGGTAGAAGCGTTTATACATGAATGGCCTATATCATCCGTTTCATGCGTGCGGGCGTGGTCGTCGAGTGGCCTACCTTGTTGACCACCGTTCCCAGCACCGGCGTCGACTGCTTGATCAGCGCTAAGGCCCGTTCCACATCTTCCGCTTTTGTGCGTCCTTCTTCAATCACCACGAGCATGGCATCGAGATAGGGCGAAAACGCCAGGACATCCGACGTCTGCAAGATCGGGGGGAGGTCGAACAGGATCATACGCGATTGATAGCGATGTTTAAACTCGTCGACCAGCGCCACCATCTTGGGAGAGGTCAGGGCTTCCGCCGAATGGGCCACAGTCCGTCCGCCGGGCAAGAGCACGAATCGTCCGATGCCGGGATGGACCAGCAATTGTTCGATCGGCACATCGTCCAATAGATAGTCGGCCAATCCCTGGCAGTCGCCCAGATCGAACATCTCATGCACGCTGGGGTGCCGGAGATTGGCGTCGACCAGCAGCACGGATTGCGTCACATCCATGGCCAGGCTGGCCGCCAGGTTCACGGCCGTGAAGGTTTTGCCTTCCCGCTCGCCGGGGCTGGTGACGCCGATGACGTTCCATCCCTTTTCTCTCACCCGGTGCAACACCTGGGTACGCAGGATCTTGAAGGAATCGACGAACGGCCCTCCTTCGAATCCCGCCAGAATGCGCTGTTCCCGCAGCACCGGTTCGGGGATCTGAACCGAGCGTGTGTGGGTATACACGATAGTCGCCGGTACCGCCCGGATGGGCTGGGTCCGACTCGGCCCGGATCTGGGAGGACTGTGGTGCTGCTGTTGTTTATAGCGATCGAGCGCCGCTTGAAACCATTCCATGGTGACCCCTTTCCATACCGGCAGACCGGTGCAACGATCTCACGTTAGGAGATGACTACGGTCATTCGACGCCGAATTTTCTCAAGGTTGCGAACCATATGACATCCAATGGGGTCCAAAACAGATGACAGAGCAGGAGGAGAACAGCTACGGCTCCCAACCCGGCCATTCTGATTCTGCCCCGGCGTCTCAGCGCACGGCCTACATCGGCCTTGTTCGGCATGTACGGAATCACCGCCAAGGGAAAGGCCTGGGTGACTCGCACCAATTGCTCCGGCGTGCGAATGGAATGGTCGAGATGTTCGGCCAAGGCAGCGGCTCCGGCGCCACCTGCCATGGCAAGAATGACCCCCAGCAAGACGATGGCTTTCCGATTCGGCTTTTCGGGACTCTCCGGCAAACCCGGTGGATCGATGAGCGAGAACCGCTCGCCTTTCCGTTGCACTTCGAGGCCTTCCGACACCTTGGCCTCCAGGAGTCGCGAGCGAATGTCCTGATATTTTTGGGACGAGGTGTCGCGGTCGCGCGCGAGCGTCAGATAGTCCGGTTCCAGCACCGGAGTCCGCTCGATGCGTTTGGCATAATCCTGAAGTCGTTGTTTGACGGTCGTACGGCTGGTTTTCAATGCTTGCAGAGATGAATTCACCGAATTGAGTTGCGCCTGAATGTTGATGTAGGCGGGATTTTCCGGACGCTGCATCGGCTTGTTGCCGGCACCCGTGCCGATCCGACGGAGTTCCCGTTCCAGCGCCACGATCGTGCGTTGGGTCTGTAACACATCGGGGTGGTTCTCTCCGAGGCGGTCGGCAAGTGTGGCCTGCCTGGCCCGGGCATCGATCAATTGTTTTGCGACCTCTTCAGTCTCCGGATTTGCCCCGGTTTCCCGCTCCAGCGCAGAGATTTCCTGTTTCATCTTAATCACGTCCGGATGGTCCGACGACAGATTCGCGGCCACTCCGGGATATTCCGCCCGGAGTCCACGTAACCGCTCCACACTATCGAGGATACGTTCTCCGGTGACGGACAGGATGGGTGTATTCGGCTTAATGGTTGCCAATTCCCCGTCGAGATACGACTTCCGCTCCTCAAGGCTGCGGATCTGTTGATCGAGGTCCATCAGCTCACGATCCGACTGGTTCATCATTTGGAGATTCAGCGGCATTAACTCGGGCAAGGCACCGGCCGCGCGTTGCTTGAACGTGGCCAGTTTGGCCTCCACCTCTTCGATATGCGCCGCGAGGCTTTCCGCCTCTTGTTTCAGAAAGGTAGTGGTTTCTTGTGCTTGGCGTTCGCGGCTCTTGAGATTCTCGCCGAGAAACAGGCTGGTCAGTTCATTCGCCACCCGCTGCGCCGTTTCAGCCGTTCGACTATTGTAGGAGACGGTGAAAGCAATCGTCGCCTTGGTGGCATGCTGAGTCCGTTTGTCGATGACATCGGCATTGATAACTTCGACTTCGATATCCTTGATGAACCGTTTGATGATTCCTTCCGTCGGGCTTTCTTTTCGCATTTCTGGGTACAGATCGTATTGCTCAACTACTTTCCAGAGGCTTGGACGACTCATGACCTGTTGTTTGATCATTTCAATCCGCTGGTCGGCGTAACTGGTGATCGTGCTATGAACCAACTCAGCAGGCACTTCTTGTTCTTCAATCAAAATGGTAGCCGTCGATTTGAATGTGGGAGACCATACTATGGCTGCGGTCGTGCTAAGACCCACGAAACACATCATCACAAGAAGAATGAGGGTGCGGCGGCGATGGAAAATATTCAAGAACTCATGAAGGTTCGGCGTCGTATTCAGTGCGGAGGTTTCTTGAGGAATCGACATAACAGGTCCTTTGTAATATCGTCGTTAATTAGAAACAGCCAGTTTCGGTGGATAGTAGGTCAATATGAACATGAGCATATTAGACATGGCTGGATCTTGAAATGTAGCGACGTCTCGCCAGTAGTAGCTATAGGAAGCTTCGACCTTCCACCATTCTGCAAAATGCCAAGCGAGTTTCGGTGTCAGATAGAAGAACCGTTGGTCAGAAATCTTAATTCCCGTTCCCTGAGTAGTGGCTCCGGATACGATAAATGCCGCTGCGTCCAGTGAAACGCTAACGGATTCCGAGGCATTGTACGAGGTCAACGCACCAACGCGATTTGTCTGCAATAACAGCCCAAATCCACTGGGGAAAATCTCGCGAGTCAGGCGGAACTGGATACTGGCCTTCTCGAATTGCTGGGTGAGGCTGGCTCCATAGATCCAAATAGTGTCGCGTGTGCGCTCAGACCCTCCTTGTAATCCTGTAGCGGAGCTGATGAAACGCGGTCCCCCATAAGCGTTCGCTCTGAGCTGTTCTGTGAATGCATGGGTTACATTTAACACTATCCCAGGATAGCTCGCACGCAAACTGAATGGAGCATTGGACGTATGGAAGTTCGTATAGGTTCCCGTTAGCTGCAGATCGGACCGTTCCGATGCGTGATAAAGCAGCCCTGCAGATCCACCAAAGACTTGATAGTCGACCAAACCAAGTCTCAGCCCATCCTGATAGGTAGCATCGTTGAATTGAAACGAGCTTTGGAAGGACAATTTTTCGTTTATAACCCTTGTCCACGAAGGATCAAGATTCCAGAGATTTCGCTGGGTAAAGCGCAAGACCACGCCGGTTGTCAACAATTCCCCCATCAACGTATTGTCTCTGGTAAATCCCCCGGTGAATCCCCATTGGTCCCGCTCAGTTCGATACTTCAGCGTCAACGGCAAAAACACATTTGTGAACCGGTTGGGCTCACCTCCGTAATAATCCACGAAGTCCAACGCCGCCCTGCCGCTTACCTCTAGCCGTTCTGTCTTCCCGGAAAATTCGACCGTTGGCGAGATCCAATACCCGTAGGTCGAATCGTGTGGCAGCGGAGTCAGTAATAGGTTGTCGTTGTAATAGGCCTTGGTACTCATCGAAGGCACAAGTGACCATTCGGCAGCCAGGCCTGTTGCACTCCAACATGCGAGGATGGCGATGAGCCGCAGACAGAGAACTCTCGTCTGCGCCCGCCAACACCAGCATCTCCCCCCCCGGCTGTAAAACAGTGATGCCTTCACGAGCTACGGCACCATCACGACGTCGCCGCGCTGCAAGATAATATTCTGCTCCAGATCGAGCCCCTTCCGGACATCGCCGTACCGGAACGGGAAGGCCTGCTGTTGCCCCATCACCCGGCGCACGACCTTAATGTCGTTTTCCGCTGCAAAGGGGGTCAATCCACCGGCAAGGCTCAGGGCTTGGAGGACATCGGTATAGTGGCCGACCAGGAATTCGCCGGGCTTCGCAACACGACCGACGACATAGACCTTGTAGCTCAATGGCTTGATCACGGCGACCGTGAGATTCACGGCAGGAATATATTTCATCAGCCGTTTGGCGAGATCTAATCGTAGCTCCTCCACCGTTCGACCTTCGGCTGGCACATCCCCGACCAGGGGAAAGGAAATCAACCCGTCCGGCCTGACGACGACCTCCCGGGTCAGGTGTTCATCTTTCCAGACGGAAATGAGCAGGACATCTTCGGGGCCGAGCTGGTATCCGAGGTCCGAATTGGGAGCCTCATGAGCGGTGCCGCGCTGATCGATGGACTGACAACCCGCTGTCGCAATCACGAACATGCCGATGAGCATTCCCCAGGTGATGTTCTGAACGAGCTTACAACCGGACTGCATGATGTACGACTCCTATCCGTTTGCCCGGGCGAGCAGCTGTTGCGCTTCACGTCGCCCTTGAAATGGTTCTGTGCTCTTGAGCGCTTTTGCGAGATACACCTTGGCTTCACCATTCCGGCCCGACTGATACAGGGCCGCGCCCAGGTGATAATTCAGCGTCGGAAGCTCTGGGGCCTTGGAGACTGCCTGTTTAATGAGCCGGAGTGCCTCCTCCATGTGCCCCATTCTCAAGCGAACCCACCCTACGGTATCGAGGAACAGGGGGTGAGGCGCCTCTTTTTCAAAGTCCCGACTCAGCAGAAACGCGCGCTCCAAATGAGGCGGATCCTGCTTGTGGTCGGCCAGTAACGTCGCCAGGTTATTGGCAGAGAGGATATTGCGCGGATTCATGCGCAACACCGTCTCGTAAGACGCTATGGCTTCGTCAACAAGCCCTCGATCGGCCAGCATCGAAGCGAGCGACATATGTAATTCCTCACTGGACGCATTTGCGGTAAGTGCTTCCTTGAGAATTTGGATCGCGAGATCGGGCTGCTGCGCCTGGAGCAGGCTCGCCCAATTGAGCCAAGGAGTTACCCAGGTAGGATTGAGCCTGGTAGCCTCCCGATAATGTGTCGCCGCAACATCTCGCCGGCCAAGGATCGACCACACCTCTGCCAGCAACCCTCGGGCATAAGGATGAGCAGGGTCTGTCGCCACGATTGCTTCCAGGCGCCGGCGTGCACGTTCCGGTTGTTTCTGAGAAAAATCGAGTCGAACAAGTGCCATGAGGGGGTCCGCGGCGGAGGGCGCCATGGATGCCGCTCGCTCGAAGGCGGTGGCAGCCTTGGTATAGTCCTTCTGGGTTTCGTAGAGTCGACCCTCGGCCATCAGAAGAACCGGGGTATCGCCCATCGTCCGGCGCAGAGGTTCCAGGACCGTCTTGGCATGGGACCATTCACCGGTAGCAAGGTCCATAGCAAAGAGCCGCTCGAGAGCCGGAGGGTAATCCGGATGGGTCTTCAGAATTTCCAGCAAACGGGCCCGGGCTCGCGGCGCTTGTCCTGATTGATTCTCTATTGTCGCTAAAGCGAGGCCCGATTCCACGGCAGCAGGTTGGAGGGCTATCGCGCGTTCAAAACTCTCGCGCGCAAGTTGAGCCTCACCCGTTATGAGGTAGGCCTGGCCGAGCAGATGCTGCACATGGGCGAGTTCCGGCTGATCGCGAAGCACGGTCCGGAAGGCCTGCACCGCATTCTTTCCGCTTTTTGCGATCAGGGCCATCTTGCCCTGAAGGATCAACCCTTCGGAGGAGCGAGGATTTACCTGCAACACGTCGTTTAGGCGGCGTTCCGCTTCTGCCCTCTGACCTCCAGCGAAATCGAGTTGCGCGAGTTTGACCTGCGCATCCAACCCGGCGGGCTTGTTCTCGTAGTCCTTCGCCAGGGCTTCATAGACCAGCTTTGCTTCTGCGAAATCCTGATGAGACTCATACAGCGCGGCGAGGGCGAAGGGGATCTGTGTGGAATAGGGCAACTGTTTTGCGGCTTGCCGCAGTGCGAGCTTCGCGGCCTCCATTCCCCGGCGCATCTTCAGAAAGTCGGCCAAGGCCAACCAAACCTGGTCGTTCTCTGGAAAGATCGTGAGCGCCTCGCGCAGCGCGGCTTCGGCTTGATCGGTCGCGTGCAGCTGATCGAAAAAACGGGCCAATTTCAACCGATGGTCATAGACCGTCGGCTCCTCCTGAATGATCTGGCGTAACACCTGTTCCGTGCCCTTGTCGTCGTGAGCTTCAGCGAGGATGGTCTTGAGATTTTGGAGGAGGTCCAGGTGATGCGGATGTGTTCCGAGCGCACGTTGCAAGGTCGCCTTGGCCTCAGCCACACGATGCGTCTGACCGTAGAGCGTGGCCAGCAGAATGGCGACATCCGGCTCGGTCGGATGTTGTTTGCTCAGCTGCTCCGCCCGCACCATCGCCTGGTTCACCTGGCCCTGCTGCGCCAGCAGGGCGATCTTCAAGGCCTGCGCCTGAGGGTCGTGCGGACGTGTGGCGAGCACCTTGTCGGTCGCACGCACCACCTCATCCCCCAGCTTGGCTTCGAGATAGTACTTGGCCAGGACAATCAGCGCCTCCTTATGATCCGGCACGAGCTCGACGACCTGTTGGTAGTTAGCGACGGCATTACGCCAATTTTTTTCTTTTTCTTCGACCTGGGCCACGAGAAAAAACGCGTCCGCGTCCTTGGGATCGATCTTCAAAACGTTTCGCAAGGCCACCCGGGCCTTCGGAAAGTTTCCGGCCTGGATGTAACCCTGCGCCTTGGCGCGATATTGGGCCTTACGCTCCTGCGGGCCGCCGCACGCGAGGAGTCCCGTCGTCAGCAGGATGATGTAGCACCACGCTTTCATGTCGCCCCCTACAGCCATGCACGGACTCCTAACCCGAGCAGAATCCACAACGAGACCAGACCCAGTTGCTTGACTCGATCGGTAAACGTATGGAGCAACAGTTCGAATGAAAAATACAACACAATGAGTTTGGCCGCCAGAATGCTCAGGGTCGGCATGTCGGCGCGCATTTCCGGCAGGAGCGGCACGATCAAGGCAAAAAAGACCATCAGGTAATCCAACGGGGTTGTCTGGAATCGATTACCACGACTGAAGCGCATACTCAACAGCACGAGAAGGGCAATCAGGGCCAAGAGTGTATTGTGCGTGACATAGATGGGCCAGATGTCGGACATCCCCGATTGCTCGCCCATATACATGAGAAAGGCACTGCCCACATACAGCCCACCCCGAACAAAATGGGAGCGGTATTCGGGCATGAACCACAGACCTCCCAAGACCACGGCGAACAGGCTGAAGGCCGCGTACCCGACATCCATCGGGACATGTCCCGGCAAGAACACGCTCGCGATCAAGAACAACGGCACCACGACCGCGAGAAACCGCGGCGCCATGTCGCTGAGCCATATCCCGGCACGGGCCAATTTGGTATCGGAGAGCACTCGGCCCTTCGACGTTTCCGATAGCAGAAGGCCTCCCCGCTCGGCCGCGACGAACAGGGCGAACATGGCCGTGGCAAATGCGCCATACATGGTGAAAATCAGGGCATCGGATTGCCAGCGCAGAAGATACGCGAGGCCCACCATCACCGCCTGGATCCCATAGATCACGATGACGGCTTCATGGTGCGAGAGTCCGAGAGCCAGCAACTTGTGGTGGACATGGTTCCGGTCGCCGATGAAGGGCGAGCGGCCCTTCGCAAGCCGCTGCCCCATGACCGCAAGCGTATCCAGAAACGGCAAGCCCAGCACCAGCAGTCCGACAGTCACAGGAAAGGGGGCGCGCGCAGGGTCACTCATGAGGAGTACGAGGACTCCCATCGAGAACCCGAGCAATTGGCTTCCCGCGTCGCCCATGAAAATCCTGGCCGGATAGGTGTTGTACCTCAAAAATCCCAGTAAGCCGCCTAAGAATCCCGCTGCCAGCACCAACACGGTGGTCTCGTGCGACAGATAGGCTAGATAGGCAATGCCGGCAAAACTCAGAAAGGCTAGACCTCCTGCTAGACCGTCGAGGCCGTCGGAGAGGTTGACCGCGTTCGAGGCCCCGACAAGAAAGATCAGGGTCAGGGGTACCGCCAGCCAAAGCGGCACTTCCTCTTCATAGAAAAACGGGATCTGTTCGAAATGAATATGGCCGATGCCGATCACCACCAGGACAGCCAGCAACTGTCCGACGAGTTTGGTGCGGTAGTTCAGATTGACACGGTCATCCCATATGCCGAACGCCAGGAGGATCGACACGCTCACCAACACCGTCGGAATGACCGGATCCTGCGGCACCCAAAAGAAAATGGATAGGAGTGCCGCGAAGCCGAATGCAATCCCGCCGATCCGGGGGATTGGATTCGCATGGACCTTTCTCTCGCCGGGAAGATCCATAAACCGCCAACGCCCGGCATTTGCCTGCAACGGCGGGATCAACGCCATGCAGATGAACAGCGAGGTAATAAAGCTGAAAAAGACCGCACTGGTCATGCTCAGTCCGGAATATACCGATGCAGTTGAGGTTGAATGGTTTGCGCAAATTGCAACAATCGCTGCTCGACCGCTTGCTCGTCCTCACCGGGGTCGACGGCGGCGGACAGTCGAATCAGGGCCCCGTCGCTCCGTTGTCTGGTCATGGCGTCCCACACCAAATACAGTTTCACCAGGTACTCGTTCGAGAGCATCCGATCACGCTGCTTAAACCAGTAGAGCACCAGCTGCTTCTGCCGATCTTTTTGGATGAGTACGCGATTGACCGGTTCGGTGAGTCTCCCCATCGGCAGATCCACCGTTCGCTTGGACGTGATTTCCCACCCACCGCCGGGAATGCAGCTTTGCGGGGAATGAGCGGATTGGCCCTTTCGTTGCGATTGGTAGTAGGCCATATACAGCGTGAGCAGCCCTCCTCCCGGCGATGCATAGTCGGCCAGCAGGTAATCGTCGAAGCGTAAGGCCGAGATGATTTGAGGCTCCACCGGCTGCGGGTTTCCCTGCCACTGCCCAATGCGCATGGAGAAATCCACAAACGCCGAACGATCCGGGACGATCTCTTGGCGTTCGATCGACGGGAACAGGACCGCAACGGGAAGAATCAGCGCCAGGCTCCCGATATAGGCAGGCAGTCTGGGCTGGCTCCTCGGTGACATGCCCGGCGTGACCGTTATGGATGGAGCCGATTCAGGAGCAATGGCCCAGGAGAACCGATCGGACAACGTTGTCGACCCGGGCAGAGGATGGAGGTTCGACAAGATCCACATTTCGAGCACCAGGATGGCAAGGGTGGCGAGGAACAGGATCCAGCCTTCAAAAAGGTGCAGGAATCCCTCCGCTGCCTGTGGTCCATACCACTCTACGAGCACACCTACGATGCCGATACGTAATCCATTGATGAAGATCGACACCGGAACAGCCGATACGACGAGCACGATGCGTTTCCACAAGCGGTCGCGGTACAGGTGCGCACAGAGAAGCGCCAGCGCGGTGAGGGGGAAAAGATACCGGATGCCGCTGCACGCTTCGGCGACCTGTAATTGCACCGGGCCAAGGTCGATGACATTCCCTTCGCGAAATGCCGTGACTCCGATGGCGTGAAGCACGCCTACGCCTAGGGCTGAGGACCAGAGCTGTAAGAGACTCGATAGCGCGTTGTGGAAAAAGACGGGCAGCGGAACGCTCGTGAGAAGATAGGCCAAGGGAAAGAGCAGCTCCCGTACTATCCTGGTTCCGAGAAATGAGAGGGCCAGACCAACAAGGATCAACCAGAGCGAGAAGTGCAGAAATACATAGAGAGCTGCTAAGTTGCCGACGAGATAGAGGAGAATTCCTGCGAAAACGATCACCGGCCCCCACCAAGATGGGGACAGGTCGCTCCACGCATAATGGTGCCGTCGCTGCCATGCCAGCACCGCGCTAATGACTGGGACAAACATTCCATGACTGTAGTCCTCAGTTCCCCACTGGGCCAATAAGAACACCAGGCTGTCGGCATACATGTAGCCCAGAGCGGCTACAGTCAGTAATCCGATGGCAACCACTGAACACCTGGATGTATTGCTAGTCCCCTCCCCTGGGCGGGAGAGGGGAGGGAAGTAGTTAAGCGACCTGGCCGCAATCGTATTGCTGGGAATAACCTAGTCGCTGAACACTGGCAGCGACAAAACGGAGTGGCCTCGAATCAAGCTGGACTGCGCATTTTGTGGCAATCCTACGACTCTTTTCTCGTGACCAGACCACGCGAACCCAGCCCGATCAACGCGATCAAACCCGCACCGAACAACCATACGGCTGCCGGCAAAGGCACGAGGGAAGTTAACGCTCCCTGCACTCTGTTTCCCACTCCACTGAACACCAAACGCCATTGATTCGAGGAAAATGATGAGAGACTGGGGGGGGTCGTCGGGAGATGGTCGTTTGCAAACGCGCTGCCGCTCGGATTGATCAACTCAATCTCAAAAATCGCAGGCGACAAGCCATTGACCGGGTTGCCGGTGAGTCCATTCAGCGTTACCTTGAACGTATTGCCGAGCCCATTGTTGACCACCTGCATCACACTGGAGCCTGGTGGGGGAGCAAAGGTCGCAGTATAGTTGCCGACCTGGACTGTCATGTTTTGTATGGCGTTTGGATAGAGACCCCAGGTGGGATCTCCCGGCAGAACATCGGATGTAGCAGGATTAAAGGAGAAGGCCCCTGAGAGCGGTAAGGCAGAACCGAAGCCATTCGTACCGGTCCCGCCAGAGGTAAATACGCCACCATGCACGTCCGAAACCGTTCCGCTAAAAGTAAACGAGATGTTGGCTGCATAAACGGGCACGGCCCCTATTGCGATGAACACACAGATCCCTGACAAGGCCAAGGCCAGTCTCCGTACACCTATCCCCTTCATTCCCATATTCATCGCGTCTCCTTTACTTGGGCTGTACTGTGGTCAGCCTTACGGTTTATATAACGGGAAGACGTAAGAAAAACCCACAATCGCATTGAAATCGAAACCTATTTTGGGAGAATACTTAAAAGGGAAAACCAACGCAAGATTTTTCTGCCCCCGAACGCAAAAAAACAGCATTTTTTTCGCAGTTTGTGCGAGGTTAACTTATGGTGAAGCAACATGAAACATTCGCGCGGGTACCTTGTGCCAAAAAAAACCGTACGACTAGGGCCATATGGACCAGGTCTACATGAATTGCCCGACCGTGTGCGGGCTTCCTAGAGGTCCAAGGCCTTAACATCAATCTTCTGAACCCTCCTCCGTTGATTCGACGGTGGCCATTGGCCTTCCGCATCCTCTCTCTCCAGCTCACTACCGTCAATGGCCCACAATGGTTGCTGATGCCTGCTCGAATGGATCGTAGTCCCGGTCGTTCTGCAGCAGATGTAGAGTAGTTGCAGCGCCGCACAAGTGGACTCGGATTCCCGTGGCGTTCGGATCCCTTTGAGCAATTCCCAAAGAATCAAATCTGTGAGACCCAGACGTTGCCAGCTCACGCACCTGTCGAGCCACTCCGTCTCCGGAGTGGTTCGGTTCCGGAAATAGTCGATCCATACCATACAAGTGTGGTTCAAAATGGATCGGAGCATAACTATGGTTGAGCTAGCGAATTGTGAGCTGACAACTCTATTGCGATTCAAGAAACATCGCGGCAGAATGGCGGGAGCATATAGAGCAGTCAGTCCACTCTTCTCATTTCGAGTGAACAGCGTAATGGCAACGATGGAAGAACAACGTGAACCCCGTGAAGCTTTTCCCTATCAACCCCCCACCCGAGAAATTCGAGACAGATATCGGGAACTCTTTCAGCTCACAGAGCCCTTACCGCCGCGGCTGATCAAGACCGTCTTTGACAAGGTGTTGGCGGGCCTTGTGCTGTTACTCGCTTCCCCCGTGCTACTCTTATTAAAACTTGCGTATATCGTGGAAGGATGGCTGATTCCTGAAAATGCGGGCCCGATGTTTTTCTATTACAATGCAGTGAGTGCGGGCAGAGCAATTCGAAAATACAAGCTTCGTCTGATCAAAGTGAAATATATCGACCCCGAGGGGGCCAAGAGACACGATTGGCTTGCCTACTCAGCGGAATGGAAGCCTGGTAGTCGGACGCATGTTGGATCCTTTGTGAAAAAATTCTACTTGGATGAATTGCCGCAGTTTTACAGCGTTATCATAGGAGACATGAGCATCGTCGGTCCACGCCCATTGTCGCAACTGCACTATGATCGCGATCGTAAGCAGGGCAATATCACGCGATTCCTACTCCGCGGAGGTCTCCTGGGGTTGGGCCACATCAACAAAGGCACCTCCGAAATGGGGAAGCCGGTTTACGAATACGAGTACGTCGATCAATACATTACCCGCTCTTCGTTGCGACTTCTGATGCTGGATCTATGGATCATCTGGCGCGGTCTCCTTGTGATTGTGAAGGGTGGCGGACACTAGCAATGAACGCCTCTTTGGCCTAAAAAAACCTAACCCGAGGTAAAGCAAGAATAACGAATGCGTGATTAAATACCTCTTCCAAAGCCGCTTTGGATCGGACATCAGCCGGCAAAGCCATTCTAGACCGACCTGCCTCATCCAAATTGGAGCTCGTTTTACCGTACCTGCATGGTAATCGAAGGCCGCTCCGACCCCAATCATCACTCCGCGGACCTTTCCCCGGTGAGCTGCCATCCACAACTCCTGCTTGGGACAACCGAGACCGACGAACACAATGTGTGCGCCTGAACTATTGATGAGGTCAGTCGTCTCCCGGTCCTCTTCAACGGAAAGATACCTGAACGGCGGAGAAAAAATACCGGCAATCATAAGCTGGGGAAACGCCGTCTTTAGGCGGCAAACCAACTTTTCGAGCGTGTGCGGGGTGCTCCCGTACAGAAATATAGACAATCTTTCTCTTTCCGCATGATTGCACAAGGTCCACATAAGGTCAGGGCCATTGATACGTTCCTGGTGCTCAAAACCGCTTCTACGGAGCACCCAGGCAAGCGGCATACCGTCGGGGGTAGCCATATCCGCCCCGTTTACGACGCGCTGGAACTCAGGATGTTGCTTCGCTGTTACGACCACGTGGACATTGCAGATACAAACGTAACGCGATTGTCCGGTTCTTGCCCATTGAGAAAGCGTATCAATCGTATTCTGCCAAGAGGTTGCATCAATGAACGAGTCCAAGACGCAGGTACCAGTGCGACGGCTATTATTCGCCAGCGCTCTTGCGGCACCTTCGTTGTCACTTCTGAATCCTCCTACCAGCGTCATCTGTAGATTATGCCTCCCCTATGAATCACAATCGACCGCTAAGCTTTACCAGCTAAGCCGAGGTAACCGCGGGCTATCTCCGGAAAGCAACTGACTGTTGCTGTGTCCGTTCACCTTTAGCCTTGGCGTTGCGTTCAGTATGGCTCATGGCATCGCGGTAAATGCCCAAGAGTTGATCGAGATGGCATTGCGGCGAAAACCGTACTCGCGCGGTAGCGAGAGCACAGGCGGCCATCGCGGCAGTGTCCGTCGGCCGACGAACTATTCGACGTAGGCATTCGGCTAGCGACTCCGTATCTGTCGGAGAAAAGAGCAGACCGGTTTGGCCATGCTCAATGAGCTCTGGCAACCCACCTATTCGGCTCGCAATAACCGGCGTGCCTAGGGCCAATGACTCCACCACCGAGAGAGGGAAGTTTTCATAGCATTCCGAGGGTGCGGCGGTGCATAAGGCTTCGGCAATGAGACGTCGCTTTGTCTCTCCAGCAACATGCCCAACGAGCTCAATGTGCTCCATCCCAGGCACGCCGATGGCTCGACGCAGATCAGCTTCCAGCGGTCCAGTTCCTGCGAGCTTGAGAGACAATTCTGGCACAGAGCCAGCAGCGGCAAGAAGAGTCTTGAGTCCCTTTTCTGCACTCAACCTCCCAAGGTACAGCGCATAAGGTTGCTTGGCTGGCGGTGCCTCGGAGAAATTACTGACAAAGTTGCCGCAGACACGAACCTTATCCTTGGGCACACCGGCCGCCACGAGCTTTCCGAAGGAGAATGAATTGAGCGCGATGTATCGATCGATGCAAGAGGAAAAGGTGCCGCTACGCCAACCCCATGCAACTGCTGACGCATAGAGCGCACTCGTTATCATACTCTCGTGTACACAGCAATTCTTGACCGCCGCCCAATAACTCTGCTCCTGACAAGCCTCACAGACTTTGCCTTTCACATAAAACAGACCATTCGGACAGAGAAAACGATAGTTGTGCACCGTCTGCACGACAGACACGCCGGATCGCGAAAGAGCGTGATACACCGACGGTGAGAGCAGTGGAAAGACATTGTGCACATGAACGACGTCTGGGCGGTGCTTGTGCACAAAGGAAACGAGTCGCCGTGCCACCCCAACATTCCAGGGGATCTGCACAAAGGCTAGCCCCTGCTTCAGCAGAGGCATGCTGTCGATTTCCCGGCTGTCAACAGCGAACTGCAGAACGGTGTTCCCGTGCTCTTCGAGCAGCCTGCGTTCCGCTTCAACAACTCCGCATTCGCCGCCGGGGACCTTATAGAAATTATGGATCTGTAGGATTCTCACTGCTAATTCAAGTACGCTGCAGGGACGGCGCCTTGTAAACTTCACGAACCACGTTAACCAAGCGCTCAGCATAGCGTTCGATGGTATAGTCTGCCACGCTGGCTAATATCCGTGCCTTTCTGTCTGCCTCAGGTTCCTCCCTGACGACGTGGATGGCTCTTCGGATCGCAGCGATCAATGCTTTCTCATCGGTTGGGTCTACGACAAAACCATTCACGCCTTCGCAGATGAAGTTGCTGCTGCTTCCATCTCTAGTACTGGCAACGGAGAATAGGCCGCTATGCAGAGCCTCGGAAAGGGCAATAGAGGCAGAATCCATGAGAGTTGGCATCACAAATATATCGGATAAGGCGTAATAGCGGGCGAGTTCAGTGCTCTGTAGGTACCCAAGATATACCACGCGAACCCGTTTCATCTTGGTAGCCAGTGCAAGCACATGGTCTTTCAATGGACCATCTCCAGCAATGAACAGCCCCAGGGTCACATCTAAAGTATGTTCGATCTTTTCGCAGGAGCGTAAGACCGACAAAATGTTCTTTTTTGTATCCAGATGGCCGACGAACAACATCATCACTGCTGGTAAGCTCGCCCTCTCTCTTTTACATTCCGGAGTATCCCGAATCGTACGGACTTTATTGAGGAAAATCTTGGAGTCCCCGACGTTATAACCTACCGTGATTTTTTCCTGGCTAATACCATACTCTTCGATAAGATAGGCCTTGGTCAAACAAGAGTAGACGAAATACCAATCCATGCGTCGAATGAAATATCCGTAAATAAGTTTCTTGATGGCATTCTCTGCTGCATGGGCAAAAGCATGGCGGGCCTCGTAGCGAATGATTGGGATGCCGAGCCGGCGAGCCAAGTGCCATGCCTGCCAAGATGCGCATGAACCAAGCATGTCTGTTCCAAGAAAGACTATGTTTGGCATGAACTCACCAAATAGCCCGCAAACCCCCGCGTTTAAATGCAACGTTTTATCTCGACGCAAGTTCAAATGTAGCCCGGGAATAACCGAGTGAGGGTACCGGATATCTGATTCGTTCACAGTCCAAGAACGATTGGGTTCAGTGCGCGCTAAATACGCCACATGCAGGGTAATGTCTGCCTGACGATTGATTTCATTGAAAAACGCCACCCGATACGGGGCGATAATGTTGGAAAAAGCCAAGAGCCGGATGGATGTCACGGACGTGCAAGAACCTCCATACACTGTGCGAATTGCTCAATCGGACCATGCTTGAAAAGTTCCAGCAACCGCGCACGAGCGGCTTCGACTGCAACGCGGCGCTTCTCCGGATCGGCAGCAGTTGCGAGGATTGCTTTGGCATATTCTTCCGGCTCTGTTCGATTTAGGATGGTCATGTCATCGCTGCCAAATAGTCGGTCGATACCTCCGACGCAGCTGGTGACAATGTATAAGCCAAAATGCACCGCCTCCCACAGGACACGGGGGAAGCCCTCTACAGCGCTGGCGAACAAAAAAATATCGTTGTTCAGATAATGGTTCGCTAACATGGCAGGATCGCTCACGTAGCCATGGAAACACACCTCAATGCTGATCCCAAGAGATTCTGCAACGCGCGTCAACTCCAGTTTCGCCGGACCATCTCCAACGATGTTGAGGCAACATGTTATGCCTGCATCCTTGAGGATGCGGCAGGCACGGATCAGCACGTCAATGTTCTTTCGCGCCCGGAGGTGTGCAACGCAGAGTAATCTAATTTCGGAACCTCTACTCACCTGGCGAGGCATCGGAATAGGCAGTGCTCGGATAACGGCGGAGACAGGTGCCGCCATGAACGTTAGTGGTAAGCTTTCGTAACGGCCATAGAGAGCGGCGCCTGTGACAATTCTGGCGTCCGCTCGCTGCATTGCAGATGCCTCGAGAACAAGCCGAATCCACGCTTTGACGCCCTTTATGCCTGAGGTCTGCAGGAGAGCTCTCCGGTCAGTGCCATTATATGCAATGGTAGGCTTGCGAAAGACATTCGCGGCAATGAGAAGATAAAGACTGCCGCGTAGGGTATTGACAAAGCAATAAACTACATCAGCCGTGCGGAGAACGTGCAAGGTTGCCGCTGCCTGCCGAAACCAGAGAAGTGGTTGGCTTAAAGATATCGGCTCCATTCCAGGAAGCAACCTGACATGGGAGGTCTTAAACCGGTAGCCGTAATTCGGAACGGCCTCTGAACCGTGCGCAAACTCCTGACTGACTACATCGACTGAATCGAAGTGGCAGGCAATGCCGTCCAGGTAGAAACCATCATTGTCTTGAAAGTACTTAACGCCGTCTTGCGTGATCCAACCTGCACGCGAGATAACCGCGAGCCGCCGTCGATTGGTGATCGCTCCCATCACGAAACTATCACCGACCTGTAAAGTCGTTCGTAACGAGCTATGGCCAAGTCGAGATTAAACACCTCCATCACTCTCTTTCGCGCGTCCTCCCCAAGACGGAGAAGCCGCTCTGGTTCAGCCAAAAGACTAAGGATCTCTGTGGCGAGTATGTCGGGACGGTTCGGAAACACCAATATTCCAACATCGTCACTCGAGATAACTTCAGGATTGCCGCCAACCTGTGTAGCGATGACGGGCTTTTTCATCGCCATGGCTTCAAGCAACGATATACTGACGCCTTCACTGAGTGAGGTCACCACATAGATATCCAGAGACTTAAGAATCTGAGGAACATCTCGTCTTACACCAAGGAAATGGACTTTCGACGCTACTCCCAATTCCTGTGACAACTGTCGAAGGTCATGCGGGTCCCCCCTTCCAACCATGACAAAATGGACATCTCTGCGCTTGGCGAGCACATGCCTGGCTGCCTCAATAAGCGTTTTCTGGTTCTTGTTATGGTTCAGCGCGCCAATGATGCCGACCAAGTAGTCTTTATTCGAGAGACCAAGTTCCTGTTTAACATTGCTATGCACCTTCCGCGGGTCGTACCTATCTAAGTCAACGCCGTTGTAGATTACCTCTATAGATCCTGGAGTAATACCAGTGCGTTGCACAAGTGTATCCCGGACCATTTCTGATACCGCAATGATGCGGTGGTTAACCTTCGCTGTAGAACGACATGCCCATTCTTTCAAACGCTGTCTGAGTGTATATTCTTTTGTCCATTCGTGTAGGTTCTCGATGGTCGAGAAGATTGCCGGTGTCCCGGAGAGCTTTCCGCACACTCGACCGACAAGATCTGCGTGGAACAGTTTTGTATGAATAATGTCGTAGCGGCGTGCTTGTATCAACTTACAAAGTGCCACATAACTTGAGAAGTCCCCCAACCCACGAAAGTGCATTAGATGGGTGCGCACGCCGATGTCCTCAAACTCTTTCTGAAGGGTACCCCCGCCATAAATGCCGAGCACTTCCGGACTAAACTCCCGGCGGTTGAGATTGCGCAGCATAGAAAGGAGGAATACCTCGGCACCCCCGGCAGCCATAGTGCGCATTATGTAAAGGATTTTAATCACGGTTCATGCGGACAAGTAACAGAAATGGCTGCTAACTGTAAACCTCTTTGACATACCTTTCTGTTATTTGGGTGAAATCATATCGTCTCTTGCAATCACGGGACGCATTAATTGAGAACTGTCGTTTTAGCTCAGCATCGCTCATCAGGAGGGCAATCTTTTCTGCTAATGATCGGACTTCCCCGAACGGGACTAGAAAACCGTCTATACCATCTTGCACCACATCCTCAACGCCGTAGGTGCGGTACGCGACAATCGGCAGACCAACCGCTTTTGCCTCCAACAATACATTGGGCAGTCCCTCATTAGAACCCGCAAATACGCAAAGATCGCTAGCCACATATAGGCCGCCTAGCGCCTCCTTGTCGAGCTGACCCGTGAATAAAATCAGACGCGAGAAATTACAACTCGCTACGTATTCAACTACCTCGCGGGAGTATTGCGGATTGTGGAACGGCCCAACGAAGATAAGTCGAACTCTTTCCCTTGCTTCCGGATTGTTGGCAAAAAGGTATGTAGCAGCCATTGCAATATCAAGATTGTTCTTGCGTCGATCAATGACCCCGGCGCAAATGACCACGAATGCATCACCCGGGATCTGAAATGTATTGCGTACCGCTGTCCGCCCCTTAGCATCAGTCGAGCGAAGCGGTTCCAATTCTACACCATTTGGGATCATGTAAATTTTCGAGTCCGGCACACCATGTTTCAGAAGCGCCTGGCGCAACTGTGTCGAGATAGCGATAAAGCAATCAACGAACTGCAGGACTCCGCTACGATATCGCCCGAAGAACCCGCGGGTATTAATTTCACTGTCATTGGTCCCCCCTTTAGTCATCTTTTGAACAATTTTCAGACCAAGCAGCTTCGTTACCCCCACGCATATGAAATGGCCGGGCGAGAAACCGTGAAAGTGGACAGCTCGAAAATCATTCCGTCGTAGTAGCAAAAACACCATAAAACTTAGTGCAAAGCTATACGATCCGCCTGCAACGCGATTTACGGGTATCCCGCTCTCCTCTGTCCTTCGGAAGAGAGCCCGGTGGGAAACATTTGGAACTACAAATTCACATGGAACTCCTTTTTTGACGAGATGCCTAGCCAGCACGATGGCCTGCGTCGCCGCTCCGCTAAAGCGAGGTGGAAATACGAAACATACCATCAAAACCCCGCCTTCGGAATTTTTCATCCTTCGCCCCTGGCTTTCCCAATCAGCACCTTATACTGGCTTACGAAATATGCCGAATCCTCCATCGTCGGCTTAAAAAGCTCTGCACACCGCATGTTGCTATACCGGAGGAAGGCGCGGCCAACGTAATATGTCTCGATTGTAATGGCAATCGCGCTGGCAATAACTGCGCCGTTAACCCCGAGTGATGGAATAAGTACGAAGTCGAGGAGTACAACCGCGATGGCGCCAATAGCAACGGACTGAAGAAAGACGGTTGTCTCTCCCACCGCAAGCATAAAAACCGCGAACATCCTCTGCATTCCTAATGGAATGAGCATCAGCAGAAAAATACGTACTGGCAGTACCACATCGATGTAAGCCTGCCCGTATACAAGTGGTACAAGAGGCCCAACAGCTATGACGGACATGGCGACGACGCCAGACATTACCACTGTCATACGTCGTGTTGCCGTTGCTGCTAGCACAAACGCTTCCTGATCAGCCTTGGACAATCTGGGGCCGATGATCGTACTAAGCGAGTAAGGAATGACGCGGAACCTATTCGTCAAGTTTCGCGCAAGGGTCAACAAACCCAGTTCTCGCATCCCAGTAAAATACAGAAGGATTAACTCATCGAGCTTCTGCCCGCCGATCCTGGTAATGCTGCCGACCTGAACTTGCATCCCGTAGCTAAGCGAACGTCGCAAAAGGTCCCAATCCATACGCAACGAAAGACACTTATGCCGCCACAAACAACGAATTGTATAGAGACTCGTAACTATACTGGCTGCGATTTGTGCGCCAATGAATCCCCATAGCCCCATATGGAGTACAAATACTGCGACTATGCAGCAGACAAAATATGCGACGGTTTGAATGATCTCGGTTATCCTATAGTGCGCGTGATCCTCCCAGGCGTTGAGCAAATTCATGGCGAACATTGTCGCAAGCCGAAATGGGAGGTCGAGCAATGGCGCTACAAAGTGCATTATTGTCAGCCCTAGGGGAAACTCGAAGACCGCTATTCTTGGAAAGCCGCATAGTAAGCATATAACAATGAAAAAAAACCCCAGACTCACCGCAAATGAATTAGCCACCAAGGATGGCCCAAGACCGCGGTCCCTCGCTCCGAAATACAGGTTTGCATTTCCGAGCCCGAGACTCATAGGGCCCGCGAGGACAGACGGCAGCCATACCATCAACGCATACCTTCCAAGTTCCTCCGGCCCGAGTACGCGCGCCAACAGAATGCCCGTGACGACGTTCAGGGGCAGTGCTAGATAGCGCGAGAGCAGCAAACACATAGTATTATGCAGGATATTCATGCGTCATTAGGGTCCTGATCAGTCGGTTGTTTCTTGTGAACGATGGCATATTGAAGCGCATAAAGCCGCCATCCCGTGGCAAAAAATGGATTCCACAATAGGGATAGCGTGTTTATGACAGCCCGATGAAACTTCGAACGATCCATAAATTCCATCCAGAACATTGGATGGCTGTATACATAATGTGCTGAAGGAAAAACGTTGCTGATGATTGCCTTAAATTCGCAGGGAAACCATTCAGTCACATGCATCTTGTCAAGTGGGTCCTCCGTAAGCCGAACTGGTGTACTAATCACGGCTGTTCCCCCTGGTTTCAGCACGCGCAGGATTTCCTGCAATAACCGATTCGGATCCTGGACATGTTCGATCACATCGCTCGAAACCACTGCGTCGTAGAATCCACCCGCAGCCTTAGTATCGTAGCCTGATGAAACACTGAACTGTGCACGAGACCCCTTTGCCTTATGTTTCTTTCGCGCATATTCAACTGCGATTTGCGATGGATCGACGCCATGGCACACTGCCCCTCTCTGCACAAGAAGCCAAGACAACACCCCGTCACCGCAGCCAACGTCCAGCACCTGCTTATCGACGAGTGAGCCGGTTCCTGCCTCTAGCAATGCCACACATCGCTGGTAGCGCGCCTTCGCCGAAGCATTTGAGCGTGTAGGATGCGCGGATATCTGTTCCCAGTGATAGGCACCGCGCGTCAGGTATTTTTTAAACTCAATTTCGTCGTTCATACGTGCAATTTTAGATGGTTAGACCTTAACTTCCCTTCCTCGGCTGTGCGAACATTTCAGGCTGAGTCACAATTCTTGGGCCTCGCAAGCCAGCAATGGGATAAGTGCGCACTACATGCCAAAATCACCTTCCGTTTTTGGATACAACAACTCATGAGTGACGTCTCTCCGGAAAACGGCAGTAGGTCACAATGAGAGTAGACTCGCAACTTCGGCGGTCCTTGATAAAAGGAGCGGGCTCTTGAAGTGGTCGAAGTTTGCCGAAGAAGGCGCCGGCTCAGATTGAGAGTTGCCTCGGAATAGGGCGAAGTCACTCAGTGCATTAGGTCTGTTTCCGATCATCGATGGTTCTTTAGCGTGAGGCACCCTCAAGCAAGGGATTGTGGTAATTGGTCTCAGTTTCGAATGCCATGGGTTGGTAACTTGCCCGCGCAGGCGATATCACAGAGACGGAAGCGAGCACTGAGGAAAGCGCCATAAACAGGAAGAAAATGCGGTAATTGAATCCGAAATTGTCGAATATTCCGCCCAGGAAAAACAGAAGCATCCCTGCAAGCACAGCTTCACTGTAGAAATAGATACTAGCTTCTTGTGTGCGTCGCCGTACCTTTCTGAAGTCGAGGTAGGCGCTCAGATATAACCCGAAATACAGTATAGTGCCAATGATCCCTGTCTCACTAAGTACCTGCAACCAGGCCGAATGCAGGGCGCTACGCTCGAGTGCCTCGGCAACTGGGGCAACAACCAGAGTGTTTCCCTTCGGATGCCTAAAACTGTCATAACCGTTCCCTGCAAGCGGGTACTTGAGGAACATTTTCCAGGCTATCCAATACAAGCCGGAACGGCCAGACGTAAAGGCTTGCATCTCTTGCTCGTTGAGTTGTGTTTTTTTCTCGGTAGGAAGTCTCAAGAGCTTCTGGCCATAGTCAGTCATCATGCCGACGGCTAACACAGAAACAATTACGGGTACCAGGAACATGACCCAGATAGCTCTAACGTGCCCTCTAATCATGTAAAAGCACGCTAGAATTAATAAGGATGCAACCAGCGTACGGCTAAGCTGTGCAAATACGAAAAAAATTGCTGCAACGAGCAACACCTTTGTCAGTCTCTTGAGTTTGGAGTTAGGAGTCGTGTTCATAAAGGCTATCAAAAATGGTATGGCAACTAGGATATGAAAGCCGGGTTGGATGCGATCGCCTTTCGATACGTCAGCGAGAAGCGATCCGACATCTAGCAACCGCAGACCTGCCGTACTCAGCATCATTCCGAACGAGGCGGCGATGATAATTGCCACTACCCATTTCAATCGCGAAAGCGTTTTGTACCCCATAATGGCAAGTATCAAAACGAAGAAAGCAAGATTGTTTAACAGATTCGGCTCATTTCGCCCCATAAGATACAAACTTGACCAAAGCAAATACGCTAGGAACGCGTAGACACACAGAGCTGTCCTCGAAAAGAGAAGCCTCAGATTTACATTGCAAGCGCCAAGCGCCATATGCAGCATCAGTGCCACCGTGGAAAACACAACGAGGATTTTGTTGACGCTGAACAGCGGCAAAATCTCGCCAAGATCCGTAATCTTGCCCGCTACCCATGAATCGAGTACTAGATAGTAAAGACCTACGGCCGGATTGACCAGGGTCCCGATGAATACAGCGCCCAATATTGGCGCTATAAAAAGGAGATACAGGTTCACGATAAGTTGCTTAGCCGTCTCATTGGCTCTCAAATGCCCCGATATCGACACCGGAGTCGCTGCCGCGACTCTCGGCAGACGCATTAAGTCTCACACCGCCTCTTATGCCCAGGCTGTCGGGGCGAAGCCTAAAGTCACGCGCCCTCTCATTGACAAATCTAGGATCAGAGAATATTGAATCAATATCGAAGTGGAAGTGCGTAGCGTATTCTTGAAAGTTGTACCATATCCCGTCAATCTTGAAATCCCCAGCTCCCGCTGTCTTCCAGTACATATTATTGCGCATTCTCAAGTTGTCGCTGTTCCCATTATCAACTACTAGGATGCCGTCATTGCCTGTTCGAAATATAATATTATTGAGGATTTCGTTATTAGTCGAAAACCGGCTAGGCATTTGGGGGTCGCCACCAGTTCTAATGTGAATACCAGCTCCGTACAAAGTATTGTTATACACAGAGCAGTTCTTGGCGCCCTTTAGCCAAATTCCGCCCCCGATGTTGTACGGCTTGTCATAGTAAATAACATTCCTTCTAACAATGGCATTCTCCACCTCAGCTTCAGTATTATTATGGTTGTGCCACATGGGACCGGTAAATCCACCCAGACCGATCCCCGTATACCTAAGATTGTAGAAGAGATTGTTCTCTATCAAAACATCACGACAGCCTCCCTTTACAACAACACCCATTGAAGAATTGTGCAGCTTATTGTTCCTGATCAGAATCTCTTTGTGCCCGACCGCATCGATACACTGGTTTGGCGCACCGAAGAACTCGCAGTCCTCAATAACAATGTAATCTGACAAGATCTTGATGCCGTCATACTTCTGTGGCGAGAAGCCATCAGCAAAACAGACAAGACACCTCCTGAACGCAACGTCTCGCCCTCCGATTCCTACGACGTTTCCTGGCGCGTTAGTAGCTCGAACCAAGTCTAAGCCTTCTACCGAGATGCGTCGAACACTCTGACCGATTTGCAATGAATACTCGTGAGAGCCTGTGAACCAGATGACAGGTCTTTGGCCAGAATGAGCTTTGATAGAGATATCGGTGACTCGCTCTATTTCTAATGATGAGGGGACGACAAACTTGTCCCCCATAAGGATAAGTTCATCTTGACTGCGAATTCGTTTCAAAGCCGTGTGAAGGGTGCGCCAAGGCCGAGATTTCGTGCCGGGCCAGCCATCATTTCCGTCTGGTGCCACAAACAGGCTTCGTAAGGCCTGCTTGGGTTCCTCCAATGCTGATAGTGGCAAGGGCAGGATAGCCACACCTGCACAAATGTACCCACAACTCTTCAAGAACTCCCTTCTAGAAAATGATCGAGTCAAAGGAACCTCTTTCCTGTTTCGGCATAGTAGAGGATGATCAGACATGACGATGACCAGCATCCTCTATGTCTATCTGTCGCTTCTCCTTGCGAAAAGTTGGCTGCATCAGGGTGCATTGTTCGTAATTCTGCAAACCTTGCATGAACGCGCTTTTTCGTCAAGCATAAGCCACAGGCGTTTCCAGCTGGCTATGAGCCCATATCGAGCGACCCGGAATGGAGGCTGTAGAGAAGCTATGCTCGTCAAAAGGCCTCAATGCAGAGCACCGCGCGATCCCCGTTAGTCCCTATTCATGCGAGCTTACAATGTGATCAGCAGTCTTGGGGCTCTCGACGCGCTGGAGAAAGAACGTTATGTTCACGGGCGGGCGCGAGGTTCACGCCATACCGAATAAGCATGGCACGCTTGTGAACGCCACCGAGACGGTGAGGTGGACGTCTCTTGTGAGCGTCCAGTGTCCCGAAGACAAGGCGTCATCGTTCTCACCTACACCTGCCCCTCTGCGCGCCAAGAGGCGATGTTCCGGGGTGAGGGCACGGCTGTTCCGCCGGCTGACTGTTTTATCTTTCTGCTATAAATGTGCTTCCCGTATCGCCTGACGATTAGCCTGAAACCATTGCACCGTGTTATTCATTCCCCTGCGCAAGCCACAGCTCGCCTCAAACCCAAATAGTTCTTTCGCCCGTCTGGTATCCAAACAGCGGCGCGGTTGGCCATTGGGCTTCGTCGTATCCCAGACCAGCTTGCCCTCGAACCCCACTTCATCTGCGATCAGATGCGCCAGATCTTGAATCGTGACTTCTTCGCCCGTGCCGATGTTCACCGGCTCGTCGCCATTGTAGTGTTCAGCCGCTAACAGAATGGCGCGGGCTGCATCGTCCACATAGAGGAACTCCCGAGTCGGTGAGCCATCTCCCCACAGCACGACCTGCTTCTCACCCTTGGCTTGCGCCTCCACACATTTCCTGATGAGGGCCGGGATGACATGCGAGGTTTGCATGTCGAAGTTGTCGCCGGGACCATAGAGGTTCACTGGAAAAAGTACAATTGCGTTGAACCCATATTGCTGGCGATAGGCCTGAGCCTGGACCAGCATCATTTTCTTGGCTAGGCCGTAAGGCGCGTTGGTTTCTTCCGGGTATCCGGCCCACAGATCTTCTTCGCGGAAAGGAACCGGGGTGTATTTAGGATAGGCACAAATGGTGGCGAGTGCCACGAATTTTTCCAGCCTCCGCTGACGCCCGATTTCCATCAACTGCGTGCCCATCATGAGGTTGTCGTAGAAGAACCGGCCGGCATTAGCTTGATTGGCGCCGATGCCTCCGACCCGTGCTGCCAAGTGCAACACGATATCCGGCTCCCCGTCGTCATAGAGCCGCTGGACAGCGTCCATCTGAACGAGATCGTAATCCTGACTCCTGGGCACCCAGATACTTCGACAACCATGCTCCCGGAGCTGTGTCACGACGACTGAGCCCAGGAACCCGGCACCTCCGGTGACGACAACGCGCTTATTTGAGAAGAATGACGTCATGATTGTGTGAGGCTAGCCCGGACTATTCATGAATACCTGCTCCGTCGCCCGATCCTCTCACCCGGCGGGGCTGTTCTCGTTCAGCCTCCTCGACGGACTGCAAGTACGCCTGCGTCGGCCTCACGTGCGAGAAGCCCCGGCGGGCGTCGGTCTCAAACGCCTCGCGACGGCATTCATGAATAATCCGGGCTAGAGGTCTGAGGCTGGAGGTAGTCACGAACCGCCGGAGGTCGGCGATCATTGCTTTCTTCCCAGATCTGACACCCGCTCTCCTCGTTTCTTTCCCCTTACTGAATTCATCAAGCCGTTGAGCTTTCGATCGATCTGTTCAGTCTTTCCTCGAACCTTCACGTATTCCACTTCGTCAAAGAGTTTGTTTCTGCGGAATACCTCGGTCGACGTGACCGTCTCGTAGAGCGATCCTTGGGCGATACTCAAATACTGAAGAAATTCTTTCGTATGTTGCCGCCCTTTTCCTTCAGCAATGTTTTGCGCAATTGATGTGACGGCTCCTTCCAATTGGGACACCATTCTCAGGTGCCTATTCGGAGGGATACGCTCCAGTAGTCCAAGTACGACATCCGCCAATTCGATGGACTCTTGCCACACCTCAAGCCTTTCGAAGGGAAAGATGTATCGTTCAGACTGTGCGAAGCCTCTCTCCCCTCGAACCATCGCGCCTCAAGCCTTCAGCATCTCCCCTCTACCCGTTCCCTCCAAGGTCTGACGTTCTGCCCGTACGTCCGCATCCACCATCAGGGTCACTAGCTCTTCAAACGACACTTTCGGCTCCCATCCCAGCGTCTGCTTGGCTTTGGATGCATCGCCGATCAACAGGTCGACTTCCGTGGGGCGGTAATAACGTGGGTCGATTTTCACGTATTGTTGCCAGTCCAGATCAAGGTGGCCGAACGCCCGGTCGAGAAATTCTCTGACCGTATGTGTCTCACCCGTCGCGATGACATAGTCGTCCGGCCGGACGGCCTGCAGCATCATCCACATGGCCTGGACGTAGTCACCGGCGAATCCCCAGTCACGTTTGGCGTCGAGATTGCCGAGGTACAGCTCTTTCTGCACCCCCAACTTGATTCGAGCCGCGGCCCGCGTGATTTTTCTGGTCACGAAGGTTTCGCCGCGCCGAGGGGATTCATGATTGAATAAGATGCCGCTGCAGGCAAAGAGATCGTAGGCCTCGCGATAATTGACCGTGATCCAGTGGGCATACACTTTGGCGGCGCCATAGGGACTGCGCGGGTAAAACGGGGTCTGTTCGCGCTGCGGAATTTCCTGCACCTTGCCGAACATTTCGCTGGAGGAGGCCTGATAAAACTTGGGCTTGATGCCCGACTCTCTGATGGCCTCCAGGAGGCGAACGGTTCCGAGCCCCGTGACCTCGGCCGTATATTCCGGAACGTCGAAACTCACGCGAACATGGCTTTGGGCGCCTAAGTTGTAAATTTCATCCGGTTGGATCGTCCGCAGAATCCGATTGAGCGAACTGGCGTCGTTCAGATCTCCGTAGACGAGCCGCAGCCGCGCTTCCGGCACGTGCGGGTCCTGGTAGATGGGATCGATGCGCCCGGTGTTAAACGAGCTCGACCGGCGGATGATTCCATGCACCTCGTACCCTTTGGCGAGGAGCAACTCCGCGAGGTAAGACCCATCTTGCCCGCTAATGCCGGTAATGAGAGCTTTTTTCACCTGTTGTGCGACTCCTTGTCTTGACGCAGCGGTGCGGAGATCCTTGTATTGTAGTTCTACTCAGTGACGTGATGATCGTGAAGTGTCTTCTCTTAGCATATTTTGCGGAAAAGGTGTGAGGGCCAAATGGCCGGATCGCCAGGTATCCCCATGCAGTGTCGCAGCCTGGCACATGTCCGCGTTATGTCTACGTAGTATATGCTCCGACCCCTTGTACGTGATACTTCGGCATTGACCAATGCGCCGAACGAAGGTACTGTTTCGTCCCAACGACCGGTGTCCTCCAGGGCCGGATGGACGGGGTCTTCGAGAGGCATCTCTCCTCGCGTGTCATGGAGGATAGGCGTTGCGTGTTACGGTCTCGTTCAGGTCGAATCTGTTTCCTCGTACTCTTGAAGAATCGGCCAAGGCGCTCGCGGCCGGTCGCCCTGAGGATTGGTGGCATGGAGCGAGGGAGCGAGGGCTCTTCTCCCTCTTTCGCCTGCAGCGGCAATTGGGCAGCCGGTGGTTATCCCGCTCGTTTACCGAACAGGACACTGCCGCTTCGTCGTTTTGCCGGAGTGCCTACCCGGTGCTCCCTCCCCTTTCCTGGCACGTGGACCTCGATGCGGCCTCGGTCGACGCGCTCTTGAGCGGTCGCCTGTCGGTGTTCGGGTTCCCCTGGCACTGGACGGCCGATGGATCGTGCTGGCACCAGGCGCCGGATACGGGGCAGACCTGGCCCCGGCGTTTTTTTCCCGGCATTCCGGTCGATAGGGGAAACCCCTATGGCGACGCCCGTCTGGTCTGGGAACCTTCACGGCTGCAGCATCTCGTGACGCTGGGGTTGATCGCGCAAAAGGCCGATCCCGCCGTTCGGGCGCGCGCGGTGGCGGCCGTGGAGACACAGTTTCTCTCCTGGGTCGCGGCCAATCCCCTGTTGATCGGCGTCCACTATGTCTCGCCGATGGAGTGCGCCCTGCGCCTGCTCGCAAGCTGTTACGCGCTGGATTTGATTCGTCCCTGGATGCAAGAGCCCCGAGCGGTGTGGGGCGCGCTGCTCACGCTGGTGTCGGGCCATGCGGAATTGATTCGGAAGCGTCTGGCGTTACGTTCTCCGATTCCGCACGAAACGCTGGCGGGGGCCGCTGCGCTGGTCCATGCGGGCAGTCTCTTCACGGAGCTGGAACAGGCGGAGCGCTGGCTGGCCTTCGGCCTGTATCTGTTGGAGGACAACACGCCGCGGCACATCAGTCAGGATGGCGGCAGTCAGGAGCAGGGGCTCGGCTATCTGCGCTTCAGCAGCGACCTGTACGGGTTACTCGTCGCGTTGTTCGATCATCAGCAGCGCCCGCTTCCTGAGAAGATCCGCCAGGCCTTCGACCGCAGCCGCGCGTTTCTCCACGAATTTCGTGCCGCGGCGGACGACCGGTTGCCTCCCATCGGCGACGGTGACGGCGAAACGGCCCTCGCGCCCTCTCTTCGCTTTCGGACGCCCGCACGGAAACCCGCGTCCGGGCTGACGACGTTTCACCTCTCTGGCTACTCCATCATCCGCGGACGGGGGGCGCAGCGCGCCATCTTCGATCACGGGCCGCTCGGGATGCCGCCGCGCTATGCCCATGGCCATGCCGACGCCCTTTCGATGATTCTCCAGATCGGCTCGCAGGACCTCTTGATCGATCCCGGCACCTACACGTACCTGGGAGACGAAGCCTGGCGTACGTATTTCCGCGGCACGCGCGGGCACAATACCGTGACGGTGGACGGCCTGGATCAAGCGGTGCCGCAGGGGGCCCTGACCTGGTCCCAGCCCTTCGACACCCATCTGGTCTATCGGGAGGAGACGCCGGAAGGCAAGGTGACGGTCATTGCGCGGCACTATGGCTACAAGGAACGCCTGGGTGTGGTGCATTTGCGCGGCATCTCGTACGACACGTCGGGCTCATGGATGATCTGGGATTGGCTGACGGGCAGCGGCACGCACCATCTCGAACTGAATTGGCATGTCGGCTGCCGCGTCGTCCCTGTCGATGAGGGGTATCGATTGGAGGGACTGGAACAGCCGCTCCTGCTGACGATTGAGGGTGGGACCAGCCGGCTCTACGAAGGGTCGCTGCAGCCGATGGCCGGGTGGAAATCCAGCCGGTATGGCAATAAAGAGCCGATTACGACGATCCGCGTCGAGCACCGCGGCCCCCTGCCCCATGAATTTATGACGCGCATCCGTTTGATTTAGCAGACTGCGGAATCACCCGGTTTTTGCACAAGACGTCGCGACCAACTCACCTGCCGAGGCGGGGTCAGCACCATGTCGGCACTTGAGGTCGATCGGCGAGCCGACTATCCTGCGGGCGCGTGCCGGTGCCATCTACAACGTTGAATGCGGCCGTTTTTCCGGCGAGACACGATAGCGGTTCATCCACTTGCTAAAGAAGCCGGAACCCATCGAGTTTGCCCGCGGCTTGATCGAAGCTGACGGTCTCGTCGCATCCGCGGAGTCGGTTCGTGGCACCCAGTACGCAGTCAGCGAAGTCGGCCTTTCCTGACTGATACATGCGAAATGCCGTCCATGCCGTCTGCGGGTCTTCGACTTTCAACTGGGCGGTCTGCAACAGTTTCTCTAACACGGCCACAATGGTGTCCTTGGAATACCCATAGGCACTTTCCAACACCCATACCAACTCACAGAGGACGACGCGATTGACGAACCCTGGATCGTCACGCGTACATTGCTTCGTGATCACGTGTGTGGCTTTACGCGATTGACTCGGTTCATCTTGCACGAGATGTCTGACCAGGACGTTCGTGTCGAGACCGATCATTGGCGGCTTCCTCGTTTACGAATCGCTCGGTTCATGTCTTCCACACTCACCGGACGAGCCGGCGCCTTGAGTATACCGGTTAACAACGAGGCGTCGATGCTGGCCGGGAGCAGCACTACGCGGCCGTCCTCATCAATCACAAATTCCAGACGGTCTCCCGGCTGGAGATTGAGCCGTTCTCGAACGTCTTTCGGTATCGTGGTTTGCCCTTTGCTCGTCAACGTTGATGTGGACATCGGAGCTCCTTACAAGGAAAGACATTCCTTACTGTACCGTAAGTCATTGCAGCGCGCAAGGGATGTGAGCGCATGATGAGACGGGCGATCACCATGGCGTCGGACCCCTTGTCGGTCGGCGAGCCGACGACCCTGTCAGTACGCTCCGGGATGTCTCGGATGCCGAGTGAGGGTGCGCATAGATGCGAAGGGGGGAGAGAGCATCTGCCGGGCGCCCGGGGCGTTCCGATGCCGCCCGGCCTCATGTTCCAGTCAACCGTTTCAGCGCATCGGAGGGGCTCACGACCCAGGTTCCATCGGGGAGACGATAGGCTGCTTTCGTGCGACACACGATCATCTTCTGCTTCACTCGTCCTGGCTCAGCGGCCTCTAGGGCTTTGAGCCCGTCGGCGTCCGCGGGCCCTGGATGCTCTTTCCATTTGCATTCGACCGCGGTGAGGGCACCGGCGCGATCAATCACCACATCCACCTCCGGCCCTCCCGCAGTGCGCCAGTAACCGACCGGCGCGGCATCGGCGCGGCTGGCCGCTTGTCGAAGAATCTGGCCGAAGACATACGACTCCCAGAATGCCGCGGCGAGCGTGGATGCCGTCAGCTCCCGTGCCGAACGAAATCCTGCGAGAAATGCCGCCAGACCGGTGTCGAGGAATGCGAGCTTGGGCGCTTTGATCAGCCGCTTGGTGCGATTGCCGAAATACGGTTCGATCATGGTCACCACTCCCGATGTCTGAAGCAGCCCTGCCCATTTACGTGCGGTATTGGGAGCAATGCCGGTATCTCGTGCAAGGTCGGAGTAATTGATCATCTGAGACGTCCGCAGCGCACAGGCGCGCAGAAACCGATTGAACTCCGGCAGGTCCGCAACACGCAGCACGTTGCGCACATCGCGTTCAAGATAGGTGGCGACGTAGGCGGGAAACCACAGGTCAGGATCGGTCCCACGGTGCAGCTCGGGATATCCGCCGAGAAACAGGTAGCGACACTCCTCGATCGCATGGCCTGCCGCGAGCAATTCGGCCCTCGCGAGTGTATGCAGATTCAGCACCGCGCAACGCCCCGCCAAGCTCTCCGACACGCCATGCATGAGCGGGAATACTTGCGATCCGGTCAAGAGAAAGCGGCCGGGCGAGCGATCCTGGTCGATGTGGACTTTGAGATGCCGCAGCAGTGACGGCGCATACTGAATTTCGTCGATGATCACCGGTGGCGGATAGGCCTTGAGCAACTCGTCGGGTGCGGTGCGCGCGGCTTCCGCATTCGCGGGGAGATCGAGAGGCAGATAGGAAGTACGGGGATAGAGATGCCGCAGCAGAGAGGTCTTGCCGGTCTGTCTCGCGCCGGTGATGAGCACAGCGGGAAACTGCTTCGCCATGCGCCGAATGAGCCCCTCAACGTCCCTCGCAATCCACATGCGGATAATATGCACTGACGGTGCAAATCATGCAACTACTCTCTCTTCAGTGTCCTCGTCTGCCCGTGGACATTGACATGCACTCATGATGCAAGAAGCAGCCGCCCTAACTGGGCGACAATTCGTTCCGCTGCCTTCCCGTCCCATTTCGGTGGAATCGCCCCTTTCTTCCACTGCCCGGCCATCAAACGTGTCAAAGCCGGCGGGAGCTTCTTCGGATCCGTGCCGATCAACTCGTTGGTCCCGATCGTCACGGTTTCCGGTCGTTCGGTGTTGTCGCGCAAGGTCAAGCAAGGCACGCCCAGCACGGTCGTTTCTTCCGTAATTCCGCCCGAATCGGTAATGACGCCACGGGCATGTTTGACGAGATAGTTAAACTCCAGATACCCCAACGGGTCGACATAGTGCATCGACGGGAGCGCCTTGCCCGCTTCACGGAGATTTTTCGCGGTACGCGGATGGACGGGAAACACGACCGGTACGCCCTGGGTGTTGTCCGCGATGGCCTGCAACAGGGCGAGCAGTTTGTGTTCACCGTCTACGTTAGCCGGACGATGCAATGTCACGACACAGTATTGCTGCGGTGTCAGGGCGAGAGACGTCCAGCAGGCCGGCGGCCGCAACCGTCCTTCGTGCTTGAGCAGGGTGTCGATCATGGTATTGCCGACGAAAAAGATACGGTCCTCGGTGACCCCGGCGCGGCGCAGGTTGTCGTTGGCCGTGTCGCTGGTGGTGAAAAACCAATTGGTGATGGAGTCGGTCACCACGCGATTGATTTCTTCCGGCATGGTCCAGTCGAGTGAGCGAATGCCGCCCTCTACGTGGGCGACGGGGATGCCCATTTTCCGGGCCACGATGGAACAGGCCATCGTCGAGGTTACATCCCCCACTACGAGGCAGAGATCACTCGCGTCTTTCAGCAGCACTTTTTCGTAGCCCACCATGATGCCTGCGGTCTGCTCGGCTTGTGTCCCAGACCCGACTTCCAGGTTGATGTCGGGATCGGGAATGCCCAGTTCTTCGAAAAAACTGCCGGACATGGCTTTGTCGTAATGTTGCCCGGTGTGAATCAGCCGATAGCGTAGGGCGCTCCCGCCCCTTGCCTGTGCGGCGCGCAAGGCGTCGATGATCGGCGCGATTTTCATGAAATTGGGTCGTGCTCCGGCGATCAGGTCAATGCGCTTCATGGGTGTGGTTCCAGTTGAGATATGGCGATGGTGATCCGCCTTTCCTCATTACATAGCGGACCTTGCGCAACCCGTCAACAAAAAGGACGGTGAGGACGACCGAGATGGATGACGATGCACAGCGGGACTGCGTGAGGGGAGATGCCCGCAGGGGCTAGGCGCGACGCGATGAACGGTTATTCCTTTTCGACCAGCCTCCACCCTTGCTTTTGCAGGCAGCGTTCGGTGGCTTGAATGATCAGGAGTTGAATGCCCTGTTGCAGCTTGGGATCGCGCAGGGTGTCGGCCTGACACTTGTTGTAGTCCTGGGCGTACTGGTCTTTCGGGCGCGTCGGATGGACCCACTCTGCGCTACCGCAGGCGGTCAACAGGGACACCAACATGATTGAGCACAGCAGGCGAGCGGGACGCGTCATGGAGAGCCTCATGGTGAATCGGGGGTGCATCGCGGGTCTCAGGGAGGGGAAGATAAACTGCGGAGCGGAGGGGCGTCAAGTCGGCGAGCGGCGGTGCTTACGGAAGCGGAACGGAGAACGTCACCTGGGTACCTTGCTCGTTATAGGTCAAATCGGGGAAGAAGGCCTTGGAGAGAAACACGCCGCGGCCGTTGGCGTCATGGCTGTCGCAGGGCTGGTTGCCCCGCGTCAGCAGGCGATTCCAGGCAAACCCGTTCCCCTCATCCGCAATCGCGTAGTGGAGTCGTCGATGGCGAAGGTCGTACCCGGCCTGGACGACCACGCGACGCTCGGCGAAGCGCGGGTCCCGCCGGCGCGCCTCGATCAACGCATCGAATCGGTCGGTGCTGAGCGCCTGGCGTTTCTCGTGATATTGGATTTCGAGGCTGCCATGTTCCACGGCGTTGACGATAAGTTCGATGAGGGTGGCCTGGAGGTGCAGGCGTTGAGATTCCGGCAGGTTTCCGGCGGTCTGCTCCATCAACCAGCTCACACAGGCTTCGACGTGGTGGGGATCGGTGCCGATGGTCACACGGTAGTCCAGTCGATCGATGCCGGGAATCGCCTCCACCGGGCGTGAGAGCCGTTGGATCGCTCGATCCAGGGCCAGGCCGATCTCCTTCCCGCTGGTCGGGAGCGGCAGATAGTCTGTGGCGCCCGCGCGTATGGCCGCGAGGATCGTCCCCTGCTCCGTTGTCTGGGTCGACGCAATCGTGGCTGTGGCGGGAGCCCGCTTGTGTATGTCCTGAATCAGCACCAACCCCATACGCCCCGGCAAGAACAGGTCGGTGATGACGATCTCAGGTCGTGCCATCTCGACCATAGCGAGTGCCGCCTTCGGATCCGGAGCGGTGACGACGGAGAGGTTGCGAGAGGTGGCTTGTTCCAGCGTGAGGGCTAATGCGTCCGCATCGGGGATGACGGTCAACAGCGTCTGGGACGAGCCCGGCACAGTCATGTGGGAAAGCCCTTTTCGATGATCGTGGTCAGGGCCGCCGTGAGTCGCGCGGTCTCTGTCTGCACCTGCTCGGCCAGTGCGGCGAGTTCCTGTACGGCGGCCTTGCGCGCGGATTCTTCGAGGTGGGCCGCGGAAGCCACCGCCGGTTTGGCGCAGAACTCCATGGCTGATCCCTTCAGCTTGTGCGCTTCCTTGATCAGAGCCGGGAGGTCGCCGGCGGTCATCGCCGTCCGGAGGGCGGCAAGTGCTTGGGGGGTGCGTTCCACGAACAGGCCGGCCAACGTCAGAAAGAGCTCCTGGTCCCCGTCCAACCGCTCGAGTGCAGCAGCCAGGTCCATGATTGATTGAGATTCCACTATGCCCTCCCCTTGTGCGTGGTCGACCGGTCCTGAATTTCCAGCCCGAGCAGCGCGACATCGTCGGGGAAGATGTCCCCGCCTAACCAGTGATGGGCGGTGGCCATGGTTTCCGTGATGCTGTGCACGAGTGTGGACGCGTGATGCTCCTCGAGTGTGGCCTGCAGGCGAGCTCGGCCCCAGAGTTCACCGGTCGACGACGGCGCTTCGTAGATGCCGTCGCTCAGCAGATACAGACGATCGAGCGGCTGCAGCTGCGTTGAGACGCTGTCGAACGTCGAGTCAGGATCGAATCCCAACGGAAGACTGGCGGAGGCGAGCCATCGGGAGTCGCCACTGTTGGCATGCACAAATGCGCCCCCATGGCCTGCGGTGGCATAGGACAAGCGGGAGGACTCGAGATCGAGTCGCCCCACCCAGAGGGTAAAATACTCGCCGTCCTGCGTGAGGGGAAAACGCCGGTTGGCCTCGTTCACGATCGCTCCGGGATCGAAACTGCCCACGGCTTTCAGGAGATTGTCTTCGCGCAGAAAACTCATGAGTCCCACTGCGCGCAAGGCTGCGGCGACACCGTGGCCGGACGCATCGAGAATATAGAGCCCGAGCGCATCCGGTCCCCAGGGACAGACCTGGAAGAGATCGCCCCCCAACGCAAGCGACGGTTGATAGGCCCAGTGCATGGCGATACCCGGCGCCGGCATCCCCGGCAGGGGGAGTTGCGCACGCACGAAGGCCGCGGCCGACTGGAGTTCGCTCTCCAACTCGTGCTGTTTGGCTGAGAGTAATTTGTGCGACCGATCCAGGTCGTCCCGGGTGCGTTCGATCTCACGAACCAGGGCGCTGGATCGGAGGCTGGCGTGCACCCGCGCCAAGACTTCCTGTTTGCTGGCGGCTTTACTGAGAAAATCGTCGGCGCCGCGCGAGAGCCCTTCGGCAATCTGCTCGGGCCGGTCATGCGCGGTCATGAGGACGACCTGGCTGGATCGTAATTCGGGATCCGCACGAATCGCCTCGCAGACACTGGGACCGTCCATGCCCGGCATCATCCAATCGAGGATCACCAAGTCCGGACGGTGCGCGCGGATCGCGGTCAAGCCGGCGCTTCCATCGACCGCCTCGATCACACGATACCCCAAACGTTTCAACCGACCGGCCATGCCGATTCTCGTGATTTCATCGTCGTCGACGAGCAAAATCACCGGGGTTGGTTTGGCAGCCGGCCCAACGCCGGCCGGCTGTGTCATCTGCGGTGCGGGTTCACCCACGTACACTGCTCCTGAGAGTCTTCAACCGGCCGCCGGCAGGGTGGTTGCCGCAAGGGCGTCCTGCTCCGAGTGGTAGACCGGCAACATCTGATGCAGGTTGGCTAGAGTGATGATTTCCTTCACGTAACTTTGCGGGTTCAGGAGCGCGAATCGTCCCGGCCTGCCGCTCAGGCTTTGTGCCACGAGTGCCAAGGTTCCGAGTGCCGAACTGTCCAGGAAGCGAACCCCGTGCATGTTCAGAATCACCTGCCGGCACCCGGTCGATTTGACGCGATCAACCGCCCCCTTGAAGGCGGCGCGGTTGGCGTAGGTCAGCTCCCCGACCAGATCGAGAATGACGGCATTTCCGACACGTCGCTCAGTAATCTGCATGCCCGGCTCTCTCCCTGACCGTGGAGGGGCTCAAGCGCTCTTCTTGGCCATCGACGGGGCGTCCGTTTCGATCAGCGGAATCGTCTTGTGCAAATTCGCCAACTCGATAATCTGCCGGACCGTCGGCTGGGGATAGGCCAGCGACAACGTACGTTTCTCCGCTTGCAACTGCCGGTGGGAAATCATCAGCAGTCCTAATGCCGCGCTGTCGAGAAACGCCACCTGTGAGAGGTCGATCACGATCTGGTCGACTCCGTCGACGGCGACCGATTTCAACATTTCCTGAAATGGTTTACGCTGTGTGTACGTAAAGTTGCCTTCCAGCTTCAAGGTCACCTTCCGGTTATTGACTTCCTTCGTGATTTTCATCGTGGCTCCTCTATGGCAAAAGTGAACGATCAGGCACGGGTGACATGACTCAGCACGGTTGCGGCAATATCTTTGAGGGGGCGCACGACGTCGGCCGCGCCCAGCTTAATGGCTTCTTTGGGCATCCCGAAGACGACGCAGGAGGCCTCATCCTGCGCAATGGTATAGGCCCCGGCTTCTTTCATCTTGAGCAATCCCTTCGCGCCGTCGCCGCCCATCCCGGTCAGGATCACGCCCACTGAATTGCCTCCCGCATACTGCGCGACGGAGTCGAACATGACATCGACCGAGGGGCGATGGCGATTGACCGGCTCATTCTGATTGATGCGCACCGAATAGCGCGCGCCGCTGCGGACCAAGGTCATGTGGTAGTTGCCGGGCGCAATCAGCGCATGACCAGGCAACACACTGTCTCCGTCTTCGGCCTCCTTCACGGAGATGCGGCAGAGTTCGTTCATCCGATCGGCCCAGGTCTTGGTAAAACGCTCCGGCATGTGCTGCGTGATCAGGATCGGCGGGGTATTGGGTGGCAGCACCTGCAACACCTCCTTGACGGCCTCGGTCCCGCCGGTCGAAGATCCGATCGCGATGATCATGTCGGTGGTCTTGATCATCGCCGAGTTCAGTTGGGTCGGCCTCGCAGCAGCCTGTGCGCCTGCAGCAGGCGTCCGTCGAAGCGTAGCGGTGGCCGCGCCTTTGACCTTGGCGATCAAGTCGGCGGCAACGTCGTCCATTCCCTGGCGGAGATCGATCTTCGGTTTGGTGATAAAGTCCACCGCGCCGAGCTCCATGGCACGGAGGGTGGTCTCGCAGCCGGCCTCGGTCAATGAACTGACCATGATCACCGGCGTGGGACGTCCCCGCATGAGCTTTTCCAGAAAGGTCAAGCCGTCCATCTTGGGCATTTCCACATCCAAGGTCAGCACGTCGGGATTCAGCGCCTTGATCTTCTCTCTGGCGACATACGGGTCCGGCGCGCTGCCGATGACCTCGATGTCGGGGTCTTTTGACAGCAGCTCAGCCAACACTTGTCTCATCAACGCGGAATCATCGATCGTCAAGACTCGAATTTTAGCCATTGCCGAACATCTCCAGGTCTTGTGGTGTGGCTGCGAACAGGGCCACCACTGGGGGTCTACATTTAGAAAAGCGTAATATCGCTCTGTTGCGTCGTGGGCTCCTCTGCGATCCGATGCTGGTAGGCGGACTCTCGCTCGTAAATTGTACGATTCTTGACCCGTTCGATCTTTTTCATCAGCACGCGCCCGGAATCCGTAAAGTAGTACACCTTGCGCGGATACACGTCGCCGAGATCGCTCTTGGCGATGGCATACCCTTCGGTCTTCAGAAATTGCAGCACCCATTCGGTATTGCGGGCCCCGACATCGATATTGCCTTCGTAGATTCTCCCGGCGCCGAACAGTTTGATTTCGAGACGATGCTTCACCCCGCCACGTTTGAGAATCTCATTGATCAACTGTTCCATCGCAAACGAGCCATAGCGCGTCGATTCCCCGCCCCAGGAATCTCCGGATTGGTGCTCCTTCGGCGCGGGGAGCATAAAATGGTTCATGCCTCCGACGCCGACGATCGGATCGCGAATGCAGGCGGAAATGCAGGAGCCGAGGACCGTATACACCACCATCGATTCCCGACTGACGAAGAATTCGCCCGGCAGAATGCAGGCGATTTCATGAGGAAACCGGCGATCGTGCATCCGGCGGATATGAGAAAATGTATCGGTGTCGATAGCGGGCATCTCGCTCAGGCTTCCTTCCAGTAGATGGTCGGGGCAATTGATTTGAAGGGATGAGAAACCCACTGCAGACTTTCTGAGTGCCCGATGAACAAATATCCGCCCGGCTTGAGGTGATGATAAAACTTGTTCACCAGCCGTTCCTGCGTGGGGCGATCGAAGTAGATCATCACGTTTCGGCAGAAGATCAGGTCAAGCGGGGCCTTGATGGGGAACCGATCGTCCATCAGATTCAACCGTCGAAATGTGATGATCGCGGAGAGATGTGGTTTGACCTTCACCAGCCCCTCACTGTCTCCACGTCCCTGGAGAAAATGCCGCTTCACGATCTCCGCCGGAACCTCGCGTACCCGCTCCTCCGCGTACAGTCCCTTGGCGGCATGTGCCAAGACGCGAGTGGAGATATCTGAGGCAAGAATCTGAAAGTTCCATTGCTCCGGGGTACGGACGCTTTCGTACAGCGTCATCGCGATGGTGTACGGTTCTTCGCCGGTTGAGCAGGCGGAAGACCAGATGCGAATCTGTTTGTCTTTCTCACGCGTCGGCAGGATGCGCTCCCGCAAGAAATCAAAATGTTTAGGCTCGCGAAAAAAATCCGTCTTGTTCGTCGAGAGGAGATCCAGCATGCGCGTAAACTCTTCGCCGCTGTTGTCCTGTGTCACATACTCGCAGTAGGAGGCAAAGCTATCCATGTGGAGGTGACGGAGCCGTTTGGTCAGGCGAGAGACCACCAAGGACTGCTTGCTGTCTCCCAGAGAGATGCCGCTTTCGTCGTACAGCAACGTGCGGATCTTTTCGTATTCCTGCTTCGAGATCGCGTATTCCATCGTGTTAGCTCCGATACCACACAAATAACATCAGATAGACCAAATAGGCGGTAACCATCGTGCCGCTGAACGTCCATACAAGAGCATTGCCCATGCGGCGATGCGTCGTCATACCGGCGACCATTGCTCCCACACTGCCGAATCGAAGGCGATGGAGTCCCATGTAGAGGTTGTACGCACCGAGGATGATGGTTGAGACGGCCAGCAACATATGGGTGACGAAGATGGGCACGTAAATGGACCAATAGTCGCTATCCGGTCCTTTGAACGACTCCCGTCCGAACAGGGCTTGTTTGAGCACGTAGGCGACCAGCCAGATTCCGACGATGGTGCATCCGATGATCATGCGATGGGAATGGTGCGACACATCGTGGGACTTGGCGGCACGCACGCCGGCCAACACGACGAGGTATGCCACGGTCAAACTGGTGAGGACGAGATACCAGAGGATGGTTTTGAAGTCCATGATTCGTCCTTGGGCTAGTGGTGAAATCGACCGGAGCCGTCCAAGCGGGTCCGGCATGAATACACCCGCACCTTCACTTATCGGTTGTGTGAACCTGTTTCTTGAGGGGAATCACGCTGCACATGTGGGTGGGAGTTGCGGAAAAAGCGCGTCACGTGAGGGAAACACGCGGGTGGACAACAAGTGCCCACCCGCGCGGTCAGGATGCTAGAACTCTTCGAAGTCGTCATCCTTCTTGTGGCGATCGTGGCCGTTCCCGGCTGCGACACCAACCGGTTGCTTGATCTCCGAAGGCTTCGCCGAGAAGCTCGGTTTCTTCAATCCCGGCTTTGTGACGGCAACCGCAGGCTTGCCCGCAGTCCTCGCCGAAGACGCGGCTGTGCGCACAGGCGCATGGCCTTCGGATGCGTTGACGACGAACACCTCCATCTGGCTCATCAGCTCCTTGGCCTGATCCTTCATGGATTGGCTGGCCGAAGTGGTTTCCTCCACCAGCGCCGCGTTCTGCTGGGTGGTCTCGTCCATCTGCATGATGGCCTTGTTGACCTGGTCGATCCCCTGGGCCTGTTCCTGGGATGCGGCCGTGATCTCCGCGATGATGTCCGTGACCCGCTTCACTGAGCTGACGATCTCCTCCAGCGTCTTGCCGGATTGATTCACCAACTCGCTGCCGTCGCTGACACGTTGGATCGACTCGTTGATCAATCCTTTGATTTCTTTGGCTGCGGTCGCCGACCGCTGGGCCAAATTCCGGACTTCCGCCGCCACCACCGCAAAGCCCCGGCCATGCTCCCCGGCTCGGGCCGCTTCCACCGCGGCGTTTAATGCCAGCAGATTGGTCTGGAAGGCGATCTCGTCGATCACGGTGATGATGTCCGCGATCTTCTTGCTGCTCTTGTTGATTTCACCCATGGCTTCCACCGCGCGAACCGTGACGGATCCGCCCTTGTCGGCGATGTCGCGTGCCGCGATGGCCAGCTGGTTGGCCTGCTTGGCATTATCCGCATTCTGCTTCACGGTGGAGGTCATCTCCTCCATGGAGGCGGACGTCTCTTCCAACGCGCTGGCCTGTTCCGACGTGCGCTGAGAAAGGTCTTCGTTCCCCTTGGTAATCTGCTCCGCACCGGAGGACACGGCCTGGACGGCTTCACGCACGGCCGTGATGGTCTGCGTGAGGTTCTGGACGACCGCATTAATGCTGGTTTTCACTTTGTCCAGATCGCCTCGATAGGACTCGGTCATCTCTTGCGTCAGGTCATTGTTGGCCAAGCGACCGAGGACAGCCTGGGCTTCGGCGACAAGTTTCTCCATTTCGAATTGCGATTGTTTTTGCGCGGTGATGTCGGTGGCGAATTTCACCACTTTCGTCGCTTTTCCCGCGGCGTTGAGGATGGGGTTGTACACGGCCTGGATCCAGATTTCCCTCCCGCCTTTGGCGATTCGTTTGTAGACACCGGAGTCGAATTCTCCCCGATTCAGCTTTGCCCAGAATGCCTGGTACTCGATGGTGCCGACATAGGCCGGATCGCAGAACATCCGATGGTGTTGCCCTTTGATTTCGTCCAGGGTGTAGCCGAGGCAACTGAGGAAATTGTCGTTGGCCGTAACGATGGTCCCGTCGAGGTTGAATTCGATGATCGCCTGCGATTTGCTCATGGCCGCAGCCTGCTGCTCCATCTTGCGCTTCTCGGTGACGTCGGCCCACTCCAACGCATTCCCGAGATACTCTCCGCTCGGGCTCATCACAGCGGTGACCAGCAGGCTCAGCGTCAACGGGCCGATCTGGATGTCCGCGCGGTGCGGCATGTTCGCCGGATCGGACAGGATTCTCCGCTGCTTGCTGGGATCCAAATGGAACTCATCGATGCAGGTGCCTACCACCGTGCTCACGTTGAACTTCGGCAACACCTTCTTAATGGCCGGTTCCAGAGCGGTGAGCGTCTTCTTCGCCGTAGAATTGGCATAGGTGATGACCAGATTGCGGTCGCACAGGAGAATGTTGTTCTGCGACTGCTCAAGCGCGCCCAGGTAAAACTCGCTCATGTCGACCTGCGCGAGGGCCTTCGTTTTGCTCTTTGCCGGTGCCTTGCTCATCTTCTTCTCTCCTTGTGTGTGGGGTACTCGTTTTGCTCCCTCGAGCATAATCGTCTTGATCGCTGCGTAGGCGTCCGTCCAAGCTTGACTGACCTCAGGCGTCCACGCCTCCCCGGCAAATTCGCCAAGCACAGCCAATAGATTCTCTCCGACCGCGTCGTAGTAGGCCGGCTTGGCGCCGTATGCCACATGCCTGGCTCCCATATCCTGCAGCACCGGGGTGAGTTTTTCCGGATGGCGAAGGTTCTGGATGACCAGCACCAGTGAGGCCAACAGCTTTTTCTTCTGCTCGCTGATGGACGCGTTTTTGAACAGGGGCTTGACGACCGGATACTTCTCAAAGAGCCGTTCGTAGAAGCGGGTCACCAACGCATCGCCCTGGGGCGCGACCAGTTTGAAGCTCGATTCCAACAATTCAACGTTTAGTCCCATGTCGTGATCTCCCTGGGTACGATGGTTAAGCGGCAATTCTCTCGGATTCCGTCATGTCTCCGTCGGTCAACAGGCGATCCATGTCCAGCAGCGCGACCAGCTTGTCTCCGGCTTTGCCGATGCCGTTCAGGAAGCTGACGTCGACTTGCGCGCCGAATTGCGGCGCAGGCTGAATGTCTTTCTTATCGATATCGAGCACGTCGGAGACCGCATCCACGACGAGTCCCATGATTTTTTCCTTCACGACCACCACCACGATCACGGTGAACATCGTGTATTCGATCGTCGGCATCCCGAACTTCGTGCGAAGCTCCACAATGGGGACGATGGTCCCGCGGAGGTTCAACACGCCTTTGATGTGAGGAGGGGTATTGGGAATACGCGTGACCGCCGTATACCCTTTGATTTCCTGTACCCGAAGAATGTCGACGCCATAGAGCTCTTCACCAAGCTGGAACGTCAGAAACTGACTGCCGTCGGTGCTGATCCCCATTTGATGATTCAATTCTTTGTTCGCGGAATCCTGTTCTGCCATCGTGTCCTCCCACCCTGTTCGTGAAATCGTCGTCGCTGTCGTTCGAACACCTGTCGCTTACGCCGCTTGGGCCGTCCCATTCCGAGAGATATTGAGGAGTCCGCGGACATCCAGAATGAATCCGACCGTGCCGTCCCCGAGAATGGTGGCGCCGGCGACGCCTTCGATCTTTCTGAAGTTCTGCTCCATGCTCTTGATGACCACCTGCTGTTGCCCGAGAATTTCGTCGACCATCACGGCGACGCGTTCGCCTTCGGTTTCGAGTATCAACAGGATGGCCTTGGTCGGATCCGACAGTTCCGGTTCCAAGCGGAACACGTCGTAGAGCCGCATCAGAGGGAGATAGATACCGCGCACATTCACCAGTTCCCCTTTGCCGACTATCGTCTTGATCATCTCGCGCTTCGGTTGAATCGATTCGAGGATCGACAGCAGCGGAACGATGTATGTATCTTTGCCGACACGAACCGTCATGCCTTCGATGATCGCCAGCGTGAGGGGCAGCTTCAGAGTGAAGGTTGTGCCCTTCCCTGCCGTGGTCTTGATGCTGACGGTGCCGCCCAGGCCTTCGATGTTGCGCTTGACCACATCCATCCCGACGCCGCGGCCTGACACGTCGGTGACCTTGTCGGCGGTCGAGAAACCCGGTTTGAAGATGAGCATCCAGATTTGCTCATCGGACAATTTGTCCGACTCCGCGATCAATCCCTGCTTGACGCCTTTGGCGAGGATTTTTTCACGATTCAGACCGCGTCCGTCGTCTTCCACGGTGATGCAGATATTGCCGCCTTCATGAAACGCATTGAGGCGGATGATACCCTGTTCGGGTTTGCCTGCCGCCAGGCGCTCCGCCGGGGTTTCGAGGCCATGGTCGGCTGAATTCCGCACCAGGTGCGTCAACGGGTCCCCGATGGATTCAATCACTGTCTTGTCGAGTTCGGTCTCTTCACCAGACAGAATCAGATGAATCTTCTTGCCGGCCTTCCCCGAGAGGTCTCGGACGAGGCGCGGGAACCGGCTGAAGGCATTGCCGATCGGGACCATCCGAATACCCATGACCCGCTCTTGAATCTCGCGGGTATTGCGTTCAAGTTGCGCCACCCGTTCGAGCAGGACCGGCAATTGACTCATCTCAAAGCGGGAGCCGAGATCGCTCAACATGGACTGCGTAATGACGAGTTCACCGACGAGATTGATCAGTCGATCGATCTTGACGGTATCGACCCGTATGGAGGGCGTTTCCGCCTTCTTTGCCGGCGCGTTATCGGATTGTTTCTTCAATGCCTCGGAGATTTGTTCGAGGGTCGCGGCTTTCTGTTCGACCAGAATTTCCCCGACGCGCTTCTGTTGAGAAAGCGCCTGATTCAGCTCGCTCTGTGAGACGATCCCGCTTTCCACAAGGATTTCTCCCAGAGGTTTTGGGCCGTCCGACATGGCCGATGCCGGAGCGCCGGACGTCGGTCTGTCGACGATTGTGAGCGTGCTGTCGTCCCGGACAAAGTCGAAGACGGCCTCGATGACTTTCAGCTCCTTGACCGTCTCCACTTCAAGGGTCCAGCCCAAGTAGCATTGTTCGGGATCCAACTCTTTGAGACCTGGCAATCGGCTGGTATCGAGGGACGCAATCTTGACGCGGCCCAACTCTCCCAGTTCTTTGATGAACTGGGCGGGATCGAGGCCGCGCTGAAACAAATACTGAGGGGGTCCCCACGTAATCGTATAGTGATGTTCCTGTGTGGCGTGTGAAGGCACCGGTGCGGCCGTCACAGCCACGGTCTTCGTGGGGGTCGCCCCGTTCTGACAGGCCTCCAGGCGCGCGCCCAAGGCGGATACCAGTTCGTCGTTCGGCGCCTCGCCGGATTTGGCGCAATCGATCAACGCTTTCAGGCAATCGAGGGATTGCAGCAGGAGATCGGTGACTTCCACCGTCACGACCATCTGGCTGCTCCGGAGCTGGTCCAGAACCGACTCCATCTTGTGCGTGAATTGGGACACGGCCGTGAAGCCGAACATGCCGCTGTTGCCCTTGATGGAATGCGCACCGCGGAATATTCGATTCAAGAGGTCGATGTCCCCGGGACGTTGTTCGAGTTGGAGCAATCCTTCTTCGATGGTCGTCAGGTGTTCCTGCGATTCCTCGAAAAAGGCATCTTTAAAATGGGAAAGGTCTGTGCTCATAAATTGCCTTCAGCCTTCAGTCTTCAGCGATCGGCCGAATGAATGGATCTCACCGGTGACCGCTGACAGCTGATGGCTCCTATGCAGGTAACACCTTCTTGATCACCGCCATCATCTGCTCGGGATTGAACGGCTTCACGATCCATCCGGTTGCGCCCGCCGCCTGTCCGGCCTTTTTCTTATCATCCGAAGCTTCAGTGGTAAGCATGAGGATCGGCGTGAACTTGAGCGCGGGCATCTTGCGGATTTCCTTGATCAACGAGATGCCGTCCATCTCCGGCATGTTCAAGTCGGTGACGACCAGGTCAGGTTTGGTCCCGCCGTTGACCTTGCCGACCGCCTCCTTGCCGTTACCGGCCTCCACCACTTGGTAGCCGGCGCTACTCAGGGTAAACGCCACCATTTGGCGCATCGTCGGTGAATCGTCGACCACTAAGACTGTTTTCGGCATGACGCACTCCTTCATTACTCTGATGATCCGGCGTTACTTAAAACAGGGTGACATTGGCATCTTCCGCAGGGGCGACGGTCTGCGATGCTCGTGTAAACTGCCCGTTCGTGGATTGATGAAACAGCGCACGTTCTTCCTCCATCGTGTAACTTTTGTCGAGCCTCGCGAGGATACCCAGCTTGGCGGCAACCTGGTCACGAGACTGGCCTTGAATCAGCGCGTCCATCACCTCGCGCACCTCGGTGAGCGGCTCGATCACATGTTCAAGCTTCTGCCGCGTGATGTCCTGAAATTGCAGCGCCATGATGATTTTCCCCACGTCCTGGGCGAGCTCGTCGGCGTGAGACTTCGAGTTCATAATGGCGGAATGTAGTGTCTTGTTTCGCTCGGCGAGGCTGCGGGTCATTTGATCAAGACGATGCTTAATGGAGAGGGTCTTACTGAGGTCTACGGACGCCAAGCTCTCGACGGTGCTCATCGCGTGGGTCGTACTTCGTTGCACATCCTTCACCATGGTATTGATGCTGCTCGCGGCCTGGCCGGACCGGTTGGCGAGTTTGGTGACCTCGTCGGCGACCACGGCGAACCCGCGTCCATGTTCTCCTGCTCGCGCGGCTTCGATCGCGGCATTCAGCGCGAGCAGTCGCGTCTGATCCGCGATGAATTGAATTTCGCCGATCATGCCGGTAATCGCCTTCGTGCTGCGCTCCACCTCGTCCATGATGGTGGCGATGTTCAGCGCCATCTCCGACGACTTCATAACGTCGCTGACAAACCCTTCGAGCATGGTATCCGTAGTTTTCAATACGGTATCGAGGTTGAGCTCCCCGCCTCCGCCGTAGAGGGTCATGAATTCCTTGCCCTGCGCCGTGGCACGGGAGGCAATCATGCTGAATCGTTGGCCGAGGTCGGTGGCGGCCTCTTCGGTCTGATGAATGACGCTCTTCATCTGCGCATTGAGGATCAGCACGAGCGGCATCATCGAATGGCCGAGCTGCTCCCACAATACGGTGCGCTCCGCCTGATCCTTCAGCATGACGTCCTGCGTGGACTGGACTTCGTTCGTACTTGCGACACTTCCTCGACGAAACCAGACCCAGGACAAGCAGGTGCCCGCACAAAACGCACACACGACGTATAACCAGTCGAGAATCATTGGTAGCTCTTCCCGTACGGACTCATGCGGTCCAGATGTTTACGCACCCATGTCGGCCATTCGCGCACGTATGGAATCAGTGATCCCCGTCAGGACGAACTGTTCCGATTGGCGAACGGCAAGCAGCAGTTGAATCGCCGAGGCATCAAGTTTGTCGACTTCAGAAAGATCCAATTCGACCTGAGGATGGGTCCCAGTGGCCTGCTTCAGTTCCTCGCACAATGCCCCAACCTCGAATATCGTCAAATCACCAGTCGGCTTGAGAGTCATACAGAGATTCCTTTCGAGAGGTACACGCTTCCCCGCGTCGCGCTGTATCGGTTGGTTTTGTAAGATTCTTTACTCGTAAGGGTGTGTCTGTAAGGCCCATGCCTGATGGGCCCATCTGTCTCATTCATGACTGAGAGATCGGCTCAAAATGGGAGAGCCGGGGGTGGTTCCCCTGGTAGCAGTGAATCGAGCGTCTCTTCCGTCAGATTCTTTTCCAGCACGATGATTTCAACCCGCCGGTTCTTGGTCCGTCCTTCAGGGGTATCGTTCGTGGCCACGGGCTTTGAATCGGCAAATCCGGTCGCGGAGAGATGCGAAATCGGCACTTCATACAACTCTGAGAATATTCTGACCACCATGACGGCGCGTACGGCCGACAGTTCCCAGTTCGACGGGAACTGAGCTGTTCGGATCGGGACATTGTCCGTATGGCCAAGAATCCGGACATGGCGATCCATCTCGATCAGAATCTGCGCGAGGGATTTGAGGAAGGGTAACGCCTCGGGTCGAACACGCGCCTCACCGCTGGCAAAGAGAATGGATTCGGGTAGGGAAATCATGATGGTCCCGTTGCCGGTTTCCACGATCTTGATGTCCGGCATCTCGAGTGCCAGCGAGGGGTGAATCTTTTTCAGTATCTCCTTCATCCGTCGAATGACCGGCTCATTGGCGCTGGCCATGTCGGTATTGATCATTTTCGGCTTGGCGTCGCCGACCGCAAACGGCAGTCGGCTGGTGGGGGTGCTGTTGACCGGATTTAACGCCGCCTTAATGGAATCACTCACCGTTCGATATTTTCCCTCGTTCACCGAGGAGACCGAATACATCACCACGAAGAACGCGAACAGCAGCGTGATGAAGTCCGCATAGGACACCAGCCAGCGCTCGTGATTCTCGTGTTCTTCGTGTTTCTTTTTGGCCATGGCGTCAGCCGTGACACATTAGCGGTTCATTGTGGAAGGTCGTCGTGTCGAGGCACCAGAAAAGACAGATCGCGTCATTTCTTGTCTTCCTTGGTACGTTCGTGCGGAGGGAGGAAGCTCTCGAGCTTTTCCTGTAACAGCCTGGGGTTTTCGCCCTGAGCCAGTCCGACGAGTCCCATAATGACCATCGTGCGTAAACCGGCTTCTTCCTTCAGTTTGAACTTCATTTTGTTGGCGATGGGCAGAAAGAACAGGTTCGCCAGGCCAACGCCGTAGACGGTGGCGACGAACGCCACCGCGATGCCGCCGCCGAGTTTTGACGGATCGGCCAGGTTCTCCATCACGTGAATCAGACCCAGCACGGCACCGAGAATTCCGACCGTCGGCGCATAGCCGCCTGCCGCTTCCCAGACTTTTGCCGCGTGGACGCCTTCTTCCTCATGATGTTCCACCTCGATCTCAAGGATTTCTTGCAACAGCTTGGGGTCGGTGCCGTCGACAATCAGTTGAATGCCCTTTTTAAAGAAGGGGTCGTGCAGGTCCTTGAGCTTCCCCTCCAGGGCGAGCAGCCCCTGTTTTCGTGCCACATTGGCGAGATCGAGAATCTGGGTGATCGTGCCCTTCACGTCGTGCGGCGGATTGGTGATCACGAGCGTCACGCCGCTCAAGGCCTTGATGACGACAGACAGGGGGTTTTGCACACAACAGGCGCCAAGGGTTCCACCGGCAACGATGATGAAGGCCGTCAGCTGCAGAATGGAACTCAGATGCCCGCCTTCGAGTGCCTGACCGCCGATGATCGACCCGATGGCGACGACAATGCCCAGGATTGTTGCGATATCCACGGTTCAGTTACCTCGGTGCCCCATGCGGCCGACGTTCCTCGAAAGTACCCGTATGAAGCCGGAATGGTGGGATTGCGCGCCTCGAAAAGATTTTGATAGCGTGCAGCCTGTCACAAACGTCTTCCATGGAGGTGATGTTGTGGGTCCAGCAGACAGCTTGATGCTTGAGGCGAAACAGGCCATCCTCGACGAACAACATCGAAAGTTTCAGGCTCTGCAAAAAGAGGGGCGTTGGCCGGAAGCCATGCAACAATTTCATGTCACGTTGAGTTGCGCGTCGGATGTGCTCACCGAGTCGATCCAGTTGCTGGAGAGGGTCCTCGACGCGAGAAACGGCCGAGGACCCTCCCTGACAGACTCCTCTGATACCCATGACTCCTGAGCGGCGCACTCCTCCTTGCCTACCTGCTTCGCCCCGAATCGCGTTAAGCAGCCCCCTTAGCCAGCAGTAATCGATTGAGATCCACCAAGATCAGGAGCCGGTCGTCGATACGGCCGACTCCCTGGGTGAACTCAGCCCCTGCCATCGTACCGACCGATGGCGGTGGCTCGATTGCACTTCGTGGCACACGGAGAACCTCTTCCACCGAATCCACGATCAATCCCACCAGACGTGATTGCACCGACACCACCACGATTCTGGTTTGGGTGGTTTGTTTCGCTCCAGTGAGCCCAAATAGTTTTCGCAGATCCAGTACCGGAATAATGCGTCCACGGAGATTGATGACCCCTTCCACATAGGAAGGGGTCTTCGGAACTCGCGTCACCTCGACGATGCGGTTGATTTCCTGCACACTCAGCACATCGACGGCAAACTCCTCACTGCCGATCAGGCAGATGACGAACTGCAACAGATCATCACTGGCCCGATCCCCCAGACGGTCCGCAGGTTGTTCTGCGGCCGCCTGGTAGTGGGATTGCACTGCTTGTGTAGTCGCACTCATGCTGGGCTCCTTCTCGTGGTTGGCTGCTTAGAGCTTGAACCCACCCACGATTCCCTGCAGCTCGACCGCCAACTGGCTCAAGTCCTGGCTTGCCTTGGCGGATTCATGTGCACCTGACGACGACTCCTTCGTGACCTTCGCCACGTTTTCGATGTCGCTGGCGATCTGCTGGGTCGCGACCGACTGCTCTTCCGACGCCACGGCGATCTGCCTGATCATGTCCGCGCTCTCCGACACCATGCGGACGATCTGGGACAGCGCTTCACCGGTCTTGTTGACCAGGTCCACACCCGCCGTGACTTTTTGCGTGCCCTGCTGCATCGAATCGACGGCTCCCCGCGTATCCTGCTGGATTTGACGGATCATATCGCCGATTTCCTTCGTGGCTTTGGTCGTCCGCTCCGCCAGCTTTCTGACTTCGTCGGCGACGACCGCGAACCCCCGACCTTGCTCACCGGCTCTGGCCGCTTCGATGGCGGCGTTCAAGGCCAGCAAGTTGGTCTGGTCGGCGATATCTTCGATGGTCCGCACGATTTCGCCGATCTGATCGGACGACTTGCCGAGGTCCGAGATGATGGTGGCCGAGTTCGACACTGCCTCGGACAGCTGCTGCATGCCCGAGATGGTGCTCGACACGACCGTTCCACCCTCTTGTGCCGTCTTGACCGTGTCCTGTGCCAAGCTGGCAGCTTTGCCGGAATTCTGCGCAACCTGTCCGACCGTGGCGTTCATTTCTTCCACCGCAGCGGCGGTCTGGGAGGCGCGTGACGTCAAAGTATCAGTGCCCTTCGAAATCTCCTCGGCAGTGGCCGACAACTCAACCGAGGCCGAGGCGACTTTATCCGTCACATGAGCCACCTTCTTGATCATGTGCTGCAACTTCTCGATGAACTCGTTGAAGTATTTGCCCATCTGCGCGATTTCGTCGTGGCCATCGGCCGGGACTCGCTTCGTGAGATCACCTTCGCCCTTGGCGATATCGCGGGAGATTTCGCTCATCTTGGCCATCGGTTGCAGGACGATATTGCGTAGCAGCAGGTAGGTCACCACAAGGATGATGGCGACGATGGCGCCCATCAGGCCGCCCGTCTGCCACATGGAGCGATTTGACAAGACGATCGCCTCGGTCATCGGCACCGACATGCTCAACATGCCCAAGACATCGCCGACCTGGCTATTCGTGTGGCAGCTCAGGCAAGCTGTCGACGTGGCTTTATCCACCGTGGCGCGACGGAAGGTCGGTACCCCGTTCACCTCATCCCGGCGGGCATAGGACTCGGCACCGGCCATGATGGCCCGAATGGCTTCATTCTCAAAATTATCCTTCGGTGTGTTCGAAGGGTTCATCGGGTTCTGGCTGATCAGGCGAACGTTGTACAGCCCGGTACGATTGGCCTCCTCACCCATTTCACGAACAGCGGTCGCGGGAAACGGAATCGCATCGGCCATGCTTGCATGGTCCTTGACGACCTGGATTTCACTGCCGGCCTTGGATTTCTTGATTTTAGCGACGTAATTCTGCGTGATATAGGCACGACTGATCATGATCTGCGTGGCCACGACGTTGGAGCGCCCGGTGAGCATCGTGTCCATCTTTGACTCTTCCTGCTGATATAAGACGAACAGTCCGAGCGAGATGACGACTACCGCCACTAACGAGATGGATAAAATGAACTTAGGCCCGATCGACATGTGCTTCATCATGCTCCCCATAACTCCTCCTCCTCCTACCTCTCCATGCGTGAACGGTTGACTTGACGATGATTCTCACACCATATTCATAATCTCGCCGATGACTTTTGACAGCGACACCACTTTCTCTGCACAGCCTGCCTCGACGACGGCTTTCGGCATTCCATAAACGACACTCGACGCTTCGTCCTGCGCCACGGTTCGACCTCCTGCGGCCTTGATAGCCTTCATGCCCTCCAGTCCGTCATGTCCCATGCCGGTCAATATCACCCCGATGCTCCGTTCTCCGAACAACCCGGCAATGGATTGCAACATGATGTCGACGGAAGGCGCATGGGGATGTTTTTCGTAGTTTGGCGACAACTTCACCACGGAGGTCGTGATGGTTTTCTTCACGATCCGGAATTGCATGCCGCCCGGAGCCACCAACACCCGTCCCGGCTTCACTTCATCGCCGTCAACCGCTTCCCGGACTTCCAGCGCACAGAGATTGTTCAAGCGTTCGGCGAAGGGTTTGGTAAACGAACTGGGCATGTGTTGCACGATGACGATGCCGGCCGGGCAATCGGCGGGGATCGTCGGGATAATTTCAAACAGGGCTTGGGGTCCACCCGTGGAACAACCGATGGCAATCAGTTTGGTGCCGCGCGTCACAGACACAGATCGACTGCTGAGCGCTTTGGCGGGAGACACAGAGACCTTGGCCGTTCCCGTCACGGTCAGCCGTTTCAGTTTGCCGATCGCATATTTGGCGGCGAGAACTTTGGGAACCAATAGTTTCTGGATTTCCGAGATCCGCGAGGCTACACCGTCCAATTGCTTGGGGATAAAATCGACCGCCCCCCATTCCAATGCCTGTAACGTCTCTTGCGCGCCTTCGACCGTGACGGAACTCACCATGATCACCGGGACTGGATTCTTCGTCATGATCTGCTGCAGCGCCTGGAGCCCCGTCATCCCCGGCATTTCCACGTCCATCGTGACCACGTCGGGTTTCAATTGTTGCACCTGCTGGACGGCTTCCTCGCCGTTGCGCGCCACTCCCACCACCTGAATCTGCTTCCCTTCCTCCAACATCGTGGTCAGACTTTTCCGCATGAAGGCGGAATCGTCGACGACCAAGACGCGAACCGGGTTGGCAGTGCTCTGCGGCTGTGTGAGTGGTAGTGCCATAGGGTCTTTCCCGATACATCGGCGGTGTATGGCAAAAGCTTGAATCGGCTCTTGCTCAGACCGCAGTCTTCGGGGTCGGTACTCAGGCCGCCTTTTTCACCTGCTGGTTGCCAGCTTGAATGTGGAGCGCGAGTTTCTCGCCAAGCATTTTCGCGTCAAATTTCGTGATGTAGTCCGTCGCGCCGACCGTTCGCCCCTTCTCCATGTTGCAGGCCCCGGTCAGGGAAGAGTGGAGCATCACAGGCAGGTGCGCCAGTCTCGGATCCGCACGAATGTGCTTGGTCAAGGTGAATCCATCCATCTCCGGCATCTCGATGTCGCTGAGGATGCATTGGATCTGATCCACCCGCTCTTTTCCTTCGGCCGTGGCTTGATCAGCCAGGGCTTGTAGCTTATGCCAGGCTTCGCCGCCGGTCGTGGCGATGACATACGACATGGAGAGACGGTCGAGCGCTTTGCGAATCTGCATCCGGGCCACGGACGAATCATCCGCGAACAAGACGCACTTCGAGCGCAGTTCCGGAACGATCGTCATGCTGGCAAACACATCGTCGTCGGTGCGAGGGCAGATATCATTCAAGACCTTTTCCACGTCGAGGATGAGGACCATGCGACCGTCTTCCAACATCGTCACCGCGGTGACGGCTCCCTTGTTGTTTTCTCTGACGATGGCCGGCGGCGTCTTTATGGCCGACCAAGAGAACCGGATGATCCGATCCACACCTGCCACCAGGAAGCCTTGCAAGCTGCCGTTGTATTCGGAGACGATCAAATACGGGTTTGCCCCCGACCCGATGTCTCCCTGCACGTCATTCTCCGTTCCCAGACCGAGGCTGCGCTTGAGCCCCACGACCGGCACCATGATGCCCCGGATGTTGGCCATACCCACGATGCGACTATCGGCTTCCGGTATCTGGGTCAGTTCCGGGAGTTTCATTACCTCGCGCACTTTGAAGACATTGATCCCGAAGATTTCGTTCGTGCCTAGCTTGAAGAGCAACAGTTCCATTTGGTTGGCGCCGGCCAGCCTGGTCCGGGCATCGATTTCATTGATGAGTGTGGACATACTTCCTCCGATCTCGCGCGTCGCACTGTGTGTGTGACCTTAGTGCGCCGCCGATGATTCCCTGTGTGTAACGAACCCCTGCGCCATCAGTTCTTCACGCTGCGATGCCCGGGTTGTGCCAAGCCTGCGCGTTCTGCACCAATTCGGACGTATCCAAAATGAGGACCACTTTTCCTTCACCGGTGATGGTGGCGCCGGATACACCTTTGACGGTCTCCAGGTAATCCCAAATCGACTTGATGACGACTTCTTCCTGCGAACGCAGTTCGTCGACGACCACGCCGATGCGCCGATCTCCCAACGCGGCCACCACGACGTAGAACCGCTCGCGGTCGGCATCCGTCGGTATGTCAAACTCCTGCGCCAAGCGGATGAGCGGCAGGACGCGATCACGCAAGTGCAACACTTCCCGTCCGTTGATGGTCTTGATATCGCTCCGGGAAATGCGCACGGCTTCGATAACCGTGCTCAATGGAATGGCGAAGATCGATCGTTCAACTTCGACCATCAGGGCCTGGATGATCGCGATCGTCAGCGGCAGCTTGATGATGATCTGACTGCCTTTTCCCGGTTCCGACTCCAAGTCCACGCTGCCGTTGATCTTCCGGATGTTGGTGCGCACGACATCCATGCCGACGCCGCGGCCTGACACGTCGGTGACCTGCTCGGCGGTGCTGAATCCGGGAAGAAAAATCAGATTCAGGATTTCACGATGCTCCATGGTCGCGAGTTCCGCTTCGCTGACCAGACCTTTGCCCAGGGCCTTGGCTTTGATCTTTTCGACTTGAATGCCTCGCCCGTCGTCATTGATGCGAATGACGATGCTGTTGCCTTCCTGGCTGGCGGCGATCGTCAGCAGGCCCTCTCCTGTCTTTCCCTTAGCCTGTCGCTCCGCCGGGGTTTCAATGCCATGGTCGATGGCATTACGAACAAGGTGCACCAGCGGGTCACCGATTTCGTCCGCGACGGACTTGTCGAGTTCGGTTTCCTCACCATGCATTTCGAGGCGGACCTGTTTATTCAGCTTCTGAGAGAGGTCACGTACCATGCGAGGTAATTTGGCAAACACCTTCTTGATGGGCAGCATGCGCGTCTTCATGACGGCCAACTGCAAATCGGTCGTCACCAGGTTGAGTTGTGCCAGGGTTTCGCTGAGCACGCGAACCTGTGGATCCGATTCGTGCTGCTGCTCCAACTGGGTGCCGATCTTGATGAGACGATTGCGCCCCAACACCAGTTCACCCACGAGATTCATCACACTGTCCAGCCGTTTGGTTTCCACCCGGATGGTGGCGTCTTCTTCCACCGGTTTCGGCTGTTTGTCCTGTTTGTGCAGCGCCTGATCCAGTGCGCGCTCGGTAATCGCCTTCGCCTGAAGCAGGATCTCGCCTAACGGCGTCTTGGGTTCCGGTTGGTGCTGTTGAGCCGTCAAGGCGTCGAACACCTGCTCTTTCGATGCCAGACCTTCATCGACCAGAATTTCACCGAGAGTTTGTGCCGGGGGAACAGGAGTGGCTTCAGGTGCCGTAGCAGCTGATAGCTCGGCTTTCGGCGCTGCCGTGGTCGGAGCCGGTGCGGCTGGCGAGGGCGAGGCCAGGTTTCCGTTCAGGATATCGTCGAGCTTCGCGGAGATGGCACCGGTCGGCACGTGACTGTCCGTTCCGGAGTCTTTAATGTCGGCCATGATGGCCTTGATGACATCGACCGTTTCGAGAATGACGCTGATGATCGCTGGGCTGACCGCCATCTCGGCTTGCCGAAGCTTGTTCAGAATATTTTCCCCGCGATGCGCGACGTCGACCAAATGATTGAACCCCAAAAATCCGGCCGATCCTTTCATGCTATGCATCGCACGAAAGATTTCATTCAGCAGGTCGGTGTTGGTGGGGTCCGCCTCCAGCGTGACAAAACGCTGATCGAGGACCTCAAGCATCTCGTTCGATTCGGTCAGAAAGTCGTTGAGTATTTCCTGCATTTCATCGCTCATAGCCCACCTCAGTTAAAACCGAATTGCTTGAGAATCTCGTCGGCGAGATCCTGGTCCATGGAGGTATTCTTGGTCGCTTCCAACTGTTTCAACATTTCGCTGGCTTTGCTCTGATCGGTCTTGGCTGCCTGCTTTTGATAGGGACCAAACACCACCACGAGTTGAAGCAGTCTGTGCTCGACTTCATCCAGGATCGTGACGAGTTTATTGACGCTCTGTGCCACCAGATCTTGGAACGAGAGGGCCGTCATGATATCGAGCAGCCGCTTGTCGTTCTGTCCGAGTGTCTGTCCCAGTGCCTGCATCTGTTGTATGAGCGCGGGGACGACCTTCGCTTGCTGGAGTGCCTGTGTTATCTCCTTCAGCATCTTGTTGACCTGAGCGTGGTTATCCTGAATGGCCTCCACTTCCAGCATCACTCGATGCGTTCCCTGTTCGGTCTGCGTTTTGAGATTCAAGAGATGGGTTTGCGCTTGCGGCAACTGCTCCGTGGATGCATTGACCGGGGCGCTGAATTCGGAGAGCGTTTTCATCGTGGTATCGATGAAACGGGCTAATTCACCCAACTCCTCGTACAGCTTGGCATCAGGCGCCTTCCCCGTCTGCTCGTCCTCATCCACCGCCTCTTGCGCTTTTGGCGTCACGCGTGGTTGTGCCATCGTCACCCTCACCGGTTAAGAGCCGATTACTTGAAGATCTTGTTGATTTTGTCTTGCATCGTCTCTGCGGTGAACGGCTTGACGACGTAGTTGCTGACGCCGGCCTGGACGGCCTCCATGAGATTCTCCTTCTGCGCTTCGGCGGTGACCATCAACACCGGGATCTTTTTCAGCTTCTCGTCGGCGCGAATGGCCCTGAGCATGTCGATGCCCATCATGACGGGCATATTCCAGTCGGAGACCACGAACCCGTAGGTATCGGCATGCAACTTGGTGAGCGCATCTTGGCCGTTTTCGGCCTCTTCCAGGTTGTTGAACCCGAGTTGCTTCAAGATATTCTTCACGATGCGTCGCATCGTGGACATGTCATCGACGACCAGAATCTTCATGTTTGGATCAGCTGGCATGCGATATCCTCCTTACTGTTTCTCGTGAATCACTGAACGGCCTGCGTGAATGGTTTTGAAGAGGCCGGTGGTGTCGTGCAGGGTTTCCGAAAATCCGATCATCAAGTACCCGTTCGGGCGCAAGGCGTCCCGGAGGTCCGACACGATCTGGGCCTTGGCTTTCTCGTCGAAATAGATGAGGCAGTTGCGGCAGAAGATGATATCGATGCCGCGGATGAGCTTGAGCCGTGGACGATCGTAGAGGTTCACGTTCATGAACCGCACCATGTCCTTCACTTGCGTCACGAGTGTTTGCTCCTCCCTCTTGCCGGTGAAATACCGCGCCAGCATGGCCGGAGGAACCTTGCGGAGTGAATGGGAACCATAGGTGGCGCTTCGCGCCACGTTCAAGACGTTCTCGCTGATGTCCGTCGCCAGGATGTCGATCGTCCATCCGGACAGCGGCGGGTAATCTTTGAGGAGCAGGGCCAACGTATAGGGCTCATCTCCGGTGGAACAGGCGGCGCTCCAAATACGAATTTGTTTCGTGCCTGCGTTGGTCTTCATCACTTCCGGGATCATGACCTTCATGAAACTTTCCAATTGAGCTTCGTCGCGAAAGAAATAGGTTTCATTAGTCGTGATGACCGTATAGAGTTCCGTGACCTCACGGTCGCGGTAGGCATCGAATCGCAGAAAGTTCAGATAGCTTTCGAAGGTCTGACAGCGACAGGCTTTCAGGCGCGGCAACAGCCGGCTCTCGAGCAGATACGTCTTATTGTCCTGAAAATAGATGCCCGTCTTTTCGTAGATGAGATCCCTCAGTTGTTTGAAGGTGTCAGGAACAAGCTTCGGGACAGGCGCCTCTGTTTTTCTCACTGCATTGCTGTCAGCCATCGATAACCTCGTGTGAATCGTGCGTCGTGATATGCGAGTCCGTCAGGGCCAGACTGGACCTGTGTTTCGGATCGACTCCCGCATGCCGGACCGTCTGTCTCCGAGGGAGATCAGTTGTGCTGCGTCCGGCCGTGCATCCATTCGTGAATATCGCGCCGAACAAATCGCCAATGCTTTCCGATCTTGGACGCAGGCAATTCACCGAGGCGAGCGAGCTTATACACCGTAGATTTCGGCACGCGTAGGAAACGCGCCACCTCAGAGACGGTGAGAATCTCCCCTTCCGAAGGCGATACACTGTCGAGGCTTACGCTGGTTGTTGTCGCAATAGCATCGTTCATAACGGATATGGTATCGGTGTGCGCCGTCTCAAACTTTAGTTGCCGGTTCTTGAGCGATGGGGTTAAATAGGCTTCATGAGAACAGGCCATCGAGCCAGACAGACCTCAGGCGCCAGGCCCCATTCTGCTCAGGCCTGTGATCCGAATGGCTGACCGCATGAGCGACACCCACAACCCACGGTGAGAGACCAATCCGAATGGCAACAATTGTATCGATCGGGTCAGGAAAAGGCGGTGTCGGGAAAAGCATTATCGCCGCCAATTTATCCATGTTGATGGCGAAACGGGGGAAGCGAGTGGTCCTCGCTGATCTGGACGTGGGCGGCGCCGACGCACACATCCTGTTCGGCATGCTGAACCCGCCTCGTACGCTGACCGATTTTATCGACCGGCGTGTTGCGCGGTTGGACGAGGTGCTGCAACCGATCTCGGCGCACCCTTTTCTGCAGTTGTTGCCTGGTACCGGCGATACGCTCGCTACGGCCAACCTGCCCTACGCCAAGAAAAGGCGGCTGATTCGCCACTTCGCTCAGTTACAGGCTGATGTGATCGTGGTCGACATCGGTGCCGGCACCAGCTACCATGCGCTCGATTTTTTTCTCATGGCCGACCATTACGTGACGGTTGCGACTCCCGACCCCACCTCAGTTCTTGACCTCTACCGCTTCATCAAGCTCGCCGCAATTCGTCGTGTGCTGTCGGCGTTTCTGTCTCGCGATGCCGTCAGCGAGGCCCTCTCCGAACGGGATTTTTCAAGCATTGATGAAGTGATTCAGGCAGTCGGCGAGACGGATCCCAATGCCAGTGAGGTGGCCAGCCGCACCCTGCAAGGATTCCAACCGCACTTGATCGTCAATCGGGTGTCAGGCAAGTCTCGCGTGAACGTGTTGCACTTGAAGAAATTGCTGCAGGAATATGTCGGGGGCGACCTGACGACGCTGGGGGAAATTCCGGATGATCCGGCCGTCACGCGCGCGGTCAGGAGCTTTCTGCCGGTCGTCGAATGTGAGCCGACGGCACCGGCGTCACTTGCCCTCAATCAAGCGGCCGACGCGTTGCTCGCTGCGATGGCACGCCGCGTCGAGACACCCGCAGAGGCTGTCCCCGAACCTCAACAGGCCGCGCACAGTCCCATTCCTTCCTGACGACGTTCCGCGACTGGAATCAGTGCGCGGCTTTCCTCGCCCGCAGTCGTTCTGCCTGAACTTGAAGAATGTGTCGGATGATGAGTTCCTGCTCGTCTGCCCCTAATTCGATGAACTGGGTGGCAACGTGGAATTGGGCGGGGTCTGTGTTGAGGGAAGTGACTCGGATGATACGCGCACTCGTTTCGATCATGCTGAACGGCGGGAGAATGCATTTGATGACCAGCACATCGTCCGCTTCGAACCGCCGCGGCGTAGTAAATCCCAAACCGCCGGCGCTGATGTCGACCTCGCTCAGTCTGGCGATCGCCACACTCCCCGGATGACTCTTCACCAGTGATTTCAGAATAGTCTCCAACATCCAATCGATCTTGGACACCCACGGGAGAAGCGGAGACCCGGCAAACGTTTCCCCTCCCCGTACCAGCAAGTCGACCGTCGGCTTTGACACCGCGGTGGCGATCGTATCTTCGGTGACAGGCGGCAGATACGCGTTCATCGCGTCCGCCGTCTCATCAATGCGCCGGTACTCGAGCAACAGACGATCTTCGATGCGCAACCATTCCCGGCGTTCCTCATTGTTCAGCATGGACTGAATGTTCGGCATAGTCGGTTCCGGTGAGGGAGTCATGCCATCTTCCGGCCCGAGGCCGTGAGCGAGTGCTCGTGATTCCTGATCATGGCGGCTTCAGGCCTCATGGTGTAGGGTTCCATGCTCAGGCTCATGTTGTCCATGAGATTCGCGAAGTCGGCGCAAGTGCCGTCGTGCCTGAGCCGCATCGGCCAGCAGACTGGAGAGGCCGGCTTGCGCGACCAGAATCGCCTCCCGCACCCGGTCATCCACCGCCAGAATTCGCTGAGCGCATGCGCGATCGATCTTGCAGGAAGCCAACCCTCTGGCTCGCGCGTCGTAACAGGCATCCACGCGATCCCAATCGCCGCACTGGGCGGCCTCAAGTGCTTGCGTGGTTAACAGTTCAATGATGTGGAAGTCGTCACGAGGAGTTGTCTGAGAGGAGCTAGCCACCGACATGAGTCACCGATTCCTGCCGAGCTACGACCTGCCAACCTTCCCGCAACGTGGTCAGGCATCGAATAGGCCCATCCAGGTGTTTGCCGTTGTGTCGCAGATTCGCCTGGATGCATTGCTGCACCATATAGTCGTACAAGCGGTGCAATGAGATGGCGATCTCCCCGCCTCGCTCGAAATCAAGGACGCTGGACAATTCCCCGACAATCGCCATGCTGCGGTCGAGAAACCTGGCCTTATCCTTGTAGTTGTTCGTGAGAATCGCCTCCCGGGCGAGTTCCATGGAGTGGATGGCAGAGTCGTAAAGCAACACGATCAGTTGCACCCGGTTGGCGGTCAAGACTTGCGTCTGTTGGTAGGCATTTGCAGCGGCAGCGATCATGTTGACCCTATTGAGTTATTGCAGCGCCTGAAGCGCAGTAGATTGTCCTTGGAGCTTCTGTAGGAGCCCGTCCAACGATGCGAATTGAATGCGAAGCCGCTCCTCGTACTGTGCAGCAAGATCTTCTTTCCGGCCGATCTCCGCAGTCAACCTGCTGATCTGGCTGGTGATGGAGTTTTTTCGAATAGTAAACGATCCAGTGTCGACACTGTCCAAGAAATCGACGGCCTTGACCATACGATCGGCCACTCCACTCGACGTCGTTTGTGTGATGAACAGGGCTTTGGTCGCAGAGTAGTTGCTTGCGAGGGCGGTATCCAGCTTTGCATCATCGATCGTGATGGTCCCGTCGCGCTCCGTCTTAAACCCGACTGCGCCTAGGGTCTTATAGGTGGACAGTTCAGGCACCTCACCTGAGATGGCGGTACGCAGCTGGCTCAACACGCTTTTGGCGGTCGCTTCATTAAAAAATATACCGCCGGTCTTGGTGGTGATGTCATAGGTCGTGCGCTCATTGACGAACTTCACCACGTCGTTGTAGGCGGTCGCTAACGCCTTGATATTGGTCTTCACGCTGTTGGGGTCGGTAGTGATGTTGACCGTGACCGGCTCGGGCGTCGGCGTCGTGACGGTCTTGGATTTCAAGGTGAGGGTTACATCCGGAATCGCGTCGCTGATGACGTTGGACTCACGCTCGATGGAAATCGTCGTCTCGCTCGGGTCTCCGATCACCACGATGGCATTCTGTCCCGCCTGTAGCGTATCGCTGCCGCCGGTGCCGCTGGTGTTGGTGAAATCCAGGCTGGTGGTATCCGTGAGGACCGAAACCGTATTGGCTGCGCCGGACGCAGTAGCCGTCAATGTCAAACGATAGGCCGGGCTTGCGGTCGTTCCTGTATTGATGACGGAGGCGGTCACGCCGGCTCCGAGATCGTTGATAGCGAAACGCAGGTCATCGAGGGTGGCGCCATCGGCGAGGGTGACGGTCTGATTACTCCCGCTGCCGACCCTAAATGTAAATGTTCCCGTGCCGCCGGATACAATGGCGCTGGTGGTGCCGGCCACGGCCTTGGCGGCTTTGTTGGTAATTTGATTGGCTTTTGCCAACTGTGACACTTGAATGCTGTAGCTACCGGTCGCCGCGCCCGCGCCGGCTTGCGCCGTCAACACCGTGTCATCGCTGACTGTGGTCGTGGTGCGGTCAAAACTACTTGAAAGCCGGAGCGCGTTGGCTGCACTTTGCAGCGCGAGGAGCTTGTTGCCGAGAGTCCCGTAATCCGTCAGTTTGGTCTGCAGGTCTTTCTTCTTCGCCGTGAGGGCGTCGATGGGCAAGCGTTGGACTTTAGCCAGCTCAGTGACAACCTGGCCAAAGTCCACGCCATTGCCTAACCCGCCGAAACTGATCGCCATGACATCCCTTTCATGTCGCGAAGCAGGCTACACCTTGTGGTGCAAAAGAAGCCCGGTGGGCGTCTCCAGCCTCTTAGCCAGATCAATCACTTCCTGTTGCGGAATCTGGCGGATAACGGTACCGGAATCCCCGTCCATGACCTTGACCACCACCCGATCCAGATCTGGATCAACCGTAAACTCCAATCTGGAATCCGCCTTTTGGAACACCTCACGGACCCGTGACAGGGCCTGTTCCAGGTCTTTCGCCTTCCCCTCGGCCTTCGCAGGCTCCGGTTCAGGTTCAGGCGTGCGTACCTCAGCCTTCTTTTCTGCAGAAGGCTGCGGCCCATTCTGACTCGCATGGATGGCGGCGGCGGAGAGGTCTTTATAGTTCGAAACCTCTGGGAGCATGTTACCCTCCTAGGATCAGTCCGTGGATAGCCCCCCTCACGGGAGGGCTATCCGACGGGTGATGCCTTATCCTCGCAGCAGCGCCAACGCTTGCTGTGGCAGCGAATTGGCTTGTGCCAAAATCGCGATGCCGGATTGAGTGAGGATCTGGTTCTTCGTGAACACAGATGTCTCTTGGGCAATGTCCGCATCCCGGATTCGGGATTCTGCCGCCGTGAAATTCTCAGCCGTGACCGTCAGATTCTGGATCGCGACTTCGAACCGGCTCTGAATCGACCCGTAATTCGCGCGGGCGGTAGCCACAGCGCTGATCGCGCTGTCGATCTTGGCCAGCATCGACTGCGCAGCTGCCGCCGTCGATACGCTTGCGCCGGTCAACCCGGTCGCCGCCACGTCGAGGTCATCCAACACCACATTCAGCGAATTGCCGGATCCACTCTTGAAGCCGATAAAGACTTCAAACGTGTTGCTGCTCCCGCTCAGAAGCGGCTGACCGTTATATTCCGTGGTCGTCGAAATCCGGTCGATTTCCGATCGCAACGCCACAAATTCCTGGTCCAGGTACGAGCGCTCGGTCGTTCCCAACGTTCCGCTGGCTGACTGAGTCGCCAATTCACGCATACGAGACAACAGGCTGCCGATCGTCGCTGCCGCGCCGTCAGCAACCTGTGTCAAACTGATACCGTCTCCGGCGTTCCGATTGGCCTGATTGATACTACGAATTTGCGCCCGCAACGTTTCAGACACGCCCAATCCGGCCGCGTCGTCCGCTGCACGGGTGATACGCAAACCCGACGATAACCGTTCGACCGAACGACCCAATTGAGCTTGGTTGACCGAAAGGTTCCGCTGGGCTGCCAGTGACGCAACGTTGGTATTGACTACTAATGCCATGACGTACTTCCTCCTGAAGCTTCCGCACTACTCTCGGGATCGCCAGCGTCCGTGCCGACGAGGTGGTAACCGGGTGTCGTGAAGATGTGGCCACATCCTCCCTGGCCTTGTTACCGTATTGCTGTGCCCCTTATCGGCAATCGACGAGGAAGACTTAAGTGCGTGAGAGGCTGGAGCACACGTCTGCAACAGGGTACATTCCCCGCCACTGTGTTGTATCGGACAACAACGGATACTAAGCGGCGAGACCGTCCTCGGTGAGGCGGGGCAACAATTCATATTCCAGCAAGTCCGCGACACGAATCGAGTCGGCTCCGGTTCGCGCGCCCAGCAATTCTTCAATCCACGGCAGTAACGGCCCTGACGACAGCCCAGAGACGCCCTGGGCCTGACCGGCTTCCAACATCTCGGTATAGTCGGCCAACCGCCCGAGCCAGGCGTCGATGCACCGCACTTGAGCGGCGCCCGAGCGCAACGGCGCGAGCAACCCCTGTCCATCGGCACGCAATTGAGCGGCAAATCTTTCGATAGCCTGTTTGGCGTCGGCGATGATGGTATGGAGCGATTGAGACACGGCCACCACTGCGCCCGCTTCCTGCGCGCGTTGATTCAGCAAGGTCTGATCAAGATCCCGATCGCTGATGGTATGTCCGCCGATCGACAACGATGTCACAATTCGGTGCTGCTCGTGCGCCTTGTCGCTCACGAATGCCAGCACCGTTAACAGCGAGCTGTCGTCCGGTACCTGCCATTGTTGACCATCAAGTGTAATCTGCATGGTGCGACTCCTTTGGAAAACGTGACCTTCACGTCGTGGTGATCAACTATGCCGATCGTGCCATGGGAAGCGCCTGCCGCGCTTCCGAATGTGCGGTGCTCAATGGGGTGCGCATGGAGCGAAGATGCGAGGCGACGATCTGCAAGCGAGATCGCCATCGTCGATACGTGGCCAGACGTGTGTGCGCCATCTCGGCCAACTCGCTCCCCTCATCGTTGTGAGTATCCCGCACCAGCGCCACAGCCAGAGAAGCTGTGGCCGGCATCTGCATGCTCAAGGCCACGACTTGTTGCCGCGCCTTCCCCTCTCGCGCCTGAGCCTCTTGCAAGGCTCGAACGGGCAATGGACGCCGCGCTGTCAGACGAGCCAACTCCTCTGCCGTCGCGACTAGTGTCGCGGCAAGAGGAATGAGATGCTCCAGCATGCTGCAGGCCTCAGACAAGTCCGGCGGCGGGGTGGTCACAGCAGGGATGAGACTGGGCCGACCCGTAAACTCCTCGAACCAATAGCGCCGCCAAAACCGGCCATACCAGCTGACCGTCGGATCTTCCTGCCCTGCCACGAGCTCGACGTTGCCCAGCCCGTCCTCATCCGCGCAAGACCGGTAGATCCTGACGCCCGTCGTCGAGCGCGTGAATGCCGCCCCGGTAACGACATGCAGACAGAGCCCGGCGATCTGATCGGGATCCAGCCGGTCCTTGCATGCGTGATGGAAACACACCTGATCGAATCCGCAGGGAGCGCAGGAAAAATCCGGCTGCACGATCCAGTGTCCCGGTCCATAGGGTCCGGTCTCCCGAAAATCTACATGTCCGACCGAGAGATCGATAACCGGTGTGCCGACGCCCACGGCAAGGTGCATGGGGCCCGTGTCGTTGGTCAGGAGTGCGCGACAGCGCGCTAAGATTGCAGCCAGTTGCGGCAACGTGGTGCGTCCCACTGCATCACAGAGCGGACCCGTTCCGCCTGCCTGACGATACATGGACTGAGCGGCCCGAATCGCCTTGCGTTCCTCCTCGGTGCCGATGAACACATAGCCGATCTTGGCCTGACGGCTGAGCGAAGCCAGGGTCCGGCCGAAGAGTTCAGGCCGCCAGGCTTTCATGGGATCACTCGCGCCGACTTGCACCGCCATCCAGGGGATGTCTTGCTGGGTCTGAGTCGCGAGGAATTCTCTCCCCCATTGCGCAACATCCGAAGGAATAGTCAACGACAAGGGCGCAAACGGGCCGATCCCGCTTCCCCCTAACGCATAGATGTCCACCAGGTTGTACTGATTGAATCGCCGTTGTGTATGCACATCCGTCAAATACGCCATCCAGGGATTGTGAATGGTCACATCCCCCTGTTTCGGCGCCGCGATCCCCCGGATATCTTTGGCACCGACATATGAGGTCAGCAACCCACTTCGCCGGTTGAAGGTCAAATTCACGGCCCGATCGTATCCAGCCTCCACCAAGGGGGCTGCCCAGCGTGTCATCTCTCGATACAGGGTGACGACGTCCGTGGTTTGCGCCCGGCTGTCGTCCACTAACCGATGGAAGTCATAGTTGATGACATGCCTGAGGTGCGGCAACAACTTCGCGACCGGAGCAAAGCGGTCATCCACGACCAAATCCACCGCGGCACCTGGCCACTCGTGTTGCAATCGCTGCAGCAACGTGCCCATTTGCACGAGATCGCCCATCCGGGTGATGTTGATCAGTAGGACCTGTCGGGTCATGCTAAATCACGTGTCTCACTTCGATACTCATCCAGCATCAGGACCATGAGTTCCTCCCGTGTGAGGGCGGAGATCGGACCTTTGCTACGGATACAGGCGGCGACGTCCTTTAATTCGATCCGTTGTCCGGAAGGACAGTCCTTGAGCAGGGCCTGCAGCGGCTGATCATCGTTACAACGGGTGAGCAGGAACTCCTGCTGCCGTTCGCCCCGTAAGATGGCCCCGACTCGATCAGGCTGCGACAAGCCGATCTGTCCCAGCAGGTCCTGCATGCGATGCACATAGGTATGAGCGGCGAGCACGCGCTCCCGCGCGGCATGCGCCATGGCCTGCCGAGCGGCCTGGTCTCCCAGCCACTTGCGCACGAGCGCCGGGACGTCGCCGAAATCCCGGAATGACAGAATTTCCCGATCAGTGAAACACTCAGGCAAATATGACCGATGGTCGACCAACTGAAACGCACCGCAGGCCGCAAGTTCAAAGGTGCGGGGGTTCACGAAATCCGCCAGGGGATCGAGCCCTTCACCGGTCGTCGAATGGAGGTTGAGATTGATCGTCGTCGCATTAAAGACCTTCATGCAGGTCGCGGTATCGATCCTGGCTCCGTTCAACTGGATCACGGATCGCAGATCCTCCGCACCTTCCCACTCATTGCCCCACAACTTAAACGACCAGGGGTGGCGCAGTAAGGCTGGGAAGAGGCATCGCCGGTTCGCATAGCCGGCCCCCACGAAAGACAGGTCCGCCCCGAACAGTCGGCGGTCGTCTTGTGAGAGGGACATGGGGCGATGCACATCCGGATCCGCGGCCATCGGCAGATAACTGACGTGTCGTGCACCCGCTTGCCGAAAGGCCTCCAGGCAGGCATCTTTCTGAATGACGAACCAGTGTTCATAACCCGGTGCCATCTGTTGCCAATAGGTCAGGTGGCGGTAGTTCTCCACGAACCACATCGCGGTGAGAAACTTTTTCTTCCGCAAATGCTCCAGCATCGGCAATGTCAACGGAGCCTGTGCCAGCGAGAGGACGAGGTCCGGTGGTGATTCGGCGAGTGACGCCAGGGTCCATTGGCTGAGGAGATCCGCCATGCGGCCCTGCATGACTTGACGATTCCGCCCATCTTTCAACGAGCTCATGACTTCGTAACTGGCGGCATGCACACTGTGATCAATCCACTGCACCTTGTGTCCAAGCGTTTCCAACGCGCGTTTGACATACCGCGCGATCGGGAGAGAGCCTCCGTAAATCGGCCCGACCAACGCGATGGTCAACTGCCCGCTGGACTGCCTGGCCAAGGCGCGACGCAGCGTCTCTTCAGCGATTCGATGAAATTCAGCGTCCGCAGACGCCGCCGGCATATAGGACAGGCATCGCAGGGGACGACCGCTTCGGCTCAACTGCTCGGCGATGTCCGCTGCTGTTCCAGAGAGCCAGTGGACCTGTGCGCACCAGGCTCCAACCGGCCGTGCCGTGAGGGCATCGTGTAGTTCGTCGACATTGGGGACCAGCACCGCAAGCTCGATGTCCGACGAAAGCGCTTGGCGTAATGCTTCCACGTGATACAGCAATCCCACCCCCGCGACGACGACGGTCTCGCCTGGCCGACAGGCAGGCGCATGGGCCTCCGCCCAGGTCTGCGCCTCACGCAGCGGATCGTAGGCGCTGTGAATCCATCGTCCTGCGCGCCGCGCCGATGGAACCCCGCTTCGTGCCGGTTCAATCGTCAGCACACCACCGGCCGCGTTCGTGACGGCACCGGCGAGGTCCGGGTTACGAGCGGCGAGTTGCGTGATGTTGTCGTGTAACGTGCTCATGCGGCTGCCGAACGACAGAGTGCGGGTGCAAGGGATTGCCAGATCGTAGCGCGCGTGGCCTCCGAAGCCTGAGATGCCGATCCGTCATCGAAACAGACGCCCCACTCATCCATATGGCTCCTCCACAGCGTCCAATCGTCAGAGCTCGCTGGCTGATCATCACACATCAATGCGATGCTTTCCGCGATTGGCCAGGTATTCGGCTGCTGCGTTGTCGCGGATTGATAGACCCAATGTCCCGTGCCATAGGGGCCGGTTTCATGGACGCGGGCACGGGAAAAATAGAAACCTAATGCGCGGGCTCCCACCAAGGTCCCCAAGTGCAGGGGTCCCGTATCCGCGCCGACGATCCACTGGCACCGGCGCAACACCTCCATCAACTGCGTGAGGGTGGTCCGTCCGGTGCAGTCCCAGACATGTCCCTGAAGCAGCGCCGGCACCCCCTCAAGAACGGCCTGTCCGGCTTCCCGTTCTTGCCCGCTGCCGATCAGGACGACGTGCCCGTCATCCCGTCGCGAGAGAAATGTCTGAATCCATCGGCTCCAAATCTCAGTCGGGACGCAGCGATCCGTCTCCCCTGCCCCCACTGCCAGCGCAACCCACAGACCTTCCCGTTCACCGATCGCGGCCACGTGCGACGGAATGTCCCCAGTACTCTGATCGTAGATCGGGGCCCGGCCCCGCGGTCTGACACCGCACATGCCGCACCAGGCGTCGGCCAGGTGAATCCGGTTCTTCCCCCGTTCCCTAGCCACCTGACGGAGATACTGCGCCCATGGGCGCATCTGTTCCTCCCAGGCCTCGGTGTCCGAAACGCGCATCATCGGATCGGCACAGAGTTGGGCAAGCAGGCGGGTCCTGGCATGTTGATTCAAAGGATACACTCGCCCATAAGACAAGGCGCCAAGTGATGCAATGCAATCCTCCGCCTCGCGCAACGTGTCAATCGCGTTGTCTGCCCAACGTGTCGCCCAGGCATGCCACCTGGGACCATCCCAGGGAAGGACTCGATCGCACAGGCCGCTTCCTGCTGCCACTGCCGTCAAGGGAGCGGCACAGAGGAGGTCAAATCCCCGATGTGGATGCGCCTGCCGTAGTGCGTCTAGTGCGGGCAGGGTTTGCACGACATCACCCAGTCTGGCCAGTTGAATCACCAGGTGGCGTGGATCCTTGTTCGACTCAGGCCGCATGATCCGGTGCCAGCTGAGGTGCTGCGAGTTGTCGCCCCAATTCGTCCATTCCTTCCATGTCCGGCGCCAGAGCCCGCAGACACTCGTATTCCCGTTGCGCATCTCCGCGTCGGCCGGCTCGCAGGAGTACGCCGGCGAAGGCAAATCGCATGGCGAGGCTGCCGGGATTGCGACCGAGAAATGTTGAGAGTCGTGCTCCGACATCATTCCATCGTTGCAACATCGTTCCGCACCGAAGCAGCCAGTGCATACATTCTTCATCGTCCGGTTCATGCGCACAGAGTTCGCAGATCTGCTCCCATGCCGCCTCAGGCCGATTGTCGCCCATGGCGGCCATCACCACTCCCATGGTCGCTTTTCGCTGATCGGCTCCCAAACGTTTGGCTTGTTTGAACGACTGTTCTGCTTCCCCATAGGCAAGCCGTTGCATCGCGACGATTCCTCGCAGCAGCCATCCTTCTCCATGCGAAGGCTCATGCTTGAGTAGCGCCGTCAGATGCTGGTCGGCGTCGTGAAACGCCCCGGTCTCCAACGCATGCTTCGCCAACCCGATCCTGGCGTAGGGATCTTCTTCCAGGCTCAGAATGCGTTCCCAAAATGGCATGGCCAACTGTGGTTGCGCGATTCCGGTGCACAGCAAAGTGCCCCAGCGTAAAATCCAGACATCGCCCGGCCACTCCTGCACTCGTCGAAGGTAGCCGGCCACAGTCTCGCTGTCCTGACGCAGCGCGGCACGCTGAATATCTGCGAGCATCGCGCGTTGGGTTCTCGTGTGCGCATCGGCCAACCGTTCAAGGCTGTATCCCAACATGCCGTCTTTGACGTAGGTGTGGATCGCATAGCCGTCTTCAAAATGCAGGAGGTCTTCGTCAGCCAACCACCAACAGGCTCCCCAGCGCTCATGCAGTCGGCGACTGTTGTCCTGTTCGTGGGCCTTTCGCCCCGGTGTCTTGCTCTCCAAGTGATACAGTACACTCTTCGGCTGATAGACGATCTTCCAATCGAGTTTTCTGATCTTGAGGCACAGGTCGACGTCTTCAAAGCCATTCCGGTAGCCTTCATCGAACCCGCCGGCCTGTTCGAAGACGGTCCGACGGACGAGCATGCAGGCCGCCGTGACACATTGCAGCTCACGCCGGCGGGACACGCAGGCCGCTTGGGCGTTGCCGCCGCGATAGAGATGGTACGGCAGAAACCACTCTCTCGAGAAGGCGACACCGGCATGTTGAATCGTGCCGTCTTCGAACAACAGCTTGCTGCCGACGACCGCCACGTCCGCATGGACGCGGGCCTCTTCCACCAGGGCCGACAGCCATCCCTTGAGCGGAATGGTGTCGTTATTAAGGAACACCAGGAATTCACCGCGCGCAGCGCGTGCGCCCTGATTGCAAGCCTTGGAGAACCCGAGGTTCTGCTCATTTCGGATGATCTGCACATCGCCGCCGAGGTCGCGAAGAAACGTCTCCACGCCGTCCGTCGACCCGTTGTCGACCACCACCACTTCATAACTCACGCCGTCCGTCACTTCGGCCAAGGCATGGAGACATTGTTGAGTCAGAGCGGCGTTGTTCCACACCGGGATGATGATCGAGCAGTCGTAGGTCGGCTGCGGACGACGTCCTTTTAATTCCGCAAGGTGATTCCGTTGTGCCTGAAGCATCTTCGGGTGAGCGGCGACAGAGGGAAAGTATTTTCGATAAATAATATCGGTGGTGCGACAGAAGGCATCGTGGTCCCGACTGGTCATGGACGTGCCGTCGGTTCTCCACGTAAATTCGGCGGTCGTACGGGCGAGATGGGCGAAGGGATAGACGCTGCCCAGCCTGATCCAGAGATCCCAGTCCTCATGCACGAAGAGGCTTTCGTCGAACATGCCGACCTCGTCGAGGCAGGCACGCCGGTGCATGAGGCACAACACCGGAATATAGTTTTCCACTAACAGGCGCCCGTAGTCATACTCACAGGAGTACGGTTGATCCCGGCTGACTTCCTGTCTCGCCCCTTCGACGCCTCGTTCAGTGACACGCCAGGCATCTGTATAGGCGACCTGATGAGTTCCGCGTTCCAAGAACTCGACCAACGTTCCGAGATGGTCAGGAAGCAGCCGATCGTCATCGTCGAGATAGGCCACATACGTCCCTTGTGCGATGCGCAGGCCGGTGTTGCGCGAGGCAGCCAGTCCGCGATTACGGTCGTGATTGACCAGCGTGATCCTCCCCTGCTGGTTCAGATCAGCAATGACTGATTCGACCGGGGTGCTGCCGTCATTGACCACAATGACTTCAAAATCCTGATAGCGCTGGCGATGGAGACTCTCCAGAGCCACACGCAGGAGCTGCGGACGGTTGTAGGTCGGCACGATCACCGACACCATGGGTTTCCGCGTGAACGACAGGGGTTGCCGGCCCCCGGCTGACCCGCGCCGACAGGCCCAGACTTGATAGATCGGCAGCAGCGTGAGTGTCCGAGCGTCATGGGCCGTCGCGGCGGGTACGTAGCGAAGCGACGGAACCTCAATGGGAATTCGCTCCATCCCCAGATGCTGGAAACCGCTCTTGGCCAGAAGGTCGGCCAGTTGTGCTTCCGTCACCCAATCTTCCACCGGTTGATTCGGCGGGGCGATCCGGCGCCATTCTTCCCAGACATCCCCTCGGGGCGTCGTGAGAATGAGATACCCGTCCGGCGTGAGCAGGCTGGCCAACTGATTCACAAACTCGGGCTTCTGCGGGTGGGGAACATGTTCGATCACCTCCGAGCAGAGCACGACGTCATAGGGCGTAAAATCCGGTCTCTTCAGGACGGAATCAGGCGTGGCGGCTTCGAAGCGAATGTGCGGAAACATGCGGCGTGCGTGTTCCACCACCCCGGCGACCGGCTCAATCCCCTCGCAGGTCCCGTAGGCGGTGGCCAGATTTGTGAGCCAGCCTCGTCCACAGCCGACATCGAGAATGCGGAGTGTGCGACCCGGAGCGTCCCGATGCGTGTGACGGAGGATATATTCAAGAAACGACGCGATTTTCGACCAACGCGCGGCTTCGTCGGGATTGGGTTCCGGGGTCGACCAGGCCGGTTGATTCACGAACAGATTCACATAAAACGCATTCTGATCCATGGCCGCCTTGGATGAAGGGTGAGGAGCGGTCTCCGGTTGCTGCTTTTGATGCACCGCCACAGGAAGAGCGGCTGACGGGATGGTATGATCCTGCAACCTCGCCGGCTGCGTGGTGTTGATCAACCCGTAATCCGGCTGTTGCCCGTTCCCGATCCAAGCCAGCGTGTCCCGCAGCCGTCGTTCGGCGGTGTGATACCGGCGGACTTTTTCCTGCGCACGTTGCGCCAAGCAGCCGGCAAAGGCCGGGTCCTGTAGCACCCGGTCGATTTGACGGGCCAGGACCTCCGGTTGATCGCCGGGGAACAGGAGGATGTCGCGCTCAGGCTCGAACAAACCGAGATTCTTCGGATGGTCGGGAATCTGCCATGAGATCACCGGCCGGCCGGCCGCCATCGCTTCCATGACTCGGCCACCGTAGAACTTCGCGAGGCTGGGGAGATTCACAATCGCCGGCCATCGCGCGAGTTGAGCCATCCATTCGGTGAACTCAGCCAGCCTGATGGTGCGTAGCGACTGTGCATATTCCCGGATCGCCGCTTCCGTGACCGTATGGCCCTCGGCCAGATACTGCGCGGCCACCTGCTGCAATTGATCAAACAACTGCTGATTTCTCGTCTGAGGCTGCTCCGCCTTGGCACAGTGTAATCGGTCTTCGAGTGCTGGATTCTCGACCCAGTGTTGACGTCGGCCATAGGGCGTGCCGTGGAACACGGCCTGAGCGTGAGTCGGAGACTGCACGGGGCCGCTGATGAACCGATCCGGAACCATCGGAGGCCACCAGAGCACCTTGATGCCACGTGCGGCCAATTCGGCGGCATCCAGCTCATCCGGAGCCAGCACGTGGGTCAGATACGGCAACTGTGCATCCAGTTGTGCCGGGCGTGACTTCAACTGCGGCGCCCAGGCATAGTCCTCCGCATCGTAATGCAGCGACTCCATCAAGACGCCGACACGCACAGGAGCAAGTTCGGCGACCCATTCCATGATGCGGGCATCCAAGGGCGTATGAATCAGCCAGAGCCAGACCTGATCGAATCGTTGCCCAGCCAAGGCCTGTTTCGCATGGTAGACCCAGGAGGCCGGCGACGAACAGGGATTTTCTGCGATCGCTGGAACTGTGACGCATTCAATGCCGTTGGCGCTCAACCCTTCCTGGACACCAAATGCGGCGCTATAAGTCCAAGGCTTGGCGGTGGCCCAGGTTTGGAAATCGAGCTGAATCAACAAGGCGCGCGGCTTATCACTTGCGGCAACGAGACTATGGCCTGAGAAATTGGACTGAACGCCTGTCGCCTGGTCGTTCAGAGTTACGGGCACACGGACGGTTCGACGACGCGCCTGGCGCCATCGCTGAAACTCGGGATCGGTGACATAATTACGCCGAATCAGATGAGCCGGAATCCGCTGCTCCGAACAATGCACCGGCGACAGATCAACACGCTCCCACCCGGAGCCTCGTTTGCGAACCGCCCAGCAGCCGGCCACCTGCGCTACCTCGCCGAACAACTCCCCGACGGCCAGTGTCACACCCGGGTGATATTCCTGTCCGGAGCGTGGATCACGGATGTAGTCCGATTCGATCTGCGTGCGGGCATAGGCTTCGTCGATCTCGAACGTCTGTCGCTCCAAATCGTCGCCGCAGAGCAGGCCTCCGTCTTTAATCAGGGCTGCCGCCGCCCCGATGTCCGCCAGCACGGCGGCATACGAGTGGTCGCCATCGACAAAGACGAGGTCGAAATAGTTGCGCGGCAGTGCGGGCAACATGATCGTGCTGGCCCCTCGCAGGGGCAGGATCAGGCGCGCGTGGCCGGCGGTGGAAATGTTATGAAGAAAGAGATCGTAGATCGTGTCTTTGGCTAACGCTTCCGACATTTCCCGATAGACCGCGGCATCGGGGCGCTTGTTGATATCAAAGTACGGTTTCCACGGGTCGACACAGACGATGCGTCCATTGGCCTGGTGATGACGAGTCAGCGCGTCTGCCCAGGTAATGGCGGATCCCCCGGCCCAGGAGCCGACTTCAAGAATTTCGAACGGCGCCGTTGCCCGCCGCCCGGCCTCCAATCGGACCAATTCCTGCATGACGACGTGACGAAGCGGCAACCCCTGTGACGCCCACATCACCCGGCCGAAGTATGGACGCATCTGCTCGCGGCAGAACTGGTAGTATTCGGCATCCAGTGCAGTGACTCGATTCGCCTCGGTATCCGTCTGCGACATAGCGACCCTCTTATGGCTGTGATTGCCCGTCCCGTCGCACGACATCGGGATACTCGGGATTCATCCATCCCTCTGCCGGTTCGATGACCATGTTGGCGCGAAATTCTTCGCGAGGCAGATAGGGATACATATCCTCGATGGGCGTCTTCCAACCGAAGATCCTCGGTTCGTAGGTGTGGAACTCGTGCATGTCCACGTCGCAGACGACCGGCCCGTCGAACCGCAGCACCTCGTCGATCTTGGCGTCCATCTCGGCATGGTTTCCAATGGCAACCGTCTTGATGCCGTAGGCCTGGACGATCTTGAGGAAATCCGGCGGATGGTAGCCCTTCGGCCCACAGGCTTCAGCGCGACCCTGGAAATTGGTTTCCTGGTAGGCCTTCGTAATGCCGTAGATATGGTTGTTCAGAATGAACGTTTTGACTTTGACGCCATAGTTCACGAAGGTCTGTAATTCCTGCGGGTTCATATTGAAGCCGCCGTCGCCGATGGTGCAGACGACTTGTCTTGTGGGATCGGCAAACCAGGCACCCATCGCTCCCGCGAAGGAGAACCCCATGGGGGAATTGCCGTTGTTCGTCAGGTTGCGCTGGCCGTACTTGGTTTCGAAGGCATGGTTGCTGACGACGATATTGCCGCCGCAGTCGCCGACCAGCACATCCGTCGCTCCCATCTTTTCAGACAGGCGGCGCATGAACGCATAGGGATGGACGCGCTCACGTTGCGCGAAGAACTCCGGCCGCACCGGATCGTATCGCCGTTTCCACTCCATGACGCGCCCCGTCCAGGCCGAGAAATCTGGCAAGGGTTTGCTGCGTCGATCGAGTGCGATCAGCAAGCGCTGGGTAAATGCTTTCGCGTCGCAGAGGATGTTGACGTCGAAGGGCACCTGCTGAAACTTGCGCTGCACCATGGCCGGATCGATTTCGACCAGATACTTCTTGGCCTGTCGCGCAAAACTTTGGACATTACCGCCGGTGATGCGTCCGGAGATGCGACTTCCAATGGACAGGAGCAGATCACTGTTCTGAATGCCGAAGTTGCGGCCTGCGCCACCATAGGTCCCCACCCGTCCACCGTAGTTCTCATAGTCGGAACTGATCACATCCAGCGCGTTCCAGGTCGGAAAGCAGGGCACGTTTAATCGACGACCCAAGGCCCGCACATCGTCCTGTGCATCGGCTAAGCGCACGCCTCCTCCCACCAGAATCACCGGGCGTTCCGCCTGCTGGAGGTCGCTGATCAACCTTGCGATCTGCTGGTCGACGACCGTCAGGTCGAAACTCATCGCCGCGGGCGGCTCGAAGCCCGTCAACTGTTTTGCATCGACCATGGCTTTCTGCACGTTGAGGGGAATGTCGAGCAGCACCGGTCCAGGTCGGCCCTCCTGGCACATCCACAGAGCCTTTTCCAGCTCGAATCGGACGTCTTCGGGATTCAAGATCATCTTCGCGTATTTGGTCACCGGCGCAGCCATCGCCACAATGTCGGTTTCTTGAAACCCGATTTGACGGATCGAAGGATCTGGGCGGAGAAATCGCGAATTGATCTGGCCGGTAAGGAACACGCACGGCACCGAGTCATAGAAGCAGTTGCCCATCGAGGTAAGGAGATTCATGCCGCCCGGTCCGCTGGTTGCAATCGCCACGCCGGGGATCCCCTTGACCTTGGCATAGGCTTCAGCCGCAAATCCGCCGGCCTGTTCATGCATGACGGCGACGTACTGGGTCGCGGCGGTGCGGGTAAACGCATCGATCAAATCGCCGTTGGCCGCGCCGTACACGACAAACATCTTATCGATGCCGCGTTCGGCCAACGTATTGATGATGTAGTCTGCCACCTTGATCATGGATGCTCCTTTCCCTGCGTTCATCTATGCTGCCTGACTGGACGCCTGATCATGATGGCGACGGCGCACCTGATGCCGGCACATCTCCGCTACGTGAGCGACGCAGCGCGAACCGAACGTTCGTTGCAACATAGTCAGATAGCCGGGATGGCCGAAGTACTCCAGGAACGCGCGGTCGCGGAAATCCAGGACCTGAGTGGCGGTCAGGCTGTCAGTCGGCAGCGGCAGACACTCATACGCATGTTGGGAATACCCGATCCAACCTGGGCCGCCCTGATCATCCGGCAACGTCCACTGGTGTTGTTTGGCAAGGCCGTAGAGCGCCGAGCCTGGATAGGCCATGGCACAGTAAAAATTCGCCCATTCGGTATTGAGCGTCAGCGCTAAATCCAATGTGGCCCGCATGCTCTCGAGGGTGTCGTCCGGGAGCCCGAAAATGTAATTTGCCGCGACATGAATGCCGTGGGAACGGATGCGGCCCACCGTGGCGATAATCTCCCGTTCGCCGAAGCGGCCCTTCTCGACCCCGTCCCGGACATGCTGGCTGCCGGATTCGATGCCGAGACCCAGCCATGTAAAGCCGGCGCGCGCCAGCTTCTCCAGCACTTCATCCTGCACCGTATCGACTCGCGCGTAGGCCCAAATATTCAGGTGATACCCCCGTTCGATGATCCGGTCACAAATGCCGATGACGTGGCGACGGTTCAAGACGAACATCTCATCGGGAATTTTGATATTCGAGACGCCGTACTCACGCACGAGGCGGTCGATCTGTCCGATGACGTTGTCGGGACTCCAGACACGCAACATGGGCGTGGTGAACGGCGCGTTGATGCAGCAAAAGGAGCAGGTAAACGGGCATCCCAGGCTGGTCTGAAGCGAGGCGTAGGGGGTTCTGGATTCAGGGTTCCCGAAGCAGTGCCAATTGTGCGCGCGATAGCGGCTCATATCGAGTAGATCCCAGGCTTGTCCCGGTAAGTCATGGTCGAGATTGGTAAAGAGCGGTGCAGGCACATTGCCGACCGCATTCCCCTCCTCCAGGTGCCACAATCCCGGGACGTCGCGGAGCGAATGCTGTGGCGCTCGCAAGGCCACGACGAGGCCGAGAATGGTCGCCGGCCCTTCCCCTTGACAGACATAGGTATAGGGCTCCTCCAAGAGCGTGCGTTTTGGCAAAGCCGATGGATGTGTGCCCATCACCAGTGTGGGAATATCGGCGAGCGTGTTGAGAATCTCACACACCTTCCGTCCGGCGGGCATGCACTGCGTGGAGGCCGATGGTTGTTGTCCGTAAATGACGAAGACCGCCAGCCTGGGGGCGATGGCCGCGATGTGCTCAGCTGTCTGCTGATGCGTGAGACCTTGAGCCTCCGCATCAAGAATGGCCACAGAGCAACTGTGTTGGCGAAGGTAGGTGGCGATCAGTCCCGACCACACCGGCGGTTCGATGGCGGCGAAGTCCCGGCTGAGGTCCTGATAGACCTGGACGCGGCTGGGTGGCGTCACTAGCAAGACGTCAAGCGGCTTGGACATGGCACCCTCCCAGTTTCTGTGCAAACGCGATCGTGCGTGACACCCCCTCCAGCACGTCCTCCTCCGCTCCGCAAGTGGCCAGGCGGATAAATGAGCGATAGGCATCTCCGAACGAGCGCCCGGGGGTTGCCGCTGTGTGATACTCGTCCAACAGACGCCGGCAAAACTGCAGATCGTCGAGACCGGTTCCACTGATGTCGATGAAGAGGTAAAAGCCTGAGGCCGGTGTGTGGCTACGGAGCAGACCGGAGCGATTGATCTGGTCGTGACACGAGGTCGTCACCCGCGCGTTGCGCTGTCGAACTTCTGCAGCATACCGGTCGAGCACCGATAGGCCGGCAAGACACCCTCGCTGGGTGAATGCCGGGAGACAGGAATACAACGTCGAATTCGACAGGGCGAGTTTGGCGGCGACGGCCTCGTGCGCGATCGCGTAACCGGTGCGAAAGCCGGGAACCGACAGGACTTTCGAAAAGGAAGAGATGACGACCACATGCCCTGCCCCGGGCGCAGTAAGGGTGAGAAACGACCCATCAAACGTCAGATCAGCGTACGTTTCATCGCTGAGCAGCCAGACTCCGTCCTTTTCGCATCGTGCGGACAAGTGCCGTACGATCGCCGGGTCGTACACCGCACCGGTCGGATTGTTGGCATTGTTTACGATGACCGCGCGTGGGTTGGCGGCTAACGCCGCCTCGATGGCCGGATGTGACAACTGAAAGCCGTTTCGTTGGGACAGAGGAACAGGCACCACATTCAGTTGGAGGTGTGCCGCAGCCGCCCAATAAGAGGGGAAGGCCGGCGTAAATAGGGCGACTCGATCACCGGGATTGCAGGTGAGATCCAGAAACTGATGAATGAGCAGATTCGCCGGACTGATGACGATATGCGACCCGGTCACGGGCTCTTCGATGAGCGCGGCGTAGCGTGTCGCCAGCGCTGATCGGAGTTCGGTCAGCCCCGCCATCGACGCATACCCGATCTGTTGAGCCTCCAGCGACTGCCTGGTGGCCTCAAGTATCTCCGCCGGCGGCGCCATGCGCGGATTTCCGAGTTCCAGGTGGTAGACGCGGTGGCCCTGGCGTTCCAGTGCCTGTGCGCGGTCCAGTACCCGGAACATTTCCTGGCCGATCAGCTGTTCCCCGCGCGACGAAAAGCGGAATCGTGTGGACAATGCCGCCGACGACATTTCCGCCTGAGTCATGTAGCCACCGTTTTGTATCCCTGGCGCTCCGAAGCTGGGAAATAGGACCCGACGTCTCTCCACGTCTCGCGGAAGTGCTCCAGGCGCTCCGGGGTACCGATGTCGTAGAGCGGGCCGGCAGTCACGAATCCGTACAGCTGCTGTGCGACGAGCTCGGGAAGCAGTTCCTGCTCCAGAGACCAGGATGGTCTTTGCGGCAAGTGTGCGGATACGGAACGGTCGAACAGGTAGATTCCGGCATTCTGATACCGCGTGGTTCGCGCACTGGGCTTTTCAACCATCGAGAGCACTCGATCGCCCTCCCCTAACCCGACGGCACCCGTATCCTGCCGGCTATCGGCTTCCGTCACGGCCATGGTCGCCAAGGCCCGTTTCCGCAGGTGAAAGCGCAGGAGTCGTTCCGGATCTAGCTCGCAGAGTGAGTCTCCGTTGAGAACCCACAACAGACTACTGCGCGCCACCCTCATGGCCGCTGCCAACGCCCCGCCGGTTCCGAGAGGGGAAGGATCCCGGACAAAGATGGTTTCATACCCCTGCCCGTGGCGCAGGAACCACTCCTCAATGATCTCGCCGTAGTGCCCGGTGCTGAAGATGAACCGTCGCGCGCCATGGCGTCGAAACTGATCGACAATCAACGACACGAACGGCCGTCCGTGAATATCGGCCATCGGTTTCGGACGATCGGACAGGACGGACTTCAACCTGGTGCCGAGGCCACCACAGAGAATGATCACGTCGCAGTCTGCCATGCGGTGCTTGGTCATGCTGCCTTTCCGATGAGCGCGGCTTTGAGCCGGGATGCAGTCTGCGCCGAACTCTGTGCCCAGACGTCGTCCAACATCAGCTGATCTTCCTGATAGAACACGATTTGTGTTCCCAAGCCCTCGAACTTGAACGGCACTTGTAATAATCCTGGCAGAGCCATTCGAATGCGTTCGTGATCGTCAGGCCGGGCAAAGAGCAGCATGAACCCACCCCCGCCCGCACCCAGCAACTTGCCTCCCAACGCGCCCGCCTGCCGGGCCGCCGTGTAGATCTCGTCGATGGCCGGGGTGGTGATGCGCGAGGTCAGGCGCCGTTTGAGCATCCAGGCTTCATGGAGCATGGCGCCGAAGTCGGCGAGATCACCTTCACCGGTCAGGATCGCGATGCCCTCCTCGACCATCTGCAACATGGTGGAGAGTTCTCGTTGTCGGTGTTTGGTGCGATCAATCTGTTCGCGGGCCACTTCGGAGGCGATCCGGGAGAATCCCGTGAAATACAGTTGCAGGTGACTCTGAAACGACGCCAGACGATCCGGACGCATGATGATCGGCGTATAGCCGATGTCTCCGTTGGGGAAGAATGTGGCCTTGCAGAGCCCGCCGTGGGCTGCGAGCACTTGATCCTGGCAGCCCACGGATTCCCCGAGCACATCCTGCTCGACATGAATCGCCGCCTGGGCCAACTGCGCCTTGCTCGGCATGACATGCTGCAACGCGTACAAGGTGTGCAGCAGACCGACGGTGAAGGAGGAACTGGAACCCAACCCCGTTCGCGCGGGCAAGTCCCCGTCATGGTGAATTTCCAAGCCCTCATTGATATTGAGATACTTCAGCACGCCACGAACGGCAGGGTGCTCGATCTCCTCATTGTTGTTCACCAGTTCGATGCGCGAATAGGCGATGCGCGTGCGATGTTCGAAGAACGGCGGGAGTTGCCGGCAGCTGATGTAGCAATACTTATCGATAGTGGTGGCCAGCACCGCGCCGCCATGTTCACGGAACCAGACGGGATAGTCAGTGCCGCCGCCGAAGAACGAGATTCGAAACGGTGTTCGGCTGATAATCATCGTCGCCTCCCCTCTTCGCCCATGCCTGCATCACACATTGGCGTACTGTCCCGCTTTGACGATCGTGTAACACTTGATCAGCTCACGGATGCCCCGCTCGAGCGACCATTCCGGTGTAAAACCGCTCGCCAACAGACGCTGATTCGAGACGATGTAATCGCGTTTGTCCGGGTCTTCGCCGATCTGGGCTTCGAAGGACACGAATTGCGGGAGCAATCGTTGGATCTCGCGGCAGAGTTCCAGTTTGGAGAGGTTCGCGTCTTCCAGCCCCACATTGTAGGGGCGATTGTTCATCTGCTCGAAATGATCGATCGCGTGAAGGAATGTTCGTACGACATCCTGGATATGGATGTAATTCCGTTTGCAGTGGCCTTCAAAGACGACGACCGCGCGATCATGCACGGCTCGCCAGACAAAATCGTTCACGAGCAAGTCCATGCGCATTCTTGGCGACACGCCGAATACCGTCGCCAGGCGCAGCGTGATGGCATTGCCGCGATCCAGCACGACCCTCTCCGCCTTCACCTTGGTTTCGCCGTAGAGGCTGATGGGCCGAAGGGGCGAGTCCTCCGTGCATGGCACTCCCGGTTGACCGATGCCGTACCCGCTGTTGGTGACGGGGAAGATGATCCGTTGCTGCGGCGACGACAATTTGCACAGCAACTGCACCGCTTCGAAATTCACGGTGTAGGCCCCGACGCGATCCCGGTCGCACAGTGGCGCGCCGACGAGCGCGGCCAGTGGAATGATGATGTCGGCGTCCTGGAGAAGGTCCGTGAGTATCCGTTCGTCCCGGCAGTCTCCCCGCACGATCCGAAACGATTCTTCCGCGCAACAGTCCATCAAACTGTTTTGCCGGTACATGAAATTGTCGAGGACCGTGACCGCAAAGCCGCGATCGAGCAACCGTCTGGTGAGCACGGAACCGAGATAGCCGGCCCCTCCGGTCACGAGCACATGGGGGGATGACGTCGTCATAATCGAACGAGCTCCTTCTGCATACGTGAAGGATCTGTCTTGCCTGGCACCGGCTGCGCCATCGGTGCGCGGTTGCCGGTCCTGTGTCGGCTCATGCGGCCTCAAGCACGACGCGGGAGATGTGCACCACGTCCTGCTCTGTCATCGAGGCGTGATTGGGCAGGAAAAACCCGCAATGATGGACCCGATCGGCCACGGGAAAACTGGCTTTTCCATACCGGTTCATCCAGAACGGATGCAGGCCCAGATTGCCGGCCGAAAAAATTCTGGTTTCCACTCCTTCGGCAACCAGGGCGCGAACGATGCGCTTGCGCTGATCCGGGGAATCGGCCAACAACCCGAAAGAAATGCTCGCCACCTTGCTGTGACGCGGCGGACGTTGCGTGTAGAAGCGCCCACCCAACTGCTGCAGATACCGATCATGATTGGCCTGTCGGCGCCCCGTCATCCAATCGAGCTTGCGCACCTGTTCGATACCGATAAACGCATTGAGGTCGGTCGAGCGCAGGTTGAATCCAGGCTCGTAGAACACGAAGGGTGAGTGGAAGTCGTCGATCTCATATTGCTCAACCAATTCTTCATGCCGTGCGCTTGGCAGATCCTTGCTCCATCCGTGACTGCGCAGCATAAGGAGCAGATCGGCGAACTGCCGGTCGCTGCAGGACACCATGCCCCCTTCGATCGTGGACATCTGGTGGCCGAAGTAAAAGGAAAAGCTGGCCATGTCGCCGAACGTTCCGACCTTGCGGCCTTCGTATTCGGCTCCGATGGCCGCACAGGCGTCTTCCAGCAAATAAAATCCGTAGCGATCCTTCAACGCTTGCAATTCGTGCATACGATGCGGCACCCCCAGGACCTGCACCAACAGGACGGTCTGCGCCTGATGCCGCCTCAAGAGGTCTTCAAGATGGTTCAGATCAAGCCCGAACGTGTCCGGGTCCGCCTCACACATGTGGGGCGTAAAGCCGAACTGAATCGCCGGGGCGATGGATGTGACCCATCCGACGCTGGGGACGATCACATTCGTATTGCGCAACTTGCCCGAACGCAGCAAGGCGTAATACATGAGCAAGTTGGCTGACGAGCCTGAATTGCAATTGACGGAATGCGGACGCCCGAGCCACTCGGACCATTGCCGTTCGAACTCCAGCGTGACCGCTCCCTTGGTCAGTCGTGGATAGGTCTTGAGCCAGTCGATCAATCGATCGATGTCCTGACGGTCGATGGTATCCTGCGCAAGGCACCATCGCGGATTGAGTTTGGCGTTCTGGGCATGAATCGTCATGGTCGTCGTCCCCTCCCGGTCCAATCAGGCACCGCCTCGTTACAAGACGAGGGGTGGCATTGGGACACCAATCAAGATGCATGCCACTTGGGATATTCACATGCGCGAGGAAAAACAGAGGAGTTTCAGGCGCTGAGGAAGAGCCGGCGCGAGTAACCGGGCAAAAACTTCCCAGTTGACGGCAACCGCTGCAGTCTAGGCGGATTCGATGGAGTGTTTCTGAAGCACAAACGATTCGAGGGCTTTTTTGACCGATCCGCCCCACCCGCGGTACTCGATCGTCTCCTTGCCGTCAAACTGGAATTCCAGGCCGAGGAGCGTGCCGTCCGATTGCAGTGACACGTTTCGCACGAGGGCTGTCAGATTGTTGACGTGACCGGTCCCGATGATTTCGAATTCCACGCGCAAGACCATTCCCGGGAAAAAGTCCTGGATCGGCCGTTGGAGCCGGACGGCGCATCCGGATGCGCTCAGATCCGTCAACAGCCCGCCGATTCTCGGCTGGTGTGCGGATTGCCGCTCGCCGACACCGCCGGTCACCTGTAGGAGCACGACAGGCTCGTGAGCCAGTACCCGTCCCTGCTTGCGCAAGGGGACGGCTTCGATGTTCGAGGGATACGCCAACAGGAGAAACGGAAAGGGTTGCAGTTGCAAATCCAGCACCTCGGTACGATAGCCGATGATTCGTCCGGCATAGATGTAGCGCAGTACGCACGTGGTACCGACCGCACAGGGAATCGGCTTTCCGAAATGAAACGGCCATTCACACAGGATCCAACTGCGGTGTTTCCAACCGAGGACCGTGGAGCCATATTGTGCGCCGCTCTCTTCCCCGGCCAGACTGAGCTGAAGCGAGAGCCCGACCTCAAGGAATGACGCGGGATGACGATGTGCCGTCAGGTCGCTGGTCATGCTGTCCCTCACCCGTGACGCACTACGCAGGTGCGCCCCAATCATCGGTATCGGTCTTTCTGCTCAAAACTTGACGTATCGCTCGGCTGGACTGCTGGCTTTCCTGTAAAGGACCTCCCCGCATCAACCGATATGTATTCTGCGGTAGCTTCGCGCATCGCCACTGTGGACCTACGCAGCGGTTCTGACAAGGACTCATCAATACTCGGACATGGATTCGACCAAACGCATTCCCATCGATCAGTTGACCGTCGGCATGTTCATCGCCGGCCTGGACCAACCCTGGTATCGGACGCCGTTTCTTCTCCACAAATGGCTGCTGTCCAACCCCGACGACATTGTGCAGCTCAAACGGCACGGCATTCAGATCGTCACCATCGATACGAAGCGTGGGCTGGACGTCGGCGCTGCGCCCGCCCCGGCGCCGGAGGCACCCGCCGTTCAAGAAGAACCCACACCAGGCCCGGCAGAGGTCGCCGATCCCCCAGCCGGCGGAAAGCCATCTCCGGCGGCGGCGTCCGCCGCCGTCTACCGGCAGGCTATGGAAGCCGTCGATCGCGTCTTCCGAGACATCGAAGCCGGTCAGCCGCCAAAAGCCACAGCATTGAAGCCGGTGGTGCGCGATCTCCTCAAGCAAATCATCGAACAGCCGGAAGCGATGATGATTCAGTTCTGCCTGGATAAGATGCGTCGCTTCGACGGCACCCTCGCCAATCACGGCATGGATGTCTGCGTCCTGACGTTGATTCTGGCCGTGGAAAACGGCTGCACGGAATCGGATATGGAAGCGCTCGGCTTGAGCGCGCTGCTCCACGACATCGGATTCGTCCGCCTGCCGCGGAACCTCTATCGAAAAACGACAGCCTTGACCGAGCAGGAACAGGCGCTGATGCGGCAACATCCGCAACTGGCGGCCTCCGTCCTGTCGCAAGGTGACCGGGTGCCGGAGACGGTGACGAAGATCATCGCGGAACATCACGAATTTCAGGACGGTACCGGGTTTCCCAAACTGGTCAAAGCCGGCGCGGTGTCGCCCTTGACTCAACTGATGGCCTTGGCCGACACCTATGACGACCTGGTCACGACCAGATACGGCCGTCCGCCCCTGCTGCCCCATGATGCCATTCGCCAGCTCTTCGTGTTGGGGGCGAAAGGGCGGTACGACAAGACGTTGGTTGAGGTCGCAATCAAAGTACTGGGCGTCTATCCGCTGGGGAGTCTCATCAAGCTCAATACCAACGAGTCCGCCGTGGTGATCGGCCTGAACCATGAAGACCGCTTGCGTCCGCGTGTGCGTATCATCAAAGGCGTGGACGGAGAAGGTCAGCAACCAGTAGATATCGATCTGCAGAACCAGCCGGCCGACCAGCCCGCACGCTCCATCCTCCGGGCGTTGGATCCTGGCACGGAACAGATAGACCTGCCGCAATATCTTGACCTTGCGGTGGGTGGAGCGCCGCTATGAGCCATCGGTCACATTCGCCGTTTCCCCATGCACAGCCTCCCGGAGGTCCTGACCTACCCAGCGAAGCGCTTTCTTTGCTGTGGGACGCCGTCCCTCTGGGTGTATGTCTCCTGACGGCGGACTCGCGCGTGGCATTTGCCAACCGCAACGCAGCTCGCCTGTTTCACCGGACTGCGGGAGAGTGTCTCCACAGATCGTTGACCGATCTCTTGGGACAGACGGTCGAATTGAGCAGCTCGTTGCGATCCTCCGGCGTCTGGAAAATACCGGAAGCAACGGTGGGCGATTCCGCAGAGACGACGGAAAGCGAGGAGGACGAGTCTCCTGGTTATGCCTTGGTCGAATGGGAACAATTGCGCATGTCCGGCATCCCGGGCGTCGCCGCGCTGCTGACGCTGCGCGATGTGACCCGCGAATGCGAGTTGGAAACCGATCGTGACCGGCTTGCCACCGTGGCTGAGGAAAGCCCCTACCCGATCGTCGAAATCGATCGGCATGGCAACATTCTCTATGTGAATCCGGCCATGGTGGAGGTCCTCTGTCGATTCGGGTACGACCTCAGCGGCAGACCGGATATTCTTCCGGACAATCTCCCTGCGCTGGTCGCGACCTGCCTGCTTGAGGGACGCACACTTCGCTCTCAGGACGTGGTCAGAGGCGAGGCCTGTTACAGTTGGACCTTGTGCCCTGTGCCCAGCAATCAACTCGTGCGCGCGTACGGCGTCGACCTCACCGAAGTGCACGCAACGCATCGGGCCTTGAACGCCACGGCAGATCACCTTCGTGAGAGTAATCGCCAATTGGACCAGGCGCTCCAACAGGCGCAAGCGGCGGCGCAAGCCAAGTCCTCATTCCTGGCCATGATCACCCATGAGTTGCGCACGCCGATGAACGGCGTCATCGGCATGGCCAGTCTGTTGCTCGATACCTCGTTGACGGAGGAACAGCGATCGTTCACGCAGACGATTCAGCAATGCGGTGAAGCGCAACTGTCGCTGATCAACGACGTGCTCGAGTGCAGCAAGATCGAAGCCGGCAAGTTAGAACTCGAAAGCCTCGACTTCCAGTTACGCACCACGGTGGAAGACGTCCTATCACAGTTCGCCGAACGGGCTCAGCGCAAAGGTCTTGAAATCACCGGCCTGGTGCATGCCTCGGTTCCAAACGCGCTCCGTGGCGACCCCGGCCGCCTGAGGCAGGTGCTGACGAATTTCGTAGGAAACGCCGTTAAATTCACCGAGCACGGCGAAGTTACGGTACAAGCCTTCCTGGAACAGGACTCTCCGGCCGGCGTGACGATCAAGTTCGAGGTCACCGACTCCGGCATCGGCATCAGTGACGAGGTGCAAGGGCGACTGTTCCAGGCTTTTGCACAAGCCGACAGTTCCACCACCCGCAAATATGGTGGAACGGGTCTTGGCCTCGCGATTTCGAAGCAGCTGGTGGAACTGATGGGCGGTCAGGTCGGCTTGCGGAGCCGACCCGGTGAGGGGACCACCTTCTGGTGCACCGCCGTCTTCCAGAAGCAGCCGGTCTGTGCCCCGGCGATTGTGCCGTCCGCCGAACTGAGCGGTCGTCGTGTCCTCATCGTCGATGACAATGAATCGAATCGCACGATCCTGCATCATCTTGTCTCAGGATGGGGCATGCAGGACGGCCAGGCCCGCAATGCGACAGAGGCGATGGAGATGCTGAGCCAGGCCGCCGCCAAGGGAGAACCCTACGAGGCGGCTGTCCTCGACATGCTCATGCCGGGCAAGGACGGGCTTCAATTGGCCCAAGACATCAAGGCTCACCCCCATGGCGCCGGCGTGCGATTGGTCGTCTTGACCTCATTGATTCAGCCTGGGCATGCGGAACGGGCCCGCCGCGCCGGTTTCTCCGCGTATCTGACAAAGCCGGTGCGTCACGATCAACTGCAGGGTTGCCTCCGCGTCGTCTTCGGGCTGCAACAGGGGCCAGGAACCAGCGGAGCCGGCATCGGCAAGAGCCAGATAGCCGCGCCTCCCCTCATTACCAGGCACACCTTGGCCGAGCAAGCTCGGCGTCCCAGGATTCTCGTCGCTGAAGACAACGTGGTCAATCAGAAGCTGGCCGTCCGCATGCTCGATCGACTCGGCTACCAGTCGGATGTCGTCTCCAACGGCCAGGAGGCGGTGACGGCCTTTGAACGGGAATCGTATGCCGCGATCGTGATGGATTGTCAGATGCCGACGATGGACGGGTACGAGGCCACCAAGCAGATCCGCGCGCAGGAACAACGCCCGGATGATTCCCGAACGCGTGCGCACATTCCGATCATTGCGTTAACGGCCAATGCCATGCCGGGCGACCGCGAGCGATGCAAGGCCGCGGGCATGGACGACTATCTGAGCAAGCCGGTGAAGACGGACGATCTTGGTCTCATCCTGCAGCGTTGGGCTCCGTTGCCGACCGCGGCGGACGCTCCTGCGCCGGTTCCACGCCGCGAAATGACCAAGACCGACGCGCGGGTGTTTGATGCATCTGCGATGTTGGCCAATATCGGCGGTGATACCGAACTGTTCGAACAACTGATCCGGCTCTTCCTTGACCGGCATAGCCTCTTGATGAAAGAAATCGAAACTGCCATCGGTCAAGCCGATGCGTCCGCGCTTGAACGGGCGGCACACAGCCTCAAGGGCACCGCCGCCAACCTCTGCGCGCCCGACGTCGTCTTGCTGGCGGGCCAGTTAGAGGCGACCGGTCGTCTGGGGACCTTGACGGAGGCCCCGTCCCTTCTTGTGCAGTTGGACCGCACGGTTCAGGAACTGGTGTCGGTCCTGTCGCGTCAAGTCGCACCTCCCCCATCAACCTAAACGCTTTATACGATCGCTCCGACAGCGCGCCGCACGACCTCGGCCACACGATGGCTTGAGCCGGGCGTCCGTTCGAGCATAGTTGGGACGCGATCCGGGCACTATTCGACGGGAGCACTCGTGAGTGAAGCGGAGACTACACCGCTACAGCGAATGCGTGACTCTGTGCAGAAGGAGTGAACAGGGGGTAGCGCGTGGGCAGGTCTTCGGAAAGCACCAATTGTTTGCAGAGTCTGGTGCGATGATTCATGACCAACGGACCGCGCAGGTTGGCGGTCACGGCGCTGGGATCATCGGACGGGATGGTGAGAATCGTCACCACTGAGAGCTCGTCGTCATCTTGCTTTTGGATCTCGATCAGGGCATCCGTCGTCACCGTAATCTGATAGTCCGGCTTGAAGTAAGCCGGATCCAGAATGACAAACGCCAGTTGCGGTTCTTCGACGCACTGCAACCACTTGAACGGCGCATCCGTGTCATGATCCAGCATGACGTATTTGGTCCAGTCCGGGAATCCCAGGATCCCGGAGGGAAACACCAGCAGACTCTCATCTTTGACGTCCAAGGTCCCGAACCTGGTCGACTGACATTTCATAAATGGTTTTCAGCCTCCCCGGCGGCCGGCTTTGTTGGACAATTGGCGGAAGGCTTCCAGCGGAATGACGCCGGGCCCCGCCGCGATGCGATTCTCGTCCTGGATCCGCGCATGCACTTCATCCCGATGCACTTGCACATTGGGCGGCGCTTCGATACCGAGCCGCACTTGTCCGCCTTTGATGCCAAGCACCACGATACGAACATCCGGCCCGATGGTGACGCCTTCTCCCCGACGTCGTGTTAAGACCAGCATACAAGCCTTCCTTGGCGTGTGGATACGGGTACATTGGGTATATCGGTTCCGGTGAGGATGAACTTAAGCGTCGGTTACGGCAGATAATTGATTAATGAGGAGTCGAAAATCTTGCTGAATGTCTGACTGGCGGCCTGCACGGCGACCTGTTGAAGGCTCAACTGGCTGATCGCCGTTGCGAGATCAGCATCCTGATTGTCGGAAATGGCTTTGGAAATGGTCAGGGTGGCCGTATCCAGTGCGTCGTGGGTGACTTGCAGACGGTTGGCCAGAGCCCCGATCGTCCCCTGCGCATCACTGATCTGTGCCGTGGCCAGGTCCAGATTGCCGATTCCCACCTGAATCCCCGCGCGATTGTCGCTTTCGAGCGCGGTAAGCAAGTCCCGGAGCGAATCGAACATGTTCGTCGTCGCGCCGGTAAAAATGCTGCTTCCCGGAACCAGGATCTGCACGGTCTGATTTTCACCCACTGCGATCGACTGGGTCTCCGTGTTGCCCTGATAAGTCACCGTATCCCCGGTGGTGATCACATAGGGACTGACATCAGTTTTTGTACCGCCGAATACCGCCTGGCCGGCGACTTCGGTATTGCCGAGTTGGACCAATTGCCGCTGCAATTGGCGAACTTCTTTCGCGATACTTTGACGTCCTTCCGCCGAGGTGGTGTCACTGCTGGCTTGAATGGTCAGTTCACGTACTCGTGTGATGAGGTTCTGCACCTGTCCCAAGGCCTGATCGGCCGCGTTCACACGCGACGTGCCGAAATCGATGTTGCGCAGCCATTGGGTGGTTTGCGAGAGCGCGGATTTGTCGAGGACGATCTGGCCATACGAACTCGGATCGTCTTCTGGCCTGTTCACGCGCTTCTGACTGGAGATCTGCTCCTGCGAGGTCAGCATCTGCAAGCGTGAGCGTTGGAGATTGCCGAGCAGGGTATTGTACATCTGTTGATCGGCGACTCTCATACGAACGCTCCCCTCTTCTCCTGATCAAACGATCAGCGCTTCAACGACAAGATGGTCTGCAACATCTCATCACTGGTGGTGATGAGCCGTGAGGCAGCTTGAAACGCCCGCTGATACTTCAACAGATTGATGAGCTCTTCATCCATGGACACACCGGAAATCTCCGCTCGGTGTGCGAGCAATTGGTCGTTCAAAATTTCCTGCCCATGCAAGTCCCGCGTCGCACCCTGTAGTGTCGCGCCGAAACTTCCGGCCATGGCGCTGTAATAGCTCTGAAACGTCGTATTGCCCAATCCGGCCACCGCGGCCGTCTGGAGGTCGGCTACCGCCAGGGCATTCACATTGTTGCCGGGGAGTCCGGTGGCGGTCGACGAAGCGGCGATTTTTTGCCGATCGGTCAGCGCTATACTGATTGTGCCGGCGGTGGTTCCAGAGGCAGTAAAAAAGTCCTGCGTGGTGGAGCCGTCCAACCCGTACCCCAGTCGGTGTTGCGTGTTGACTTGCGACACAAGTTGCGATGTGAGGGTGTCCAAGGAGGTCTGCAAACCCGCGGCGGTTGTATCCCGCGCATCGAGCAGCCCTTTCAGCCGGCCGCCGCTGATCGAGGAGGTAATATCCGTGTTGGGGCCGGTTCCCCCGTCATACCGTACGTCGAGCAACCCACCGTTGGTCACGTCGGAAACGCCGGTGAGCTTGTACGCCGTGTGGTCGGTGACCAGAATCTGCCCGATCCCCACAAACACGGTCACCTGGCCACTTCCATCTTCGATCGAAGAAATATCGACCAGACCTGCGAGGTCGTTCAAGAACCGGCCGCGCTGATCCCGAAGATCGTTCGCCTGCTGCCCGCTCACCTCGGTCAGTTTAATTTGGGCGTTCAAATCAGCGATCTTGCTGGCCAGCGCATTGATGTCATTGATCCCGCTTTGAACCTGACCATCAAGCGACAGCCGCTGTGTGGACAGCTGGGAAGATGCCTGGTTCAAGACTTTGGTCAACCCGTCGGCCTTGGTCAGGAGTACGGTGCGCGCGGTCAGGTCCGCCGGATTGGTCGCCACGTCCTGCCAGGCTTTGAAAAAATCATTCAGTCCTGCCGCAATACCCTGGTCATTCGAATCGTTGAACAAAATCTGGATTTGAGAAAGGGCCTTCTGGGATGCGCCGAATTGCCCGATCCGCTCGCTGGAACCCAGCAGTTGCTGTTCCACAAAGCTGTCGACGGAGCGGCGAATTTCCGAGACCTGAACGCCTGTTCCGATCTGGCCTGGGCGGCCGTTCTCCGGCAGGGTTTGGGTGAGCACCGCTTCCTGCCGTGAGTAGCCGGGGGTGCTGACGTTGGCGATGTTCTGTCCGGTGACGGACATGGCGCGCTGGAAACTGGCCAGTGCGTTCGAGCCCACGCCGAATAATCCGTTCAGTCCCGACATAGAATCACTCGTTACCCTTTGGCTCTCACCAGGCCGGCGCCTGCCGCGACTGCTGCGCCGGATGACGAATAGAGTGCCGCTGACTCCGGGGAGTGCTGCCAACGCTTGAGCGCTCCGTGCAAGAAATCGAGCGATTGCCCGATGAGTGTGGCGTTGAACCGATTCAATCGATCCGTCTCCCCGATCGCCGCCACCAACTCCTGCTCCCGCTGATTCCGGCCTGCATCGCCGGCCACAGTTGCCGCGGGAACCGGTCTGGTTCGGCGCTCCTGTTCCAGATCACGAATCTCATCTAATAATTGAGCTTTTCGCATCGTGACTGAGGTGAACTGGCCGAACGACAGGCAGCGAATCGCCTCCTGCTCTTCACGCAACAATGACTGGAAGGCCAGGATCCGCTCGAGCATGCGCTCCATGAGCGCGTCGGACTCGTTAGAGATAGCGTGTGGCACGGTCGACACCTTGTCTCCTCCTCGACGATAGGGTTCAGGCCTACGAGGACATGTGAGCGAAGGGGCCGACCGCCGGTGTGGCTGACTACAGAACCGCGTCCGTCAAGACGTGACGGATCATGGCATCTGCAACTTTCTTCCCGTCGACGGTGTAGGTACCCCCTTCGACCGACTGCTGAATCTGGCCGACTCTGGCATCACGTTCCGCATCCGGCTGTTCAGCTGCCGCCCTCAGGCGCTGGAGTTCTTTGGCACGCTCGGAAATCTGGACGCGGTCTTGGGACTGCGTCTGCTGAGATGCGGTCTTCTTATTGTGCGTCCGATCGGTTTCCTGAACGCCCAACAGAATTTTTGCGAGATCCGCCGCCCGGCCGTTGTTTGAGATCTCCATAACTGCTTCTCCTCCCCTTGCCAGGGTGTTCCGAAAGGCTTTCCCCTAGTCGAGTCCTCTATCGGCGGGGAAGGCAGGGAACTTTAGGAGAAGCGGACGGATTAGCGATTTTTTTCCACATAGGCATCCACAAAGGCTGTAATGCCGATCCCTCCGGCCTGGGTCGCCAATTTGGCAATTTCCTGGTCGTAGAAGGAGTACCAGACCTGCTCTCCCTTCCGTTCCAAAAGGCCTTTCGGAACAGTTTCCCGCATGTTTTTAATAAGATAGGAGATAAAGTAGGCTTCGAATTCTTGCCCGGCTTTATGCAGTGCCGAGGTGGATGTCTGTGCAATCTGGCCCTGCCCATTTGTACGCTCTAGCCCGGCTGGTTGGGCGGCGGACATCTGCGCCAGATCCATCTGACCGGCCAAAAAATCTCGTATTTCCATGGAGTTTTAGTATCCTCTCTTACACAATCTCAAGATTCGCTTGAAGGGCACCGGCGGCGCGGAGGGCCGACAAGATCGCCACCAGATCCCGTGGGGTCACCCCGACGGCATTCAGCGCCCGCACTACTTCTCCGAGGGTCACCGTCTGATCCACGACAATCAGCCGTGACTGTTCCTCAGCGACATCCGTCTGCACATCAGGCGTGACGGTGGTCTGGCCCTGAGTCGAGCCGATCACCGGAGCCGGAGGCTGCGACACATTCAACGTGTTCTTCACGGAGATCGTGAGGTTCCCATGCGAAATCGCGCAGGTAGAGAGCCGAACGTGCTCGCCGAGTACCACGGTACCGGTGCGCTCGTTCACTACGACCTTCGCGGCGACGTCGACGCTGACATCCAGACCTTCCATCGTGGCGATGTATTCCACTACCCGCCCGTGAAACGATGAGGGAAGTGTGGTCTTGACCAGCCCCGCATTGACCGGGACTGCGGTTCCCTTCCCGAAGGTCCCGTCAATGGCTTCCGCCGTGCGAATCGCCGTGGTGAAGTCAGGGTGCCGCAGCAAGACGGAGACGGTGTCCCAGGTGTCGATGTCCACAGCGACTTCTTTTTCCACGATGGCGCCGGCGGGAACCACCCCTGCCGCCTGATGATTTTTCGTGACCGTCGCCCCGCCTGCCCCTCCGGTGCCGCCTAGAAACCCGCCGATGGAGACCGGCCCTTGAGCGACGGCAAAGACCTGCTGGTTGGGAGCCTTTAACGGGGTCGAGAGCAACGTGCCGCCTTGCAGACTCTTCGCATTGGCCATCGAGGAGACCACGGCGTCGAGCGTCATGCCGGGCTTCACAAACGGCGGCAGCTTGGCCGTGACCATCACCGATGCAATGTTACGCGTGAGCAATTGGATGGGATCGATGACCAAGTTGATGCCCATCTTATTCAACATGGACATCATGGCTTGAATGGTAAATTGTCCGCCGATGACCTGGTCGCCGGTGCGATCCAGACCGACCACCAAACCATACCCGATCAATTGGTTTTCCCGCACGCCTTCGATGGTGGCCACATCCTTGACACGCACGGCATGAGCCATCGACACGCTGAACAACGACAGAGTCAGGAAGGCGAGCATGCCGACCGCGGTTCGACGAAACCAGGCGTGTACCGGTGGCGGGGGTGCGGTGGCTGGAGCGGCTTTCGGTTGAGGAGGCATCCATGAGCGCGTCAATTGCTCCGGGTCCACGCCGGGCGTGCGCAGCACCCCGCTGGACATCATCAGACGAAACGTTTGCATGATCATCGCCCGTTGTTGTTTACGTGGCATCGACATGATGACTCCTGTCTCGCTCCCGTGGCGTATCACGATCCTGCAATCAGAACGGATAGACCCAGTCCAGCAATCGCACGAACCACCCCGGCCGTTGGACGTCGTCTACGACTCCTAGCCCAGAGTATTCAATCTTGGCGTCGGCAATCGCGCTGGATTGCACGGTATTCTTGGTGTTGACGTCGACCCGTCGGACGATGCCGCCGATCGTCATGATCTGCCGTTCCGAGTTGACGGTGACCTCCCGACGCCCTTCGATGCGCAAATCGCCGTTCGGGAGCACTTCGGTCACGATGGCGGAGATGGTTCCCGTCAACGTATCCTCGCGGTTGGTCGCCCCCTTCCCGCCGAACTTGTTTTTCGCACTGGCGTCGATGCCGAATCCGCGCTTGGCCTCTCCGCCCAACCTGATTCCCGGCAGACCGAGGTAGCCCATGCCGGTCCCCCCGAAGCCGTTGGAAATCGTGGAGTCCTTCTCCGCACTCGTGTCGGCGCTCTTCGACCCCTTGTGTTTTTCAGAGATCAGAATCGTGATGATGTCGCCCGCCCGCATCGCCCGCAGGTCTTCATAGAGATAGGCCCGGCCGTTTTCTTCTTGCCAGAGCGACCCTGTCGTCTTCGGCGGCAGCAATTTCGCCACTTCGGTCTTGCTTGGCTTCGCGGTCGGCGAACTGGAACAGCCGGTCATGACGCACAGCGTCAGGCCGCACAGCAGTATGCCGATTCGCCGACACCCAACATTCGATCGCTTAGAAGCTGACACGTACCACCCCCGGAGCAACGACCGTCGCCCGCAAATCTTTCCCGGAATCGACATTGGAGACAGTGATGGTTTGTCCCAACTCCCCGTGCGACTTGGTAACGCCGACGGTTTGGATCGACAGCCCTCCCTGTCGAGCTTCAATCGTGACTCGATCGCCTTTGTGGACAACAAAGGGTCGCCGGACCGAGGTCAGCCTGATCGCATTCTGCGGCGGCAGCGGGCGAATGGCGGCTTTGCCGATGACGTCGGCAGGAGTGGTCGCAAACGGTTGCTTCAAATCGAACAGGACAATTCGCTCGGTAGAGACGTCATCGACCGCGATCTCCTCATCGGCCTTGATCGCACGCACCGGGACCACCACATCGACCAGAGCGGCGACATCGGCCGTGGCTTCAATGGTCTTGATAAAGCGGCCGTTCACTGCCAGATGAATTTGAAACACGCGTCGGCCGAGCGGCTCCTCCGACCGAGTGCCGCTGACCTGTACATCAAGGGATCCTGCTGGCACCGAAATCGGCTGTTGCGGCTCGCCCAGTGACACCTGACAATCGGCGGCCCGGCCTGCGAGCTCCCGCTTCACGAAATCGTGAATGACCCCGCGCAGCTGCTCCGGATAGATGAGACGTTTCCCGCGTGCGTGCGGCAGACCCTGCGCGCTGTGGGCCAGGGCTTCATGTACGCGGAACAACGGCCGGACCGGTGTCTTCTCCCCTGCCGATGCAGGCAACACCGCGCCCGTGACCAGGCTGAGCGTAACAACACTGATGAGGCCGACGTGGTTCACTGGTATCACCCTTCGTTGAAGGTACGGCGCCGATTACCGACGGAGATTGTTGGCGATCTGCATCATTTCATCGGATGCCTGGATCGTCTTCGAGTTAATTTCATAACTTCGTTGGGCGATGATCATGTTGACCATTTCTTCCGCCAAATTGACGTTGGAGCTTTCCAGAAACCCCTGTTGCAAGGTGCCGAAGCCGGTGGAGAATCCGCCGGTTCCCTGCTGCGCCGGACCTGAGGCAAAGCTGTCCAGGAACAGGTTGCTGCCCATTGCAACCAGGCCGGACGGATTGTCGAACCGCACAAGCTGAATCTGGCCGACCTGTGAGGCTTGGGTCACACCGGGAAGCAGCACGGAGACGGTGCCGTCTTGGCCGATATCGATCTTCAGCGCGCCGGATGGGATCGTGATCACAGGGGTGAGCTGATCGCCGTCGCCGGTCACAAGGTTGCCGACGTTGTCGCGCTTGAACGAGCCATTGCGGGTATACATGATCGTGCCATCCGGTCTGGCCACCTGGAAGAAGCCGGCTCCGTCGATGGCCAGATCGAGATCGTTGCTCGTCTGTCGCATGTTGCCCTGCATCCACTCCTTGGCCACCGTGATGGGACGGACGCCGCCGCCGACCTGGACGCCGACGGGAAACACACCGACGTTCGAGGCATTCGTGCCGGGCAACCGCTGGATTTGATACAGCAGGTCGCCGAATTCCGCCCGACTGCGCTTGAAGGCGTTGGTGTTGACGTTCGCAAGGTTATTGGCGATGGTGTCGACGTTGAGTTGCTGAGCCGTCATACCCGTCGCCGCAGTCCACATAGCACGAATCATAAAACCCTCCTCTTACACTCGACCCAGATCCTGAATAGCCGTCTCCGTCATCCGATCGAGTGTTTGAATCAGCTTCTGCGCCGACTCATAACTCCGCATGCCCTGAATCATCTTCACCATTTCGGTTAACGAATTGACGTTCGACTCCTCGATATGCCCCGGTTGCAGCCGTGGCTTCACCACGGTGGTCGGTTTGCCGCCGACGAACAGTCCTTCCGCGTATTTATGCGGCATGTCGGATTCCGGAAATTCGACCACCTTGATGTTGCCGATCGTGTTGCCGTCGACCTGAATCGCGCCTTCGGTGTTGATCTGGATATTGCCGGGCGGAACCCTGATCTCGCCTTTGGTGCCCATCACAGGCTGTCCGAGGTTCGTCACGAGTCGGCGCTGGCCGTCGAGGGAGAAAATGCCATTGCGGGTATAGCCGACCCCGTTGGGGGTTTTGACCTCAAAAAACCCATCCGTCTGGATGGCGACATCGAGCGGGTTGCCGGTGATGCGGATGCGGCCCGGCTCAAACGTCGTGCGCACACCATGGGCTTCCGCAAACACCCGTTCGCTCGGACCGGGCGGGCGAGTGGAGATCGTCGACACGATTCCGTGTGTGGAACCGCCCATGCCAACCGAGCTCGCGCGGGCAAAGAGTCCACGGAACCCTTGCTGGTCTTGTTTGAAGCCGGCCGTATTGACGTTCGCCAAATTGTTGGCGAATACCTGCAGTTGCTTTTCTTGAGCAACTGCGCCGGAAAGAATGGGATAGATCGCTCGATTCATGTATTTCTGTCCTGCCTTCCTAATGCTCCACCGGGAGAGATAGCAATGCACATGCCATCTCCACCCGGCCGTCGCCGCAATAAGGACTCGATGGGTATCTGAAATAAAATGTGAACGATTGCCGATAGATGCGCGTGGAGTCGGAGCGAAGGACACAGGAGAGGTTCGTGAGAACGTCAGCGAAGGCCGTCAAGGACACACGATCCGTGGAAGTCTTTGCCGGTGACTAGGAAAGTCCTGCCTACAGATGCGGATGAGGGGGCGAAATGTTAGGCGGCAAGCGTGGAGGTCGGATGGGGAAGCGACGCCTCAGCGGCAACGGCAGTCCCCCTCAGGCTGCCGCCTTCCACACGCGTTCGTTCCAACGCGCGAACCGCGGCATCAATCAACTCCTGGGCATCGACTCCATCACGACTGGATAGGCTGATGCCGATGCGGCTGCTAAGGAGTAACTCTTGTCGATCGAGGGTGACTGGATGGGCGATCGTGGCCTGCATCTTCTTCGCAATCGCCAGGACCTCCTCCGACGTCGTCACATCCTCCAATAGAACCGCGAACCGCGCTTCCGCAAGCCTGGCGACCACGTCGGTCGTCCGCAATGCGCTTTTCACGCGTGCGGCCTGTACACGGTACATCAGATTCCGGTTGAGCATGGCATAGGCGTCGGTTTCCGGCGTGAAGTGCTCAAGTTCAATCACCAGAACGGCTGCCTGCCCTCCTTCCTTCTGGGCCCGGATCAACGCTTGCTTCAGAAGGGAAAGAAACAAGCGATACATCGGCAACCCCGTCACCGCGTCGTACGTATGCACCGCGCCGACCAAGGAAATCGGCGTCGCCGTAGCCGTAGCGGAATCAGCCACGGGGTTCCGCGTGGTCCAGCTGGCCGCCCCGAAAATCAACAGGGAAAAGACCACTCCCACCATGACCATGAGCGGATAGGCGGTTAACGCCGACAGGGTGAGCAGCCCCACGGAAGCGGTCCAGTACAATCCTCCCGCCATAAACAGGATACAGGCCACGACGCCGAATCTGGCGGCATCACTCGAACCTGAATGGGTGAGAGATTCCGAGCAGCAGGGCCGGTAGACGGACTTCGATCCGTTGGAGTCGCGGCCGTCGGTAGATACGGATGGGGGCACGCTCATAGGCGCAGGCACACAGGATTGATGGATGATGGACCACAGGGTCTAGACGGTATCGGAGGAGTAGTGGGGAAACTGTAGGAAGGAGTGCCGCTGCGAGGCCCTCAAGGCGGAGCCGGAAACAACGGATAGTAACGGGAAGCAGTATTTACGTACGTCTGCTATACATCGACCGGTTCAAGTCTGGCCTTGAGATGGAGAATGGCTTTCGAATGGATCTGACAGACTCGTGACTCAGTGACCTTGAGCGCCTGCCCGATCTCCTTCATGGTCAGTTCCTCAAAGTAGTAGAGAGACAAGACGAGCCGCTCCTTTTCAGGCAGATCCTGGATCGCGGTTTCCAACACATGGCGGGCCCGCTCGCTCACCAGCATAGACAGCGGATCCGGTTGGTTGGAGTCGGTCAGCATGCTGATGATTTTGTGCCCATCGGCATCTTGCACACCCAGATCGTCGAGGCTGATGACAACCGCTCCCCGTGATCGGGTCAAGAACTCATCCAGCTCCTCTTGCGACATCTTCAGCTCCTTGCCGACTTCCTGATCCGTCGGTGGACGACCGAGGCGATGGAGGAGCTCGGAATAGGTCTTCTGCAAGAGGGTGATGCGTTCATGGACCGAGCGCGGAATCCAATCCATGGAGCGGATCTCGTCGAGCATGGCCCCTCGGATACGGAATTCTGCATAGGTTTTGAATTTGGCCTCGCGCGTCGGATCGTATTTATCCATCGCATCCATGAGCCCCATGATGCCAACGGACATCAAGTCTTCCGCGTCCATATAGGCCGGCAAGCGAAACGCCAATCGATGGGCCATGGCTTTGACGACGTGGGTAAACTCCTGAATGACCCGTTCACGATCCGCTTCCTCGATCACTCGGCGCGGAGCGTTTCCGGCTGCAAGGGCTTTGCGAGCGTGCGTCATGCGCGACAATCCTTTCGCTCAATGCGTCCGCAAGAGTTGTTGCCACAGGAACTGGACGGTTCCCTTCGGAAGCGCCGGTGGCGTCAATTGCGCCACCGCTTCCGTCAATTCTCGGAACGCGCGGCTGGCCGGAGCGTGGGGAAAGAGATCAATGACGGCCCGTTGCTGGGTGACCGCCATCGGCACATAGTCGTCTTGGGGAATCGCTCCCAGGTAGTCCAACGAGATGTGGAGAAACCGGCTCACCGCCACTTCCAACTTTCGGTAAATACGGGCCGCATCCCGTGGCGACTTCACCATGTTCACCAGCACGTGAAACCGTCGCTCGCGGTACTGTCGCAACAACACCTTCATCAGCGCATAGGCATCGGTGAGCGACGTCGGTTCTGGGGATACCACCACCACGATCGATTGCGCCGCCGCCGCGAAATAGGTGACGGTGGAGGAGATCCCTGCGCCGGTGTCGATCAAGAGGACGTCCATCGTCGAGGCCAATCGCTCTAACTCCTCCTGGAGGATCAGTTGTTGCGCTTCCGTGAGGACGGTCAATTGCGAGATCCCGGTGCTCGCGGGCAGCACGGTGATGCCATGGGGGCCGGTCAGCGCGATGTCTTCGAGCCTGCAGGTCTTGGCGAGCACATGCTCCAACGTATATTTCGGCGTGAGCCCGAGCAGAATATCGACGTTACCCAATCCGAGGTCAGCGTCGAGCACCAGGACTTTTTTGCCGATTTGCGCCAACGCGATAGCGGTGTTGGCCACCACGTTGCTTTTTCCCACACCGCCCTTGCCGCTGGTGACCGTGATCACCTGTGTTCGGGAGGGACCGACGCTCCCGTCACAGAGTCTCAGTTGCGGATCCAAAATTCCTGGTTGCATCGCCATCGTCTCTCCCCTGTTATTCGACTACCGACTACCGCGAGTACGTCGTATTCCCCGGTGTGACCGTCGATGGTGCCTGCGAATCCCATGCAGTCTTGGTGCCACCGCCCGGAGTCCGCACCTGTCCGCCCAACAGGAGGTCCCCCAGTCGATTGACCTGCGCCTGCACCAAGTCATCGGGAACCCGTTGCCCGGTTCCCCAGTACGACAGGGGAATGCCTGTGCGGTGCGTCGCCTCGAAAATTCCACCGTACCCGGTAGTTTCGTCCAGCTTGGTAAACAGCAGCCGCAGCGAGGGGACATCCACACATTGACTAGTGCTGACGACAAGGTCGGGCACCCGCGTGCCGGCGGCCAGCACCAAATGCACTTCCATTGGAAGTCCGCGATTCAGCAGGCCCCTCCAGCGCTGCGCGGTGATCGGTTCGTACGGATTAAATCCCGCCGTATCGATCAGGATGAGCTCCGCCTCCCGTGCACGATCGATCGCCGCCTGGACTTCATCACAGGATGCCGCCACCGATAACTCCACGCCCAACACCTCCGCATAGAGCCGTAGGTGCTCCACTGCAGCGGGCCGATAGGTATCCATGGTGATCAGCGCCACGCTCCGCTGCTCGACGATGCCGAAATGCGTCGCCAATTTGGCGATCGTTGACGTTTTGCCGACACCACTGGGGCCGACGAACAAGGCAATTTTCTGTTCGCCGGCCGTGCTCAGCAGAGGTCCCGCCGTGGTCACTCGATCGAGCAACACCGTGCGTAACAATTGCAGGGAGGAGTTGCGTTGAGACGCTCCCTGCTCCACCAATGTTTCTCGGAGCTCTCGCAGGCAGGCTTCCGCGGTGGCATGCTCGACGCCTTGCGCGAGTAAATCTTCATACACCCGTTGGAAGGACTGTACGGCCATTCCTTGGGCTTGTGCGGGTGACATCATCCCAGGATTCTGAGCATGACGTGGAGGCGTCAGCAGCGGATGATTGCTGTATTTCGCTCTATCAGGCTTCTGCTCCATGGCGCCCTGGAGTGTTTTCTGGAAGCGTGATTCCTCCGCCGGCACCGCCGGAGCGGAATTCGTCGCGGAACCGGCCTGGTCGGCGTCATCAAGGAGGGGGGCTGCGTCAGGGACGGACGCGTCATCCTCAATCGCCGCCATCACTTCGAGAACAGAGCGCCCCAGTAAGCCGAACCCGTTGTCCCATGACCGCACTCGCTTCGTGGACAAAATGACGGCATCCGGCCCGAGCGTCTCCTTGATGGAGCGGATGGCCTCATGCATCGACGCGACGTGAAAGGTCCGTACCTTCATGCCAAGCTCCTCGTGTCACTGACTTCGAGATCGAGACGGACCGTTTCCATCGCCTGCAATCGTGTCACGCTGTCCACCTCGTTCAGCCCGAGAATGGGAACCGAGTGCAATATCCGATCCGTGAGTTTTCGGAGATGGCGTCTCAACGAAGGCGAGCAGAGAATCACCGGCTGATGTCCTCGTCCGACCATCCGTTCGGCCGCTTGCTTTAATGCAGCGAGCAGTTTCTGTGCCACCAGTGGATCGGGCGCCCACTGGTTCCCCTGACCTGCTGCATTCGCCTGATCGGCAAGAGAGCGATCCAAACGTGGATCGAGTCCGATGATCGGCAACGAGCCGTCCGGTGCGAGATATTGCTTCGTAATCGTCCGTCCGAGTGCCTGGCGCACCACTTCGGTGAGAATGTCGGGATCCTTCGTGGTCGCTGCATGATCGGCAATCGTTTCCAGAATCGTCCGCAGGTCACGAATCGGCACGCCTTCGCGCAGCAGATGCGACAACACGCGGACCAGGCTTCCCAGCGGAATCAGATTAGGAATCACTTCCTCCACCAACTTTGGGTGGTTTTTTCCCAGTTGATCGAGCAGCCCCTGCACTTCCTGCCGACCCAACAGTTCATGCGCATGCCGCTTGATGAGTTCGGAGAGATGCGTGGCAATGGCGGACCCAGGATCGACGACGGTGTACCCGGCCATCTGCGCCTGTTCCCGCTGCTGTTCCGGCACCCAGAGCGCCGGAAGGCCGAAGGCCGGCTCCTTGGTCGGCAATCCATGAATGATGCCCCGTTGAGCCGTGCCTGGGTCGATGGCCAGAACATGGGCCGGCATGACTTCGGACTTGGCTAGTTCGACACCTTTCAAGAGCGCCGCATACTCATTCGGCCGCAGTTGTAAGTTGTCTCGAATATGAATAGGCGGCAGAACGAAACCCATCTGTTCGGCGAATTGCCGTCGCAAGCCTTTGATGCGATCCAGCAATGCCCCGCCCTGTCCCCCATCGACCAGTCCGATGAGGCCGTAGCCCACCTGCACTTCCATGAGATCCAACGGCACCACTTGGGTGGCGGCCTCTTCGGCCTTCGCCTGTGGCGTAGCCTGTTCAGGCAGCGCAGCGGCGGCTTTTTGTTGCTCGTTCAGTTGAAACGCCATCCACCCGGTCAGACTGCCGAGCGCTAAGAACGCCAGATGAGGCAAGCCGGGCACCAGGCCCATGGCGAGGAGAATGCCGGAGGCGGTGCCGATGGCCTTCGGCGAAATGAGGACCTGCCTGGTGACTTCGAACCCGAGATTCACTTCTGAGGCGGCGCGGGTGATCACGATACCGGCGGCAGTCGAGACAATCAGCGCCGGCACCTGCGCCACCAGGCCTTCGCCGACCGTCAGCAACGTGTAGGTTTGCGCGGCAGCGGAAAGGGTCATCCCCTGCTGAAGCACGCCGATCGTCAGGCCACCAAGAATATTCACCAGCGTGATGACGACCGCCGCCACGGCATCTCCCCGCACGAACTTGCTCGAACCGTCCATCGCTCCGTAGAAATCCGCTTCCTGGGCGATTTCCTTTCGTCGCTGACGCGCCTCTTTGTCGTTGATCAGGCCGGCATTCAAGTCGGCATCGATGGCCATTTGTTTACCCGGCATCGCGTCCAAGGTGAAACGTGCGGCCACTTCCGCGACGCGACCCGCACCCTTGGTGATGACGACGAAATTGATGATGACCAGGATCGTGAACACCACCAAGCCGACGGTGTAGTTGCCGCCGACGACGAAATTGCCGAAGGCCCGGATGACTTCTCCCGCTGCCGCAGCGCCTTCGTTGCCGTGCAGGAGAATCAACCTCGTCGAGGCGATATTCAGCGCCAGCCGAAGCAGCGTCACCATGAGCAGAATCGACGGGAAGACGGAAAACTCCAACGGGCGACGCACCTGCATCCCGACCAAGAGAATAATGATCGACAGCGTGATGTTGAAGCTCAGCAGGAGGTCCAAGAAAAACCGCGGGAGCGGGACGAGCATCACCATCAAAATGCCGACCACGCCCACGGACATGAGAATGTCCGGGTGTTTGACCAGCGACGTGCTGGGGATCGAGGTATTGTCGGATGCCATCGCTACTCCTAGCCAACAGGATTATGCGGGCGGCAACTTGCCGCGCACGCGATACACAAACGCCAAGATCTCCGCCACCGCGCGGTAGAGGTCTTCCGGAACCTCCCGACCCACCTCGACCAGTTTGTACAGGGTCCGCGCGACCAGTTTGTTTTCCACGATCATGACGCCGTGTTGACGCCCGATTTCCCGGATCTTTTCGGCGATGAATCCTGCGCCCTTGGCCACGACGACCGGTGCGCCATTGGCCTTCGCGTCGTATTTCAATGCCACCGCCAGGTGGGTCGGGTTGGTGATGATCACGTCGGCTATGGGCACGGCCGCCATCATGCGCTTGCGGGACATTTCGCGTTGGGTGCTGCGGATCTTCGCCTTGACCCCGGGATCTCCTTCCGCCGCACGACTTTCTTCCTTGATTTCATCACGCGACATTCTGAGGTCCCGCTCCCATTGAAACCGCTGATACCCATAGTCCGCGGCACCGATCACCAACTCGGCGCCGCTCATGGTGAGCGCGGCCTTGAGGGTCGCCCACCCCACCGTCGGCAGCAGGGATTCCATGCCGAATTGCGTCAGCGAAATGAACGCCAGCATGTCCTGCTTGATGGTGAGGTAGCCCACACCGCCGATGGCCAGGATCTTGAGCCAGGATTTGATCAGTTCGACGAGGGATCGAATGGAAAACAGGCGCGAGAATCCTCCCATCGGGTTGATGCGCGACCAGTCCAGACTGAACCCGTCTTTTTTCCAGAGAAACCCCGTCTGCATGAGGTTGGCGCCGACCCCCACGACGGCGATCCCGGCCACGACCGGTCCCAGCATCACAAACACTTCCAAGCCGATCTGACGGAGAATCACATGGAGATGATCGAGGCTGAGCGCCTGATGCGTCGCCTCCTCCATCGAACGAGAGAGCCAGGCCTGCAGGCTGGCACGCAGTCCATTGAGAATCGTCGGCGTCATCCAATACAACGCGCCGAAACTTCCCAGGAGCGCCACCGCCATGGCGGCATCCCGGCTGAGCGCGATTTGTCCTTTCGCCCTCGCCTCGGATTTCCGTTTCGGAGTCGCCTGTTCTGTACGGTTTTGCGCGCTGTCAGCCATGCCCCAACGCTTTCAGGAGCCCGAGAATGGTCTCCACCAACATCTCAAATTCTTTCTCGAACAAGCCGAGTGTAAACGGTAGCGCGAGACTCATCGCCAGCAGCCCTGCCCCGATCGTGATCGGAAAACTCTGCACAAACACGTTCATCTGCGGCACAGCCCGTCCCATGATGGCCAGCACTGTATTGACGATGAGCAGGGTCGCAAACACGGGGGCAGACATCTTTAGAGCCACGCGCAGCATATTCTGCGCCAGATGAATGATGTCCATCGCGATGCTGTCGGACAATTTGGCAGCGAACGGCGGAACGAATTCGTAACTCATCCCGATCGCATGCACGACCAACAGGTGCGCATTCAGGGATAGAAACACCAACGAGCCGAGCGTGAGCTGGAATTGTGCGATGATCGGCGCATTTTGATGGCTCATGGGGTCGATCATCTGAATCGCACTGAACCCCATTTGGGTGCCGATCATGTCCCCGGCGACCTGAAATCCGGAAAACAACAACCGGACGGCCAACCCGATCGTCAACCCGATCAAGAATTCACTGCCGATACCGGCCACTGCCAGCACGGGATCCGCGGGCAGGCTCGGCAGCTGGATAATCGGCGCCAGCACCAGTCCCAGCATGGTGACAAGCCCGGCCTTTACCGGCATGGGAATCGTGCGGGTGTTCAGAATGGGAAAGACGCTGATGATGCCGGCAATCCGCACCAGTAGGATGGAAAAAGCCTGAAACTGCGGCAGCGCCAGATGCAGGGTGTGTGCGGTGTTCATGCGGTGGTTCGGTTTCAGTGAATCAGCGTCGGAATGCTGGTGATGATGTGGGTCATAAACGTAATCAGGACACCCAGCATCCACGGGAGAAACAGGAGCGTCGCAGCAAAGACTGCCAGGACCTTCGGCACGAACGTCAGGGTAGCTTCGTTGATCTGGGTCATGGCTTGGAACGTGCTGACGATCAACCCCACCACGAGGCTGAGCCCAAGAACCGGCGCGGACACGAGCATGCACGTTTCGATGGCCTGCCGTCCGATTTCTGTCACGGTTTCAATTGTCATCATGATTGAACCTATTGAAAGCTTCTGACCATGGACCCGACGACGAGATACCAGCCATCGGCCAACACAAAGAGGATCAGTTTGAACGGAAGCGAAATCATGACCGGCGGCAGGAGCATCATGCCCATGGACATCAGCACGCTGGCGACCACCATATCCACGATCAGAAAGGGAATGTAGAGCAGGAATCCGATCTGAAACGAAATCCGCAATTCACTCAACACAAAAGCCGGGATGATGACGTGGGTCGGCACGTCGTCCACCTGCGCCGGTTTCGGCGCGTGCGAGAGTTCCAGAAAGAGTTCCAGGTCCTTGTCGCGCATCTGCTTCAACATGAAGGTGCGAATCGGTCGAATTCCCCGATTCCATGCTTCGTCGTACCCGATTTGTTCCGCGAGCAAGGGCTGGAGGGCATCCTTGTAGACCGTCTGCCCCACTGGAGCCATGACAAACATCGTCAGAAACAACGCCAGGCTGATCAACACTTGGTTGGGCGGCACCTGCTGGGTGCCCAGGGCTTGGCGGAGAAACGACAGCACGATCACCATGCGGGTGAACGACGTCACCATGATGAACAGGGCCGGCGCCAACGAGAGGACGGTGAGGAGCGCGAGGATCTGGAGCACGACGGCGGTTTGCTTCGTGCCGCCGCCGCCAAGGTCGAGCGTCAGCGTGGGACCTTCCGCGTGAGCGATGGAGGCGCTCACCAGACAGACCATCAAGACCAGGAGGATGGTGACCGGTTTCCATTGTCCGAAGAAGGATCGCGTGGTCTGTGCGTAGTCGCCGATGACGTTAGTTCGCACGCGATGTCTCCTCACCGTTCACCTCTGGAGTCCGAAACGATGCGGGCGTACACAGGGGCGCGGCATTCGCCATCAGGCGTTTCACCTGTTCCGGATCTGTGACTTTTCCCAGCGGCACCAGATCGGTCGGAGTGGTACCGAGGATAAAGACTTCCCCTGCGACCGCCACCACCATCACATGCTTGCGAGATCCCAATGGACCGCTCCCCAAAATTTGCACGATCGGAGTTCCGCCGACCGGAAGAAATCGTCGACCGATCGTCGACCTGGCCACGGCCAGAAGTCCCAGGATGAGCGCCAGCACAATCCCGAGCGCGGATACCATGCGCACGACACTTTCCCACATTTCCATAGGACCGTTGGTTCTCTCTGGCGTACAAGCGCGGAATGCGCGACCGGGACCGCAGCTCAGCCCAGTTGCTGAATGCGCTGATTCGGGCTGACGACATCAGTCAGTCGAATACCGAATTTTTCGTTGACGACGACCACCTCGCCGCGGGCGACCAGCTTGTTGTTGACGAGCACTTCCATCGGTTCACCTGCGAGCTTGTTGAGCTCAATGACTGAGCCTTGCCCGAGCTGCAGTAATTCGCGGATCAACATCCTGGTGGACCCGATCTGCACCGTGACCTGAAGCGGGATATCCAGGACGAATTCGATATTCTTGTTGGTCGGCACCGCCCCCTGGTTGTCCACGGGGGGGAAGGAGGTGGGTTGCGGACTGACTTCGCCGTTCGGGGAGCCTGTCTGTGCCGTGCTGTCACCGTTGCCCATGCAATAATCTCCTTTAGGTCCGCTCCGCCTTACCCCAACACTTTGGTGACGCGGCACGCGTGGTTGCCTTTGAATACCCCAGGTTGCCCGTGAAACTTCGGATCACCCTCGACTAAACACAGCATCGGATCGCCGGGATGTTGATCGAGCATGAGGACGTCGCCGGGGCCGAAGTTCATCAGATCCTGCACGCTGATCCGTGCGGTGCCGAGTTGCACCGCGACAGCCACGTCACACTCCTGCAGAGATTCCTTGAAGCGACTGCCCCAGCTGCTGTCCTGCTCCACGTTGTCGGCAAAGAGGCCGGAATACAGCTTCTCTTTGATCGGCTCCAACATGGAGTAAGGATAGGCAATGAACATTTCACGGGTGATGTCGCCAAGATGGACCTGCAGCGTCACAACGACGACGATTTCCGACGTGGTCACGACCATGGCGAACTGTGGATTGCTTTCGGAGCGCAGATAGCTGATCTTCACCGGCATCACCGCGTGCCAGGCCTTTTCGAGATCGGCCAGCGCCTGTTGAACAAGCTTCTTGATCAAACGCAGCTGAATCGGCGTGAACTCGCGGCCCTCCGGCTTCACATGCGTCTGGACTTTTCCGCCGAAGAAGAAGTCTACGATCAGGTACACCAGCATGGCGTCCATGATGTAGAGGCCGTTCCCCCGCAACGGCTCCATCGCAAACAGGTTGAAGGAAGACGGCACCGGCACCTTCTGGATGAAATCGCCGAATTTAATGATCTGGGTCCCGATCACGCTGAACTCGATCTTCTCCCGCAGGAGGCTTGTCCAGGAGATGGACTGTTGTCGCGTGAAGCGGTCATTGATCATTTCCATCGTGGGCATGCGCCCGCGAATGATCCGCTCCTGGCTGGTGAGACTATAGGCTTTGACGCCGCCCGGCTCTTCCTCTTCTTTCGGGGCCGTCTCGACCTCGCCGGACATGACTCCGCCCATCAAGGCATCGATTTCTTCTTGGGAGAGTATCTTGTCCATGAGATCCTCGACGAAGCCCGAACAGTTACTGGATGACGAATTCCGTGAAGTAGGTCGATTTGACCGATTTCTTCGGCAGCAGGCCGTTGATGCGCTCGGTGATATCTTCGCGCAGCTTGTGTTTTCCCTGAGGCGAACGGGCGGTAGCCGAATCCAGACTGGTCAAGAGCACGAGGATGGCGTCACGAATCTGCGGTGTGCGGGCCTTGATTTGTTCGACGGTTCCTGAGCCATCCGCCTCCACCTTCAGCGTGACCTTGAGATAACGAATTTCCGGCGAATCCGCGAGATTCACGATAAACGGATCCAGGTCGGCAATGGCGCTGGCGTCCGCAACGGCCCCATGTTCTCCCGACTTTTCCTCCGCCGCGCCATGCGCGGCAGCCTTGTCCGCTCCGGCCTCGGCCTGCGGCTTTTCGGCAGAGGACCCGCCCATCATCTTGAACATCGCGAAGGCGCCGCCCAACGCCAAGACCAACACCCCAGCGACGATGATGATCACCATCTTCATGGGAATGCCTGCCGGTGCTGCGGGCGCCTTTTCTTCTGTTGCTTCTGACATACAGACCTCCTGCGGACGGTGATTGCCGGTGTTGGTCGGTTGTGCAATGCATATGCCACGCGCGGCCCCACGACTCACGCCGAAAAGGTTTGTTCAGCACACGAGATCCTGTGATAACACAAGGAGTTGGGCATGCAGACCGCACCCGGAGCAGCGTCTGGATCAGAGGCCGCGCACGGTTGTCACGCTGGTGACAGACGGAGGAGGAGCACCGACAGTTTGTTGACGAGCGATCGGAGACGTAGACGAGTGACGTGAGGAGAGCACCTAGGCAGAAATTGCCGAGACGGCATCCGGCGCGGCCTCTACGAGACCGCGCCGGACGGCTCACGCGTTATCGTTTCAAGTTCACCAGTTCCTGCAACATTTCGTCGCTGGTCGTGATCGCACGGGAGTTCGCTTGAAACGCCCGCTGCGTGATGATCATGTCGACGAACTCCTTCCCGAGATCAACGTTGGACTGCTCGACGGTGCCGGAGAGCACTCGGCCCAGGCCGTTTAACGTCGGCGCACCAGCCAGGGCAGCACCGGATTCCAGCGTCTCCAGAAAGTGATTGTCACCGACATTTGCCAAGCCATCCGGATTCGTAAAGCGGCTCAACACGACTTGCGCGAGGGCGCGAGTTTGTCCGTTCGTGAACTGGGCCATCACCCTGCCTTCCTTATCGACGCTGATCCGATCAAGGGTGCCGGATGAATACCCGTCTTGTGTCTGGCTTTCCACTCCGGACGCCGCTCCGAATTGCGTCAACGACGATACGTCCACCGTGATGGTCTGTGGGGTGGTGGCTCCGTTCGTCAACGTGGCGGTGAGGGTCTGCGTGCCGCCGGCGGTGACGGCACCGCTCGCGTTGAACGTCATGTTCGTTTGCGCGGCGGCCGCGCCGCCGTCGATCTGAGAATAGACGCTCCAGGCATTCGCGGCGGTTTTCCGGAAATACAGTTGCATCTGGTGCGAATTCCCCAGCGAGTCGTAAAACGTCATACCCGTGGAGAAGTTGTACGACGTGGTATCGGTCACGCTGAACGCCGCCGTCGGCGCGGTGGCATTCGCATTCAGATTACCGAGGATCTCCGCGCTGGTCGTCGCCAGCGGAGCGACGGCACTGGACGTCAACGTAATGCCGCCGATCGTGCTGGTGATGTTCCCTGCCGTATCGGCCTGGTATCCTTGAAGCAAAGCCCCGCTCGCATCGACCACCTGTCCCGAGCTGTCGACCTTGAATTGTCCGGCCCTCGTATAGAACACGGACCCGGATGGATTGCGCACTTGATAAAAACCGTTCCCGTCGATCGCCAGGTCGAAGGTATTCCCGGTGGTCGTCATCGATCCCTGCGAAAAATTCGTCTGCACATCGTTGAGAAACACACCGAGGCCGATTTGATTGCCGCCGGCTCCGGCCCCGAGACTCGATGAGATCAGGTCGGAAAAGGTTGCCCGGCTCGACTTAAATCCCGCCGTCCCGACGTTGGCGATGTTGTTACCGATGACGCCCATGGCGTTGCCGTAGGAACTCAAGCCGGTCACTGCCGTGAACATCGATGTCAAAATACCCATGTGTCCGTCCTCCTTGTTACCATCCCTGCTTGCGAACGCCCGACGCCTTCACGAACCTGTTCGCGCTCGCTTATGCCACCGCCGTGGTACCGCTCTGGGTGGTCTTGCTCTGGGCCGACTCCTGGAGCGCCACGCTTTTCTCCATGAGGGTCACCAGCTTCGCCATTTGCTCCAACTGGGAGAACTGCGCCGTCTGTGCGATGAACGCCTCGTTCTCCAGAGGCTTCAGGGGGTCCTGATGCTGAAGCTGCGTCACGAGTAGTTTTAAAAAATCATCTTTGCCGAGCGGCTTAGGCCCATCGGTCGTCGGAGTGGCTGAATCCGTCGGAGCCGTCTGTGTAATCACCTTGCTGATATCCATGGATCCTCCCAAATCAGGCAAAAATACTCACACGGTCATTCGATCCGACACCACGCTCTCCCCTCACCCCGCGTTCATCTTCTCGGCCCGCCGCGTGCGACATGTTCGAAGACGATGAACGGCCTTGTTGTTGCTGCTGTTGTTGAAACATCCACGCGTTGTCGCCTCGCCCCTGTTGCTGATCCACCGTCACCCGCAACATGCCCATTTCCAGGCCGGTCGTACGGAGCGATGATTCAAGCGATTGCCCCTGTTGCAGCAACCCCTGCCCTAACTCTCCATGCTCGGTCCTGATATGCGCATGCACCGTCTGATCGTTCATCATGACTCGAACACGCAACGGCCCCATATCCAACGGATCGAGATCGAGGGTGACAGTCTGGCTGAACGGTGTGGGCCCTCGAAACTCCCCCAGTCGGTCGGCATCCGACGCATGCAAGGCGCCTGTCGATTGTCCGCTGTCATTTCCGCCGGATGAGCCCTCGGTGGCTACGCTGACCGGCTGACCCAGCCCGTTCATACGATCGAGAAACAGCGCCCGATTGTTTCCTTCGCCCGTCGGAAGAACATTCGCGGAGGGGCGATGTGATTCGCCTGATGAGTCAGAAAATCTTCCGGAGTCCTGTGCAAGGTGTTGTTCTGCGCCGCCGCTCCCCTGGGATCCACTCATCGCGGAGCCTTGAGCCATTGCATCCACCAGGGCTGAACCGTCGGCCTGGTTCGGCTGGAGTTGCGGCTGAACCTGTCCATCCTGTTTCCTGAGCGTCACGGCGGCGACCGCTTGTTTCGCCGTATCCGGTTCGGCCTTCTCAGGGACCACAGGTGCCTCGATGTTATTCGCTTGGGTAGGGGTCGCAATGGACTCCCCTTGTACTGCCGCAGCCGCCTGCGGCTCTGAAGGCGCATTCCCCGCCTTGGGCGGTGCGGCGGTGTCTTGCACTTCAGCGACCGGTACGCTCGTCGTGCCGGGAACCGCGCCTGTCTTCGCCTGCTCGCCTGCCGTCATCGAAACATTCATCGCTGGGGCAGAAGCTTCCGTGATGGCGGGACCAGGATCGCCGACAGCGGTGACCGTGTTCATGGCATCTTGGACTGGTTGAGTACCAAGCTCGGCCGTATCATGAGCCTGAACCGTCGGCGGCGGGGCTGCGTTCACGGAGGTATTCATGGCGACCACCATGGCATCGTTCACCGCTGTCGATTGCTCGTCCGAAGGTTCGTCAGACTCCGAGTGCTCGCGTGGTGCTTCCTGCTCTGAAAGCTGATCCTTGCGTTCTCCGGTGACTTCTTTTCTGGTCACTACCTGTTCTCGGGACGTCACATCCGCAGATCGTTCAAACTGCTGCGTAGTGGATTCTGGTTTCGAGTACATTTTGGAGCGGGACGGCACTCCATTCTTTGAGTCTGGTGTGCTGGCAGCCGCCTCACGCCTTGGATTCGCCTGGCGCGCTTCCGCCCTGCCCAGCATGGACTCGAAATCATGCGAAGAGCCGGTACTCTGAGCAGCCTGGTAACGATCGCGTGCATCCGACAGGGAAGATGGAGAAGGTGTTGGGAGTCCTCCAAAGAGCGTGTGCATGTCCGTAGCCATAGACGTTCCTTTTACTGTGAAGTCTCTCGTCGTCATGGAACATCTTTACAAAGGCCGTGCCATGACGAAACGTGCGGAAACTCGCGTTTGGCGAAGGATTTGGCTACCGGGACGGGAATAGATCGATGAGGAGCGGGAAGTTTCTGCAGGATGGCTCGGCAAAACTTGCCGGAGGAGAAAGGATAAACGAGAGGCTATGGGCTCGTGAGCAGTTGTTCAGTCAGGCGCGCAGCGCGATCTGGCTTCACTTCGGCGAGAATGGCTCCTGCCGATTTTCCTTTTAAGAGGCGCAGTACCTCGATTGCCTTCCGTTCAGGCATACGTTCGAGACGCGCCGCGGCCTCTTCAGGGGGCATCGTTTCATAGATCTTTGCCAACTGTGCTTGATTCAGATTCACGGCCGGCGCAGCCTTCGCCGATGGTTTGGCCTTCTCCGGCTCGTTGCCGCCCTTGGCTTGAGCGGCTTGTCGTCGCTTTTTCTCGGCTTCCACCGCCTGTTCATGCCGCGTGACGATCTGCTCCAACTCGGCCTTGAGTTCCAACAAATGGGTCTCTGATCCGCGCAGGGTCGCTTCCCGCTTGTCCAGCATCCGCTTCCGCTGTTCCAGCAACTCGAACATCTCCCGAGGGGCGCTCAGCGCCGGCCCCTGAATCTCTTTCTTGACCGTCTCGGCTTTTCCGGCGTCGACTTTCGGCGTATCGGCTTTTGGCGCGTCCCCCTTGGCAGCCTCCTTCTGGACTGCGGGAACCGGTTTGGCCTCCTCCGTCGCTGCCTGGCTCAGTCCCGCCCCGAGTAGAGCCACGAGAAGGACCGTCTCCATCGAGATGCGAGCGGACAATCCCCTGGTTTTGCTTCCATCGATCGCCCTCATACCCGCTCTCCCTTTTGCAGTGGACCTCGGCGCCAGGCGCGTTCGTCCAGCAACTGCTGATCCTGCCGGTCACGACGACGGCGCAAGTCCGCAGCCGCACGGGCGTCGAGCAAATCCAACTTCTTCCGGTATTGCATCGCCTCCAGCAGTTCGCCTCGTTTCTGTTCCATCTGCGCCTGTTGCAGAACGACGGCCTGCTCCAAGCGCCGCCGAGCGGCGACGGCCTGCTCCATGGCATCAAGATGACTGACGACCTGATCGACAGTGCCGCCTTGCGCCACCTGCGTGAGATAGCGCTCGGCATCTGCGCCCGCCCTAACCTCCAGGAGAGCCATATGATCCATCGTCTGTTGCAGGGCGCGGCCTAATTCCGCCAACTCCAACTTGGCCACTTCCTCAAGTTGTACGGCATACTGGCGAAGCACCGTGACGTTCATTGAATCGATCCCGCCAGGCTGAGGAGCGCGTCGATCGATGGCGACAAGCCGAATGCCTGCTTGGTTTCCTGGCGTAGAAAGGCCGTGATCCCGTCATGAGCCGACACCGCCTTATCGAGTTCCTTGCTCGTCCCCGGTTTGTAGGCCCCCAGCGTGATCAAATCCTCCGACCGTCGATAGAGCGCAGTCCGTTCGAACACCAGCCGCGCGGCGGCATAGTGAGCGGGTGTGACAATATCCCGCATCACCCGACTGGTACTCTGCAGAATATCGATCGCGGGGAAATGATTGCGGGCCGCCAATTCGCGTGAGAGCACGATATGTCCGTCAAGAATGGAGCGCACGGCATCCGCCACGGGGTCGTTGAGATCGTCTCCGTCGACCAGCACCGTATACAGTCCGGTGATGCTGCCGCCGCTCTGTGCCGGCCCCACCCGTTCCAACAATTTCGGCAACACTGCAAAAACGGAGGGCGTGTAGCCTTTGGTCGTGGGCGGTTCCCCGATGGCCAACCCGACTTCTCTCTGGCTATAGGCCAATCGGGAGAGCGAGTCCATCATCAGCAGCACATGCTTGCCGCAATCACGGAAATATTCGGCAATGGCGGTGGCGACCAAGGCCCCTCGAATACGGACCAGCGGCGGTTGATCCGACGTGGCAACGACGACGATGGACCGGGCTCTGGCTTCCGGCGTCAAATCGCGCTCCAGAAACTCTTTGACCTCGCGTCCCCGTTCGCCGATCAATGCGATGACCCGCACATCGGCCTGCGTGTATCGGCTGATCATGCCCAGCAACACGCTCTTTCCCACCCCCGATCCTGCAAACACCCCGATCTTTTGTCCTTGCCCGCAGGTCAACAGGGCATTGATCGCTCTGATTCCCAGATCGACCGGTTGGGTGATGCGTGCCCGGTGCAGCGGATTCAAGGGCGAGGCATACAGAGGAACGCGCAGGTCGCTGCGGATCGCGGGTTGACCATCCAGCGGATGCCCGAGGCCGTCAAAGATCCGCCCCAGCATCTGCGGGCCCACCGGGACGGAGGCGACATGACCTTTCATCACCACACGACTCCCAGGACCGATGCCCTGCATTTCTCCCAAGGGCATCAGCAGCACACGATCCTCCCGAAATCCCACGACTTCGGCCATCACTGCTCCATGGCCGCCTTCTCTGGTGATCTCGCAGACCTCCCCGACGGAGGTGAACGGCCCGGAGGCTTCGATGACAATACCCACTGCCTGAGCCACCCGCCCCGTCACCGACAAGGGCTCAATATGTTCCAGCCGTTCGCTAAGCTTCACCGGTATCCCGTCCTCTCAAGGCTTCACCCAGCCGCAACAGTTGCGTATCCAGCGTCGCATCGATCAACAAACTTTGTGCCTGAACCAGGCATCCGCCTGGACTGATGGCCGGGTCCGTCTCAAATTTCAGGGTCAACAAGCCATGAGGGGTTTGGCTCAACCCGGCGCGCGCCGACTCCAGAGCCTGCACATCCGACGGATGGACACGGACACGGACGAGGCCGCTTTCGTGAAGATGCCCTAACGCCGCCTTCACTTGCGTGACAATCAGGTCCCGCCGTTCCGAGACGATATCGCGAAGCACCTTTTGGGCAATCATGAAGGAGAGGGAGGCCACTTCCTCTTCGACGGTCTCGTGCAGGCTCTGCCAGACCTCCTCGAATTTTTCGGCGAGCGACGCCACAAGGGCCTGTTCGCGTTGTCGTGCCGCCGCGACCCGCTCGGTGGCCCGCTTCTCCCCCTCCGCCAGCCCTCGTTCGAACTCGCTATGATCGTCGACTCCAAACGGGCGATTCCCGCGGCTGAAATCCGCCAGCGGGATCGTGCGCAGTTGAATATTGCCGGAGCGGATCAGCGTACGGGCGAGGACGGTGTTTTCCTGTCGGAGACGGTAGAGTTCCAATAGCCGGGAAACCGATACCCGCACCAGTTCTGCTTGAAACGGTTTCGTCAGAAAATCTGAGGCGCCTGACTTCATGGCTCGAACAGCGAGCTCGATGTTGCCGTGCCCCGTCATCACGATACCCATCAGGCGGTTGTCGACATCCAACGCCTGCTGCAAAAATGCGATACCGTCTGCCCCTCCCAATTGGACATCAACGATGACGACCGCGACGGTGCGGGTCCGGACATGGCCCATCGCGTCGACGACAGATCCCGCCGTGAGAATCGGGTGGCCGGTGGCCTGCAGCATCTCAGCCAGCAAGAGGCAGATCGAGGGCTCGTCATCGACAATCAGCACCGCCCGCGGTGATAACTCTTTGTCTGATTCGACCGGAGACGCCGCCGGCATCCCCGAGCCCAAGGCCGCGCCGCCCATTTAGAGCATCTCCTCGCTTCCACCACCTCCGATGACGATCCGGCCCTCTTCTTCCAGCTTGCGGCACACTTTGAGAATGTTCTGTTGGGATTTCTCGACGTCGGACACTTTGACCGGCCCGCGTGTTTCCATGTCTTCCTTGAGCATCTCCGCCGCCCGGCTGGACATATTTTTGAGGAACTTTTCCTTGATCTCCGGGGTGGCGCCCCGCAGGGCGATCGGCAGGTCCTCTTTGCTGATTTCCTTCATCAGTTCCTGCATCGCACGCGAGTCCAATCCCACCAGGTCGTCGAACACGAACATCAGCGCACGGATGCTATCCGCCAGGGCCTGATCCTTTTCGGTGATCTTCGCCATGATGGCGCCTTCGGTGTTCTTGTCGACGCGGGTGAGAATATCGGCCATCAACTCAGCCCCGCCCACCGACATACTCGACATCCCCATAGACGCCGACAGAATCTCCTGCAGGCTGTCGCTGAGTTCCGAGAGCACCTCCGGTTGCACCTCCTGCATGGTCGCAAGACGCAGAGACACATCCGCGTGCAGATGCGTCGGCAACAACGCCAGCACGGCGCTGGCTTGCTCGGCCTCCATTTGTGCCAGACACACGGCGATGGTTTGAGGATGTTCGATCTTGAGGATCTGGGCCACGGTACGGGAATCGACCCATTTCAACGCGTCGATACCGGGATACGTCTTGGTATTCAAGGATTCGATCATGCGAGCGGCCTTCTCGGGACCCAAGGCCTTTTTCAGAATCGCCTCCATGAATTCACGGCCTTCAAACTGCACTTCACCGCTGGCGCTGGCTTGTTCGAATTCGGCGATCACGCTCTCTTCTTCCTGCTTGGTGATATTCGCCGTCTCTTTCATGAACATGCCGAGCTTGCGAATATCTTTCGGATCCAGCGTTTTCATGACCTGGGCCGCGGCCTCTTCTCCGATAGCGCGGAGGAGAATCGCGGCCTTTTGGGCACCCGAGAGTTCTTTATTCATGGAGACGTCCGTTAGGCGTTACTCTTGAGCCATTGCTTGACGACGACTGCCGTGTTGGCGGGGTTATTCTTGGCCATATCGAGGATCTGTCCCGGTTGTTTGCCGCTCATGGCCGCTTCGACCTGACCTACCGAGGCCGGTAGCGCCGGTGTGTCACTCTCGGCGGGAGCCGGTGGCGATGCCACGAGCATCGCCATCAACGGACGAACCACCATGAAGAGAATGAGGAAGAAGAGCACACCGCCTACCGCATAGCGGATATACGGCATCCACGCCCTCGTCGAATCCGCGGCCGCTTCAACCGCGGCGCCCGTCGGCTCTTCGACGCCGAGACCAAACTGCACATTCACCACTTCGACTTGGTCTTGGCGCTCCGTGGAATAACCCATGGCCTTCTTCACGATCTCCTCGATCCGTTTCATTTCTTCTTCGGACCGCGGCACGTACTTCTTCGGCTGCTGTTCGGCACCCGCTTCACTGGCCTTGCCCCCGCCCTCATAGATTCCGTCTACCAACACCGCGACCGACAGTTTCTTGATGGTCCCGGTCGGCTCCACGATGCGCGAGACCGTACGGCTGATTTCATAGTTCACGGTTTCATTCTTCGTTTGATTGCTGTTCGAACTGGTTTGTCCGGCCTCCGCCTCCGCGCCGCCCGGCACGTTGGACTCGACACCGGGCACACCACCACTGGTGCCGTTCATGCCGTTGGACTTCTCCTGGCCGCGTTGCTCGCTCCGGACCACTTGACCGTTGGGATCGTACCGTTCCTCGGTGGTCTCGACTTTCCTGAAATCAAGCACGCTGGACACACGCACGACCGCCTTGTTGACGCCGACGATCCGCTCCAACATCGTCTGGATTCGGGTTTCGATATCCTTCTCCAGCGTCCGTTGAAACTCCATTTGTGTCCCGGACAAACCGGCCGACTCGTCACTGGAGCTGTTCGACAACAGATTGCCGTGACCATCGACCACCGTCACGTCACGGGCCTGCAGTCCTTCGACGCTGCTGGATACCAGATGCACCACCCCCTGGATCTGCGCCTTCGACAGCGATTGGTTGGCTCGCAAGGACACAACGACGGAGGCACGTGCCCGATCCTGTTCGGTTGCAAATAACCGCCGCTCCGGAATGGCCAGATGCACCCTCGCCCGTTCGACTTCCGGCATTTGCGTGATCGTCCTGGCCAGTTCTCCTTGCAAGGCCCTCCGATAATTCAACTTCTGCACAAAATCCGACATCCCCATGGTAGTCCGATCGAAGATTTCATACCCGACCCCTCCACCGTGCGGGAGGCCCTGCCCGGCCATTTCGAGCCTCAGGTCGTGCACCTGTGCATTCGGCACCAGGATGGTGGTCCCGCCGTTGGTGGTCTCATAGGGCACCTTCGCGTCTTTCAATTTGTCGATAATCCCTGCGGCATCATCGACCGCCAGATTAGCGTAGAGCACCTGCATGTCCGGCTGCTGTGTCCAGAGCGTCACCGCCACGAGTCCGGCAATGGAGCCAGCGAGGGCCAGCAGGATGATGAGGCGTTGATTGATCGTGAAGTGGCTGAATTTTGAGAACATACGCGATGGAGTCCTTTATCCCTACCATTCAAGAGCGAGTAACAACGGGCTGGAGGGGTGGTGAGACGCCTTGCCGACAGCGCCACATGACGGCTACGCTGCCTCTTAAATCTGCATCCGTTGAATTTCTTCGTAGGCCGTCACTAACTTATTCCGGACCTGCATCATGAGCTGAAACGAGGCATCGGCCTGTTGCAGGGCCACCATCGCCTGATGAATGTTGGTGTTCTGACCGGTAACCAGCGCGTCGACAGCCTGACTGGCTCCGGTTTGCGCATCGTTGATGTGCCCGATCGCCTCTTGCAGCGAATCGACGAAATTCGCTCCCCCCGCCTGCCCGGACTCCTTGATCTCGGGAATTTCGATCGGATGAGGCTGATTCGCTCCTGCGATCCGCAAGTCAGTCATGGTTACCTCCCGATCTCCAACGCGCGATTCCACATGGTGCGAGACGCATTGACAGCCTGCACGTTCGCTTCATACGCCCGAGACGCGCCGATCATATTCACCATCTCTTCCATGACATTCACATTGGGCATCGTGACGAAACCCTTCTGATCGGCATCCGGATGGCGAGGGTCGTACACCTTCTGTCCCGGCTTCTGGTCCTCGATCACCCGAGCGACCTTCACGCCGTCCAGCGCATGCTTTCCAGGCCCCGTCGAAACCTGCTTAAACGCACGCTGAAACGCGGATGACACCGGCGCGGCTTGAAAAACCACATCGCGGCGACGATAGGGGCCGCCCGTGCTCGTTTTGGTGGACTGAGCGTTCGCCAGGTTGCTGGCAATCACATTCAAGCGATGTCGATGCGCATCGAGTGCGGACACCGAGACTGCGAGACTATCCGTTAAATCCATATCGCACCTCTTTTCTCTTCAACTCACACTGGAACACGACCTGACACAACGGTCTTCGCTTACCGTCCTTCACGTATCGCACTGAGCAGCTGGCGAAGGCGCATGCTGATAATCGTCGCCGCCGTGTTGTATTGCTGGGCGTTGTCCGACATCTTGGCCATTTCCAATTCGATGTTGACTGAGTTGGCATCAAGCGGGAGATCGCCTGCAGGCACTTCTTCCAGCCGCCCCGTCACCCGTTGGAATCCATTCCCCTTGGGGCCGATGTGATGCTGGTGTGTGGAGACCAGGGTAATCGGGAGCTTGCCTTGCTGTGCATTTGCAAGCGCCTGCCCGAAGTTCAAATCCGTAGCGCGATATTTGGGCGTTTCTTCGTTGGCGATGTTGGCGGCAATCACCTGTTGGCGGGCCCCACGCAAGTCCAACGACCGCTCCAGCAGCTGCATGGTCCTATCGAAGATGGTCATGATCTGCGCTCCTCAGAAAATTCTGCCCACCAGTGTGCAATCTATGTACCTCGTCACGGGTGTAGGAAACGACGCTGACTCTGCGCGCTCAGTCCGCTCGCCCCCTGATCAGACACCCGGCAAAAATGGCGAGAGAGGGAAAGATTTGCCTAGTACCTCCACGGGAGTCCTTAGGATTTCTCCGCCTCGACCTGATAGCCCATGTCGCGATATTCCCGCAACTTATTACGTAACGTGCGAATACTGATGCCCAATTCCTTCGCGGCATGGGTGCGATTCTCTTTCACGCGCGCCAAGGTCTTCACGATGAGATCCCGTTCCATTTCCCACAGCGAGCCGTGCGCCGAGGGAGCGACCAGCGCCTCGACCGTCTCCATTTCCCGCACAGGCACGACCCCGTCACCCGGCATGAGATGGTCGACGTCAACCGCCCCGCCTGCCGCCACTAAAATGGCGCGTTCCATGACATTTTCAAGTTCGCGGACATTCCCCTTCCAGGGGCGCTGTTGCAGATCCGCAATCGCCCGATCAGACAAGGTCGGCGCCGTCAGGCCATTGCGTTGCGCCGAGGAACGGAGAAAGTGTCTCGCCAGCAGAGGAATATCCCCCGGTCGTTCACGGAGGGGTGGCACCGTAACCGGAAACACGTTCAATCGATAAAACAGATCTTCCCGAAATCGCCCTTGCGTCACTTCGTGGTAGAGCGAGCGATTCGTCGTGGCAATCACGCGGATGTTGACCGGCACCGGTTCACGCCCGCCGATACGGTCCACCTCCCGTTCCTGGAGGACACGCAGCAGTTTAGCCTGTAACCCCAGATTCATTTCGCTGATTTCGTCGAGAAACAATGTGCCGGTATGGGCCATTTCGAATTTGCCCAGCTTTTTTTGGATCGCGCCCGTAAAGGCTCCGCGCTCGTGGCCGAAGAGCTCGCTCTCCAGAAGACTGTCCGGAAGGGCGGCACAATTGAGTGCCACGAAGGGGCGATGGGCGCGGGGGCTTCGGGCATGGATATAGCGCGCCAACAGTTCTTTTCCTGTACCGCTCTCACCGCTGATCAGCACGGTGGCCTGGCTCGCCGCGACCCCTTCCAGCGTGGTGAGGAGACGGATCATCCCGGCGTCTTGCGTCAAGATTGCGCGGGCTTCCGCCGGCATCGGCGTCTCCTGTTCATCCAATGCCGTGGTGGCCTGTAAGTTCAGAATGACTCGCTCTACCAGATCGGTCGAGAACGGTTTGAGAATATAGTCGTTCGCGCCGCACTTCATGGCTTCAACGGCGGTCTCCACCGTGCCGTACGCCGTCATCAGAATGATAAAGGTCTGAGGCGCCTTCTGCTTGATCGCCTTCACCAGTTCAAGCCCGGCGACTCGTGGCATTTTCAGATCAGTGACCACCAACCAGGGCTTCAACCGCTCGACCTGTTCGATCGCGTCCGCCCCGTCGATCGCTCCTCGTACCTGGTACCCCAATCGACGGACGGTCTCCGACAGGGCAGTGCGCATCGACGGTTCGTCGTCGACGATCAACACGGTTCGGCTCTCCTCAGCGGCAGGTGACGGTCCCTGGATAGTCTGTTGCACGCTCATTCGGACATCTCCTCCTTGGCTACGGTCAGACTGTGATCGTGGGCTCCCGCCTGCCTGGCGCAAGCCGCCGCCGCGAGCGGCGGTGCTGTTGGTTCGGGGCGTTCCTGCGGCAAGGTGATGACAAACGATGTGCCACGCCCCGGGCTGCTGACCACATCGACCCGTCCATGGTGCGCCTCCACCAACGCGTGTACGATGGCCAGCCCCAAACCTGTCCCGTCGTCCTTGGTGGTAAAGAACGGATCAAACACGCGGGACTGGACTTCTGCCGGGATGCCAATGCCCGTATCGGTAACGGTGAGTTGTACTGCTGTCCTCCCGTGCATGTGTCCGGGAACCAAGGCGGCTGCGAGGGTCAGGACGCCGCCCTCCGGCATCGCCTGAACGGCATTCAAGACCAGATTCAGCAACACCTGTTTCATTTTCGATCCATCACACCAGAGTTGCGGCACCAACGGGTCCACATCGCAGCGAACGGAGATCGCAGCCTGCGATATGGCATGACTGGCCAGGGTCAGTACCTCGCGCAGCAAGCGTTCGGTGTCCTGCCAACGCAACTTGGAACAATCCGGCCTGGTATAGACCAACAGGTTGGACAACAGGCGATCCATGGAATGGACCGCCATAGAAATGTGTTCTGCGTAGGCTCTCAATTGCGGCTGGGCTCGAAGATCTTTTCGCAGCATGGAGGCGAAGAGTTCCACGCTTCCCAGAGGATTCCGAATTTCATGCGCGATACTGCCGACCATTTGCCCCATGGCTTCCAGCCGGTTCCGTCGCTGAAGACGATCCTCCAACTGGCGGATGCGCGTGACGTCATGAATCAAGACTAACTTACCGGTCAAATTCCCGGCTTCATCGGTGAGATCGGTTTGCGTGAGCGCAATCGTGACACCCGAGGGAAGCACCAGCGGATACTCGTCGTGATCCTTCCGGATGTCCGCCAGCACGTCGGTCGCCAAGCGGCCCTTTAAGTGCGTCTGGGAGACCCCTAACAGCTGCTCGGTGGAATGGTTGCAGCGCACCACCACATCGTGCGAATCCGCCACAATCACACCGGTATCCAACGATTCCAGCACCGCCGTGAGATGCGCGCGCATGTCCTCGGTTTCGCGAAGATGTTCGCGAAGGCTGGCATTGGTTTGCGCCAATTCCAGGTCCATTTGCTGGAGCCGGGTCGTCAGCGCGTCGTAGGATTGCTGCAATACCGTAGCGGCCTGATCAAAGTCGCGAAACGCCCGCGTCAGTAGATCGTTATTGGCACTCTCCGCATCTTGGCGCATCATGGTTTCTTGCCTCCTGGCACAGGCTTGGGCTCCGGCACATCGGTTTCTAACACCGCTGCCAGACGGCGAACCAGACTGTCTTGATTGACGCTAAGAGCCCGGAGTCCGTTCCGCGCAAAGTCTTCACGTTTCGCCCCTCGCGCAAGTTGGACCATCTGGACTTGAGCCCAGGCTTCCTGGTCTGGTTCCAAGCCGGCGACCACCGCTCGCTTGTATGTGGCTAAGGCCGCGTCTGATCGATGCAGCCGAGCCAGCACATCGGCATGCCGCAGGATGTCTAAGGCGGAGAGCTCCAAACCTGCCTTCACGACGCTCTCGTAGAGTGCGGCTGCCTCCCCATCGTGTTTGGCTTGCGCTAACACGCCGGCCAGTTTTAATTGCACAAGCGCTCGATCGGGATGACGAGGATTGTGGGCGAGCCACTGTCTCCCGAGCTTGAGTAGCGCCCCGGTATTCCCTTCCCCTTCATACGACGTAAGAATCCCCCGCAAGGCTTCCGCTGCGGAACGCCCCGTGGGAAATTGGAGTCGATACCGTTCGAACACAGCCCGAGCTGCACGCATATCTTTTTGCTCCAGATAGCTATGTCCCAGCCCCATCAAAGCTGTTTCATGAAAGGCCTCGGCTTTAGGATCTCTGATCAACGCCTGAAAGAGCCGTGCCGACTCAACGGGAAATCCCAGACGGCGATGCGCCTCCGCGATCTTGAGTAATAATTCGGTACCGGCATACAGGCGGTCTGCAAAGGGGCCGTGTCGGTGGAACAAGTTGATCAGATCAAAATCATCACCCGCTTTTTGCGCCGCCTCGAGACGAGGGCGAAGAAATCTGACAACCTGCGCTCCGCTTTTCTCCGGCCAGGGATCATTTTCGAACTTACCCGTGCGTTTCACGACTTGTTCATAGGCGTGCAACGCGTCTTCCCGTTTGCCTGCCCGCTCCAACGCTTCCCCGAGGTGGAACAACGCTTCGCTGCCGACAGTCGAGTCCTCATGTTCTTTGGCGCTCTCTTCGAAGACTTGCCGCGGACTCATCATTTCGCCCGGCTTCAAGGGAATATTCGCCAGATGAGCGGCAATGGTGTGCCGCAGCTTCAGCTCCTCCCCCTCAGGTTCGAGATGCTCCTGCACGTCGGCATAACGGAGACGGGCCATCGGTGCCGTCGGAGCGTTCGGATATTGGCTCAACAGTGCGGCGTAGAAGATACTGGATTCGATCCATCGCCCGGCGTCCCGGTAACTGTCCGCAAGATGGGTCAACACAAAGGGCGTCTCAGGACGTGAGGGGTACAGATTGTAAAAATGAAGCAGTTGTTCCCGAACGACGGGGCCGCGTTGAGCCTCGCCGGCCGTGTCGGCGTAGCGGAGCAGGGCAACGGGATCTCTTCGAAGAGCGGCTGGCCATCGGCTGTTGATGCTTTCAAAGAGCGCGTCCGCATCCTTAATCCGGCCAAGTCGATACAGGCTGTGTGCCTGCCCGAGGGAGGCGGACACCAACAGGGTCGGATCAACGGTGCGCTTCAATACATGGTCGAAGGTTTGCACACTGTCTTTCCAATTCTTGAACCCGCGCAAGACATAAGCCAGGCCCAGCATGGCGCGATTGGCATCATACGAATCTCGCTCCGCCAAACTGAGGGCGTGCTGATAGGCAATTTGCGCTTCCTGATACCAGCCTTCCATACGGTAGACATCACCGATCCGCCAGGCTGCCCGCTTTGCATTGGTCGCATGCGGCTCTTCGCGCATCAACGTCTTGTACTGATCGATAATTTCCAAGGGCCGCACTTCACGATCGCTGGCTCTCAGCATACTTTCCGCCAGAAACGCCTGAATCGAGGATTTCAGCTGACTGTCCGCGTGATCGCGGAGCAGGTTGGTAAAGTGCAAGCGGGCCTCCAGAAACTGCCCTTGCTTAAACATGGTGATGCCCCTCTCGAACTGAGCCCATTCCGGGAGGTCCGTGAGACGTTCGAAGCGAGGGCCTGCATCAGGCAGGACACCTCGAACTAATTCTGAGGGCTCCGGCATCATGGCCGGCAATTCCTGACGCATCGTCGGCACACCACCACGAGCCGTGGGAGGAACTACACCTAGGGGGAACAGGAGGGCGAGGAGTACTGCCAGTGCAGCGAAGGCCTGCGTACGCCGAGATCTCGTGAATAGGATTCGCACAGGGCCCAAAACAGCAAGTCCTGTGCCCCTATCGGAATGATGGAAATCGAGGTGTGTCTTGAAGATTTAGCAAGACGCGCGGAGGGCGCTCAGAGGAGTCGTCAGAAATCCCGACAGGCATCGATCTAGGTGGGTCAAAAAAATGACGTAGGAAGAAAACCGCCGTAGCCCTTCACCTAGTTTTGGATGGAGTAGCCGTGGCTCTTAGGGTCAAATCCCTTCCGTTTGAGTTTTTCTACGAGGGTGGTTCTGTTGACTTGAAGCAACTGTGCCGCTCGGCTCGTGATGCCGTTGGCCTTTCGTAAAGCTTCGCCGATCAGCCGATTCTCGTAATGCTCCAGTTCTTTTGTCAGATTGATGCCATCCTCGGTGAAGCGAATAAACTGCTCCGGCGCTTCAACAGATTTGCCAGCCGCAGTTTTCACCGCGCGTTCAGGCAGATCGGCCAGCGTAATCATTCCCCGCTTTTTCAACACGCACAGGCGTTCAACCATATTTTCCAGCTCGCGGATGTTGCCCGGCCATTCCTCTTCCGTCATTCGCGCCAGCGCGTCCGGCTCCATTCCAAGAATTTCCGTTCTCCGCAACTGATTGAATTGGGAAATGAAATGAGTCACCAGAAGCGGAATATCACTACGACGCTCCCGTAACGGAGGAATGTGGATAGGGATCACATGCAAGCGATAGTACAGGTCCTGCCGGAAACGACGTTCCTGGACTGCCAGGGCAAGATCCTGGTTGGTGGCTGCAATGATGCGGACATCGACATTGATGGTCCTGGTACCACCGACACGCTCGAAGCAGCGCTCTTGCAACACTCGCAGTAATTTCACCTGCAAGGGTAGACTCATCTCACCCACTTCATCCAAGAAAATGGTTCCGCCGTGAGCCAATTCAAACCGTCCAAGACGAGTGTGTGCGGCTCCGGTGAAAGCCCCCTTTTCGTGGCCGAACAATTCCGATTCAAGCAGCGTTTCGGGAATCGCACCACAGTTGACCGGGACCAACGGGCGCTCACGACGCATGCTGTTGAAGTGCAACATGCGAGCAATTAACTCCTTACCCGTGCCGCTTTCACCTTCAATGAGCACTGTGCTGTCACTGTCCGCCACCTTTTCCACAAAATCCAATACCATTCGCATTGGCGCGCTGTTCCCGACCAGGTGCTCAAGGCGGTATTGATCCCGCACGGCTTTTCGCAACAGGTGATTTTCCTGTTTGAGCTTGTACACATCCAACGCTTTGCGCACAACGACCGTCACCGTGTCGGGCTCAAACGGCTTTGTAATGAAGTCAAACGCTCCGGCTTTCATCGCACGCACGGCGTAATCAATCGTGCCGTATCCGGTCATGACGATCGCAATAATTTTGGAATCGATTTTCGAAATGCGATCTATGGTTTCCAGTCCGTCAATCCCTGGCATCTGCAGATCGGTCAACACCACGTGCACCGGCTGGTCCTTGACCGCTTCTACCCCTTCCAGACCACTCGACATGACCGTGACCTGATAGCCCTCCCCCGTCAGGGTCTCCGCCAAGAGCTGGCGTACTGCAGGGTCATCATCGATCACAAGAATGTGTGATTGACTCATAAAAACAGGCTCCTCTCTGGAAGTCGGGGACGTCCGGCTGAGTGGATGACTTCCCCAATCTACCTATCGCCTTACGACTGCGCAGCATCATGACTTGTCTTGAATTCAGCTTATGGGGAATCAAGACTTTATTCAAGTAAAAGTGGGCTGCTGGGGGGAATTCGGATCAAGACCGGACCGAGCAGGAAGGGCCTAAGCAGACCCGACGATTCGCTCGCATCTTGACAGCCCCGCCCAGGCAATGTAGGGTTCGATGTTCACCACCGTGTTGAAGTATCCGGCATCTCGCAACTAGACCCACGGGCTGGCGTAGCTCAATTGGCAGAGCAGCGGTTTTGTAAACCGCAGGTTGGAGGTTCAATTCCTCTCGCCAGCTCCATAAATCAACAACTTACGAGGCAGTCGGTTCCCTGAAACTTCAAAAGTGTTCAGTAAATGTTCAGCGTAAACGGTCCATTACTCCTCTTTGGCCCATCCGGACTCCCCTTCCATCGTCACCGTCAGCCGACGCATGAGTGCGGCATTCCGTTCTTCGATTCCATCGCGTACCCACAGTAACGGCAGCGCGGCAGGGTGATCACCTAGTTGTTCGCTGGTCTCATGGAGCAGCGACTGCAGCCGCATGAGTCCGTCGAAGCCCAACTGAATACCCGGCTGTGAGAGGCGGTAGGCTTCCGCTGGTGTCATCGGCACGCAGAGATCCAAATAGGGGCATGGTAAGCGTCGGAGCTGGTAAAGGGTGTCGTTGATCGTCCAGAGACGATCGTGGCAGGGCGAATCGGCCTGCGAGACCGCGCGGGAGAGCTGGTACAGGAGCCGCTGCCAGATGTCGAGCTGATTGTCCGCCGTGCGCTGGGCGAGTTCCCAGCCGATCGTCTCGGCGTCAGAATCGGTGAGAAATTGCGACTTCGCCACGTGGGCCTCCTGGGTGTAAGTGTTCGGAGGTCTGGCGAAGCTGGCTCATTCAACCAGCCCTAAAAAGGCTGGTGTCGACAGTTCGATTCTGTCCCTCGGCACCACATCCCCTTCAAAATATTAACAAAATCCAGCTTCATTCGACCCCGTCAAAAAGCCACGATTTCAGCATTTTTCAGCCTATTTCGCCCGATTGGTTGTCCAAATGGTTGTCCAAGACCATGAGCGGCAAACCAGCTCCCAGGGCATAGAGATGATCAATTTTTAGGCTCGACAACACCCTGTCTTACACCCCGTTTTATGTTCGCCACCATCACCGTCCCTTCCTCGTTACGGCTCACAATCGTTGTCGAAAAATCTATGCGGGCCGCATTTATCTCATCGCGCAACACTGTCATGACACTGTCTTGACATCGCTTCCCTCTTACGCTACCTTTAATACCAAGGAGAGGTGCCAAGATGGCAGTCCGTGCTATTCGAAGCGAAAAACTGGATCTTCGGCTGAGCGCCTCAGATAAACGAGTACTGGAAGCAGCGGCCTCCGTTTCCAGTCGATCAGTGAGTGACTTTGTCCGTGAAAGTGCGCTGGCGCGCGCTGATGAAACCCTGGCGGATCGTCGCACCTTCCTCCTGAGCAAAGCACAATGGGCTGAGTTTCAGGCGGCGCTCGATGCTCCGACTCGCCCCCTCCCTCGCATGAAAGAACTCCTGACTGAGCCAGGATTCTTTGACGCCCGCCCTCTTCACCGCACGACAGAATAGCGTTGACTCGAACGATCGAAAAGCTTCAGCGCCACCACGCCGTTGAGGCATTCGACTGTGGGCGAGAAGATCTGAATCGTTTTCTCCGGCAACACGCCCTCCACAATCAACAGAGCGGGGGATCACAAACCTATGTGGGAGTAGTCGATGACACCGTTGTCGGCTATTACGCACTCGCGGTCGGATCGGTTGAGCACGCCATGGCCCCGGAACGAGTGAAGAAAGGGCTCGCCAAACATGCCATTCCAATCATGCTGCTTGCCCGGTTAGCCGTAGACCTTCACTGGCAGAAGCAAGGAGTGGGTGCCGCGCTCCTCAAGGATGCAACCCTGCGGACTCTACAGGCTGCGGATATTGCCGGAATCCGTGCCTTGGTGGTCCATGCCAAAGATGAGAAAGCAAAACAGTTCTACGAACACTTCGATTTCCTCCCCTCCCCCAGCGATCCGTTGCATCTCTTCATGCTCCTAAAAGACCTTCGAACGCTCTTTCTATAAGACGCCCAGGCCTTCCTTTCCTTGACCTCGCTACCGTGAACACACGACGCACATGGCAATCTCCGAACCGCGATCCTGTCGCTGGCCAAAGCCGCGGGGATCTCGAAGCGGATGACACATCACATCCTGCGGCACTATAACTCCACGCATAACCGGCAATTAGGCGCGAAAGATTATGAGGTTATGGAATTGCTCGGTCAGCAGTCCACCAAGATTCATACAATCTACACCCACGCTGGATGGCAGAACATCGTCGACGCAACAGCCCGGCTGGGCGCGTCGATCGGACAGGATGGGTTGTCCGCGTGGTTGTCCGCGAGGATCCGCGAGGCTGAAACACCAGAGTCATTAGAGGCTTAGACGGCCGGCCACAGCCGGGCAAGGGCTCATGGTTCTCCTAAACCTCTATAGGCATCACCTCTTCCCTCACGCGGAAAGACGACGCGTGCCAGTATGCACTCGCTCACAGTCAATAATGCCAAGCCAGGCCTACCGATACAGTCCGTGGGCCGCCCGGTGTGAATTGAAGCCCATTCACCGGCACTGCATCCGTAGTTAACTTGGTTTCATAGGCTAATTGGGTCTGCCGCCACGAAACATCGAAGATGTTTTGAATACTGAGAAACCCTTCCATACGCTGCCACCACCCCTTCGACTGCGGGCGGTAACGAGCCACGAAGTTGAAGATGGTCCAGGCTTGGGCGTTGATACTGCGATCCTGCGTCAGCGGTCTGGCTCCCAGATGCACCATCTGCAACGACATCGCTAATCCTGTCGGAAGACGCGCCGTCAATTCGCCGCGTCCGGTCATGGTCGGGGCCTGAGGGATCGGATTGCCCGTCTCGCGAAATTCCGCAGTGTTCAGTGTAGCGCTTCCGGAAAAAGACAGCCAGTCCAGCAACTGGATCCGGCTCCCAAGATCCATGCCGTAGCGGCGGGTGGCACCAAGGATCTGTGTGGTTCCCAGGTTGCCCTGATAGACCAGTTCAGAGGTCAGGTCCATGAGCCAGAACGACGCCGTGACCTCAAGCCGATCCCACGGGCGAGTGCGAATCCCCACTTCATATGCCGTCGCCTTCGGTAAGGCCTGCACATTCGACGCACTTACCACGGCTCGTGCGTCGTTACTGTGAAAGCCCGTACCAGCATTGAGAAAGATCTCCGTGCCTGCCCAGGGGCCAAGAATGAGGTTTCCCTTCGTCGTTGTGATCACAGCATTGACGCTCCCGCTCGGGTTCTGTGGACACCCGGCCTGGCAGAGATTCCGCACGTTGAATTGAAAATAGTCCGCTCGCGTTCCGCCCGTCAGCCTCGCCCAGGGTGCCGGCTGAAACTCCAATCTCAGATAGGGCGAATACGAGGCCTCATGAATCCGGCTATCCGACGTAGTTCCCAGCGGGACCCATTGCCGCTGGGTCCCCAGACGAACCTCGGCATCGTCCCTGCGGGTCTGCACGCCGACGGTGACGGAGCTTTCAACATTCAGCAGCTTCCCGCTTTGGCGATATCCCACCTCTCCGCCATAGACATAGCGCCGATCGACCTGTTCAATCCCATCGCCATTCACCGGATCGGTGAGAAAGAACGTGAAGTCGGACACAAGATTCAGGGCATAGTACTGAAGATATGTCGCAGCAAATACAGTCCCGCCTGACGGAGTATCGTAGCGGTAGCGCACATGGCCGGTAGACCGTTGGGTTCGACCTCCCTGGTAGGGATCGACCGAGCCGAACCGGCTCAACAACCCGGACTCCACGGTCCGCAGTGGAATTTCTCCAGGACTATTCCAGCGGCCTTGGTAGTAGGTGCCGATGATGCTGAGTTCCGAGTGGGCGGTCGGATTCATCGTCGCTTTGGCTAATCCGTTGAGCCGGAGGGCTCGGTTGGGATTCACAAACGGGCCATCGGTATAAAACCCTTCGAGCGCAACCAGCGAACGGACCTGATCCTTCGTGGGCGAGAACATCAGCAGATGCCGCTGCGTATTGAATTGTCCGCCTGAGGCCTGCACCACCCCTTCCTCCACCATATCCCGTGTCACAAAGTTCACCGCCCCCGCCGTGGCAAAATCTCCGAACTGGACTTGATAGGGCCCCTTATGGGCGTCGATGCGCTTCATCGTTTCAGGAATCAGGAAGTTCAGATCGAGATAGCCCTGACCGTGGGCATGACTGCGAAGATTGAGCGGCATGCCGTCCAGAAACCCGGCCAGATCGGTCCCGTGGTCGGCATCGAAGCCACGGAGCAAGTAGTTATCCGGTTTGCCTGGCCCACCACCCGGGTTGGTGGTAATGAGGCCCGGAACCAGGCGAAGCACGTTGGCAGGCCGATCAACGGCCTGAAGCTCGAGATCCCGCTCCGTAACGATATGTTGAGAGGCGGCTTCGAACGCCGATTCTTGCGTCCCGGTTACGACGACGTCGGGCAGGATCAGAGCTTCATCCGCATCATCGGCCCGACCGACTGAACTCCAGAACAACGCAGAAACAACGATCATACGCCCAAGGATTTGGGCAAACACAACTCATGCCCCTTTGCTCTCGAAAGGTTTGCATAAAGGATCCCAGCACCCAGGTCTCCTGACTTTCGGCTCGTCCTACTTTCTGCGCCTTCCCATCCCATAGGACAGTGGCTATGCAGATTTCGTCCCCGATCACAGTTGCGGACCAGTGGCGGCTTTTCACCGCGCTTCCCTTGGGGTACGTGGGCTATCAATTCATTAGATAGAAAAATGTTCCGCTAGAACGCCTCCTTTCAGTTACGCCACCTTGCACTTGACTTTCACTAAGGCTGCCATAAATGCCAACAGCACCGCCCCGAGCACCATGAGTGTGAGACCCATGTCGCTGATTGGCAAAGCAAAGGAGGTGGGCTGGAGCAGTTTGATGATCCCGATAACATAGGCTAACCCCACGACAGTCAGCGTCATCATGCGATTCCCCTGGAGAGCCATCCTGGTCGCAGCCAGATACATCCGTCGCACAACAAGTCCGTTGAGTGAATCTGTGACGACCATCCCCAGGCTGAATGCCACTCCGATGAACAGCGCGCCCAGCAGCCCATAGCCCATTGTGCCGGCCAAGGCCCAGGCCGACATCTGGCTGGCCGTCTCAAACCCCAGCCCGAACAACGCGCCAATCGGCACGGCGCTCATTGGATGAGTGATGTTGAGCAACTGCCTTGGCAGGAAATGGCCGATGACGCCGTGGCTTGGAGCCGTGGCGCCAACCGGCAATGTGGCCAACCTCGCCAGATTCAAAGTCCCGATGGCGAATAGAAGAAGGGCTGACAGGACACCGCTGACTTGCAGCACGGAATGGCTGAACGATTGCAGATACTCTGCCGCCAACGCGATCAATCCCGCGATCAACAAAACGGAAAGCGCATGCCCGAACGCAAACCAGGTCCCCACCCACCGGCTCATTCTCGGATGCCGATCCACCGAGGCCCTCGTCATGCCATCGATGGCCGTAAGATGGTCGGGATCGGCGCCATGGCTGAGCCCCAAGGCAAACGCGAGACCGAGCAAGGCCCACAGATTGCCGTCAGCAGGATTCATAGTCCCTCACGACACCCTCTTGGCATGGGCCACACAAGCCTGCACAAATCCCTCGGCCAGGAGCGGGTTCGAAGCCCAATGGGCGTGCACATAGGACACCAGCGTATTGCCCTGACGATACCCCTCTTGAAAGGCCTCGCCTCCGCGGCGGCGGCGCACATGGTAGGCACATTCGACTTCCGCCGTGAATCGAAAGTCCGAATAGCGAAATTGATGTCCGCGAAATCGCAGACCGGACGGACCGAGCATCGTCTCGTCCTTCGTGTCCACCTCGACATAACCGAGCGCCTGCAAACGGTCTTTCATTTCCGCTTCGCCTGGAATGAGCCCCACCATGGGATGCAGCGTGCCATCGAGCGTCCTGATGCCATTGGACAAATACATGAGGCCACCACATTCGCCATAGATAGGCCCTTGGGCCTCGGCAAACGCCGCTACCTCCTTGCGCATGGACTGGTTCCGGGACAGTGCTTCGGCATGGACTTCCGGGTAACCGCCGCCGAAATACAGGCCATCCACATCCGGCAAGTGCGCATCGTGAAGGGGGGAAAACCGTACGAGCTCCGCACCCAGACCCTCAAGACGACGGAGATTGTCGTCATAATAGAAATGGAACGCCTCGTCGAAGGCGAGACCGATTCGACAACTGACTCCCTCCCCGACGATCCGTGCCGTCGCAGAAATTTCAGGAAGAGCCGGCGCGGATTTCGCTAACGCGATGATCGCATCGACATCACACCACTCGCTCACCCGATCACCCCAGGACACGAAGACACCCTCCGGGACCGTCGCCCGGTCTGCGCTATGTAAGCCCAGATGCCGGTCCGAGAAAGCCAAGGCTGCTTCCTTCGGCAACCCGCCCAGGACGGGGGGCTTCCCCTCCGTCACCTTGCGAAGCAAATCCAGATGCCCTCGGCTGCCGAGCCTGTTACAGATGAGGCCGGCGATCTGAAGATCTGCGTCGAAAGTCGAAAACCCTCTGGCCAGTGCCGCAATGCTGCGGGCCATGCCACCTGCGTCGCAGACAAGCAGCACCGGCGCTTGAAGCCACTTGGCAATCTCGGCGGTCGAGCCTTCGTCGCTGGTCGGCGATGCGCCATCGAAGAGACCCATCACCCCTTCGAGAATCGCAATGTCAGCTCCCTGCGACGCGTGCATGAACGTCGAAAGAACCGCCTCGCGCCCCATCATCCATCCATCGAGATTGTGGCAAGGCGCACCAGCCGCGCGGACGTGATAGGTCGGGTCGAGATAATCCGGACCGCACTTGAAGACGGCCACCTTCAGTCCCCGCGCGCGCAAGGCCCGGACGAGCCCAACCATGACAGTCGTCTTGCCGACGTTGCTGGAAACCCCGGCGATAACAAGCCGTGGAATCGTCACGAGTCGATCTCCGTCGGCGTGGCTTTCGCTCCGTCGATCCGGCTCGTTTCCAGCGCACGGAGCAGATCCGGCCTGGGCCGCTCGTCCCACTGATCATGAAACACCAACTCATGCAGTTGCAGCCTTGGCAACCAGCCGTTGCTTTCGAAAATAGGCCGCTCGGGGAAACTCTCCACGAACCCGACGCAAAGATAGGCAACCGGAATGATCCGTTCAGGAATTCCGAGGATCGTGCGGAGGACTGCCGGCTCCATGATACTCACCCAGCCGACTCCGACCCCTTCCGCCCGCGCGGCCAGCCAGAGATTTTGAATCGCACAGCAGGTGCTATAGACAGCGGTTTCCGGAATTGTATTCCGCCCGATCACCGTCGGCCCGAACCGTTCCTGGTCGCAGGTGACACAGATGTTGAGCGGCGAATCAAGAATCCCCTCCAGCTTGAAGGTGAGATACTTCTCACGGCGTTCCTGGTCAAACATTTCCGCTGCGCGCAGCCGTTCGGCCTCGACATGGGTGCGCACCTTGGCACGGATCTCGAGATTCTCCACCACGAGAAAGTTCCAAGGCTGGGACAGCCCAACTGATCCGGCCTGATGAGCAGCCATGAGGATGCGAGCCAGCGTTTCATCCGGAATGGGATCAGGCAGAAAGGCTCGCATGTCGCGGCGGCGCGTGATCGTTTCGTACAGGCCCCGGCGCCAGGTTTCGGGAAAGGCATGATCCGTCATAGTTTCCCTACCATCGACACCACACAAGAAACCAGCGCTGCCACCGTATCCTCTTGCGCCAACGCGACAGACTGCGCTCCACATTGGCGCGCCGCTTGTTCGGTCTGCGGCCCGATCGCCGCCATCGGCACCCCCAGCAAGGCCTGACCGAAGTCGCCAAACAACACAGTGCGAGCCGCCGAGGAGCTGGGCAGCACCACAAGATCAATCGACGGCAAGGGCCCCATCGGCAACCGATGCACAGACCGATAGGCCGCCACCGCTTCAACCTCTACTCCAGCCTTCGTCAATGCCTCATGTAAGTTCGGCCGGCCTTCCTCCGCTGTCACGAGAAGCCATGGCCCCTTCTGTAAAACCGCCGACTGCTCGTTCACCGCCTCCTGACAAGCGCCACGTAACGTGACGGCAGGTGCAATGCCATGCCGTGACAGCGCCTGCGCCGCCGACTCTCCGACCGCGATGACCGGCAGGTCGAGGGCTGGGACATGCGACAAGACCGCCTCAACCCCGGCGGCACAGCCGAAGACAATGCCGCGGAATTCATGGCACCGAGCCAGAGCGGTCTTGATGGACGCGCCTCCGTGTAACGAGGCCGCTTCGACCTCGGGGATTTCCAGCACCTCCGCGCCGAGCGCACGGAGTTCCGCTGCCATCGCGGAGCGGCCCGGACGCGCGCGCGCCACGAGCAGCCGCCGACCCGCCAACGGGCGGCGCTCGAACCAGGCAATTCGTTCACGCACTCCCACGACGTCGCCGACGATGACGAGGGCCGGAATGGCAAGATCGACATCCCGTATTTTTCCTGGAAGGGTCGCCACGGTTCCGACAATCACATTTTGTTCGGGAGTGGTGGCGGAGGCGATATAGGCAGCGGGAGTCTCCGCCGAGCGGCCAGCCTGGATCAATCTCTGTAGGTTCGCCGACAGTTTTCTAGCCGCCATGAACAACACCAAAGTGCCCTTGCCGCTGGCAGCCTTGGCCCAATCAGTAAGGCTCCGGCCCCCCTCGACATCGTGGCCGCTCAGGAACGTCACGTCGGAAGCATGCAGGCGATGCGTCAGTGGAATGCCCGCATAGGCTGCGGCGCCAAGAGCAGATGAAATCCCTGGAACGATCGTGCAGGGAATGTCGGCTTCCGCCAATTCTTCCGCTTCCTCTCCGCCCCGCCCGAAGATCAGCGGATCTCCGGCCTTCAACCTCACGACCGTTCTGCCGGCCTTGACGCGAGCCAGCACCTCCGGATGCAATCGATAGCCGATCGTCCCCTCGCCATGACGGCGGCCCACCGGCAGCAGTTCAGCCTCCGGATTGACGAGAGAAAGAATAGCTTTCGAGACCAACTCATCGTAGGCCACGACATCGGCCGCACGCAGCAATTCCAGCGCACGGACCGTGAGCAAGCCTGGATCGCCCGGTCCCGCCCCGACCAGATACACCATGCCTCGTTGAGTGGCAGGCTCAGTCGGCACGCTTCTCTCCTGGCTTCGTGACCGCCGGCTCGCCCTTCCGGAACCGATGGGTAAACTCCGGATCGTACAACTTGGAATTGGCAAACTCCGTCGCCGTCAGCACACGCCCCACCAACACCATCGAGGTCGAGTTGAGCTTGGCCGCCTTGGCCTTGTCCGTAATGTCCGCCAAGGTCCCGGTTACGATCACCTGATCCGGCCAGGAGGCCTTATGCACGATAGCCACGGGACAATCAGCCCCATACGACGGGGTCAAATCGCACACGACATCCTTCAAGAGTGTGATGCTCAGAAAGAGCGCCAAGGTCGCTTGATGCTTCGCCAGATCTTCCAGTTTTTCCCCCGCCGGCATCGAGGTCCGTCCCTCAGCCCTGGTCAGGATCACCGTCTGGGACAATTCCGGGAGCGTGAGTTCACGGCCCAGCGCCGCAGCAGCAGCGGTAAAGGAAGAAACGCCGGGAATGATCTCGTAGGCAATACCCAGCTCCGTCAACCGGCGCATCTGCTCGGCGGTGGAGCCGAAGATCATCGGGTCGCCCGTATGGACCCGCGCCACATCCTGATTCGCGTCACGGGCCGCCACAATTACCTCGATGATCTGATCCAGCGTCAACCCGGACGAATCCATCACCTTGGCATCGGGCCTCGCACGGGCGATCACGTCCTTGGGGACCAGCGAACCGGTATAGAGCACGACCGGACAGGACGAAATCAGCTCCGCGCCACGCAGCGTCAGCAATTTCGGATCGCCCGGACCTGCGCCAATAATATAGACACGCATCAGCACTCCTTTACGTACACTTCAATACAGTCTCTCGCACAATCCGCCAAATCTCTGCCGGGATCTCTCCCAGCCACCGCGCGTCGATTACTCCAGCAGGCGCGGCGCGGTGTTCTTGCTGAGGATCGGTCACCAGCCGCCAGAGGCGATCGCTCACCGATCCATTCCGCTGAATGACGAACCGATCGACTAACAATCTCGCTAAGGCGTCTCCCTCGACTGTCATGGTCAGGTACGGTTGGGGCACCTGCACCGGGCGAATGGCTGACAACTTGATGAACGGACAGGTCAGAGCATCGATCACGCCGGGATTCTCGAACCCCACCGCGACAAAATCGCAGGGCTCCTTGGGATTGCCCACCAGAAAGAACTGTCCTTCCGTCTCAGCCAGAATGGCTCCGGCTAACCGTCCGACCTTCGCCATCAGTCCACCTCCGAGGCCGGAGGTACAACAAGTGAAAACCCAGGCCTCTGACCAGGAAGCACCGCCCCGTCAAAACTGTACTTATTGGTGTAGCCGCGCGGCGTCACCATGTAGCCCTCGAAGAGAAAAGTGTTGCTCGACCCAACGATCACGGTCGTCAACATCCCGATCTCATAATCCAGAAACGTATCCAGGTCGGTCAGAACCACATGCTGCATCTCGCGATAGGCACTCTTGATCAGAGCTACCGGCGTGCTCCCGTCGCGGTGACGCCGGATAATCGCCTGCGCATCCACGATCTGCCTCGTGCGTCTGCCGCTGGCGGGATTGTAGAGACCGATCACGAAATCCGCGCTGGCCGCCGCCTCGATCCGTCGCTCGATCACCGACCAGGGCGTCAGCAAATCCGACAGCGAGATCGAACAGGAGTCGTGGACCAACGGCGCGCCAACCAACGACGCGCAGGAGTTGAGCGCGGTCATCCCTGGGATGAGGCGAAGCTCCGGCGAATCGTCTCGCGTCCAACCAATTTCTTTCAACACCTGAAAGACCAGGCCTGCCATGCCATAGACCCCCGCATCGCCGGACGAAATCAGCGACACAGTGGCACCATCTCTCGCCCGTTCAATGGCGGCGCGGGCACGGCCGATCTCTTCCGTCATCCCGGTCTTGATGATCTCTTTCCCTTCAAGCAGGTGGCGGACAAGCTTGATATAGGTGCTGTAGCCGACGACAAGCTGGGACTCGGCAATCGCCTTCAAGGCCGCCGGAGTGGCATGGTCCTGCGCACCCGGCCCGATGCCCACGACATAGAGAATTCCCTTTGCCTCGCTCATAGGCTGCCCGCCTCCATCGGCCGTTTCACGAAGGTCCGCCGTGCCACGGCCAAGGTCATCGATCGGCCCGCTCCCGGCTCCGTATAAATCTGCTTGGGAACGAGAAGCTCGTCCACCCCTGCCGCAAGTAATGCAGCTGGCTCAGACACCCCGCGCGAACCGACATGCCGTTTCACCGTCTCCGAGGGATTCAGGATGCCGGGCATCACGTCCAGTTGCTCCGGCGGATAGGTCCGCAGCGGCCAGCCATATTTCTCGCTCAAGGCCAGCAAGGCCGGCTCATCCTTTTTTACGTCGATGGTCGCCAGCTCGTTGACGGATTTGAGAGAAAGGCCGTGCTTTGCCAAGAGGGCCAGGACTCCTCGCTCCACCAGATCGGGAGCCGTGCCTTTATCGCAGCCGATCCCGAGCACGAGACTCTTCGGGCGATAGATGACGGCCTTCTTCCAATGGGCCGGATGGGACAAGCCGATCTCGCGGTCCGTGGCGATCAAGAGCATTTCAAACTCGTTCGGGTTCACGCCTTCCAGCGACGTAGCGTAGCGCACTCCGTCGGGCAAGGGCTTCTCAGCCGGCCACCAGTCCGGCTCTCCCGTCTCCTGCACAAACAACACCTTGGCCGCATTCACCACCGCTGCGCAGCCCCTCGTCACATTCCGGTCCAGATCGTCGAGCGTCCATCCCAGATCGCGCCCCAAAATATCCACCGTCAAGGTGCCGATGGCATCAGACGCCGTCGTCACGACCGATTGCGCGCCCAAGGCCTGGGCGACTCGCTCGGTGAATACATTGCCGCGGCCGACGTGACCCGACAGGACGCAGATCGCAAACCGCGCGGCGTCGTCGATGCAGACCACCGCCGGATCGACCTTCTTGTTCTTCAAAAGCGGTGCGATCATCCGCACTACGGCCCCGACACTGATAATGAAAATGTGGCAATCATAGGCCGTAAACGTCTCGCTCAGCGTCGGCCCCATCGGCAGCGGTAGCCGCACCGAACCGGCCGGCGCCGAGTCGAACAGCTTCTCCGACACGAAGAGATCCGCACCCGACAACTGCGGCAGTAACCGGGACGCAATCGCGATCCCATGCTTCGTGATGGCATAAACGGCAAATGGTTTCCGCTCGACGATCATGCTCCGGTCTCTCTCGCGGCCGGCCGTGGCGTAGCCGGGACCACACCGGCCAACAGACCACTCCGTTCTTTGCGTGACACGATCATCATCGCAAAGCAATCGCCCCGCTCGGTCTGAATCGTGCGGATGTCCCGGACGATCCGCTGTTCCGCCATCGTGGCTTTCGACACATAGACCGCGCGATCGACGAGTCCCTGGCGCTCAAGCGCGTCGACCACCTTGGGGATCTCAGTGCCCATCTTCATCAAGACAACGGTGTCGAACAGCTCCAGCACTTGATTCAGATCCTCAACCCCGTAACTCGCAGGCAGGATGGCGATCCGCTCCTGTCCATCTGCCAACGGGATGCCGGTCACGGAAGGCACCGCCATGATCGAGGACACCCCAGGAACAACTTCGATGCGGATACCGGGCCAGCGCAGCGGAGCTTCACGGCGCAGATAAATGAAGGTGCTAAAGAGCGACGGATCTCCTTCCGTCGCGAAGGCGACCGAAAGCCCTTTTTCCAGCCGTTCTCCGATGGCCGTGAAGGCGGCATCCCAGGCAGGCCGCAACCGCTCCGGGTCCTTGTTCATCGGGAACGTTAAAAAGATCCGCTCCTGCCCGGGAATCTCGCCCAAGGTCGGTTTGAGGATCTTCCACGCCATCGATTCTCCGTAATCGGAACTGCGAGGCAGCGCGAGAACCTGCGCCTGTTTCAAGACATTGAGCGCGCGCAACGTGATCAGATCCGGCGCGCCTGGTCCAACCCCAACTCCATATAATGTTCCATAATTCATGCGACCGCTCCTGTCTGACCAGGCTTCTCGACCGCAAAGATTTGGATCGGGTTCAAGGATTCGTACCGAAGATAATGGGCCAAGGGTTCAGCCCGCGACACTTGGAGCAACGTCACATCCGGCACCAACCCACGCTTCCGCAGGCTTTGATAGGTCTCCGCGACATTCTCCAGCGTGATGGCGTTCACGACCAGGCGGCCGCCCGGTTGCAGCCGGTCCATGACGACCTCAATGATCTCTTCCATGCTCCCCTTGCTGCCTCCGATGAAGACCGCATCCGGCGCCTCCAAGCCTGTCAGCGCCTCCGGCGCCCGGCCTGCGATAACGCGCACATTGTCCACCGCATGGGCCAACAGATTGTCGCGGCAGATCTCGACGCCTTCCGGATCGACCTCGATCGCATAGACCAGGCCTTTCGGCGCGAGCAAGGCCGCCTCGATCGATACGGACCCGGAACCGGCCCCGATATCCCAGACCACGCTGTCCGGCCTGATCCCCATCGCAGCCAACGATAACAACCGCACTTCCCGCTTCGTAATGAGGCCCTTCTTCGGCATCCGCTTCGCGAATTGATCCTCATGGAGAAAGGGAATCGTGGCGGGAACGCGCCAGGAGGGATCGGAACGAACGAGCAACAGCACATTGAGAGGCCCGATATCTTGGCAGGCAGCGAGAGCCGCCACATCGAATCGCCGGACCCGTTCATCTGGGCCGCCAAGACTCTCACAGACCCAGGCCTCCCAGGCGGTCTCACCCTGTTCGATCATCCGCTGGGCCAAGACAGACGGAGAGTTCTTGTCATCGGTGAAGATCGCCACCTTGGCCTGGCTCTTGAGTCTGGTGAGAAATCCTTCGGATGAGCGGCCATGCAGAGACACAAAGGCTGCGTCGTCCCACTTCAATCCAGCTCGCGCAAAGGCCCATTGCATCGAACTGGGCTGAGGCAGCACCTCGACATGCTCGGCCCCCATCCGCTTGATCACCAGACTGCCGATGCCAAAAAACAATGGATCGCCGGACGCCACCACACAGACATTCTGTTCTTCTGCCAGTTCCGCCACCCGGTCGAGCACCGACGCCACGCCGCCTTCGAGTACGATCTTCTCGCCCTGAAACTGCGGGAAGAATTCAAGATGGCGCTCGCCACCCACGAGCACTCCCGCCTTCATGACCGCATTCACGGCGCGGCTCGTCAGGCTTGCACAGCCGTCGTCCCCGATCCCGATCAAGGTAATGGCGCGTCGTGGACTCATGCAGACACCTTTGCTGAAAGGAGCAACAGGGCATGGATGATCGCGACAGCGATGGGGCTCCCTCCCTTACGGCCACGGGCGACGATGTAAGGAGTCGACAGTTCCAGCGTGACGTCCTTCGATTCAGCCGCCGAGACAAATCCAACTGGCACTCCGATGATGAGAGCCGGCTTCGCCCCCTCCTCACGAATCAGGCGGACCACCTCCAATAAGGCCGTCGGGGCATTGCCGATCGCCACCACCGCTCCATCGAGCAGGTTGAGACGATGGGCCTTTTTCATGGCCTCGATCGCGCGCGTCGAGTTGTTGGCCTTGGCCGTCGCGATCACATCCTCGTCCGAAATAAACGAATGGACTTTGCAGCCGTAGGAAGACAGCCGCTCCTCATTTAAGCCGGCGGAAATCATCTTCACATCGACCAGGAGGGGACAGCCTCCTTGAAGGGCCGCCACCCCGGCGCGCACCGCATCGGGATGGAATCGCATCAAGGTCTTAAACTCGAAATCCGCCGTGGCATGGATCACCCGGCGGACGACTTCCCATTCATCCAGCCTGAACTCGTGCGGACCGGCTTCCTGGTCGATGATCGTGAAACTGCCATCTTCTATGCTCCGCCCGAGCGCGGTCATCTGTCTCATATCATTCATGTCTGTACCTCCGGATAACGACCGAGCAGCGAGCCTCCGAAATCCACCAAACAGGTTTCCACCGCTAGCGTGCCTCCCGCGTGGGCCTGACACTGCTCGACGACCTTCTTGCAAATCAGCGATGTGATACCGACCAGACCAGCCTCACGGCACAATTCCAACACATGGCGGGCTGTATTGGCCTGGCGGATGGCCGCCACCAATTCGTTCGAGGCGGATAAGTCAACCGCCAGCGACGCCAAAAATTCCATATCCACGTCCGATCCGGCGACATGCGTCTGCATCTTGCCGTTGGCCATCTTCGAGAGTTTCCCCATCATCCCGACGATGATGGCCCGCGCCATCCCTCGCTTCGCACATTGCTTGATGCCGACGCCGATAAAGTCGCCCACCTGAATAAAGGCCTGCTCCGGCAACTGCGGATACAGCGCCATCGCATACTGCTCCGACTTACCGCCGGTCGTGAGCACGAGTTCACGCAAACCGCCCGCCGCGGCGACATCGATCTCCTGCATCACGCTCGCCTTGAACGCTGCCGTGGAATAGGGCCTCACGATGCCGGTCGTGCCGAGGATGGAGATGCCACCCAGGAGGCCGAGCCGCGCGTTGGTGGTCTGTTTGGCCATTTCTTCGCCGCTCGGTACGCTGATCGTCACGACCGCGCCCCCGTAAGGAGCACCCGCGAGCTCTTCTTCCACCATCTCCGTAATATTGCGCCGCGGAACCGGATTAATCGCAGGCCCGCCGACCTCTAAACCCAACCCGGTTTTGGTGACCGTGGCCACGCCCTGCCCTCCCCTGATCTCGATGCCCGGTTCGGTACGCAGTTCAACTTCCGCCGTCAGCTCGGCCCCATGCGTACAGTCGGGATCGTCGCCCGCATCCTTGATGATGCTGCAAATCACTCGGCGATCCATTCGCTCGCACCGGGCGAGCGCGAAGGTCACGCGCGTTCGATTCGGCAAGGTCGTTTCAATTTCAGACAGCAGGGCCCCCTTCACGAGACACCGAGCCGCAGCCTTGGCTGCCGCTGCAGCGCATGCGCCGGTAGTGAACCCGGTGCGCAGCCCCTTCCGATCTTTTGGCGGTCCCCTCTTCTCCATCAGTCATATCCCGGCACATTCCACCCAACAGCCGAACTGTTCATGAACTTTCGCCGCGCGTTCAGGGCAATATTGCTCCGTCTTCGCCCGGTTCGTGCCCCGAAACGTCACGCGGCAGAGCAACGACCCATCCGGCCCTGCCAACTCAAGCACCGCATTGGCCTCATCGTGCCGCCGGTAGCGAAGCGTGCTCCGCTCCTCGATCTTGAGATGCACATGGGTCTGTCCCTCTTCGCCCAACGTAACCCACTCGGCCCCCTGCCGCAGGGTCACGAGCCCATGAACCTCGGCAATCGCGCCGGATGAGCGGACGATGACGCTCGTCTCCCCACATGCCAGCGCGGCTTCTAGCGCGGCAAGAATCTGCACCCGTCCGGTCATACGGATTTCTTCGGCATATTGAAGAACGACTCCACCTGCTCCTTGCCCACGGCCACTCCGGCGGCCATCGCATCATCAGACAACACCTGGTTCACGGCTCCATCACCCGCGATGAAGACCTGAGCAATATCGCCGCGCACCAACACCTCACGGAGAATGGCTCTGGCCTGAGGAATCCGGTCGTGATGGCCGACCGCGGGGATCGCTGCAATCCTCACCTCACCACAGGCAGCAGGAACCTGCTGCTGCACGAACTCATCCGGAAGAAAATACTCTGCCGAAGCTCGCAGCCAGATAAGCAATGCCTGTGGCAGCAATGGAGCGAACCGGGTCGCTCGCAGAAACCCCAGCGCGGCGGTAATTCCTGTATCCGTCGCCAGGATCAGCGTCCTGCCAGAGGCCCCCTCCCGCGGAACGAACTTGCCCCAGGGTCCGCTGAACGAAATATCCGTTCCCGCTGTCAGCCCATGCACAAAAGCGGAACCCGGTCCATCAGGAATGCGCTTCACGGCGAGCTGAAAGTTCCGTTGCTCCGCATCGCCTGTCAGAAACGAATAGGCCCGCTTCACAGCCTTGCCGCTCGGCAAGACGATGCGGCTGTCAAGGATGAGATACTGTCCGCCGACGAACCCCACCGGTTCGGCCGCGCACAGATCGAGCAGCAGCGTATCGGGGCCCAGCCTGTCGGTTCCCACCACTCGAGCCGTCTTCGCCACCGCCATTGGATCTACTCCGCCGGGTAAATCTCATGGACAAAATCATGCATCTCATCAAGGTCCCGATAGAGATGCATGAGCCCCTCGATCTGATGCGTCAAATCGAGCTCCACCTTCTTGGTCAGCACAATCAGCGTGCGCAGGTACGGAAGCTTCGGATCATCCGGCCTGGTCGCGGCGACGCGCTGTTCCAGCGCGGAGACTGCGCTCTCGTAATACTGCTTGAGGGACGCCAGATCCTTGGCTCCACACATGGAACGGATCGGTCCCGGCTGATCGGCCCCGGTGCCCAGTTCGGCCAGTTCATGCTGCCGCTCGGCTTCGTTCTTCACTCCCAGCACTTCCATCAACCCCAACCGCAATCCTGCAATTTCGTGACAGGCCATCAGACATCCTCCGTTACTGCATGATGTTGTCAACCAGGCGGCTGACCAACCGGTCGCCCAGCAAATGTTCGTCGACTAATTCCTTGGCATCCGTCTCTTTCACAGCCCGATACCAGATGCCGTCAGGATAGACCGCGACCGTCGGCCCCTCCCCGCAGCGGCCCATGCAGGAGGTCTTCGTCACGCGGATATCCTGATCCCGCCCAGCGTCCTTCAACAGCCGCCGCAATGTGGCAATGAGCGGAATGCTCCCGCCGTCGGCACAATCGACATTCCCGCAGACCAACACATGTTTCGCCAGCGGACGATGGGCATGCACATGAGGCATGGCTTGCGCGTGGGTAAACCCGTGCCGCAAACTCCAGAGCAGCGCTTTGAGCCCGCCCACCTGCCCGGTCACCGCGGACACCGGCACTCGATACTGACACGTATCGCAGGGCAGCGGACGTTCTCCCGCTGTCGCTTCGGCCAGGCGCTCGTCCATCAAGCGGAGCAATCGGTCGTCAATTCCCAAATGGGGCGCCAGTTCGGTCTTGATCCAGGGATACCGGGCTTGAAACGAATCCACCTGTTCGCGAATTTTCGTGATCAGTCTTCCGCCGAAAAGAAAATACGGCGCCACGACGATCCGCTCTGGGCGCGCACGCGCAACCAGTTCCACCGTCTCCTCAAATAGCGGTCTCGTCACGCCAATAAAGCAGGGCACCACCCACCCAAGATCGCGCCCTTCGGCAAGGAGACGAACAACTTTACAAAAGTCCCCGTTCGCGTCTGGGTCGCTTGAACCACGGCCCACCACCACCACGGCGGTCTTCGCGGATTCACGGGCGCCTTCCAACGCCGCCCGCGCCCGCTCGAACGCCAGCTCCACGAGATTGGGATGGATGCCCAAGGCATGGGCCACGATAAACTGGACGGAAGGATGCTCTTGCCGAGCCTGCGAGAGCGCGAGAGGGATATCGTTCTTCACATGCCCCGCGGCAAACAGAAACAACGGCAGGACGACAACGGAGTCGGCCCGTTGCGCCAACTCGCGAAGCGCGGCCGCCAACGACGGGCGGGCCAGCTCCACATAGCCGTGCGCGACGTGAAGATCAGGACGCCCTGCACGATAGGCCGTCACCAACGCCTCAAACTCGACGTTCGCGTTGGGATCGCGGCTGCCGTGTCCGACGATGAGCAATCCCGTGCTCATGAGGGTTGCTCCGAATGTTGGGATGTGAATGGCGTGTCAACGTTGGGAGCAGTCACACGCTGCTCCCACAAAAACGAGGGCATAAAAAAACCTCCGTCCCGCATGGGGAACAAGAGGTCGCATGCCAAAAAGGCAGGAGCGATCCTCCGTTACCGCGCGGAGAAACCGTACTATGTCAGCTCGGATAGGTCTCCTGGCTCATGGGTTCAGAAGGTCGAACCTTCACCGCTACCCCCAGCCTTCCCCAACACGTTTGTTGAGTGGCTAAAACGGGAGAGCTTCCCACTTACAGTGGCGGGACCGCGCCGGTTTTTCACCGGACTTCCCTGTTACGCCCTAGCGGGCATCCGAGAGATTGCTCAATTATCAGCCCAGATACCTAACGCGGGCTAGTCCACCCTGTCAAGGCTGAAATATCATGAGTGCACGCGATCTGAAGCAATTTTACGCGAACTGAGCGACCACAAAGCCCAATAACTTACCAAGACATGCACTGAGACCGGTGGTCCATTTAGTTGTCCACGCTCACTACGGCGAGAAATCACAAGAAGATTCAGGCCCTTGCATAGAACAACCACGTCCTGAAAAGGCTGGTGTCGACAGTTCGATTCAGTCCCTCGGCACCACTAAACTACCACCCCAGACATTAGTTTAGACGATTCGATGAAACGGCAAAATGGCCGGTTCCTCTTTCCGTCCCTCTTTACTTCCCTGGGCCTTGAAGAGACCGTTTTCAGAATGCTAAATTAACCTTGTCTTAAGCCCTTCCTTGGGTACTATATAAGCTATGTTCCACGTGCTTACTTTTCTTCATCAGTATATCTGTGCACTCTCTGCCAAAATCGCTTGCCACGGAAAGACTGCCAAGCTAGACAACCATAAACCAGGCACAAGTGGTTGACCTCTAGTGCTGAACGAGAGAAGTTGTTAAGTTGTGAATTAAGCACCTCCCTGGGGAATAGCATAGATGCTCAAGCAGATCCTGGATTCAGCTAAATTAGACTTACAAACCTCAGCCGAACTTCTTGGAGTTAGTCCCAAGATATTCCAGGAGTGGGTTGCAGGTAATCGCTCTATCCCTGACTCGATGGTGTCACGCCTATCGACAGTCTTGGGCGTATCACCTCTGACTCTGCGTAGTACTCGAAGCGAACAGAGACAGCAAGGTGATGTAGCTCCAGCTATCTGGTTTAAGTTCCGCGGAAATGGCCTTACTGACGTTGATCGCGAATACGTTCTTCTAATACGTCACCTCGGGTATTACTTCGATCAGCTTGAGCAAGCCACTGATAGCAGGGCAACTGGGTGGCAATTGATATTTGAGAATATCCGTCGCGAAACAGACCTTCAGGCTCCGCCCCGAGAACAAGGCCGACAGGCAGCGAGGATTTTCAGGCAACTCTCAGGCCTAGACAAGGGCAAAACAGGTATAGGGGAAGCTTTCAGGGGAAATCTTAGAAATAGAGGGGTTCTTATCATTGAGAGCCCGATGCCAGAGTCGAGCGTTGAAGGGTGCTGCTTTTACCTAGGAGCTACTTCTTTAGAGCGCCCATGCCTTTTCTCTAATTCATATAAGCGCACATGGTTTAGGGGCAACCACATACTACTGCACGAGCTTGCCCATGCTATTTTTGATGCATATACCGATGGTGCGTCTATTGATCTGTTCCCTCTTCAAAATCAAGAGGCCCAATCCAGCTTATCTGAAGAAAGGGCTCAGGCATTTGCGCAAGAAAGCTTGGCACCACGTGACGTGCTAATACACATGAGCTCGACGTTAGGCTTGAACTTGCATGCGCTTACGCCCAAGCAGCTGGCCACATTGATTGCAAAAACTCATACTGAGCAGAAAACGGTGATCTCGGCAGCACTTAGCAATGACTTGATTTCTCCTGAAGAGGCAGAGCAATACGCCAGATTTGACATAGCGTCTGACCTCTCGGAGTTATCAGTGAGAGCTTTGACAACAGAGCAGTTCCTAAAAAGACACGACAGCAAGAAGGACGAATGGAGAGATAGGCGGAATACAACGATTTACTCAAGAACTCTCAGGCTCCCTGCCAACTATATTAAGCGTGTAGTAGAGGCAACAGTTGCTGGCCAGATCAGTCCAAGTAAAGCAGCTGAGTTCTTGATGATAGATGAATCAACATTCTACTCTCGATTTGGGAGTCAAATGCCTGAATATGTTGAATAGTTCCAACCTGTCCTCCGATGAGTAATCCCGCACTACTATTCTGTGATTCGGATGCTCTCATTCAGCTGTTCCTAACAGACCAAAATAAGCTTCTGCGAAGTTTCAAAACTGAATATGGCATTCAGCCTGTAATAGTATTCGAGGTTGAGAATGAGCTCAGACAGCACAAGAAGTATCGGACGAAAGTCGAACCTCAATTCGACAAGGCACTAACCTCTCGGGTCCTCCAGGTTTTCGACTCCACCATTCTCCAGTCCAGTCTCCTCGATTCTAATTCGTTTCTTCCACCAGCAGCAGTTCAGGCGACCTGGGATACTATTCAGGCAAGTGGGCGCCAGTATGGAATACGCGTAGGAACGGGTGAAGCTTATACGCATGCTGCTGCTGTCACTTTGCAGATGCCGTCATTGAGTAATGACGGAATAGCGGTGAATACCCTTCACAATTTAGGAATGCAGACGCCAGCTCCGGTCGCCAGGATGTTTGATGTGGTGACACTCTTCTTCCAAATTGGAGTTCTTTCAGCAAGGGACTGCGATCAAATAAGGAAAATTCTGTTGCAGTATGGCGAAGGAGTTCCTAAAGAGTTTCAGAACGCAAACTATACTGACGGACTTCATTCGTTTGCATCTAGATTGCTCGACCGAACAAAAGTTGCAGTAGGAGCAGAGCCAAACGGCAGACGACCATTTACAAGTCAGCTTCTATTGGAACCGCTTACCTAAAAATAGCTCAACGCTTCCGCCACTGCCACGGCGGCACCGGCTGCGGATCAACCCACAGGCCTTTTCGAGCCTCTCGCGCTTCGTTCTCTAACCCTTCGAGCACCGTATTTCCTGGTGCATATTTCCGATACCACCAGCACCAGCCCTCTTTGACTAGCTCCTGGTTGACGTTCGTTCCATCGGCTAGGAGCACATTTCCAATGGTGCGCCCATACTTGTCTTCCTCGAACGTGTGCAGCGTGACCTCTTTGCTGAACACGAGGGCTGAGGCGGCCTGCTTAGCCTTCTGCCCGTAGGATTGGCTTTTCTCAGGGCAGTCGATGCCATTGAGTCGGATACGTTCAGCTTTACCGTTATGCAGAACGTCAATCGTATCACCGTCAATCACCCCGACCACTTGGCCAGAATACACCCCTGCTAATACAGGCACCGCAAGCAGAACGGTAAAAAGAGCCACGAGAAGAAAGCGCATAGACCGCATGCTAGCAGGCTTCCTCTCCCCTGACGAGAGGCTCACGGTCTGGGGGCAAATCGGATGAGCATGCGGAAGACGACAAACTCCGACGGGTTTACAGGTGCCATGCCGACCTCACAGATCAGAAATCCGCTGTCGAGATCGGTCTGTGTTGTGGTGGTGTGATCGCAACGGAGAAACAAAGCTTCTTGTACGGACCGTCCCTTGAGAAAATCCTTCGCCCAGCGCATCACAAGATGCCCGCGCAAGGTCGCTATGAGCTGCGCTCGGGTCTCGAGCGAATTCTCCTCATAGACCAACCCGACGAGCTCACATTCACAGATTTGCTCCAGCAAGGCCCGGACCAGTTCTCGCATGACGGCGGGCATATCCGGAGCACCAGGATCAATCTCGTCGACATAAATGCCGGGGGCTACGGGGGCAATCGTTGGGACGGTCGAAGTGTTCGATATGGTGGGTTCTCCTTGTGTGAGGTGAGGTGTGATGCGTACAAGGATCTCAGCAACACGCGTGCCGAATGCGCTAAGGGCCGTCACAATGGAGATTCATTCAGATTGCGTAGAGATGAGCAGCTGAATTAGCTGTGCGGGCGTATCGATCTCGATACGGCAACGTATAACAATGATACAGGATGGCTGTTATGCTACGCCCTGTCCTTGACACTTCCTCACGGACGGCCTAGGCTTCGACGTACAACAAGATGTGCGGACGCTTTACCCAAACGGCCTCGCCAGCGGTGATCGCTCAACAGTTTGGCGTCGCGAGTCCTCCCCTGTTCACTGCTCGTTACAACATTGCTCCCTCTCAACCGGTGGCCGCGATCCGGATCGAGCCGGGGACAACCACCCGTCAGCTGGTGCTGTTGCGCTGGGGGCTGATTCCGTCTTGGGCCAAAGACCCGAAAATCGGGCAGCAGTGCATAAATGCCAAAGCCGAGTCCGTGACGGAGAAACCCTCCTTTCGTGCCGCGTTCAAGACCCGACGCTGTCTTGTCATTGCGACGGGATTCTATGAGTGGCAGGTCCAGGGACTGAGAAAGCAGCCAATGTGGATCGGCATGAAGAGTCACCGTCCCTTTGCCTTTGCCGGCTTGTGGGAACACTGGCATCCCCCGGAAGGCGCGGACATCGAATCGTGTACGATCCTCACGACGGAACCGAACGAGTTGCTGCGACCGATCCACAATCGGATGCCGGTCATTCTGGCGCCATCAGCCTACGACCAGTGGCTCGACCCAACCGTCCATCAGGCAGACTCCCTGAAAGCCTTGCTCCGTCCCTATCCGACTGAGGAGCTCACGGTCTACCCGGTCAGTACGCTTGTCAATAACCCGCGACATGATGCCCCGGACTGCCTTGAGTCTGTCTCGGTTTAGGCCTACACTAGGCAAGGCCAATCTGGTGAGGATCTTCGATGCCGATGAATGTGGATGCCATTTACGCCCCTGATCTCTCGACGCGGTATGCCCTCCCCGTCTTTCTTGGTCGGCTGCCCGCAGGCTTTCCCTCTCCGGCTGACGACTATATCGAGGGGAAGCTCGATCTAAATCGGCACCTCATCAAGCACCCGGCCGCCACGTTCTTTGTGCGCGTGACCGGCGACTCGATGTTGGAGGCCGGGATTCATTCTCGTGACATCCTGATCGTAGATCGTTCCCTAGAAGCCATTGACGGAAACGTGATCGTGGCGGCTCTGGACGGAGAATTGACGGTCAAACGTCTCTATAAGCGGAACAATATCCTACGCCTTCTCCCAGCCAACAAGAATTATCAGCCCATCGAGATTCAGGCCCAACAGTCCTTTGAGATTTGGGGTGTCGTCACCAACGTCATCCACGCGCTCTGAGCGGTCCCATGCCTCCCATCTTTGCCCTCGTCGATTGCAATAACTTCTATGCCTCCTGCGAGCGGGTGTTTAACCCAAAGCTGGATGGTAAACCTATTGTCGTCTTGTCCAACAATGACGGCTGTGTGGTGGCTCGCTCCAATGAAGCCAAGGCGCTTGGCATTGCGATGGGTGTGCCAGAGTTTCAGATTCGCCCGCTCCTGCGTGCCCATCAGGTGCAGGTGTTTTCCTCGAACTACACCCTGTATGGGGATATGTCTCAGCGGGTCATGGAAACCTTGGAACAGTTCTGCCCGGATCTCGAAATCTACTCGATTGATGAAGCCTTCCTGAGTCTGTCCGGGTTCACCTCTAGGAACTTCACGAAGTACGGCCGTACCATTCGGACCACGGTGAAGCGCTGGACCGGCCTTCCGGTGTCGGTCGGCATCGCGGAGACCAAGACCCTCGCCAAGATCGCCAACCGTGTGGCAAAACGCACACCAGATACGAACGGGGTGTTCGATCTACTGGCCTGTCCCGATCGAGACGCCTTGCTAGGCCGAGTGCCGATTGAGGATGTCTGGGGGATCGGGCGAAACCTGATCAGGCTTCTGAATCAGCATGGCATCATGACGGCGCTCCAACTCCGCGAGGCTGATGACCAGTGGATCAGAAAGCATCTGGGCATCGTGGGACTTCGTTTGGTGATGGAGTTACGTGGAATCTCCTGCTTAGACCTGGAAGAGTGTCCCGCTCCGAAGCAGAGCCTGACATGCTCACGGGCGTTTGGGCAGCTCATCAGTACCCTAGTCGACATGGAAGAGGCGGTCTCGTCCTATACGTCACGTGTGGCGGAGAAGTTGAGACACGAACGACTGGCCGCGACCGTGGTAACGGTGTGTCTTACGACGAACGAATTCAAAGAAGGTCCACAGTACAGCAACACACTGACACTGAAGCTGCCGATTGCGACCGACTCTACCTCCGACCTCATCAAGTCAGCGCTTCAGGGAATCCGCACCATCTATCGAGAGGGGTATCGCTACAAGAAAGCGGGGGTGACCCTGACAGGCCTGGTCTCTGCCAGTCAGGCACAGGCCGATCTGTTCGACTCTCAAGACAGGAGAAAGTCCCAGCGGCTGATGTCCGCACTCGATGCGGTCAATGATCGGTGGGGCGCCGGCACCCTCCATTATGCTTCCAGCGGTATTCACAAAGCCTGGAAGACGCAGTTTCAGCACCGTTCGCCGGCCTATACGACGGATTGGACTGCGTTGCCAATCGTGACGGCCTAGTACATCAATGCAACTAATCTCCCGTTCGGCTCTTGCGTCGTAGTTTGTAACCCTCCTAGAATGGGCTTTCTTGCGAGGCCCCTATGCCGTTCTCGATTCGCCCCTACCGTCGCTTTCCTGCGCAATCTTCCGTCACATACAACGCAGGCTCATTTCAGGGGCAAGGCACCGTCTGGAATCTTTCACTCAGCGGATTGCGTCTTTCTGGTGATCTCCCCATGCGGCCAGGGGAAACGCTTTCGCTGACAGTCACCCTCCCGAATGAGCAACGCATCGAGATTCCTGAAGCCGTGGTCCGATGGTCGAGAGGAGAGGAATTTGCCGCCGAAACTCGGTTGATTGAGCCGCACACCCAGGCGCGTCTGGAGCATTACGTGAAACGATTAGTGCAGGAGCCCGGGAAGAGGTTCCCATGAGCGAACAACGTCCCAAACGCGAGGCCATGTCCCTTGAAGAAGCGACCGTCTCTAACATGTGGGAGATTGCTGCGATTGTAGAAGTACTGGAACGGAAAGGCCTCTGCACGAAGCAAGACCTCTACGACATCATCACCGAGTTTCGGAAGAAGAATACTCGCGCCCGCATTCCTGAAACCGCCTTCCCTGAGCCATATTTGC